>NZ_CP116968.1:2400000-3000000 GCF_032051675.1 Candidatus Nitrospira neomarina
CACACGTCCACCAACAAGCATAGAACAGAAAACCATACGCCCCAAAAATAAAGTGCTCTGGTCCAATTGAGACTTGTCATTCTGAGGCCAGGCCGAAGAATCTGTGCCCAGCCTGAAGATGTAACGACTCAAAGGGATCCTTTCATTTTCCGCAGATGCCCCTTTCACCACTTGTTTTCTCTCACACATCCATCCTCCAATGTTCCCCAATAATAGAGACTTAAAGAATTTGAAGATAATGGATGTTTTATCTATAGTGGCGTACACAACTGGCGGGAGGCACTGTCATGGTAGCGGTCTCATTTCGCTGGATCGTGGCGGACCAGATGCAAGAAGGACGGCCAGCCGCCAATACAATCGCGTTCGATTTCCAACACACCGGCAATGGCTTTGTTCAGAAGCCTCTCCGTAACCACAAGATAATCTCATTCCTCCAAACCATCCGGATCGGCCCTTGGCGGGCAGAAACCGGGCGTTCCAAATTCCTTCGTTCCTCGTCGGTCGAGCGAATGGGGGCGTCCATTCATGCTCGCATGGGCCACACCTCCATCTTCAGATAGCCGAAAAAGGAATACTTCAAACGTCACGACAATAAACATTCCCTACATTCGTACAGTTATGTGGAATAGTTATGGCCCTTCCTTTCCTACCGATTGATCTTTTTTTTCGAACCGAAACGTATGGGCGAACCGCGCATGACTTGTACGAGCAGGGCAGTAATCAATGGATAGACTGTCAAAACCTATCCAGATCATTCCGAGGTTCACGATGACCCTCATCTCCACGTTACGCAGTTTTTATTTAAGACTCGTGACAAACAAGGAAGACAGTTCGCAGCTCCATGAATCTGAATCTTACACAAATTGGTGCACCCGGTTTGCCTGGGAACGCTTGACCGTCCTTTATCTTTTGGGTTTGGTCGCCAATCCGGCATTCATCGTAGCCGACGTCCTCCTCCATCAAGAGCACCTCGATGCAATCCTCGACATACGCACGATTTTGGAGTTAGGGCTCCTCGGTTGTTTTCTGCTGGTGAGATACCAACCTGCCGCAATCCCGCCACATGTGTTCTTAATCCTTTGGGTATTGATTGGCAACCTGTGCATCGTCCAGATGACCGTCGTGCTTGGCGGATTCACCGCCCAGTATTACAACGGACTCAATCTCGTATTCCTGGCTGCAGCGGTCATTGTGCCGGTGTCCTGGCCCAGTCATCTGATCGCTCAGGCGGGAACGCTCATAGCATATTATGGGCTGAATCTTCTCAAGACATCTGTGACGGCTGATATCGATGCAGCCATTGAGAACTCGTTTTTTCTCATATGGACCTGTGTCGCCTTACTGTTCTCGGTTTCCCTCTACGAGCGACTGCAGCGGGCCGAATTTCAAGCACGGCTCCTCGAGCGAAAGGCAAGGGTTGAATTGGAGACATCCAATCAAAAACTTCTCGAACTGGATCGGTTGAAAAGTGAGTTCTTTGCCAATATCAGCCATGAAATTCGCACGCCGCTCACTCTGGCGGTGGGTGCATTTAAGACGCTCTTGAAATCTTCACTAGGCGCAGAAGCCAAAGAGGTGGTCCAGACCGGTTTACGGAATGCATCAAGACTCTTGTTTCTCATCAATGAGTTGCTGGACCTGGCTAAATTCGACAGCGGTCGCACCACTCCGAACAAACGGTGTATGGATTTCGCTGCGCTCGTGAGCAGTGTGGTGATGAATTTCGATTCCAGCCCGACCCGTCGCATCCATGTGAAAGGCCTGATGCAACCGGTGGCCCTGGAGGCCGATCCACTCCAAATGAAAAAGGTGCTGTATAACCTGCTCTCCAACGCCTTCAAGTTCAGCGATCCCCATGAAGGCCAGGTGTGGATTCGTCTCTCCTCCAAGGAACATTCCATTGAGCTGGAGGTTGAAGACAACGGCATCGGCATTCCACCCGAACAATTAGGTCGAATCTTCGACCGATTCACTCAAGTGGAAAGCAGTGCCACGCGGCGGTACGAAGGCAGCGGGATCGGATTGGCCCTGGTGAAGGAAATCGTCATGCTGCATGGGGGAACCATTGCGGTGGAAAGCGACCCCGGCCGTGGTTCCGTATTTACCATCACCTTGCCTCGCGGGAATGTGACGGCTGATCAGATCCTTGCCATTCAAGACGACGAGGAGGATCGGGACGTTCTTCCCAGACCAGCCGAAGACGCACAGAAAGACGATGAGTCCTTTCTTTCCCCCGCTGAAAAACATGACGCCCCTTTGGTGTTGGTGGTCGATGACAATGCCGATATGCGCGGGTACGTCAAAAAAATATTGCACAGACAATATCAGATCGTGGTAGCCAGGGACGGGGCGGAAGCCCTGGAGATGGCTCAACACTTCCACCCGGCATTGATTCTGACGGATGTCATGATGCCGAAAATGAGCGGACAGGATCTCTTGAAGGCCGTTCGAAGCGATAAGGCACTTCGCTCGACCCCCGTGATTTTCTTAACAGCCCGCGCTGGGACCGAAGCACGCATTGAAAGTCTGGAAGCCGGAGCCGACGATTATCTTTCCAAACCCTTCGACGAACCGGAACTCCTGGCACGCGTCGACAACCTGATACGAACACGCCTACAAGAACGGGAACTCGTGCAATTACAAAAAGAAAAATTAGCCAGGTTCTTACCTCAAAATCTGGCCGACATGATTATGTCGGGCGACCACGAGGATTTCCTGAAAGGGCATCGCAGAGAAATCACCGTGCTCTTCATCGACCTTCGAGGATTCACCCCCTTTACTGAAACGGTAGCTCCCGAAGTGGTGATGACGGTCCTTCGTGAATACCAGACCGTGATGGGTTGTCTGATCTCCGAATATGGCGGAACACTTGAGCGATTTGCCGGCGACGGCATCATGGTCTATTTTAACGATCCGCAGCCCTGTCCCAATCATGCGGAACAAGCGGTGCGCATGGCGATCGCCATGCGACGTGAGGTCTTTTCGTTGGAAGGGCAATGGAAAAAGCGCGGCATTTCCCTCGGGGTAGGAATCGGGATAGCGACCGGATTTGCCACAATTGGTTTGATTGGATTTGAAAGGCGAATGGACTATACCGCGATCGGGCCCGTCACCAATCTTGCCTCCAGACTCTGCAGCGAGGCCCAACACGGTCAAATCCTGGTCCCGGAACAAGTCTCCTTCCTTCTCGGAAAGTTGGTCTCGACCGAACCGGTCGGGGAACTCGCACTGAAAGGCATTCAACGGCCCCTTTCCGTCTATCAGGTGATCGGATTGAACACCTAAGCGAATGATCTGACGATTGATAAATATGGTCAGCGCAGTCCGGATGTATTCGACAATAGATCCGCCGTTTAACGCTGGGAAAAATCTTTGGCTGCCAACCGCCGTTCGCTCCACGTGTCCCCAACTCTGGACCGTGTCAGAAGTCATCCACGTCCCCCAGTCGTTCCCCATCCCCATTGTCATTCTGAGGTCTGCCGAAGAATCTGTGCCCAGCCTGTAGACTCCACCGCCCAGCAAGATCTTCGGTGCCCCCCGTCGTTCCCCATCCCCATTGTCATTCCGAGGCCACGCCGAAGAATCTGTGCCCAGCCAAAAGACCCCCACAACTCACCGAGATCCTCTCGGTCCATTAGGAATGACATGGTCGCTCAGGACATATGCATTTCAGTGGTCACCCACCATAAGCAAAGCCTCCACCACAATCATCCGCGACATTAATTATCGCGATTCTGCCCTTTTTCGTCCTTTGCGTTTGTCCTTCTTCAACTCATCACAATCCAAGCTTTATTGCGCACTATAGCGGGTTGCGCGTGCACAGTTTCCTTCTTGATGTTGTCCCCCACGATTAAGCTCCTCTATTCCGCTGATCCAAGACTGGGGGAGAGTCAGCCGTCTTCCAGATTCCGTTTTTTTTGGTAGTGAGCAATTTTGACCAGACTGCTGCGTGGCTTCTTGCAAGAATAGATCGCCTTGAATGACAAAAAACCAATAACCAATCTAACGCAACCCTGAGCGATCCTTACAGGAAGGGGGCACGCTATGGCCACAGATTATCAAAAAAGAATAGGGATGCAGTTCAAAGATACCAAAGAATTAATAGACGGTCATGTGCATCTCTTTCTTTCGGCTTCTTCACGAACCAGTCCTACCGGGATCGTTCATCAGGATGACCTCAAACAGCTAAATCGGCAATGTGATAAATCCTTCATTCTGGTCGGGAATACCGGGGGAGATATTCTTTTCGTCAATTCCCGAATAGAGGACTGGTTCGATTATCCCAGCAAGGAGTTAATCGGGAAACCCTTAGAATGTCTTATTCCGGGACAATTTCGAGTCCAACTGACCGACGAGCGTTTAGCATTCGTGTTGACACCCTACCGCGAGTCCAAGGAACATGAACCTGAATTTCAGGGACGTGGTAAAAACGGAAGGACCATCCCACTCCAAATCAGGCTCGATCCGATGGGGAAGGAACACGATGGAGTAACTTTGGTGACGATGACGAATATCACCGAGCGCCAACGGGATGGGGAAACGATTCGCCAGTCGGCCGTGGCGCTTCATGAACAACTGGATCTCAATAAAACCATCACCGATAATGCCTCTGCCAGCCTGTTGATGCTAGATACCGCCGGACGAGTGACATTTGCCAACCCCTCCACGGAAATCGTGATGGGGTTCAAACCCCAAGAACTGATCGGCAAAGTCCTGCATAAGATGGTTCACCATAGTCATCCTGATGAAACGCCATTTCCCATTAAGGATTGTCTCCTTAACGGCCTTTTTCCTTTACACGTCGTTCTCATCAGCCATGAAGACGTGTTTATCCATAAAGACGGTCATTATTATCCCGTGCGGTGCAATGCCAGGCAGATTGTCAAGCAAGGAGTGCCCGTTGGCATCGTCCTTGAAGTTGTGGATATTACAGACCTTCAACGGGCCGAGAAAGGTCGACTACTTTTCACGCTGGAACTTGCGCGACAAGTGCATGATCGCACAGAAGAACTGGTTAATTCTCAAAAACGGTTACGGGAATTGGCGACCGAACTCAATTTAACCGAACAACGCGAACGGCAACGCATTGCGATAGAACTCCATGATTATCTCAGCCAACTGTTAGTAGTGTGCCGCTTAAAGCTGAGCCAGACCATGCAGGTCCTCAAACCTGAATCCCAGGAGTTCGGTCTTATCAAAGAAACCGACGACGTCCTCGATCAAGCCCTCACCTATAGCAGAACATTAGTGGCGGAATTAAGCCCCTCGGTCTTGTTTGAATTCGGATTGGTAGCAGCGTTGCAATGGTTGGCCGGTCAAATGATTAACCATGGACTCAAGGTAGCAATGACCTGTGAGTGCATTCAAGACCTGAAAATCCCTGAGGAACAGGCAATTTTATTGTATCAATCGACCCGCGAGCTGTTACTCAATGTCATGAAACATGCCGCCATCGACCGTGCCACGCTCAAACTCGGCAAGAAGGAGAACGTATTACGCATAACCGTGCGCGATGAAGGGAAAGGGTTTCAGCCAACCACAGGAATCGGTACACAGCCCTGCAAGGAGCAACCGATGAAATTCGGCCTGTTCTCCATTCGCGAACGCATGATCAGTCTTGGAGGATCATTTGAAATTTCATCACAGCCTGCTCAAGGGACCACGGCCAGCCTCATCATACCCCTATCACTGGAGGACTAAGCGCGTGCCTTAATACAACAGGACCCTGCTGGTGGCTTAACCAGCACCTCCTCTCTCTCCGAACTACTCCATGATATTTCACTTCCTTGTCTCAAAAGTGGAGTGTGTCTCAAAGATTTTCCCTTGGGGAGAATTAACGAGCCATGTTGAAGGCCGGAGCCGTGGCTCTTTTACCCAAAGAAGCTGCCGTGGCCGAACTTTATCACCTGGTCAGGACCGTCACCGGGTCTCAGTCATAAGTCAACGCTATTTAGATTGTTGATAGTGCGGCCCGAGGATTACCCCCTGACTGCACGACGTCCGGTCGAGATGATATGGTGTTCTGCTCTTCGCGGGGACCAGCTTGGCCACCGAACCGACGGAGGTGGAGAAATTTGTGAAGTCCCGTATTGGGATCAGCAAGATGATGATGGACTATTTTAAGGGTGGAAATGGTTACGGGGACGGTCAACGACCCTCGCCCGAGGCGATGAAAACAATGGGTGCGGATATCAATACATAGCTCAGCGAGTTGTTGGTAAAGCATGATATGACGATCGATAAATATCGCCAACACAGTTCTGAGGTATATGACGATGATGCGGTCGCAAGCACTATCTCAACGATTACGGACTGGGAACTCTGGGAAAAATCTTTGACGGACAACCACCGTTCGCTCCACGGGTCCCCCAAGTCTGGACCGTGTCCGAAGTCCTCCGCCCCTGGCATCTCATTTACCATTCCACCAACAACCCCAGAACAAAAAACCACACTCCTAAAAATAAAGTTCTCTGGTTTCCCCTTAGAATTGTCATTCTGAGGCCACGCCGAAGAATCTGAGCCCAGCCAAAAGACTCCACAACTCCCCAAGATCATCAGATTCCTTCAGGCAGTCCCCCCACCCGCCTTGTCATTCTCAGGCCATGGCGAAGAATCTGTGCTCAGCCTGAATATGACCATTTTTCCCAGAATGTTTTCTCCGTCATCCCGACATTAATTATCGGGAATCCATCTATTACATTTGTTCTTCCTGCTGGACTTTGACAGGAATTTCCTTATTTCATTATCCCGTATTTTCCACACCTCATCACCTCAGAGTTGCACGTGATCAAGAAATTTGGACACGGCACTGACCGCTTCCCGAAGCTCCTGCATGTTCCCGGACGGATCATGATAGATCCAGATTTTCGCTTGAAGGAGATGCAGGAGTCCGAGCACACGGTCCGACCGACTATTACTCAAGGACCAGACCACCTCCGTGAGTACTGGAAACTCAATATCATCAGGGGAGGCGATCGTATCCACCGCTTCTGCCAGATACTCCACCATCGGCACAAAGGCGGCCCGATTTCCCGTGGTGCCATAAATTCGGCCAATCCCTCTGGCGGCAGACGCCTGAATCATAGGCAACTGGTTCCGGTCCTGGAACAACGCCACAAGATGAGGCAACCCTTCCTCCCCTGCGGATGCCAGGGCCTCAATCGCTTCCACCGGAAAATGCTGCCGTTGAATAAAAGTCAGCAGGCTGGGAAGAAATGTAGAGGAGGAAAAACCTGCCATCTGTTGAACAATGAGTTGTTGTTGAGCGGGTTGGGTTTCAGAATCCAACAGGAGCGAGGCTAACCGTGAGGCATGTCCCCAGTCAGCCATGACCAGTAACGGAAACTCCGATCGTGCAACCTCTTGAAGCAGCGAGGCAAACACGGCACTCTCTTCAAAGGCTTCCCCGGCCTCACGGAACCCGAGCTTCTCATCAGAAGAAGGACCCCGTACCTCCGTGAGCCAACCCAGGTCTACACCATTCAAATGATATCGGAACCGGCAGGCCGGACCATTCCATAGACGATCCGGGGCCTCCTCCAATTCCGCATCCCCACCCCCGGGTGTGGTTCCCACAAACCGTTTCCGCTCCACACAAAACACGCGAAACTCTACATCATGCGAAGCCGAGGAATCGCTCACGACCGAAAATCCCAGTTCTTGAAATCGCTTGGCAACCAGAGTATGCAATGCCTCCGACTGAACGAGTCCCTCCTCCGTCCTGACGCTGGAAGTAAGGAGAATGATATGGATCTGAGCTAACTGCGAGATCTGTTCAGAGGAAAGATGCACCCGCCGGGCCATTCCGTCGGAAGGTCCGGTGACGAAGACCAGCGCAAACAGGCAAACCAGCACTCGACGCATAGACGCTCTCCTGGAGAAAGGTTGGCAGGGCTAATACCCCAGGCTTGCACCATCTTCGTTCCAGGGGAACCGGCTTATCCGGGACACACATCGCGACCTCCACGTTGACCGTAGGCAACAATCCGATGACCAGATATTCGGACATCACCGGACCAATCAGCTTGGGTGCCAAACTGACAATCGCCACAAGCTTTCTCTACAGCCCATCCTGTTTGGACAGATGCGTGTTCTGCGCGCACGATTGCTTCATGCCGACTTCCCCGCCGAAATCAAACTGCAAAAGGTAGGCCGGTTTGCCAGCCACAGAAAATAGCGCTGCACTGACAATACGCCCAACCCGCATTTCAACGGTGGTGAATTCAGTCCAGGAGATATTCTGCACTTCGCCCTCCTTACCAAACGTCAATGCCCTGGACTCATTTCTGATCATCCAGGGCTCTCCTCTCCCGGTTTGGATCGGCGTCAAAAATCCCGTTTCTCCAGGATCGAATCCAGGAAGAAGTCATGTCGATGCCAAACATGAACCACCCTTCTCCCTCGAAAATCGGTTAGTAGGCTTCATTGATCTCATGAATTTTCAAGGTTTGAATCTCGCAGGTGCCCCCATGGTCGGCACAAAATTGAAGTTTCTCCTGAGTTTCTCGTCGCCAGAATATCTCGTTCAATCGCATCCCCACATTGTCATTCTGAGGCCACGCCGAAGAATCTGTGCCCAGCCCGCAGACCCCACAGCTCAGGGATATTTTTCGGTGGACCTTGCCCTGAGATTTGCCGAATGGGTCAGGATAGCATCGGCGCTCAGAACATATGAGTTTCGTTGATTACTCACCTTTGGAAAACATTCCCCTCCGTCATCCTCGCCATCTGTGATCGTAGATTCATCCTATAGATTTTTCATTCATGAGGTTTTTCCCTTGCCCTTCCTACAAATATTTGGCAAAAGCTTTCGTCCGAAAACCCTCATATTCTATCTGTACATTAATGTAAGGGTTGGCTATCCTCCTTTAATTGCTAACTAAGTCCTGCTCGTAACAATAAAATTGTGCGGCAAGATATATTTGGAAGGCGTTAAATTCGTTTTCATTTTTCTCAAACTTCCAAGGTACAAAAAATTAATACCAACCACTTTTCGATGAACTCAAAGAAAAAAATCAACCCGATAAATTTCATTATCATCGTCCGCATTTTTGCGGTGTCCTCCTTTTCGCATAAAGTTAACGGATACTATTTTTTAACCACGAATGAAGATATCGCCCTGAGAATCGGAGAATTCAAATTGGGATTCAACTCAGATGCTTTGAAATATGCTCTTTTTATCAAAGAGTCTGGGCAACACGGATTTGCCACAAGCGAGACCCTTTTATATTGATTAACGAATAGGCCGCCACACACTCTTGTACTCTTTTCACTGGATAGAGCCACCCTTAGGAATCGTGTCAAACTGTGACCGGGCATTCACGAAAGAGGCTGATATGGGCATGCCTCCCCAGGAGACTTTCATTGCCGACTAATCGCCAGAGGCAAACAACCGGCTCCGTGCAACCATCTGCCGCCCCTTCCAAAAGCCCTGGCGGGGAGGTGGTGTTTTATCGGTCGCCGGATGGGATGGTTCGCCTCGACGTTCAACTCACCAAGGACACAGGCTGGCTCAGCCTGACCCAGATGGCTGAGCTGTTCGGACGCGATAGGCCATTGATTTCACAGCATTTACGAATTGTTTTCACTTCTGGGGAGCTGGAGCGAGAGGCAACCGTTGCAAAAGATACAACAATTACGGCCGACAGAAAGACCGGCCACGAAAGAAGCGTGTGAAAACTATTCAAGATTGTTTCGGACGAAGTGTGAGGCTCACGAATGAGCGTGTGGCCCACATTCTTCAACACAAAGAAATGGCCGACATGGCGACGGAAATTGAACGAGTCCTCTCAGCTCCAGCCGAAGTTCGGCGTTCTCGATCAGACGCCACTGTTCAATTATTTTACGAATTTTATGCCAAGACACGTGTGGGTGGGAAATGGCTCTGTGTCGTGGTAAAGTATGGCACAGATGATGCGTTTGTTGTGACGGCCTATTTAACCGACCAAATCAAAGACGGAGCAATCGTATGGCCGAAAAAGTAAAAGTGTGGTTCGATCCGGAAGGGGACTTTTTGGAAGTCCAATTTAAAGACGCCCCTGGATTTCTGCGTCCTACCGGTCATGAGGCGGTCATGGAGCGCGTCGATGAACAAGGCCATGTATTGGGATTTAGCGTTTTCGGTGTCAGCCGTTTTCAAAAAGATCATCCCCTGGAAGCTGAACTCGTCACGGACAGATAACCGGACCACGGGAATTCATCAATCCTTTTGTCACTTTGGACCCGGCCTTTCTCCCCTCAAAGCTGTTATCTGCACTAAAGGTTTCAAAACAAAATACTGCTTTTTTTCCGCAAAAAACATTTTGTGTGAACGAAGCCTGACCTTCACGACATCCGGTCGATGGTATATTGAGCCCGACTCGACCAACCAACTTTTCTTACTACATTCTGAGAGACTCTACGCATGAGCACGGCAGGCGGAGAATTGTCGTTTATGAGACCCCGGACGGCGAAATTCGTGTGGACGTGCGACTTGAGCAGGAGTCCGTCTGGCTTACGCAACGGCAAATTTCAGACCTATTCGATACATCCACGGACAACATCGGCTTACATTTGAAGAACATCTTCAACGAAGGTGAACTGGACGAATCAGCAACTGCCGAGGATTCCTCGGTAGTTCAAATGGAAGGCAAACGACGGGTCACTCGCACAATTAAACACTACAACCTGGACGCCATCATCTCCGTCGGGTACCGCGTCAACTCCAAACGCGGCACACAATTTCGCATTTGGGCGACACAGATATTGCGTGATCATCTGGTGAAAGGCTACTCCGTCAACCAGCGTCGGCTGGAGGAACTCCAGCAGACGGTCCGGCTGATGGCGACCATGGCTATACACAGGGGCCTTTCCGGTGATGAGGGCACCGCGCTTCTCCGCATGGTGGGCGAGTACAGCCGGGCGCTGGATCTGCTTGACGATTATGACCACCAACGGGTTCCCGCCCCCAGGTCAGGGAGCCAGACACGTTACGCCTTAACCTATGAGGAAGCCATTGGCATTGTGGATCGTTTGCGAGAACGATTTGGGGGTTCGGCCCTCTTTGGGCAGGAAAACGATGAAAGCCTGCACAGTAGCCTGCAAGCGATCATGCACACGTTCAGTGGGCAGGATCTCTATCCCAGCTTGGAAGAGAAAGGGGCCCACCTATCTGTATTTCCTGGGTAAACCACTTCTCTGTGGATGGAAACAAGCGTATCGCGGCTGCGTTATTTCTTTGGTTTCTGGAACGCAACAGCGTCCTGACCAATGCCACCGGGGCGCGTTTGATTTCGGATGCCGCACTCGTGGCCATGACCCTGATGATCGCGAAAAGCCGTTCGGAAGAAAAGGACGTGTTGGTGCGCATCGTCATGCACCTCCTCTGTCAACACGACCCAGTATGAGCCACGCTAGACATTAGACGGCAATGCTAGATTGATTTAGCTGGACTTTACCAATTTTTATTCTCTCGTTCTGAAAGACATTCATGACCATGAATCTGACCCCCATCATGATCGGAGTTTCTTTGAGTGTTGTGCTCCACGCAGGGAAAAGTCTGAAGACGGTCACCCTCATTTTACCATTATCACTGGCAGTGATAAGGGAGCTCAATCTTACATTAGGACCCAGCCGGTGGCTTAACAACACATCCCCCTCTCCCAAAACTTCTTTTGGTACATCACTTCCTTGCCTCAAATGTGAAAAGTGGCTCAACTCAGTACCTGTACAAAATGGGCTAAAAAATTTGATTTGGATCTTTGCTGACCCGGGCAGGGAGTGCATCCCCTGAAAATTCTCATAACAACAGCCCCTTATCGATGAAATTCGATCTCCACAATTTGAAAAATGAGGACCGATTCGGATGTGATGGATGTCGCAGCTTGGCTTTGTCCGATCCCCTCCAGGCCTTGTATAATCTGACTAGAAGACGCCCGACACAATTTCACTAAATTTAGGAATAAAAGTTGAGCCCTAATACCCCGGATACCGGCTTAGAAACTCTTTGGGAGGAAATCCGCCGGTATATGGGAGTCACTCCTTCCTTTTTTCGGCTGGCCAGTGCAGATCCGGCCGTTGCCCGCGGTTTATTCGAACTTGCCAAATTCGCCTATCTGGAAAGTCCCCTTCCCGCGCTATTCAAGGAAAAACTTTTTACCTATTTGTCCCGCTTCTGCGGAGTCCGCTATTGCGTGACGCGTCATGCGGCATTTTTGTTGGGTCGGGGGAATATCGCCGGAGACCCTGCCTGCCCTCCCCTGACACCCGAAAAAGTCATGGTCCTGCTCAGCGAACCTTTTCCTGAACGCGATCAACTCCCGCACATTCTTTCAGAACTGGAAAGCCTCACGGCTCCCTTAAAAGAATGGCCGGACTTCGAATCGGTGACGGGAAGGTATGTGCGCATCGCCTCTGCCGTCATCTTCCTAGAACCCGGACGTTCTCCCCAATGGTGTGCCGCCTTGCGGCGTCTCTTGGGACCACGTCAATTCGAATGGCTCATGCTGTTTCTCGCCTTTGTCAGGACCGCGCATTTTTGGACACAGGTCCACATGTCGACCGACGACACAATCCCGATGTTGAGTGATTCGGCTGCCACCGAGCATGATCCCGTGAGTAGTCCATCTCCCAGACTGGTGTTTGAGGAGGATATAGAAATTCTGTTTCGGGAGCATCAGGCGTTGGTCGAACCGCTCTTACAGAAGGCCCAAGATGCCGTGCAGTTCGAATTGGGATCTCAGCTTCGAGCGGAGTTACAGGAATTACGCACGACCCATCGGCTTGCCCAGGCTTTGAAAAAAAGTGAGGCCCGGTTTCGCGATCTCTATGAAAATGCTCCGGATATGTTTTGCTCGATTGATGCCGAGACCGGCGTTATTCTGGAATGTAATCACACACTTCTGGACAAGACCGGTTTTACTCGCGAGGAAATCGTCGGCAAGCCCGTCTTCGAACGGTATACCCCCGCCTCTCGGGAACAAGCCCGCTTATGCTTTCAACAGTTCCGCCAACATGGAGTCGTCCAAGATGCAGAATTGCAATTGCTGACCCGTGAGGGAAAAACAATTGAGGTCAGCCTGAATGCCACGGCCGTGCGTGATGCTTCCGGGCACATTATCTCCAGCCGCTCCATATGGCGTGATATCAGTAAGCAGAAATCCCTTGAGGATCAACAACGCTTAATATTTGAAGCCTCCCCGAACGGCATTCTCGTCGTCAATGCCGAGGGAAGGATTCTCATGGCCAATTCCCGAATAGAAGACTGGTTCGGCTATCGCCGTGAGGAATTGATCGGGACCCCCGTTGAACGTCTTGTTCCGGAGCGGTTTCGAACTCAACATGCCGGCGACCGTCGTGAATTCATGTTGGTGCCACAAGTCAGGCCCATGGGAAAAGGCCGTGATCTCTATGGCTTGTGCAAGGACGGCAGCGAAGTCCCTCTCGAAATCGGCCTTAATCCGATGGGAAGAGAACATGACGGAAGGATCCTGGTGACGATAACCAATATGACCGAACGGAAGCGGGATAGAGATACCATTCGTCGGTCGACCGTGGCACTCCATGAACAATTAGACCTCAATAAGACGATCACCGATAATGCCTCCACCAGCCTTCTGATGATTGATACCTCAGGACAAGTGACTTTTGCGAATCCAGCTACTGAAACCGTGATGGGGTACAAACCCGAAGAGCTGATCGGCAAAGTCTTACATCAAGTGGTGCACCATTCGCACCCGGATGGGGTGCCCTATCCCAATGAGGAATGTCCTATTACCAGGATTCTTCCTTCAAACGACGTCCTCTCCAATCATGAAGACATGTTCATCCATAAAGATGGTCATTTTTATCCCGTCCGATGCAATGCCAGGCAGATTTTTAAACAAGATGTGCGGGTGGGCATTGTCATTGAAGTTTCGGATATCACGGATATCAAGCGTGCGGAGAAAGACCGTCAACTCTTCACCCTTGAACTCGCCCGACAAGTCAATGAGCGGACGGAGGAGCTCCTCAACTCTCAAACTCAATTGCGTGAATTGGCGACAGAACTCAACCTGACAGAGCAACGGGAACGGCAACGCATTGCCATGGAGCTGCATGATTACTTGAGCCAACTCTTAGTGGTGGGGCGGTTGAAGCTGGGCCAGACCAGACAGGTCCTGGATGGGAACGTGGAAAGTCTTAATCTCGTCAAGGAGACGGAAGACGTTCTTGATCAAGCCCTCACCTACACGAGAACCTTAACGGCTGAATTAAGCCCGTCGGTCTTATTCGAATTCGGATTGCTGGCCGCCTTGCAATGGCTGGCCAATCAGATGATCCACCATGGATTAAAAGTGGAATTCGAATCCGGTGGGGTTGAAGAACTGAAACTGCCGGAAGAACACGCGATCTTATTGTATCAATCGACCCGCGAACTGTTTCTCAATGTGATTAAACATGCCGACACGGGCCGTGCCACACTTACACTTGGCAAAGAAGAGGGGATGTTACGTATTTCCGTCCGCGATGAGGGGAAGGGGTTTCATCCCCCCAAAGGAACTGCCACCCAGCCGTTCACGGACCAAGCGGTGAAATTTGGTTTGTTCTCCATTCGCGAACGCATGATCACCCTTGGAGGAACATTCGAAATTGAATCCCTACCTGATCACGGAACCACGGCCCGCCTCATGGTACCCCTAGCGTTAAAGTTGGAAAAGATTTCTACACCACAACCGGATACGGACGGGCAGCACGTCGATCAACCCACGGTCGATCAATCTTTACCGGAAGCAGGCGATCTCCCAAAGACCAGCACAAAAAACCAAATCCGCATTCTGATCGCCGATGACCATGTGATGGTGCGGGAGGGGTTAAGGAAAATGTTGGAGAGCCATGAAGATCTGGAACTGGTAGGGGAAGCCGGGAACGGCAAGGAAGCCATCGATTTAGTTGAACGCCTGAAACCTGCTCTGGTGATCATGGATGTCAATATGCCACAACTGAATGGCATTGAGGCTACATCCCGGATAAAAGCGCATCATCCGGATATCATTATTATCGGTTTATCTGTCAATGCCGGTGGAGAAAATCAACAAGCCATGCTAAAGGCCGGAGCTGTCGCCCTCTTGCCTAAAGAAGCTGCGGTCGCCGATCTATATCAAATGATTACAACCGTTATGACGTCACAGCCCTGAATCTGTGGCATTCTGATAGTTGACAGAGCGCCCCGTGAGTTGCGCTCTAAACTGCACAAGGTTTGTTGGAATGCTATGATGGAATACAACATGAAGGACTGAATTATTTACTCACATTCTGAAAGGAATTCATGACCATGAATCTGCTACGCATGATGATCGGCGTTTCTTTGGGTGTTGTGCTCTTCGCGGGGGCCGGGTTTGCCACAGAACCGGCCGAAGTGGAGAAATACGTGAAGGCCCGTATTGAGATCGGCGAGATGATGACGAACTACTTTAAGGGTGGAAAGGGATACGGGGACGGTCAACGACCCTCGCCGGAGGCCATGAAAGAAATGGGCGCAGATATCAATACAAAACTCAGTGCATTATTGGCAAAGCATGATTTGACGATCGAGGATTATCGCCAACGCAGCCCTGAGGTCTTTGCCGATGATGCGGCCGTACAAGAGTATCTCAGTAAGCATCCGGAACTGAAAGCACGCTACGATGCTCTTCCACTGGGCAGTATGAAAGGCGGGAGCACCGGGCGGGGATACTGAGACACCCCTAATTTCAGACAGAATTCTCCCTCAAAAAAACTCCTTGGCTATTGCCAAGGTGACCAAGGGAAGGGGCGGTCTTAATGGGACCCTGCCCATAACGATGCTAATCTGTTTTCCCATCGACACACAATTGAAGGATGGTTCGGCCTTGCGATTGGCGCTGGCCGAACCCAAAGATATCGAATCGCTTCGCCAGCTGTACCACGTGATTGTCGATGAAGGGACTTCCTTTCCCCATGAGCAGATGCGGCCAGCTGGTTTGGTTTGAGTTCAGAGGCTGTTGAAAAAAGCCGCCAGCGGCGTTCTCCCCATTTTTCTGTGCTCACGTACTGGAAGTACGCTCTGCGCGCAAAACAAAAGTTGTGCCCTTCGGGACACGGCAGGCAATTTTCGGCCTCCCCTTCGGCATGACTCAGGACAGGACTGGACGGAACCTTCGGGAACACTCAGGGCATGCTTTTGGGGACCGCCCCGAGACCTCTAATATGCAACGTGTCTGTGAGGCAATATGCCCTTGAAAATTGGTTTTATTCAACACTCCCGTTCAGAAAAATCTGTCGTGACGGATTACATGTTTCCAGGAAAGATATTTTCATGAAATTGAATGCCTCCGAAGTTTTATTGACTCACCCCGTTCCAGTCACCTAGGTGATAGGCTCGCCAAACACAAGATTTACGAAGCCAGAGAACTCACTCCGAACAGGGGCTACTCCTTGCCCTTGAACTGTCCGATGCCGCTGCCGCTCTCCAAGGCGCGTGTTCCAACAAGCATTAACCGTCATTGTTTCCCGCCTTGAAACAGCCAAAGCACAGGTCCTTATCCGAACATTCTGTCGGGTTACGCCTTGACAAATAGGCCCGTTCCCGTACTATCGAAACACAAGAACAGCAGGGCAGATCCGTGCTCAACCCTTACAAATAAGACACACAATTAATTGGATTTTTCTCTTTCTGTGCCTTTGTCATAGAACTTGAAATCAGGGAGATGCGGGCGTGGCATCATTCGCTTCCCCACTCTCCAACTGAAACTCTATCAATGGAGGTCGTGACATCTCATGAACGATGAACAGCCGGCCACGGTCTGCACCAGTCTCATAGACGGAATGCAGAGTCTCCAACTCTCAACAGTCGGGGTGGACGGCACCCCTCACTGCAGCTATACGCCCTACTTACACCGGGCTTCTGGCAGCTTTTACATCTTTGTCAGTCAACTGGCCACGCATACCCGTCATCTGCTGGCAAACCGGACTGTTGCCATCATGATCATTGCCGATGAACAGTCGACGCCACAGATTTTCGCCAGGACGAGGGTGCAATACGTATGTGAGGCCGTACAAATTCCGCCCGATCATCCCGAATACGAGTCTGTGCTGGACGATTATCAGGAACGTCATGGCAAGATGGCCGGCCTGTTACGGCAGCTGCCGGACTTTGTTCTGTTTCAACTGCACACGAAGAGCGGACAGTTTGTCATGGGGTTTGGCAAAGCGTACACACTGACCGGAGACAATTTGTCGGTCTTCGAACATTCCCGCACGGGATAGCGTGATTAATGGGGCGGTTGAAAAGCCGCCAGCGGCGGGAAGACTCAGGGCATTCTTTTTTGAACCGCCCCGAGGTCTGTGATATGCAACGTGCCTGTGGGTAGATATGCTCTTGAAAATTATTATTATTCAATACTCCCTTAATCAATAGCCTCCTGTAATCCCTTATGGGACGTTAACTAGATACGTAGGTGAAATACGATCTGCAACCGACCCAGTAAATTCCCCTTCAGAGAAAGACTGGGTAATCGATCGTTTAAACAAAACACTGGCCGGCCTCTATTTCAGCCCTAAACGCGTCTCTGTACTTTACAGGAGAGTAAGGGTTCGCTATTCTTGCCAAGGACTGAAGACACCTTCCCGATAACTGTTCAGGGAACTCTCCATCACACAAACGATCGTCATGGTGCAACCTCGGCCTTGGTAGCCCGGGCTTTGGTCCTCTGGCTAGAGCCACGGCTCCTCCTGGATCCTCCCCCTCACAAGGATAGCGGACTCCATCGGACGGCAATCCGTACATTTCGAATACGTGTAAATTTGCTTCCTGCGTGCTCCCTCGCGGGCGGAAATCACACGAAGGGAGAGGCTTGAATGGATACCCTGGAGAACCGACACGAGCAACTTGTTCAAGGGAAAAACACAATTATTAAACGGTATGTGAATAATGGAGAACACTATACGGCGGAACAATGGAAAAGCAGATTTTATGTGCAAGGATACGGAAAACGTATATGCATCTGATGAACCATATGGAGAGCGCTTTCGCATAGAAAGCACCACGATCACCAACTACTGAATATGAGGAACACCACGATGACCAAGTTAGCCAAGAGTCAGTATTTTAATCCCTGGCATCATGCCAGCCCCGGAGACAAATTACCCGAGTTCGTGAATGGAATCATTGAGATTCCCAAAGGCACGAGAGCAAAATATGAATTAGAGAAAGAGAGTGGCCTGCTGATACTGGACAGAGTGTTATACTCTTCCGTGTATTACCCCGCCAATTACGGATTCATTCCCCAAACGTACTGTGAAGATAAAGACCCCTTGGATATTTTGATTATTTCACAAATTGATGTGGTCCCGATGTGTATCGTGCCGGCCAAAGTCATCGGGGTCATGCGGATGCTTGATAACGGAGAAGCGGATGACAAACTCATCGCGGTTGCGGCAGGCGATCCCAGTGTCAGTCATATCAAGGACATTTCCGAATTGCCCCAACACTTTATTTCCGAAATGCGGCATTTCTTTGAAGAGTACAAGACTCTTGAACATAAAGCGGTGGTGGTGGAGGAGTTTTTAGAAAAAAAAGTGGCTCAAAACATTCTGAATCAGAGCCTTGCGATGTATAAAGATATGTTTTGAAACATAGAGTTACCAAATTGGCCCAAGGCCGACAGTCCGGGTGAGTCACAATGGATCTCCCCGGCCTTCGTCTCATGCGGGACGATTTTCAATCAGGATTGAACCGAAAAATCTGGTAACACATCACCCCTGAGTGCAAACCGGTTGCTCATGATGAGGATCTACCATTTTCCTATTCTCAAGCTGCAGGCTTAAGCAGGACCTTGACCCAGCCATTTTCCCCCGCATCAAAATGCCGATAGGCTTTGGGTCCATCCCGAAGTGGCAACTCGTGAGTGACGAGGAACGAGGGCTTTGCTTTGCCCACCTCAATAAGATTGCATAATCGCCGATTATATGCCTTAACGTTGGCCTGACCGGTTCCTATCCGCTGCCCCTTGGACAGGAAAAGACTCCAGTCGAATGCCGGCTGTCTTTTCTGAGCCAATGCTTCTGACAACTTCGGATCCTCAGGTTGGAACCCGCCCACCACACCTATTCGGCCTGTCGGGCGCACCGATCGTATAAGATTATTCATCGTGATATCGGCCTGTTCGTGATTTTGCGGATCGTACGCATGGTGTCCCAGGCATTCGCAGCCTGAATCCGCGCCCTCCCCGTCAGTCAGGTCCAGAATCTGATCAACCGGGGAAACTCTCGATTCATCGATGGGAATAGCACCGATTTTCTCTGCCAGTCGTAATCCATCGGGGTGACGGTCCACAATCATGACCTTACTGGCACTTTTGAGGATGGCCGAGTAAGCTGCCAGGAGCCCCACCGGTCCCGCACCATAGATGACGACCGAATCGCCCGGCTGGACACCGGCCATCTCAGTCGCATGATATCCGGTCGGAAAGATGTCCGACAGCAGCACGTAATCGGCTTCTTTCTCCTGCGCATCCTCAGGCAACCGCAAACAGTTAAAATCACCGTATGGCACACGCAGGTACTCCGCCTGGCCACCTGGATAAGGACCCATTCCCGCACAGCCATAGGCTCCGCCGGCCGTACCTGGGTTGACCGTCAGACAGAAGGCGGTCAACCCGCTTTCGCAGTTTTTGCAGAATCCGCAACTAATATTGAAGGGCAGACAGACACGGTCGCCAACCTGCACCTGTGCCACATGAGCGCCCACCTCAATCACTTCGCCAAGATTTTCGTGCCCGAATATTGTGCCCGGCTCAATGGGCATTCGTCCTTCATACATATGTAAATCAGAATCGCAGATATTGGTCGTGGTCATTTTCACCAACACATCCGTTGGTCGCTCGATCGTTGGATCAGGCACTTCTTCCAGACTCACATCATGGGGTCCGTGATAGACCAGTGCTTTCATGGCTTCGTTCCTCCTATGGTTATAGGTGAAACATCCAACATTCCTTGTTAAGCCCAAGCCACGGACCGGTTGTAAACCACATTTCCCCGGCAGGCTCAACCATGACTTCGGTAAGAATAAAGTAGCCTCTTATTAAAAAGGAAAATGACAGAAAATGGCACTGGGAAAAACCCTGGCTGACCCATTCTCAAGAGACTCCCCTTTGCCTTTCCCTGAAGTCTTCCACTTTTTAGATAAAATACAGAATGAAATGAATATTTTGGCCATTGCCCTCTGACAGACAGGACTGAGAAGGTTGGGAAAAACACCATGAAGGCCGTCCAGGCTCACGTGCCAGGGACCTAGTCTGATGACGGTTCCTGAGCTGAAATACTGTTTATATAGACAAGACTACGTTAGGAGGCATGAATGAAAGATCAACCATTTCTCACAGACGTCCAAACCTTACGCAAACGCGCAAGAGAACACATGGAAAAAGGAGCGGTGACGCCTGGTTACTCCGCCGACCGGGACACCGTGATAAAGCTACTCAATGAGGCCCTTGCAACTGAAATCGTCTGTGTCCTCCGATATAAGCGGCACTATTATATGGCCTCAGGCATTCATGCTCAGAGCGTGGCGGCGGAATTTCTTCAACATGCCAATGAAGAGCAAGGCCATGCCGATCAGCTGGCGGAGCGGATCGTCCAATTGGGCGGCGAACCGAATTTCTCTCCTGAGGGAATGCTTATGCGCAGTCATGCCGAATATGTGGAAGGCACTTCCCTGGTCGACATGATCAGGGAAGACCTGGTGGCGGAGCGCATTGCTATTGATAGCTATCGGGAAATGATCAACTATCTCGGCACCAAGGATTCGACATCCCGCCGCATGTTGGAGGGCATTTTGGCGGTCGAGGAAGAGCATGCTGATGACCTCGTCTCCCTTCTGGAGGAAATGGGCTCCTAACGATTAGCTATGAGAGAAGCAAAGAACCGGGACATATGGATCGTCATCCTTATGGGTGTCTCGGGTTCAGGAAAAACCACCATTGGTCAACTCCTGGCCAGAAATCTCGGTTGGTCTTTTTACGAAGGCGATGATTTCCATTCAGCGCGGAATGTGTCCAAATTGCAGGGTGGGATTCCGTTAAGTGAGGAAGATCGGCTTCCTTGGCTTTTTGCTATTCATCAACTGGTTCACGATCTGATAAGCCAATCACAGCGCGCCGTCATTACGTGTTCCGCTTTAAAACAGGCCTATCGGAAGTTAATCACTGAGGGACGCCCTCAAGTTTCATTGGTGTATTTGCGAGGCAATTATGCGTTGATCCACCCGCGCCTGCAGTCACGAACCGGCCACTTTATGAAAGCCGACCTGTTAGCCAGTCAGTTTACTGCACTTGAGGAACCTCACGATGTCCCCTTCATCGACGTTTCTCAACCGCCGGAAGTGATTGCGGAACAAATCAAAAGAATGCTGCATTTACAACCCGCATAACAGATCTGCGAGGTCATGATACGAACAGCTGTACATGATTTGGACATTGTTCCCGGAGGGAGAAGATTTATGATGAGGCATGAGGGAGGGCCCCTTCCTCTCACATTGATCAGAGAATCAGGGCATTCTGGGAGATTGGTCTTTTTCCTTTTTCCACTTATACCAGATGGTTTCATTGCTCCCATGCGGATAGATCATGCGTTTCAGCGCAATGTAGGGTCGCCAGAGAAAGCGGTGGTATCGTTTATTTAAATCCGATCGTTTCGCCAACTGCTGTTCGTTCTCTGATAATCTCTGCGGTTGGAACGTGTGTTTGTGTTTATACAGATGATAAATGTCCTCCCGAATCAAGCGTTGGAAAATCTTCTCAGTCAGCCCGCCCACCCAACCCTGCCGAACCGGGACAGTCAGGCAAATTTGGAAATCGATGAGAAAGGGCTTTCCCTCTGTGGAACAAATGATATTCCCCCGTTTATTCAGGTCCGCATAGAAAATGCGACGCCGGTGAACCGCCTGAAGAATGACCCGTAATTGATCGAAAAAATCCGGAGCCAGTGATGTGGCATACGTCGCCATCGCTGGATCTCCGACCACCACGTTAAATTGTTCCTGGATGCGTTTTTCTATTTCATGAAGCGTGTGTCCTTCAATAAACCGATGAAAATATCCTCGTCTCCCATATCGCGGTCCTAAGGCTGGAATGCCCGGGAGATCAGACACCATCTGATAAATGCGATATTCCCGCCTGGATATCCAACCCGTCAGGGGGCGAAACAGCCAGCCCAGGACAAAACGAAAGTCGCTGAGCTTAAGGACATATCGTTCGCCTTCCTGATTCCGATACAAAACATTCACGGAGAAAAAATCGTCCTTCAGTATCCGTTCATAGCCGTACTCGGCTCCATAAATTTCCACGACTGGGGGATAGGATCGTGTGATAGGCATGGTATGTTCAGCGCCTGTGCGCAACCGGCTCCCATGGTACACCATCTGAAAAAAAATTTCGCCCGGTTGTCTTCATAGATAAATGACCGCAAAACGGTTACCCCACCACAAGTACGGCTCACGTCTCAATACATGCACTCGCGTAATCCCGGGTATTCCAGCTCATTTTTTTCAGACATATCCTGGATTTTCTGATAAGGTAAACCAAAGAGACGTTCAGCAACCCGACTCTTTCGTATCACGAGACCGACTTGTTTTCAACAATGCCCTATCAGCCCATCGAAAATTACGGCCTGATCGGAAATATGCAGACGACCGCACTGGTCGGCATGAACGGGTCCATCGATTGGTTCTGCTATCCTTATTTCGACTCTCCCAGTGTGTTCTGCGCGATTCTGGATGATGCCAAAGGTGGCAGGTTTAAAATCGCTCCCGTTCCGGACGGGGTGAAGTCCAAACAATATTATTGGCCGGACACCAATGTCCTCGTGACCCGGTTTCATACTCCGGCAGGAGTAGGGCGGATGATCGACTTTATGCCGGTCGGGGTTCGCACGTCTGACTGCACCCGGGACGGGTTGATCCGCCGCGTGCAAGCCATTAGAAAATCGATGACCTTTCGTCTTGAATGCCGTCCGGCCTTCAACTATGGTCGAGATACCCATACACTCACGATCACCAAAGATGGAGCTCGCTTCCAATCCTCCCGCCTGACGCTTCGACTTGGATCCACGATTCCACTGATACAGGATGGCGACGGAATTTTCACCGAATTCACCCTTCAAGAAGGGGAAGAAATCGATTTTTGTCTTCAAGAGGTCGAATCGGGCCATACCCAAAGCACCTCATGTCCAGAAACACAAGCCGAAGAATTATTTAAGCACACGGTCGACTATTGGCGTCGATGGCTGTCGAAATGCACGTACACCGGTCGCTGGCGGGAAATGGTCCACCGCTCTGCGCTGGTTCTTAAACTGTTGACGTTCCAGCCAACCGGGGCCATTGTCGCCGCTCCAACCTGCAGTCTTCCTGAAGAGATCGGCGGGGTTCGGAATTGGGATTATCGTTATACCTGGATCCGGGACGCCGCCTTCACCTTGTATGGATTATTGCGTATCGGATTTACTGAAGAAGCTTCGGCCTTCATGCAGTGGCTGGAAGCCCGTTGTCATGAATTGAATCCTGACGGATCCTTACAACTGATGTATGCGATTGACGGGCACCACCAACTCACCGAAGAAACATTGGCTCATCTCGAGGGCTATCGGGGTTCACGACCGGTCCGAGTGGGAAATGGCGCCTATAATCAACTCCAACTCGATATTTACGGTGAATTAATGGATTCCGTGTACCTCTACAATAAGTACGGCACTCCTATTTCGTACGACCTGTGGAAACACCTTCGGCGCATGATCAATTGGGTCTGCGACAACTGGCAGCGCACCGACGAGGGCATATGGGAGGTGCGCGGGGGCCAGCAACATTTTGTCTATTCCAAATTGATGTGTTGGGTGGCCGTGGACCGTGGGCTGCGCCTGGCCGAAAAACGGTCCTTCCCGGCAGACCGCGAACAGTGGCTGAAGACCCGGGATAATATCTATGAAGAAATCATGTCCAAAGGATGGGATTCAGATCGACAAGCCTTTATCCAGCGATATGGAAGCTCTTCGCTGGATGCCGCAAATTTAGTGATGCCCCTGGTGTTTTTTGTCTCACCTACCGACCCCCGTATGCTCAAGACCCTGGATGCCATCAACCGGAAGCCGGAACAAGGAGGCCTGGTCTCCAACGGACTGGTCTATCGGTATAATTTATCCGAAATTCAGGACGGACTGGACGGAGAGGAAGGCACGTTCAATCTTTGTACGTTTTGGCTCGTAGAAGCCATGACCCGCGCCGGACAGGCGGATCGCAATCGCTTAGAAGAAGCCCGTCTTGTGTTTGAGCAAATGCTCGGATATGCCAACCACTTAGGGCTGTATGCCGAAGAAACCGGCCATCACGGTGAGGCCCTCGGCAATTTCCCGCAAGCCTTTACGCATCTCGCCCTCATCAGCGCCGCCTTCAATCTGGATCGGGCGTTAGGTAAGTAACCCGGAGCGCCTCTCTTTTCGACTCTCTGGTCTCCGGTTCTTCCTGTGAAATCCGGACGACCATTGCCGAACACCTCAACATGCTCCTACACTTTACGGATGCATGTGATCATTGGATGCGGGAATCTCTATCGAAAGGATGACGGGATAGGAGTCGTTGTGGCTCACCGACTCCAGTCATATTTTTCCCAACATCCTCAATCCGATCTTCAAATTATTGAGGCAGGCACCAATGGGATCGATGTGCTGTTTCAGGCTCAAGGGGCCGCCAAGCTGACTATGATCGATGCCTGCTCCAGCGACTCCGAACCGGGCACCATTTTTCACCTCTCCGGCCGTGACCTAATAAAACGGCCTCCACCAAATTTCAATCCGCATAATTTTCGCTGGGATCATGCCGTCCATGCCGGGCGGATCATCTTTCAAGATGCGTTCCCCCAAGATATCACCGTCTTTCTCATTGAAGTGTTCGATACCACCTTTGGAGCCAATCTGAGCCCGGGTGTCGCCGCTTCGGTTGAAAAGAATTGCGCCATGATCACCTCATTCATTCACGAATCATCCCCCACACCTTTGCCGACACCACAATCACAAACTCTTCTCTAACCGGCCTTACTCGGCTTGCTGTGAGAAATATGTTATATACTGCCAAGTGTCCTTCATGGGGCTTTTCCAATGTCTGAAACTTTTTCGAGATTTTCACCTCAGAACCAAAGCAATTCTCCAAACCACAGAAGCCCGTTTATGATTGATATGGAAACCATTAAACAATCTCCGGAAAAAGCCTTTGCATTTGACGGGTCATCTTACATGGACAATTCCCTACACGGTGTCAACATGGGAAACGCCACGGTTCGTTCCCTCAAGCTTTCCGTTCCAAGGGGAGAAGGGGTCGCAGCCCGGCACCCATGGATTCACCAACACCGACCGTCTTGCCCGGATTACAAAGGATTATGATGCTCAGTATTCTTGGATTAGGGTTTTTAATGGGTATGCGCCATGCTTGTGAAGCCGACCATGCTGCCGCCGTAGCCTCTTTAGCCACCCGAAGTGGATCGATCTCACAAACCGTCAAACAGGGGATGGTCTGGGGATTGGGGCACACACTGACGTTGTTGATCTTCAGTTCGCTGGTTTTGTTATTGGGCAGTATCATTCCCGAACGATTCGCTGCAGGATTGGAACTCATGGTGGGTTTGATGTTAATAGGTCTGGGACTCGACGTGTTCCGACGACTACTCAAAAACCGGATTCATTTTCATGTTCACCAACATCCGGATCGCCCTCCTCACTTTCATGCCCATGCCCATACCGAACCCACACACCCTGATAATACGTCCCATGATCATGCACATGGTTTTCCCTATCGTGCGTTGCTGATAGGCCTGATGCACGGGATGGCCGGATCAGCCGCGCTGATCCTCTTAACGCTGAACGCCACCCTGTCCATGAGCCAAGCCATCATGTATATCCTTCTGTTCGGGTTAGGATCGATACTCGGCATGGGCCTCCTGTCCGTGGTCATGGCTATTCCCTTTTGGTACTCAGCCCGATCCCTGACATGGCTCCATAACGGGCTTCAGGCTTGCGTGGCGGTGATGACCACCATTCTGGGGATCGCGATAGCATTTTCCTCAGGATCCGCGCTCTGGCATTAACGAATCTTATCTCAAGTCTTCACGCACCCCGCCTTCATCAACGCGACTTCACATCCTCCTCGGCTTTTTATGCCGATCGATTGTCATGATGTTCGGACCGGTCTTCTCGTCCGGCCCATCAATTGTCTTTTTACAGAAAAGGCCATAGGATAGGAGGCATCTCAAAATCTGCCTGGAAGGAATATGACAATGAGTCAATTGGTCCGCTTTGGAGTTTCCCTTGAAGAAACACTCCTTGCCGCTTTTGATCAACACATCAACCGGAAAGGATACCAGAATCGCTCTGAGGCGATTCGAGACCTCATCCGCAATCAGCTTGTGGGGGAAGAATGGGGCGGAAATAAAGAGACTGTCGGCACCATTACCCTCGTGTATGACCATCATCAATCAGATGTGCTGCAGCAATTAACTCACCATCAGCACGAATACGGGAAGCAAATCATTTCGAATCTGCATGTGCATTTGGATCACGACCATTGTCTGGAAGTCATTGTGGTCAGAGGGCGAAGTTCAGCCCTCGTCGATTTAGCCAATCTGTTGATTAAAACCAAAGGAGTCAAGCATGGACAACTCACGATGACGACCACGGGAAAAGCCGTGAAATAGGCCTCATTCCTCCTCTCAAGACTTTTCTGTCACACCGCATAGCTTCCTCTCCCCCCATGCCGTTTGCCGCGCGATTTTGGATTGACAATATGAGCGGACCTTGCTAAAAGTCGTGCTACTAATTTAACTTTCGTGTCACTAACCAGTTTCTCCTTCGCCCCCACACTCGTTTTTTCTTTACCAATTCCATGGGTAGGCGGTATCTTCACACGCTGGCGGTATGTTCACCGGCCTGTATTCTCTTCAGCCTCTTTTGGGCCGGTTCGGCATCAGGCCATGACCAGGAGGACGTCACGGTTTTAGAAGAGGTGCAGGTCGTTGGAGAACGCCCCATTGCGGCTTCTTCCAATCGAATCATTCTCAATGAGGATATCCTGCTTCAACCTCAAGGGCGGCCTGCGGACTTATTGCGGTTGGCTCCCGGCCTTATTACCTTGGAACATTCAGGCGGCGCCGGAAAGGCTGACCAGTTTCTCCTGCGCGGCTTTGACGCCGATCATGGCACAGACCTGGCCCTTCACGTGGATGGCATGCCGATCAACATGCGCAGCCATGCGCATGGGCAAGGATACGGGGACTTGAATTTCATTATCCCGGAAACCATTGAGGAAATTACCGTCAAAAAAGGACCCTACCATGTGGAGTATGGGGACTTTGCCACTGCCGGCGCTGCCAATTATGTCACCCGTGAGTCGGTTCCCCAAACCATGGTGCAATCCGCCGGAGGTAATTTCAATACCCAACGACATCTGTTCATGACCTCTCCCACTCACGATAGATTCCGCACCCTTTTTGCGGGAGAATTTTATTACACCGACGGCCCCTATGATTTTGTCAATCGCAATACCCGATACAACGGGCTGGCGAAACTGACGTTTGATCCCTCAGCCACATCCCAACTCAGTGTGACGCTTTCCCAATATTATGGACGATGGAACGGGTCAGGCCAGATTCCTTTACGGGACGTAAGGTCCGGAGGGGTGGACCGCTTTGGTTCCCTTGACCCTTCAGAAGGCGGCAAATCGTTACGGAGCACCGGTCGATTGGATTACCATTACGATCTACCCGGCGGGGGGACGGTATTCGCCAATCTGTGGGCTCAATATTATTACCTGTCCCTGTTCAGCAACTTCACGTTTTATCTTCATGATCCGGTCAATGGTGACGGGATTGAACAGACCGACCGACGATGGTTGACCGGAAGTGATATCGGTTATCGGCAGATTTTTCGCCTGCTCGATTATGAAGGCACCATGACGGCAGGACTTCAGACACGCTTTGATCAAATCCAGGTGCGTTTGGGCACGCAACAGAAACGCTCGTCCCTGGCGATCACACAGGAATCAGACATTTTCGAGGCCTCTTATTCTCCCTATCTGAGGTTGGATCTTCAATTTCTTCCCTGGATGCGATTTGTAGGAGGCGGCCGTGTTGATGTCTTCACGTATCATGTGAAAGATCGTTGCGGGGCAGATTGCTCAGAAAGACCAAACGGGACAGCCTCAAATGCCATCGCCAGCGGAAAAGCCAATCTCATTGTTGGTCCCTGGTACCAGACGGAATTTTTCTTAAATGTGGGAACCGGTTTTCACAGCAATGATGCGCGGGAGGCCGTGGAAAATCCATCGACTAACAGCTTAACCCGAGCTATTGGCTATGAAATCGGGATCAGGAGCCGCCCATGGAACTGGTCCGAATTTCTGGCCACATTTTGGCTGTTGGATCTGGAATCTGAATTGGTATTCGTGGGGGATGAAGGGACCACGGAACCGCGAGGAAAGACGCGTCGCCTGGGAACAGAATTCAGCTCTCGAATCACCCCGATGGATTGGCTCACCATTCGAGGAGATATCACGTATACCCATGCCGAGTTTCGAAAAACGGGGGATGCCGTCCCTTTGGCGCCGCAGTTCACCGCGTTTTCATCCGTCACAGCCCGCTTCCCGATTGGACTATCGGGAACGTTGCAAATGTTGACGGTGGGAAGCCGTGCCGGCACGGAAGATGACAGCGTGAAACTGGAACCATTTACGATTTTCGATCTGGTTCTTCGCTACAAAATCCCTCTTGCGCCACCAACCGGACGACTGGAGGCATTTTTTAGCATCCGCAATTTGACCGATACCGATTGGCGTCAGGCCCAATTTTATTATGAGTCCCGTCTTCCCGGAGAACCCGCCGGAGGTGTTGCCGATATTCACTTTGTCCCCGGCACTCCACGGATGTTCATGGGTGGGATAACGTGGTTTTTCCCCGCATAACGGCAGGTCAACGATCGCCTTCGACAGATTTGCAAGAGGCTCCTCTGCAAACAGTTTTAGGGTCTGTTGAAAAAAGCCGCCACCGGCGTTCTCGCCATTTTTCCGTGCTCACGTACTACGCGTACGCTCCGCGCGTAAAAACGGCTGCGGCCTTGCTGGACGGACTTTTTTGAACCGACCCGGAGCCTTTGATGAGAAATCTAATCCTGGGCAAATTTGTCCGTGAAAATCTTTATTATTCAACACTCCCTTTTACGATAGACTCACCCCTCCTCCATGACATGAAACAGGGCTTTCCAGAATGCCATCGGCAACCCCGGAAAGCCCTATAAAGTTTCAGAAATGGAAGCGCCTATTTTTCGTGCATGTGTTGGGCCAGATAATTTTCTACACCCACCTGCTTGATTGTTTCCATTTGCGTTTCGATCCAATCGATATGTTCTTCTTCACTTTTAATAATACTTTCCAACTTGGCGCGAGTGGTGAAATCGCCCACTGTGGCACAATGGCCGATGGCCTCGGTGAGAAGGACCACCGCTTCGCGTTCAAGAGCCAAATCTGACTTAAATTGCTCAGGAACCGTCTCCCCAATTTTAAGCGTACCCAATTTTTGCAAATTGGGAACACCTTCCAAATAGAGAATATGCTCAATCAGTTCTTCTGCATGTTTCATTTCATCAATCGAATGTTTCCTGATTTCATTATGCAATTGTTCATATCCCCAATTTCCACACATTTCGCCATGCAGAAAATATTGATTAATCGCAGTGAGTTCATTCGTCAGAATTTTATTGAGAAAATCGATCACACCCTTTTTTGCCTTCATGGAAGTTCTCCTTTTTTAAAAATTGTCTCAAACGTGAGAAATTGCGTGTTCTTGTTCAATTACTTTAAATATTTTATCGGTCCAGCTTCGGCCTGGTCAATGTTTTTATTTAGGGAAAATTAATTAATATTGAATTCCTTTCTCAACTTCGTTGATCTATATTTTCAAGTTCAACTATTTCCGTTATTCCCGAGCTGGAGAATATGAAGTTCGTCCTCCGTCACCCAATGCTTATTCCACCCTCACGGCAGTCCCGCTGACACTCACCATGAGCATGCTCCCGGTTTCTCCCATGACTTCGTAATCCAAATCAATGCCGACAATGGCATTGGCTCCCACCCTTAAGGCTTCTTCCTGAATTTCCTGGAAGGCGATTTCACGCGCGCGTCGCAATTCCTTTTCGTAGGCCCCTGATCGGCCGCCAACAATATCACGAATATTGGCAAAAAAATCTCTAAAAAAATTCGTGCCCAAAATGGCTTCCCCTGCCACCACACCTAAATATTCTTTAATCCGTTGGCCTTCAACATTGGGCGTCGTTGTCAGAATCATGTCTTCTCCCTCCTTTTACCTGAGTAGCAAATGCTTCAGATACTCTGTCAATTGATATCCATGCTATTCAACGTGGGTGTTCCCCATTATAATTTTTCCACAAACAATTCGTGCATGTCAGTTATGGGAGCGTGAGAAAGAGTCGAATGAATACAGGGAGAAAAATTTATCTCTGAAATCAGGATTTTTTTCGGAACATCTTTTTTGTGACCCAATTCTCCGCAACATCTCTATTGTGACCCAACCCGTGGTAGGAGTTTCATCGGTCACTACTATGCCCACCAAATAAGCAATCTGCTTAACGCATTCTCTCCCTTGGCGTTCAATCGGATCCTCACGATTTATCCACATACTTGTGCCCATTTTTTCTGGATTACTTATTTTCAATTCTCCTTATGATTCTTTCAATTTATCCTTGCAATTTTTGAAAAATTCAGAAACACGGTCACCGCGTGGTTTTTCACAGAGTGATTTCATTTGACTTCATTCGAGGTGCTCATTAGAATTTTTACGGAAGGACCATATGAGTGCCGGCACAATTCGTTCATCTTCATCTTCACACCCAGTATAGTCTCCTCGACGGGGCCAACCAACTCACACCCCTGTTCCAACAGGTGAAGAATTTTGGTATGCCCGCCGTCGCCATGACCGACCATGGCAATCTCTTCGGCGCCATTGATTTTTATCAAAAAGCCAAAGCGCATGATGTCAAGCCGATTATCGGGTGTGAAGCCTATATGGCTCCCGGCCACCGCACGCAGCGGGCAGGACACCTTGCGCATAACGAATATTTCCATCTGATTCTTCTTGCCACGAATCAAGTCGGCTATCACAACCTCATTAAACTCTCCAGCAAGGCCTATCTTGAAGGCTTTTATTACAAGCCTCGCATGGACAAGGAATTATTACAGGAACATCAGGAAGGTCTAATTGCCCTGTCAGGTTGTTTGAGCGGAGAGGTGCCACAGCTCATTAACCACCAGGATATGGAAGGGGCGCTGCGGGTGGCAGATGAGTATCGGTCAATCTTTGGAAAGGACCGCTATTACCTGGAAGTTCAGGCTAACGGGTTGGATCATCAACTTGTTGCGAATCGAGGGTTACTGGAGATTCATGAAAAGCTTGGCATTCCGCTGGTCGGCACCAACGATTGCCATTATCTCAATAAACGAGATGCGCGTCCCCATGAAATCATGTTGTGCCTTCAAACGGGAAAAACGCTTAAAGATCCCAACCGGATGAAATTTGATACCGATCAGTTATATGTGAAATCCACTGAAGAAATGATCGCGGAATTTGCGGAATTTAACCGCGCGGTCTTAAATACTACTCAGGTGGCCGAACAGTGCGATCTTCAATTGGAGTTCGGAACCTCCTATCTGCCGGATTATCACGTTCCTGAAGGACAGACTCATAACTCCTACCTTAAGCACCTTGCGGAAGAAGGCCTTCGAAGCCGTTTACGAGAACGCCCAACGGGCATTCCATCCGAAGCCTATCAACAGCGACTTCACACTGAACTCGCTGTGCTGAATGCCATGGGGTATGCCGGATATTTTTTGGTTGTGTGGGATATCATCAATTTCGCCAGGTCCCGCAACATTCCGGTCGGCCCCGGGCGAGGATCGGCCGCCGGAAGCCTTGTGGCGTACGCCCTGCGAATTACGGACCTCGATCCCCTCACCTACAACCTGCTCTTTGAACGCTTCCTCAACCCCGAACGTGTCACCATGCCGGATATCGACATGGACTTTTGCATGGACCGCCGTGGCGAAGTGATCAACTATGTCATTGAGAAATACGGAGAGGCGCATGTATGCCAGATCATTACCTTTGGCACACTAGGGGCCAAAGCGGCCATCCGGGATGTGGGGAGAGTGATGGACTTTCCCTATGCCGAAGTTGACCGGGTCGCGAAGTTGGTTCCCACCCAACTCAACATCACTCTCCAGGATGCCCTGAAACAGGAACCACGCCTGCAGGAACTTGTCGATCAAGATGCCAAAATGAAGGAACTCATGGATACGGCCATGGCCCTGGAAGGCCTGGCGCGACATGCCTCGACTCATGCGGCAGGCGTGGTCATTTCACAAAAACCCCTCATGGATCATGTGCCCCTCTACAAAACAAGTAACGACGAAATCGTGACCCAATACACGATGACCGATCTGGAAAAAGTCGGGTTGGTGAAATTCGATTTTCTGGGGCTCAAAACCCTGACCATGATTCATGACGCAGTTCGGATGGTCAATGCTCAACATCCTGATGAGCCGCCATTGGACATCAACAATCTGCCCTTGGATGATCTCCAGACGTTTGAGCTGCTCAGCTCTGGAAAAACTTCAGGGATTTTCCAACTGGAAAGTTCCGGCATGCGAAACCTGTTGGTTAAAATCAAGCCGGAAACGTTTGAAGATCTGATCGCTATCCTCGCGCTCTATCGTCCCGGCCCCTTAGAAAGCGGCATGGTGGATGATTTTATTAAACGAAAACGCGACGCCTCCCAAATTGTCTATGACCCTCCGCAATTGGAACCCATTCTCAAAGAAACTTATGGGGTGATCGTCTACCAGGAACAGGTCATGGCCGTCGCCAACCAGTTGGCAGGATTTTCATTGGGACAAGCCGATTTACTTCGGCGGGCGATGGGCAAGAAAAAACATGAGGAAATGGCCAAACAAAAAGAATTGTTTGTCTCGGGCGCCAAAGGGAAGGGAATTTCGGAAAAACTCTCCGAAAAATTATTTGACCAAATGGCCTTTTTCGCAGGCTACGGATTTAACAAGTCTCACTCCGCTGCCTATGCGGTCGTGACATACCAAACGGCTTACCTGAAAGCCCATTTTCCCACTGAATTTATGGCCGCTCTGCTGACATCTGAAATGGGAAATACCGACAAAATGGTCGGCTATTTTACCGAATGCCGTGAATTGGGGGTACACATTCTGCCCCCCGATGCCAACCAAAGCTTAAAAAACTTCAGTGTCGTGCCTGAGGGTATCCGGTTCGGGTTAGTGGCAATCAAGAACGTCGGTGGAAACGCCGTGGACGTGATTTTAGAATCACGAGACAGGGAAGGCCCGTTTTCATCCTTTATTGATTTTTGTTGCCGCATGGATTCGCAAAAGGTCAACAAACGGGTGCTGGAAGGACTCATCAAGGTCGGAGCCTTTGATTCCATGGGTTTCACGCGCGCCAGCATGTTTAAGGTCCTGGATGAAGCCTTGGAGCATGCCTCGACGGTCCAACGCAACAAACGGGAAGGGCAAACCAGTTTGTTTGAAATACTGGCTCCGGAGCCGGCAGCCCCCAAGCAGGAAGGTTTTGGTTTCGCCATTCCACAGATTCCCGAGTGGTCGCAGAATGACTTACTTAAATATGAACGGGAGCTGACCGGCTTTTATATCACCGCGCATCCTCTCAACCGTCACAGCGTTGGTATCACTCATTTTTCTACCTGCTCCACCCAGACCATTCGCGACGTCGGCGACGGCCGAGAGGTCAAAGTTTGCGGCGTCATTTCCAGTCTCAAAATTACAACGACGAAAAAAGGCCATAGGATGGCTTATGCCCAATTGGAAGATTTGCACGGAACCGTTGAAGCGATTATTTTCCCTGAGACCTTTAAGCAACACGAAGAATTATTGGGGCCGGAATCGGTGGTTCGAATTACCGGGACCGTCGATCTCATGGATAATGGCGCCCGAATCAAAGCCACCAAAGTCGAATCGCTCTCTCAATTAGAAAATGAAACGGTGAAGCACGTGACCCTTAAGGTCCACGAACAGGACGTTACCCCCCACAATCTGCTAGACTTAAAGGAAATATTCGAACGCCACCGCGGTCCGACCCCTATTTCGTTGGCGTTTCACTTGCATCCTAACTTGACGGCCAGCATGTCAGGATTATCGGACATTGGCATTTCTCCGTCCCCGGAGTTTTTAGAAGAAGTGGAACATCTCCTCGGCACATCCACGGTCACCTTCCAATAATTTCTCTCTACCAAGGAGCTTGTCCGTGCGTGAATACCTGGACTTTGAAAAACCCCTGAAGGAACTTGAAGAACGCATCGCCAAGTTAGTGAAATCAAAATCCAAAAAGGTCTCGGTTCAGGAGGCCATCGTCAAATCGACGGAACAACTGGCAAACCTTGAACGTGAGATCTATGCCAATCTTTCCCCATGGCAACATAGCCAAATCGCCAGGCACCCACAGCGCCCTTCGATTTCTGATTACCTGGAGCACATGACCAATGGTTTTATGGAACTCCATGGTGACCGCCTGTTCGGCGACGACCGGGCGATCATTGGGGGGTTTGCCACATGGAAGGGTCGCTCCATCATGGCCATCGGTCATGAAAAAGGAAAGACCTTAAAAGAACGCATGCGCCGAAATTTTGGTATGGCTAAACCAGAGGGCTATCGAAAAGCCTTGCGTCTCATGAAATTAGCGGAACGCTTCAATCGACCAATCATTACCTTTATCGATACGCCAGGAGCATACCCCGGCGTCGATGCGGAGCAGCGCGGCCAAGCCGAGGCCATTGCCAGAAATTTACTTGAAATGTCCAGATTGCAAGTGCCGATTCTTGCCGTGGTCACAGGAGAAGGCGGCAGTGGCGGCGCGTTGGCCTTAGGTGTGGCAGATCGGGTTCTGATGCTCGAACATGCCATTTATTCGGTCATTTCCCCGGAAGGCTGCGCCGCTATTTTGTGGGGAGACGCCTCAAAATCCGCCGATGCCGCGACGGCCTTACGAATGACGGGACCGGAGTTGCGCAAACTCAATATCATCGAAGAGGTGATACCTGAACCCATGGGAGGAGCCCATCGCGATGCGAAACTCATGGCCGACCGGGTCTCCGAGGCACTCGACACCCATTTCTTGCAATTACAGAAAATGTCGCCCGCAGCACTCCGAAAACAGCGAGAGGCGAAATTCCGGAGTCTGGGTGCCTTTGGCTCTTCTCCGGCCACGCCCAAACAGGTGAAAATGGTCAACTCATGACGCGCTGGAAGTCCGTCACCGGGTTTACGCGACCACGACCCCACAGGATAATTTCCTTTTGAGTTGTTCGCCCGTTCTCCAGGCGGTTGTTCATTCCCCCCCCATTAGGTATCACGAGGTTCACGTTTCGCAGTCCTATTATTTTTGTGCTCAAGGCAACTGCCACTATTTATTGCGGACCAGAGCCCACAGGATGATCCTTCTCTGAGCAGGAAGGACCTCCATCTATCAAAGAGAGTCGGCCCAAAAAATCTTCGACTGTGAGGATAGAGAATTAGTTTGAAGATGCTGGAGGATTCAAATTATCTGGAGGAGGTTCCCACTGTTCTAACCGCTCGACCAAAGGACGGGCTTCCGGAGTCGATTCGCGCGTCGGCTCACTTGGTGGATGATCCCAGGTCAACTCAACAAAACCATGCTCCTCGAAGGTCTGTCGGATCACATGGACCAAGGCCTCCAGCGTGACTTCATCACTCATGGTCAAATCCAGGACCCGCTCTGGCGTCTTCACAGGCGGAGGGCTTTCATGCATCAATGCCCAACACCGATTGAAGACCGTCTCTCTCACAGAATGCGGGGCATTCATCGTTTCGAGATCTGCCGTACATAATGCCAATACCATGAGGACAAATTGGATATCGGGCAATTCAGGATTCATGAGATCTAATCGTTGCATAATGCCCATGCTACCTCTGATCCCACTTGGCTGACAAGCATATGACCCATCACCACGACCAAGAAGCCTTTGCCAAATTAGTGGACCGTATCGGGCCTGACCATGCAGGCCAACGCATGGAAATGCAGGCCCACTATTCGGCCCTCCTGTTAAAAGGTTATCACCTTCACATTCACATGGAGGAATTTCCAGCCATTGCCTGGCTCATCAAAACACTCTTAAAAACGACCGGCCTTTGGCCGCTGGCCGTCAAGAATACCTCCCAATATCGAATTGTCGAACACACGGTCCCGATTCCGCACCTGCCCGAGTCCTTTGATGGATTTCGAATTCTGCATTTGTCGGATCTTCATATCGAAGGGATGATCGATAAAGGCCAAGCGCTTCAGACCGCTCTGTCCACCTTGCGATACGACCTGTGCGTCATGACGGGCGATTTTCGCTTTCTCACGTATGGCCATTATGACAAGACACTGACACTCATGGAGTCATTGGTCAGCACGATCCATGCTCCCTATGGCGTCACGGGCATTTTGGGGAATCACGATTGGTTGGAAATGGTGCCCGGACTTGAGCGGTGTGGAATCCGCATGCTCCTCAATGAAGCTCAATCCCTGGAAAAGGGATCGGATGCGATTTGGCTCCTCGGATTAGATGATGTCCATTATTACGAAACCGGTGACCTGGAGAAAGCCATACGCCTCGCGCCCACCGACGCCGTACGAATTCTCTTGGTCCATTCCCCGGAGATTATTCCTGAGGCCTCGATTGCCGGAATGGATCTGTACCTCTGCGGCCACTCACACGGAGGCCAAATCTGTCTTCCAGGAAGCCAACCCATCATTACCCATTGCCGCTGCCCCAGAGCCTACAAGGCAGGCCCCTGGGAATATCAATCCATGCGCGGGTACACCTCTCGAGGAGTCGGCACCTCCCTGTTTCCCATCCGGCTGTTCTGCTTTCCGGAAATCATCATCCATACGCTCACACGAGCCCCTAAATCTTGAGCGTCGCCTGTCCCCAACTCACAAAGAGGCTCCTCGACATCCCGGGAAATTTCACTACAGATCAAGATGGACAGCCCATATACATTCCTAAGAGTATGACCCCTTTAAAGCCAGATTTCCACCGGCCATCAATGCATGCACGGGCGGGCGGAAGCCTTCTCAGACAGTCTTATGTACCCAACAGCAAGCATGCGGCTATCAGGATCCAGAAGTAGCTTGACCTGTACTTCTTTCTTTTGCCACGCTATGCTCTGAGCGATCACCTGTTATAGCATCCTCCTTCGTTTTTTCATCATGAGCTCCCAGATCACGCCACCTTCACCATTTGAATACGACCTGATTTGTATCGGTAGCGGACCGGCCGGACAACGGGCGGCCATTCAAGCAGCCAAAGTAGGAAAACGCGTGGCGGTGATTGAAAAGAAGCGTGTCGGCGGCGGCTCCTGTTTAGAGACCGGAACCATTCCCAGTAAAACCTTTCGTGAAGCCGTCTTGTCCTTTACCGGACCCCAGCAACATTGGGGTCGTCTGTCGGACACCGCGAAAATACGACCCACGGCCGAGCAACTGATCACTCGCGTGGCGGAAGTCATTCGCATCGAAGGTGAGGTGATCAACGATCAATTACGAAGAAACGATGTGGAATTCTTACAAGGAGAAGCCTCCTTTGTGGATCCTCATACCCTCTTGGTTCAGACCGACCAACATTCACAAACCCTGTCGAGCGCCCACATTCTGATTGCCGTGGGGACCATACCAACGCCTCCACCCAACATTGCCATTGACGGCCAATATATTCTCGATAGTGATAGCATCATCCATCTGCAACAGCTTCCACGAACCATGACCGTGGTTGGAGCCGGGATCATCGGCATTGAATATGCCTCAATGTTAGGCGTACTTGGCGTCGAGGTCACCCTTGTGGATTCACGAATCCGACCGCTGGAATTTCTGGATAGCGAAATCGTCGATGAACTCATTTATCAGATGCGAAATCACCAGGTGACTTTTCGACTGGGTGAAACTGTCGAAAAGTTAGAAATCGCGACCACACCTTCCCGAAAAGTCGTGATTCATTTGGCCTCCGGAAAACGACTGGTCTCAGGCCTGGTCCTTTATTCCGTCGGACGAACAGGATCCACATCAACACTCCAACTCGAAAAAGCCGGATTGTCCGTGGATGCCCGTGGCCGTCTGCAAGTCGATTCGCACTATCGCACGACTGTCCCGCATATTCTAGCCGCGGGCGATGTCATCGGCTTTCCAAGTCTGGCAGCCACCTCTTCCGAGCAAGGCCGTTTAGCGGCCTGCTATGCCTTCGACATGGAAGCCACACCGATGACGAACCTGTTTCCTGTTGGTATTTATGCCATTCCGGAAATTTCTATGGTGGGAGCCACAGAGGAGCAACTGACGCTCGAAAAAGTTCCGTATGAGGTGGGAGTCGCCCGTTACCGCGAAATCGCAAGGGGCACAATTCTGGGGGATCCGAACGGCATGTTGAAACTGTTATTTCATCGAAAAGATCACCGGCTATTGGGTGTGCATGTGATCGGGACTGGAGCGACCGAGCTGATTCACATCGGACAGGCCATCCTTCATACCGAACGGGGGCTGGAATATTTCCTCACGACAGTCTTCAATTATCCAACGCTAGCGGAATGCTACAAAGTGGCAGCCTTGGACGCCTACAATAAGCTTTGTGAAATATAATACACATTTGAGGTCACAGTTAAAACGGAAGTTTGAATCCGCCGGGAAGATCCTTTAGGCCTTTCTTGGGAAGACCTTTTTCCAGAAGACTCTTGAGCACCTCATTATGCTGCGTGACCCGCTCCGTCAACTCACCGGCAATTCGTTCAAACCCGGATAAATTTTTCTTGAGTTGTTGCATCGGTTCTGCAATCTTCGCCGAGATGGCCGTCTGAAGCTCAGCACCAAACTTCGCAGCCAATTCATTTACCATCTTGCCGGCCGCATCCTGAAGAATACGATCCAGGTCGGAGGATATCGTGACATCAGGCTGGTCCAATGTCCCCGTCACATCGGCCTGAATAGACAACTGGGAAATATCAGTCACGGCAGAGCTGAGCGCTTGAGTCAAAGGATTGGGATCATCCTCCCTTCCTGCAGACAGGTGAAGGCCACGAAGATTCCCGGCGCCATGAACCGTCAAGGCCTGGCCTATGAGTTCCGTGTTCACATTGATATCGCTCATCCCGCTCGTCAGGGTAACCGGCCATTTGGCATCTTTGGATAATGCGAGATCGGTGAGTTCATATCCTTTCGCCTGCACCATAAACTGATCCTTGGAATCGGCGGGCTCCACGTGGTTGAGCGCCCCTTCCAATGCAACAGACTGGACTCCTTTTAACCGGTCACCGGAAAAAGCGAATGTCGTGGGTTGTCCCAACGTCGGTTGATCGGTGGTGATATTGCGAACAGTCCCTGCCAACTCCCCTAAGTCTAAATCGATTGATACCTTCGTCAAACGAATCAAAAAGTCCGGGAGCGGATTCGCTTCCATGAAATGCACATCCAGGCCCTTCCCCCGCAAAGGCTTGTCCACCTGAGGACCATCCTCCCCACCCACGGTCCTTGCTCCTTCCAGAAGCGGTTTCGCTCGCGCATACCAAAACGCCCCCTGGTGAACCCACGAACTAATCTGAGGTCCTAATAGCATTTGGCTCATATTGGCCAATCCTTGCGGAGACAAATTATATTTAGCCTTGAGATGTTGAATATCCCGTTGTGGTGCGGTTTGAATCTGCTTCAACCGAGTACGGAACAACGCCATCGTTTTTTCAAAATCCTTTTTGGCGCCTGTGAGAGATTCAATTTCCTGTTCAATATCCTGCTTCAACGCTTGCACTTCGCCAACTCCTCCCAGCAAGCCTTCCAATCCACCCTTCCCCGCTTTTTTTAAATTTTTTACGCGTTCCTCATATTGGGCCAGCTGAGCTTTTCCCGGTAAATTCTTCAGTCGTGATTCCCACGCTTCCTGTTCCCGCTGCATATCCCCCTTCAGCGCTTCAATCAACCGGAGAGTTTCCAGATCTTCGTTCTCCAAAATTTTTTTCACGTCAGGCACTTCCAGAGCCGGAAGAGCAAGAGAAAACATCCCGGACTCCTCTTCAGGAGACACATCTGAGACCGGCTGAACGGCGCCGGAAGTGGTTCGGGGAGTATCCAATCGAACCCCTTCCACAGTCATTTCCTCAACAATGACTTTTCTTCGAAACAGGTTCAGTCCGTCTAGATTCATCGTCACCGTGGCCACTTCCACCGCATTCGTCATGGGCATCTTGGGATTTGTCACTTGCAGTCCGGTCAAGGAGAGTCCTGCCGGAAACAGGCTGAGATCGGCCGCATCGACCTCCACCTTGGCTCCCACAGCTTTGGTCCCCGCACTTTCAATTGCACCTTTCACCCATTCATCCACAAAAAATATCCACACACCACACACAATGGCCGCAAACACCACAAATGCCCCAAGCCCCCACCACCGAATCCATTTCGTCATCAGCCTGGCCTCCATGACGAAAGGGTTTCATAGGTCTGATACAACTTACTGGCTTTAAACATTTGCATGATCCGTGTTTTCTGAACCCAGGCCATGACATGTTGGCGATAGCGACGTATCAGGAGGTTCAAAAGCAGAAGAACAGGAACGAACATCGCAACGGAAAACACCAGGCTGCCCATCACAATAGAATTATTGAAATGCTCCAGTCGCCACCACACCGATTGATAGAGAGAGGTCCAAAGATCTGCCAGGGACGGAGCGGTCAGAACAGCCAACCCAAGCCGGTGGAAGAGCGGATCAAGCAGATAGGCAATCCCCGTAAACAGCGCCAGCCCCAACAGAAAAGCCGATAGATTCACACGCAGAACCAATACCAGCAGGACCACAAAGAGATTGTGCAAGCTCATAAATGGGGTGAGCCCCACGATCATCGCAAAACACAATCCCAAAGAAATTTGCCCTGGATCGGTTTCTGAATTCAGAACGCGGAGCAGTTTGGCAAGAAGCTTAATCATGTCCTTTAAAAGGCAGGTAATATGGACATAATATCAGAATAGCGTTGAGACCGTGCTACGTCTACCCGATAAATGGCAGAAAAGTTCAAACAGATTGGAACTTAATTCATACTTGGTGAGGTAAGTAACGTAGCCGCGGTGTCGTTCCTTTTGCTTGTTGTCTTTTCTGGATCAATGGGCCGCCGAGATACGCTACGCTTATTGATGGTTTTGGCCTTTGTACGATGCATTTTCTCTCGAGAGTGGTACGGAAGAATTCCGCTTAGGACCTCCGCCAGGGTATCGCACGGGACATCCTCTAATAATTTGATGGCAGGCTTGGGATCGGGGCCGGAACGGCCACCGACAAAAATATCCACGGCCTCGATAATCTGACCTTTAATTCTGACCTTTTTCCCCAACAAACCGACATCGGCTACAAGGTGATTTCCGCAGCCTGCCGGACATCCCGACCAGTGCATGGTGATGGGCTTCATCTCCGTGCCGATCATCGCTTCAATGCGTTTGGCGGTTTCCACCGCCCGACTTTTCGATTCGATCACGGCGAGGTTGCAGTAGTCGCTCCCCACGCAACTGACCAGGCCCTTTTGTACCGGTGTGGGATTGTAAACAAAGCGTTGTAATAAAGGCTCCTCCGTCAGGTCTCCCAACACGCGGTCCGAAACGTTGGGCATGATGACCGCTTGATTGGCTGCCAGGCGGAGTTCCCCGGTACCGTAGGTATCAGCCAGACCGGCTATTCCGTGTAAATCATCCGCCTGAATCCGGCCGACGGGAATTTTAAGCCCCACATAGTTTAAGCCTGACTGCTTTTGCCGATAGACACCCATATGATCGTTGACGGACGACTTCCGTACATCGGTCCCCGCTCGTGATAATTCCCATCCCACTTCCCGCTGAACTTCCAGACGAAACCGCTCTTCGCCCCAGTCATCCAACAAAAACGCCAGTCTGGCAGTGGTGCGGGAGTCCCGGCATCCATGATTCCGAAAGACGCGAAGGATGGCTCCTGTCACCGCCACGACTTCCCGGGGAGTTACGAACACGTCAAGTGGGGTGGCAATGCGGTACCCGCCGGATCCAAGTTTGCCTCCGGCCAACAGATTAAATCCGGTGATCGCGTTGCCCTCCCCCTCGACCGTCGCGGGCACCAGAGCCAGATCTTGTGTTTCAAGATGTAAACAATTGTCAAGGCAGCCGGTAATCGCCATGTTAAATTTTCTGGGAAGATTCGAATAGGCCCGATGCCCTACCAATTCTTCTGTGAGCCGCTTGACCAGATCCGTGGCGTCCAGTTGTTCTTGCGGCGTCAACCCGGCTACGGGACACGTCATGATGTTGCGGACGTTATCCATGCCGGTTTGCAACGAGCACAAGCCCGCCTCTTCCATTTGACGAAACACTTCCGGTACATGCTCAATCTTCATATGGCGTAATTGAAACTGCTGACGGGTTGTCAGATCCAACACGCCGTTTCCAAAGGTGTTCGCGAGGTGCGCCAATGTGCGCATCTGGACCGACGTGGTTCTTCCTCCTGGAATCCGCACGCGAATCATGAAGTATCCCGGCGTGGGATTTCGCAAAAATAATCCATACCATTTCAGCCGTTGAATATCTTCATCCGGGATCGCCTCCCACCCTAATTCGGCATATCGGGCAATATCCTCTTTGATGTCCAAGCCGTCTTTTTCCCCCTTGAGCACTTCAATCTTATTCATCAGAATCCCTTCCCGTTCCTTTCTCGATTTGGTCAAACTCCTTGATATTATCTAATTTCTCCGAACAGCTAGGGGCTGAGACAATATTTTCCCCTCTGCTGGTAGATGTATGGGCCGTGACGATTCAGGCGCCACACCTTCCACAATCCTTTCTGTGTTCCTGATCCACCCACGCACAGGACTGATGATCCAATAAGCACCTCCCATAAACACGACCCCACCGACGATATTTCCGGATACCACCCACATCTGATTCCAGAAAAACCCGGCCCAGGAAACCTCCGGACCATGGGGAAGGAATAAGGCGATTCCTAAGAGCGATTGATTCGCAATGCTGTGTTCAAACCCGCTTCCGATGAACGCGAAGAGGCACCAAAAAATCAGCATGATCTTGGCGGCATCATTGGTCGTGCGGGCAGCCGACCACACCGCCAAACACACAAGCCAGTTGCAAAGAATCCCCCGAATGAACAGTTCCCCCATCGATAGATTCATTTTAAGGGATGCCACGTGCAGCAATAGATCGCTTTGCGGGGCCTTTCCCACCACCCCTGAATACGCGACCAACCAGGCCAATCCCAATGATCCGGCGAGATTACCCACAAACGACCAGAAAAAAATCAGCCCGACCTCTTTCATCGTGATGGCTTTCGCCAGGGCACCAAGGGCACACACCATATTGTTTCCGGTAAATAGCTCCGATCCCGCAAAAATGACGAGGGTGAGCGCAATGCCAAATGACACGCCCATCACAAGTTTCAACCCGGCAGAACCTCCGGCCCAGAATGGAGCTCCGACACTAAAAATCAAACAAATTCCAAACCCGAGATAAATGCCGGCCAGGGCGGATAAGACGAGGTATCCGATGGGATTGCTTCGGAAGTACCCCACTTTTCTTTCTGCCAGTTGAACCATCCGTTCGACATCCACCGTATGCATGACGTTCTCCTTAACCAGGTGTTCGGTTGTCAAAAAAAAAGCGCCAACTGCCTGAGCTACGGTCGGATTCTTCCGCCTTGCCCGGGCAGTGGCGCCTTTGCCACCTTCCCCACCGTTCGCTCCTCGAATGATGGAGTATGAATGCTGTTTCTTACCTGATGGCTAAACCGTTCGTTTAGAAAGATTGTCGATTCAAAGTGTCAGTTCCGTCGACCCATCACCCATTTTTCGCATTCGACTAAAATAAATAAAAAAAACGCCCAATCCCCTCTCAGGAATTGGACGCCCATTGTCCAAAATCTTCATGTAAATTGAAAAGCGACGTCATCGTCACTTTTTGATATTTTTATCAGACAACCAAACTGATGTCAAATATGGGGCAGACCCATAGGGTTGAATCAATTACACCTATCGAAGGTATAAAGAGAACAGGGCCCCTGAATTGATGTGATCCAGAGACCCCATTTTCATTGCCATTTAGTCTGAAGGTTAGAAGGCGCCGGTCCCAGTCCTGGAATCTGCGACAATCACTTCACCCCTCATACTGCCCTTTCCGTGGATGGGGCAGTAGAAGACATCCCAGCTGCCTCCAAAGTTTTCCCCCACTTTGGGGGTGACTTTAAGTACCACGGTTTGCCCCGGCATAATCTTCCAACCGCTAGCGGCCCCGTCCTTCACCATCTCGGCCTCCCCAGATACCTCCACATCCATGTGCTGGAAGGACTTAGAGACAAATTCATGGGGGGTCATATCTTCATTTTTTAAGGTGATGGTGTTGGTCATGCCGGCATCCATAGTAAACCCCGGGGTCAATGTGCCGGATGGGCCAGTGGTGTTAATGTGATAGCCATTCCCCTTCATGACAATTTCTGTGGTCGGCCCCTTGGCCGCCAGAACCGGAAAAGCCATGGCAAGAGTGAGAGTTCCCATAAGTAATAATTTGGAACTGTTTAAATGGAAATTCTTCATAAGTCCTCCTGTGGGTTGTGAGTGATAAATTTTTGAAAGGTTGGGGATAACCGAATTCTCCACTTCAGCTCCCTTAACTTTCTTCATACCCCCAATTTACTGTCAAACATTCCACAACATCAAACAATGTTTAATAAAACATTAGACATAATTTATTTATACGTATTTTTACTCTGAAACCCTAGACAGGAAACTCGTTCAGATTGAGAAGAAAAATTCACTCTGTCCTCTATCAGCCTCAAGCCATTCCATTACCTAATTTTCGATGTATTGCTTACCCGTTCCGGCCGCCAAGGAGCCCAGCTCAGTCATTAATCAACGCATCTTTTTTTGCTTTCTCCATTTTCTAAAAGGCCAGAAGTTCGGTCTAATTACAGGACCCACTCCCCTGAAAATTTATAGCGTGATTTCATGATTGCGGAACTGTTTGGTTTGCTTCTGAAGTTCAGAAATGACTATCGGGTTCTCCAACGCATTTGAAAATTGAACTCTGATCATGAAATCCGGATTCCATCGCCATGATTATGAATGCACAGACTGGCAAACCAAAGCATGTCCAACGAGAGATGGAGAGAAAGAGAGAGAAAAAGAAGAAATATCAGTAAGGAAATTGCTGCACGGGAAAAGCCATCAAAAAGTTGATACTGAGGATGAAGAAAACTCTTTAGTGAGGAAGAGAGTGTACGAAGGCATCAAGGGATGACATGTCTGAAAAGACCGTGATTTTTTCATTCAAAAAGAGAGAGGAATGGGCTTGCGCAAATTGTCCGCCTACGCCAATGGGTGCGAGGGGTTTAACGAGTGAAGTTAATTCCTTGACCATCATCCTGGCCTCCGTGAGGGTACGGTCAACCGTCAGGGAAAGGAGAACATACGATGGGCGGAACTGTTCACAGAATTTCGCCAGTTCGGGAATCGGAAGATTGGCCCCTAAATAGTGTACGCGACATCCACGCACCGCGCAGAGGTAGGCTGCCGTCATGGCCGAAATCTCGTGCCACTCCTGGGCCGGACAAGCCACAACCACATGCGGATCTCCCTCTGATAATTGAAATTGATTCAGGGCCGAAAAGATTTTCTGCTTGACCTGGTTTGAGACGAAGTGCTCTTGGGCGACCCCCATCACGCCGTCATGCCATAGCTGGCCCACCCTCTCCTGTAGAGGAAGCAGGAATCGGTGCAACGCTTCCTCAAACGGGATGACAGCCAATGCGCCATTCAGTTTTCGCTGAAAGATGAGCCGATTTCCCTCCTGGATCGCCTGAATCAATTCGGAGATGAGGCCCTCGGAATGCGGTGTCTCAGCCGCGGATCTCACCCAGTCCTGTTGAGCTAGCCTGAGGAGTGTTTCCCGGCCGGTCTCTGCCAGTTGCCCGATACTCATCCCCTGATCGACTTGTGATTTCAGGTATCTGAACAGTCGAACATCTTCATCCTTGTAGAGCCTATAGCGATTGGCTCCCCTAGTTGGATCTACTAAACCATAACGTTTTTCCCAAGCACGTATCACATGTGTCGAAATTCCCGTAAGTTTTGAAAATCGTTGAATTCTATACAGTGCCATTCTAAGAAAATACAATTAGAGTCTAATGTATGTCAAAAATTTAGACATTAACACTTGACAAACATTATACTAAGTGATAAAACTTTAAACATACAATAGACAAACATTAATGAATGATCATTCAATTACGTCAATCTTTTAAGGGAGGTGCTAAAATGGATCTTCAAATCACACTCCAGAACACTGGCTCAATTGACGGATCTATTGCCGACCCTGGAACACGACCGACATGCATGAGATGCGGGGGCCTCTTAGTTAGCACGTTTTGCATTTCCCCAGACGAGGGCACCTGCGATTTTCAAATACCAGTGGCTAAGTGTCTCCAGTGCGGTGATGTGATTGACCCGGTAATCATGAAGCACCGACTATCAAAGACCCTGCCCCAGCCGAAGCCCAAGAATAGACGTCAATTTGCCAATCTGCAGGTCATTTCAAAAGGATGAATCGAAGTAAAGGAGACAGAAATTCAATTTTCATTCATCTATGAAGTCACGGATCAAAAAATCTCAAAAAATAAAATTTCCTTTGTATTTACGGATCAATTTCTAAATAGCGGCCATGAACTTTTCTCTAATCAAAAATTTATCCACAGACTCAATAATGATGCAGCGAAGCAATTTTTTATATTTCACTTACCTAGCCGTATTCCTTATAATAGGCTGCGGTCAAGGAGGCACTTCTTCGCGACCAACCTTAGACGTTCCGCTTGAATACGCCGACAAACACATGCCAAAAGGATGGTGGAATGACTCAGTGGTTTTGTCGGAAGGTCGCCTACTGTATCAGGGTGTAACGAAACCATTCGTGAATTGTGCGAAATGTCACGGGAGGGATGGGAAACCCACCAAGAGAGGTGCCCCTGATCTCACTGATCCTAGAAGAGTCAGGAGATTTTCCGATTCCTACTGGTTTTGGCGCATCGAAGAGGGAATTCCCATGACTACCATGGAGGGCTGGTCCAAAAAGTTATCTGATCAGGAGATCTGGAAGATTATTGCCTATCAACGGAACTTTGCACTCAGGGGGCAGGTCTATAATCCTGCAACCGACAAATGGGAGGATCCTGAGGCCCAGCAGACACCCGGTGCCAGCCCGGATAACTCAAAATGAGGCGAAATAAAACATCGACCGATAGACAAAGGGATTCAGAGAGCAAGGAGGTAATGATGTCTGTGTGTAATGTGCAGGCCGGGCCGGCGGTTCATGCGACAGAGTGTCACAATTGAAATCTATTATTAATTTTATGATCCACCTGGGAGGTATGAAGTGATGAAGTTCAAAAACTCACTCGCTGAAACAAGAAAAGTCGGCGATCAACTCAAAATTCGATTGTTCGCATCCGCACTCATCGTTCCGGCCGTTCTCATGTCATTCGGGTCTGTGCTCGCCAACGAGATGGTCCATATTCCATCCGGCAAATTCATAATGGGAATCGATAAGGTCATGCCAACTTCGGCCAAGGGTGGGAAGTTAAGACCCTGGTCTGCGGAAGCTTTCCATGATGAAGGTCCTGCACACCAGGTTGAGTTGGGCTCTTATATGATCAACAAATATGAAGTGTCCAATGGCGAGTACAAGGAATTCATGAAGGCCACCAATCATCCTGCGCCCGCCTACTGGGACGACCCTCGTCTCAACAAGCCTAATCAGCCAGTAGTGGGAGTCAATTATAATGATGCAACGGCCTTCTGTGAATGGAAGGGGGCACGCCTGCCCACCGAGGCCGAGTGGGAAAATGCAGCACGTGGGCCGCAGGGACTCAGGTATCCGTGGGGAGACCAGCTCGACCCCAAGCTCGCCAATTTCGGAAGGAATCAACCTTCCACCATGCCGGTCGACTCTCTCCCTGAAGCAGCCAGTCCCTATGGGCTCCATCATATGGCCGGGAATGCTTTCGAGTGGGTCTATGATTGGTATGATCCCCGGTTTTATGAGAAGGGCCCATTCACCGTGAATACGACGGGTCCCGAAAAACCGGTATGGCTCGGGGGAACCGGTCTGTATGTTGATCGGCTCACGACCGGTGAAAAGAGAGTGATCCGCGGCGGGTCTTGGAATGCCCCAGGCACGAGTGTCACCACCACGCATCGGTTTTGGAATCAACCTATGAACAACAGCTACGGCGTGGGCCTGGGATTCCGGTGTGCCAAAACAGCCACCAAAGAACCGGAGCAGTACGTGCAATATCACTTCATGCATGCTCTGATCAGCATGGGAGAAGAAAAGTGGAAGGATGCACTTGATTCAATAGAGAAAGCCCTCCAGGAGGACCCGGATAATGCGGAGTACAAGGCCACCCGAGAGGTCATCAAGAAGCAGATGTAAGCATTTCGGATGAGATTCTGACGAGGCAGCATCATCATGATCTGCCTCGTCACCCATCACTCTTTGCGAGCCGTCCTATGCTGGCAAGCACAATCAAGTAGTTCAACGAGAACCCAGCTTCTCGGTCATTCCTTTCAGTAAGAAACCAGGAGACAGTGCGAATGGGGTGTCCCCGGGTGGAGACCAGAATCCGAAGCTTACCCAAAATACGTCTGAGGAAGTCAACATGATCGCACCCTCTCAAAAAATTCCTGAAATGGAGTGGCGGCAAAGAAGATTGAGGCGAACATTCTTAATAAGAGGTTGTCATGAAACACCTATTGCCAATTGCGATCTTGCTGCTAGTCACCATCTCAGTCCCCGCAGCAGCCGAGCCAATCCAGCCGACTCACGATACAGTCGCCGAAGCCCAACATCTTATCCATGATGCCGGCCATTCCATGGATAAGGCATGGGATGCCTTTCACAAAGCCGCCCTTGGAGGGACTCTGGCTTCTCCGGAAATTCAAACTGCCGCGGAAGCAGACCTGATGAAAGGGCGCGATCTTTTGCGGAAAGCCATGATGGCGCAACATGAGGGCAACATAGAAGAGGTGAGAAATTTAACGAAACAAATACAGCAATTGAGTGTTGAGATCCAACGAAAAAGCCAAATGGAGAAAGAATAATGGTCTTGCTGTCCTTATTGGTATTCCTGTTGTCCATAGGGTTGGCACAACCCTCATGGGCACTTCATCTCGAAGAACTATGGGATTACGCGCCGATGATCAAGATTCCGAAGGGTCCATTTCTCCGCGGAAGCCTTCCGGAATCAGGTCGATTGGACGAATTCCCACAAAGGGAAATTTATCTGGATGAATTTTTCATCGACAAGTACGAGGTCACCAATCATCAATATACAGAGTTTTTGGTGGCAACGGGGCATAGGGAGCCGTTGAATGTGTATGGGGAGGTCTCTCTAAGCCAGGAAGAGGGGATCGATCATTTGCCGGTCGTACAAGTGAACTGGAATGACGCTGAGGATTACTGCATATGGATAGGGAAACGTCTTCCAACCGAAGCAGAGTGGGAAAAGGCGGCCCGCGGAACTGATGGGCGGACCTATCCATGGGGGAACTCCCCTCCCACGAAAGATCTTGCGAACTATGATCGGGAATGGGATGACGGAAATGCACTGCAATTGATCGGGACTTTTCCAGGTGGGGCATCACCGTATGGTGTGCAAAACATGGCCGGAAACGTCAGGGAGTGGGTAAAGGATTGGTACGCCGAGGACTACTACAAAGAATCCCCAGATCGAAATCCCAAAGGTCCGGGCTCAGGAATTTTGAAGGTCGTTCGTGGTGGATCCTGGCATAGTTTGGAGGCCGATATCAGGACGGCCGCCAGAGGGAAGGGAGGGTTTGCTCTGAAAACTCATGGAGTGGGCTTTCGATGTGCCAGGGATGTCAAATCACCTGAGGCTCATTAAAGCCAGGCTGGGATATGAATATCCCTGTATTACGGAGGAAGATTGACCGGAAATTCGAAGGCTCACCATGAATAAAATCAAATAACCTTATCCACGACTGTTTCGGCATAAGGGCCATCCCACAACGTTGGCCCCCATCCCGGTTCTTATGAGGTGGGAAACTCAAGGACACGCTGTTCATGAAACCATGGATCATTTCTCCTCACATTTTTCATTCTACTTACCATCCGGAACTCAACCAAATCCGGCGGATTCCGGTTGGGAATCCATGTCGTCGGCATTCCTTCATTTTCCGTGTGAAGGGAGGATGAAGGAAGGGTCCCGAAAGGAGTTGTCATGAAATTTGTCATTGCCGGTGGAACAGGATTTATCGGACAAGAGGTTTGCCGGGTGATGATTAATGAAGGGCATTCCCTAATCATTCTCACCCGCCATGCAGGGAATTACAGCGCGTCTGCCACCCCACAGCGTCATTTCGTCCAGTGGGACGGCGTAACTCAGGGGTCATGGGTACAGGAATGCGATGGCGCAGATGCCGTCATCAATCTATCCGGTGCACCAATTGCGGATTCCCGTTGGACGGACAAGCGAAAACACGAGCTTATTGACAGCCGGGTTCAGCCGACTCAAGCCTTGCTTCAAGCCATCCCAAGCTGGAAAAACAAACCACACACCTTTATTTCCGCATCAGGAGTCGGCTTCTATGGAGCCAGAGGTGAAGAAGAGCTCAATGAATCTTCTCCTCCTGGCAAAGGCTTTCTTTCAGATCTTTGTCAGGTTTGGGAAAATACGGCCATGGAAGCCGAAGCCCTGGGTCTTCGGGTTATTCCAATCCGATTCGGAATGGTCTTAGGGCCGGACGGGGGAGCCCTATCGAAAATGTCTTTGCCCTTTCGCTTGTTTCTGGGCGGTCCCGTTTTACCAGGAACGCAATATGTTTCGTGGATCCACCGGAATGATCTTGCCCGTCTCATTCTTTTTGTGATCACCCGCTCTACGCTGATCGGACCGGTCAATGGAGTCGCCCCCGAAACAGTCACCATGCGCGACTTTTGTACGACATTGGGGCAATCCATGAACCGTCCATCCTGGTTCCCCGTTCCGGAATTTATGTTGGAAGTCGCCCTGGGAGAGCTTGCCACGATGTTGACGACCGGCCAACGCGTTCATCCGCAAAAAGCCCTGAAGAGTGGATTTTCTTATTCCTATCCCACCCTCCAGGACGCGTTACAATCAATATTTGGCAAACCATCATCTCAAGCAACATAGCTGAATTAACCCCATTTAAGCTAAGGAGCGAACCGATGAACATCACAGATAAAAAACAATCACTTTGGTTACTCTTTATCATGCTGTGTTTTCCAGGTTTGACTGCCGGATTGGTTATTATTTCCGGAGGATCCTCCGTCTTGGGAGCGCCTCTCTTATTAGAGAAAGGCAGCCTCATCCCTTCTGTGACCGTTATCGGAAAAGATGGAGAGGCCATTTCCCTCGATACTCTCAAGGGAAAAGTGACGTTAATCAGTATTGTGCCACAGCTGAATACTCCGGTGTGCGATGAACAGACTCACCGGTTCAGTGAACGCAATGGAGGCTTGGATCAATTAATGTCATTTGTCACCCTGAGTACGAATACCTATAAGGATCAACAGGAATTTTCGGATAAGGCGGATATTCATAATATGACATTTTTATCGGACGCTCCTGATTATCACTTCGGCACACATACAGGTCTGCTGCTAAAAGATCTGAGCATCCTTCATCGCGCCGTGCTCGTGCTGGATACTCAGGGGATTATTCGATATGTTGAAATGGTACCCATGGGACAGCTGCCTGATTTCGACCAGGCCTTGCAGGTGTCCCGAAGCCTGCTGGCCAATGTTTCTTAAGAGGTGACGCCATGACTGAACACATTCTCATTTTTTTTAATTTGTTGGCCAGTGCCGTGTTGGTCGGGAAAATTGTCTTTCTTTCCTTTGTCACAGCACCCGTGCTTTCCCGGACGCTGGATGCCGATGCTTTTGCACGAGTCGTGCGAAGTCTGTTTCCTCCCTACTACGGATTGGGAATGCTCAGTGCCGCCGTTGGATGGTTCACCAGCCTCGCCCTGGGTTTTTTTCATGGATTCGGACCCGTGGTACTTATACCCGCTACGTTGTGGTTGGGAATACTCGCGATCGAGCAGTATTGCCGAACTCCTCTGATTGCCCAGATTAATGAACTCAGCGATCAGCTCAAGGCCAAACAACTCAAAGGGATTTCCACACCTCTCCTTCAACGACAAAGAGATGGCCTCCATCGGCGTTCCGTGCAATTAAATTCTCTTGTGCTGCTCATGGGTTTGTGTGTTCTCGGTTTTTCCGGTCTGTCATCCTCACTGCCATAAAGGAGTTTTCCATGCTGATACGCTTACCCTTCAATACCTATGCAAGTCGGTGTCTCAACATTTTAGGAGCCGTGGTCCTTTCAGCGGTGGTATGCACGCCATGGGCCTTGGGTGAGGATGTCCGCTCTATTGATTCAGCGGCTCCCACCAATCCTCATGCCAGTCCTCCAGGCCCCAACACACCCCCTCCCTCGGGGATTGTGGGACTTGCCTTGCATATCACAGCCGGTCGAATTGGAGAACCCGCTCGATTGATCATTCGCGCCGTGCATCCGTCCGGACCCGCCGCACGGGCCGGACTGAATCATGGGGAGGAAATTCTGACCGTCGACGGGGTCCCCGTGGCCGGGAAAACCTATCAGGAAGCGGTCGGGCTCATCCGTGGAGAAATAGGAAGCAGCGTAAGCCTTGGACTCACGGGACCGCAAGGTGAACACACGGTCAGTCTGGTCCGAATCAGCGAATCGATCTTAATGGAGCAAACACCTCAGGTCATGTGAGCAAGGAAAATATACAGCAGGGTGGTAGAAACTCAAGCCACCTTGTGCAAAAACGAATCAGACGATTACTGTGAGGTATGAGACACAACAAGGCCATGGCTCCCTCCATCAGATTTTGTAAAAATTATTTTCGCCTGAAGGAATACTTTTCTCGAATCGGATTTGGTTTTTTGCACAACCCGGCTCTTTTCAATTGTGGATCATACCCAATCCCGTTCACAGGCGTTCAATCAACGCGTACCAGGAGTTTAAAAAATTTCAAAAGACTATCCGTGAACCGGTGAACCTCAACTGAAAGAATGAGTATGACCATGACCACACGACTCATCGCCATTGATCACGCGAAAGACCGGAATGCTGCGGAAAAAGAAGCTCTGACCACGAACCAACTGCAAGACCTGAAACCGCGATTGGGCATCAGCCAATGTTTGCTCGGCGACACGGTTCGATACGATGGCGGACACAAACGGGATGCCTTCCTCACAGATGTGCTGGCCCCCTTTGTCGAATGGCTTCCGGTCTGTCCGGAAGTCGAAGCGGGACTGGGCACCCCGCGAGAGGCCATGCATTTGGCCGGCGATCCCGATGCGCCACAACTCCTGACCATCCGCTCTCACATTGATCACACCATGACACTCCAGACTTTTAGTCAGCGCCGGGTTCAGGAATTACAAGAAACTGATTTAGATGGATATATTTTCAAAAAAAGTTCCCCCAGTTGCGGAGTCTATCGGGTCAAGGTCTATACCGAGAAAGGGCAACCTTCTAAACAGGGTACCGGTATTTTTTCAGCCGCCTTTCAAAAAGCGTTCCCCCTGCTCCCTGTGGAGGAAGAAGGACGCTTGAGCGACGCACCAATTCGGGAAAACTTTATCGAGCGCATTTTCTGTTATCGGAGGTGGAAAACCCTGTTCCAACAGGGTCGGGTCAGCCGGGGGGCCATTGTCCAGTTCCATACCCGCCACAAATATTTATTGCTCACCCACAGCCGTTCGCATTATCAGGACCTTGGACAACTCATCGCGAAGGCCGGCCAATACACACCCGGTGAGCTGGCGGATCACTATGGCCCGCTTTTTATGGACGCCCTGAAAAGCAAGGCCACAGTGCGAAAACATGTGAATGTTCTCCAGCATCTGGCGGGCCACTTTAAAAACCAACTGAGCCCGGTTGAACGGGCCGAGTTGCAGGAAACCATTCAGGATTACCACCGGCATCTCACCCCCCTGGCCGTGCCGCTCACGCTCATTAAACATTATGTGCGCATCCTGGCTGTCCCCTATTTAGTTGACCAGGTCTACCTCAACCCGCACCCCAAAGAACTCATGTTGCGCAACCATGTCTAACAGTCCAAAAGATTCCCAGACCTTTCGGATTAAATCTGTGGCCAGTACCACTGGACTCAGCACTCACGTGATCCGGAAATGGGAAGAACGCTACCATTTAGTCCATCCGCAGCGAGGCCCTAACGGCTATCGACTCTTTACCGAAGAAGACATTCAATTTCTCCTCTATTTGAAATCACAATTGGATCATGGTGAATCCATTGGTCAATTGGCCCAAGCCGGGGAGCAGGAACTCCGACATTCGATGAATCATGTCCCTCTCAACCTCTCGGGGATAGCCCCCACCTATTGGAATGACACCCAGGAAATGATTCGCTTGGCGCGCCACCAGGACGTCCAGGCCATTACCATCATGCTTGAAAAGTGGATTAATCATATGGGGCTTGAGAAAGCCCTGGAGAGCATTATTTTTCCGGTCTTGCGTCTGATCGGCGACCTGTGGCATCAAGGAGGGATGAGTCTGAGGGGGGAACAAAGCGTGAGCCGGTTGGTGCGTCAACACCTCATTAACGTTCTACGCGAAGAACCTCCTCTGGGAGGACCGCACGCCTTAATCGCCTGTGTGCCTGGAGACTTTCATGAAATTGCTCCACTGACCGCGGCGGTCCTTTTACGAGGACTTGGATGGCACAGCATCTATCTCGGGCCCAATGTTGCATTTGAGATGCTGGAAATGGCTCTGCGCCGGAAACACACACAGCTCATTCTCCTTTCCTGCAATCTTGAACCGGAAGAGAAAATACTACGGTCCTGGCTGCAAAAGATCACTCGACATCTTCAACCATTGTGTGCGGTAATGGTGGGAGGACCTGGGTTTAAACCGTATGAGCCTCTTTTTCGCACTCACAACATTACATATTTCACCCAAGTCCATGATGTCAAAACGTTGAAACAACGAACTGGCATGGCTGAAAGCGCCAGGGCTTTCCACCCATTATAATTCTCCCCTGGCAACATGAAGGAGTCCGCAACATGTCAGAACCTCACAAAGCTATTCTTCTTGTCGGACACGGAGGCATTCCCAAAGGATACCCATCGGATCTCATTACAAAATTGAAACGCCTTGAAGCCCAGCGAAGAGCAACAGGCAGTCCCATGTCGCCCGAAGAATTGGAATTGGACACCAAGGTTCGCACATGGCCGCGGACACCTGAGACAGATCCGTACAAGGCTGGCCTCGAAACCCTCGCAGCCGCCATGAAGCCACTCTTAAATGGTTCATTGTTTGGCCTGGCGTATAACGAGTTCTGTGGACCGACACTCGCCGAAGCGGTTGAATCCCTCATTCGCCAGGGCGCACAGACCATTACGGTGGTCTCGACTATGTTTACTCCTGGAGGATCACATTCCGAAAGTGAAATCCCCGAAGAACTGGAAGAACTCCGCAAGAAACACCCGAAGGTCACCCTCATCTATGCCTGGCCCTATAATCTGGAAAAGGTCTCAAAAATGTTGATGGAGCACGTCCAACAATTTTCATAGGCTGTCATTCTTTCACCCATCTCGAAACACACGCAAAGAGAGGTAAGCAAAAGCGCATGGCAGCCAGAGGGCAACGCACCTTGACTAAAAAGCAAAAGCTCCCGTCCAGGCCCCCAAAACTGGATACGATCCATCATGTGGCGATTCCCGTCCCGAATGTGGCCGAAGGGGTCGAATGGTATACCTCCCGCTTCAACTGTTGCGTCGAGTATATCGATGACACCTGGGCGCTTCTGGCTTTCGCCAATACCAAGCTTGCCCTGGTCCTCCCTCGGGAACATCCGTCTCATTTTGCGCTCAGTCGTCCAGATGCCCACAAATTTGGAGAGCTTGTTACCCATCGTGACGGACTCAATTCGGTCTACATCACCGATGCCTTCGGCAATTCCATTGAGGTGTTAGAAGAGTCATAATTTAGAGATCTTTCGACACAGTAGGCATATCATTTTTTCTTTCTGGGCCTAAACACACACATCTTCTATGAAGAATGCTGATGTGCTCATCATCGGAGCCGGCCTTGCCGGACTTTCCTGCGCAAAGACCTTAGCGGATCATGGGATAGATTTTTTACTTCTTGAAGCATCCGAAGAGGTAGGAGGGCGAATTGGATCAGATCATCTCGACGGCTTCATTCTCGACCGGGGCTTCCAGGTCTTTTCCACGGCTTATCCCGAAGCCAAACGCATGCTGGATTATCCTTCCCTTGAGCTTCATCATTTTTTCCCTGGTGCGGTGATTCGGTCTCTTGGAAAATGGCATCGAATGCCGGATCCCTTTCGCCATCCCTTACAGAGCATTCACGCACTTTTCAATCCTATTGGTACCCTTTCAGATAAAATTCGGGTGGCCAAATTTCGCCATCTGGCCCGGTCAGGAAATCTGAATGATCTCTTTCAAAGGCCCGAAACCACAACATTCCAACACCTCAAAAATTTCGGATTTTCCTCCTCCATAATCGAACGATTTTTTCGACCATTCCTTAGTGGTGTCTTTTTGGATCCTGAATTACAGACTTCCAGTCGTATGGCGGAATTTGTCTTTCGGATGTTTGCGTCTGGAAACATTTCACTTCCCGCCAGGGGGATGGGAGCCATACCCCGACAACTGGCATCCGGTCTTCCAGCAGGACGAATTCGAACTCAAGCGAGGGTCACATCCATTCAGAAAACATCGGTGACCTTGGAATCCGGGGAAGTCCTCTCCGCTCGCGCCAGTGTCCTGGCCACCGACGGACCAGCCGCAACGAGTCTTGTTCCCGGCCTCAAATCATCTTCCTATCGCAGTGTGACCTGTTTCTATTATGGCGCCCCTGAACCGCCCTTTTCAGGGCCATTTCTGTTATTGAACGGAGAGGGAGCCGGCCCAATCAATAACCTCTGTGTCCTCACTCAAATCGCCCCGAACTATTCCAGGACCAAAAGCCAGTTGATCTCCGTTTCAGTGCTCAACCATGCTGATTCTTCCACAAAAGACCTTGCCACCCGGGTTCGCCAACAATTGCGGGAATGGTTTGGCTCACCAGTCGAAGACTGGCAGCCAATTCGCGCCTATCACATCGCAGCCGCTCAACCCGTCCAGGTCCCACCATTCCCTAACCCGCTCTCCCGTCAGACACATGTTCAGGATGGCGTCTTCGTCTGTGGGGATTTTTGTGCCACCGGGACTATTGATGGAGCCATCTTTTCCGGTCGCCGTGCGGCGGAGGATATTCGAAAATGGCTGGAGGCATGATATCCGGCATTCTTCCTATTTTCTAGAAATTCCCGCCCGACAACATTTGAATTTCGATTCCTACCATTGAGAGGGTCTGCCTTCAGACACGCACACGCGGAGATTGGGCGGTCCGTTTGTCTAAGGTTTTTCCATTTCCCTTCAGCCTCCTTTTAGCCTCCGTCAGACTCCAGGGTGTACACTGAAAAAGGAACAACATTCAGAGACCTTAAGGAAAGGCACCTTGACATGGATCACATTACCCCCAAATTTTCAGATACAGACATTCATATTCTGGAATGTGGCCTAGGATGGATTAAGGACGCTGAGGATGCTTTTGCCGACAAGCTTTTTCATCGCCTGTTGCGGGATCATCCTGAGGTCACAAGCTCTCTTCTCACAATGGGACTACAACCATTCAGCAGGCGAATCGTCCAGATCCTCGATACGATTATCCGGGAAATCCGCTCATGCGGAAACATTCATTCATCCATTAGAGAACAATGGACAGACCTGCTTCCCACAACGGTGAACCACCACCTGGAGCCTCAACAGCTGCTCAGGATGGCGGAAACATATTTGGACATTTTCTCTGAGTTAGCGGAAGATGCCTGGAGCCCTGCCATGGAATCAGCGTGGGAAAAAATTATTCACGAGGTGAGCGTCAACTTGTGGGGACAACAACCTGCATCATTGTCTCTTACAAACATTTCATCGCCTTTTCCATTCTTTAAAAGGAGGAATCATCGCATGACCCAACCGTTTGCATTTTTTTTGGGGACCTTCATGATTTTGGCCGGCAGCATCGCCTCCATCGGGCTTTGGAGTCGTTATCGGCTGGCAGAAGCCAAGCTATCAAGGAACCTCAGGCTTAAAAAAGTTTGGTGCTGATCTGTCAGCGGTGTGATACCAAGGTTCCCAATGGATATTTCCTAAGAACCGGAAATGAAAATATTGAGGAATGATCTCTCAGCGTAAAGGAGAAATAATGAGGAATCCCACACAACAACGCCCAATGACTTCAATCATGCTCGTCTCCGGAGTTCTGGCAATAGGGGGTCTTTTCGCCATGATCGACATCCCTCTGGCCGTAAGCCAACCGGTGACGATTCCCATTGCTTCCATCACAGGAGACATCGCGATGGATGCGGCAAATCCAATTTGGGAATCCGTTCCTGGAGTGGTCGTGCCATTGAGCGGGCAGACCATCACCACCCCCATGCATCCCAACATCTCGGTGAAGACTGTTATGGTGAAGATGGCCACCAATGGACAGGACATTGGCGTCTGGGCTAATTGGGGTGACCAGACCATCAACAACACGACCATCGGGCCTCAAGATTTTCGAGATCAAATGGCCATCCAGTTTCCGGTTCAAGATTCCGGAGCTCCCCCATTTCAATGCATGGGTCAATCGGGGGGAACCGTGAATATCTGGCGATGGAACGCTGAATGGCAAAAAGACCTTGGCGCGGGAGTGGCCGGCATGTGGGACGTAGATCAGCAATACCCCTCAATCGCCTGGGACTACTATTATGAGGAACCCTCACGGGGCGTCACATATATGAATCGAACCGGACGAAGCTCCGGGCCTTTTAATGAGGGCATCTGGTCTGGAAACATCATGTCAGATCCTTCACTCCGGATCAGTTCAGTAGAAGATCTGAACGCCAATGGCTTTAGTACTCTTACCACTCAGGCGACACAAAACGTGCTGGGCAACGGATTATGGGAACCATATGGCGCCCTTAAGGGAGGGTGCTGCAATGGACCAACGTGGCGGGTCGTCATGAAACGATCCTTGACGACTGATGATCCCGGTGATGTCCAGTTTAAATCCGGTTCAAGCTTTCCAGTGGCCTTTGCCGTGTGGGACGGCTCGAATGTAGAGCGTAACGGGATGAAAGGGATTTCAACCTGGTTTACCGCTCAAATGCCGAATTAGTCACCTGTTTTTCTAGGGAAATAATCAGTTTACCCTGAGCCCTCGGCATAAGCCGGGGGCTTTCCTCATCTGTTGTTATTTCGAAATTGATTGGTCTCTGATGTCGTGGCTAGCCTGGCATTTTCGCCAGATACTTGCACCTCCAGAAGCTTCAGAGAACTAGATGAACATGCTGTGTCCCGACATTCATCCAGTATGTCAGCCCTCTCCAGTGATTGTTTCGGACTTGAAATAGCCCTTCTCCCTAGCCACAAAATGAGGAGTTGGAACTACTCCAACCGTCAGGCTATCCCTTATCTCAATCGTGTTTTTTAAACTTTCATGTTATGGAAATTGTTTTTCTTCACTAATGATAGTATACCTATCATTTCAACATAACTTGGCTTTGACCAAAACCTGAAGTGGAATCTCAGTCATAAGGTTCGTGCCCTGGCGCTGAGAGAGGTTCCAACCATCCGTCGTTTTTCAAGAAAGAGACTTTTCTGGCCAAACGATCATTTATCAACGTCATGCCACAACAACACAAACACACATTCTGTCAATGGCCGGGATTGAAACAGAAACCCTATTCTTACATTCTTGAAACTATCTTTTTTCAGCCATATCAAAGGACAAAGAGGGAACGAACGTGATCGAAGAACCAGCGCTTGGTTTTGCATTTGATGGCGAGAACCCTTCGTCCAAAGAATCTGGAGAGGCTCTATCTCTTCGAATTCGGCGGCTGATGGACTCTCAGCCCTTTGCGGTATTATGCACACAGGGTGAACAGCATCCCTATGGTTCTTTGGTGGCCTTTTCGATGACAGAAGATTTGGCCACCGCTGTCTTTGCCACCCCTGTCACCACAAGAAAATTCAAGCTACTAAGCCAAAGCGATCGGGTCGCACTCCTGATCGACAATCGTTGCCAGCATCCCGACAATATGATGAATGTGGAAGCCGTCACGGCAACAGGACAGGCCAAACGGGTGGAAGAAGGAAGGGACTTCGAATTCTGGTCGCGATTATTGACGGCACGCCATGGGTACCTTTCCGGTTTCGTCCGCGCACCAACTGTGGCACTCTTTCGCATTGAAATCGTAAGGTATTTTCATGTCGAACGGTTTCAGGAGGTCCGACAGTGGATTCCCCAAAGAATACCTGGATAATTTCCCTTGGAGAGACGGCCGGCCATGATGTGAATGTGGTTGGAGGAAAGGCGGCTGCTCTCACCAGGATGATCTCTGCAGGTGTCCACATCCCGGCGGGTTTTTGCCTTACCGTATTTGCCTATCAACACGTGCTTTCTCGTTCAGATCTGCCGAACGTCATTCACATGGAATTGGGACGGAAACCCCTGGACAAGATGCGCTGGGAAGAAATTTGGGACGCGGCCTTACGAATTCGATCAGCCTTTTTGAGAACTTCTCTTCCGCCTGAACTTGTGCAAGCCATCTATGAGGCTGTATCCCGGCTGAATTCGGGACATCCCCTTGCGGTGAGATCTTCGGCTCCTGGCGAAGACTCGGCCCAACGTTCCTTTGCAGGGCTTCATGAATCGATCGTGAATGTTCAAGGCAAGGAATCGGTGATTCGAGCCGTGCAGACGGTTTGGGCGTCTCTTTGGTCGGATGCGGCCCTGCTGTATCGCAAGGAATTACTCCTCGACCCACGCCACAGTCTCATGGCCGTCATCGTTCAGGAAATGGTTCCTGCGGAATACTCCGGTGTCGCCTTTGGACGTGATCCGCGAAACCAGACTGTGGATAGGGAAATTGTGGAAGCGGTCCCGGGCCCATGCTCAAATCTGGTTGACGGTCTCTTGGAACCCGACCGATGGATACTCAAACGGAGCTCCGGGGAAGTCGTCGAGTGGAAGGCGGGGGTCCGGAATGGCGAACGGCGTGACTCCGCCCTCTTGAGTGATCAGGATCTTCACGTACTCCATACACGTCTTGGGCAGGTAGAGAAATTGTTCGGATGGCCTCCGGACATGGAATGGGCAGAACAAGGGGGCACATTCTCGGTCCTTCAGGCCCGTCCCATTACATCCGGTCAGTCTGTGCTCCAATCAGATGACCGTGGCTGGTATCTGACCCTTCGCCCCAAACTTCCACAACTTCGACAATTGGCAGAAACCGTCTCCAAAACATTAATTCCTGAACTTGAACACCTTGGACACCAATGGGCCACCCAGAACATAGAAAAACTGGATGACAGCCGTCTTGCGGACTGCATGGAGGAAAGACGTTCTTCCCTCAATGCCTGGCGGGAAATTTATAAGAAGGACTTTATTCCTCTTGCCCATGGGGTACGGTATCTGGGGGCCTATTACAATGATGCCATCCAGCCCAGGGATCCCTATGAATTCATGCTGCTCCTTAAGGGACAGAATTTTCTTGCCTCCCGACGCAATACCGCTCTTGAGCACCTTGCCCAACAGGTCCAAAACGTTCCCCTTCTTAAAAGAACACTCAAAGAAAGTGCGATGTCCGTATCAGACAAGTCATCTGAACACTGGGAAGCTCTAAAGCAACACATTATGGATATCCAAGGGGGGCCTGAATTTCTGAAGAATTTCGAGCGATTTCTCTCGACCTTTATGGACACCGCCTATAATGGAGAACGTCTGCTGAATCGTCCGGATTCCTTGTTCAATTTACTTTGCCAGATTGGGACTCTCGCGATACAAAGATCTCCGCAAAACGAGCACAATCAAAAGACCAACGTTATGGCACTCCAACAGCGTTTGATAGACGCGGTCGGAAATCCGCGTCAGGAGGAAGCCGGGGAGGTCATTGCTATAGGCCAACTCAGCTGGCGTCTCCGTGATGATGACAACATCCTTTTGGGCCGCCTGGAAAGCCAGTTTCTTCGGGCATTGCAGCTTGGGGCCAAACGGTTACGCGAAACCGGGCGCCTGACCGGGGGGCATCCAGGGGAGAAGGAGGCACCCCGTATAGCCCAAATTCTTCGTGATCCACAACACGGCCCCCTTCACATCGACGAAGAAGCGCCAAAGGCATGTCTTTCTCCCCTGCCCGTCAACGAAAAGCCTCGTCAGCTCGTAGGACAGCCTGCTTCCCCCGGACTGGTAGAGGGACCGGCTTGCGTCGTGAACGGCATCGAAGAGTTCCGGAATTTTCAACAAGGCGACATTCTGGTGTGTGAATCCATCCAACCGACCATGACCCATTTGGTTCTTCTCGCCTCTGCGGTGGTTGAGCAACGAGGAGGTATGTTGATTCACGGGGCCATTATTGCGCGTGAACTGGGCATTCCCTGTGTGAATGGCATTGCCCATGCGACAAATGTCATTTGCCATGGGGATCAATTAATGGTGGATGGTCATCTTGGCATTGTGACAATTGGAGCTCCAGATTTCGAACTGGAAGACCATGTCTTTTCCGAACAACCGTACCCAATCTGAATGGTATCCCAATTAAATAATTATGAAGAAAATAAACGGCTACGGCTTTGGGATAGTGAAGCCTATTTTCTCATAAAATTTCCGAAGATCCTCAAGTGAAATTTTGAACGGTCAATTGATCTTTATTGTGAGCTCTATGAGATTTTTTTAGCCAAAATATAAGGGGGATTCAAGCCATGATCCAAATCACCTATTTGAGTTCGGCCACACGAGCCATGTCTCAGGGTGACTTAGAAGACATTCTGAAAACGGCCCGAGAAAATAATGCCCGCTTAGGCATCACCGGAATGTTGCTCTATGGCAATAAAACCTTTATTCAAATCTTGGAAGGTGAAGAGGGCGTGGTTGATGAATTAGTCAAAACCATCAAACGCGATCCGCGTCATACCAATTTTCAGATTGTCAAGAAAAAGCTTATCGACCAGCACGAATATGCCGACTGGAGCATGGGCTTTAAACGGGTCTCCGGCGAGGACTTTGAGGCAGTCAAGGGACTCGAGGATTTTGAGGAGAAGAATTTCAATACGATGTTTTTGGGTAGTCATGCGAGTCTGGTCGACTCCTTGATGGATCATTTCCGGAAGGAGCGAATCAAAAAAATCGGCCAGGAAGAACTCTCCCTGGATGAAGAAGATCGGTTCATGAAAATTCTTCATCACATTATTCGTGGAGCCGTAAAGGTTCTGGCCGTTCTGATGGTCTTTACCATTCTCTGGGGCGTGGTTGATGTCGTATATATCCTCTATCAACAGCTACTGGCCCCCACCTTTACCACCTTCAGCATTCGGGATATTGTCACGACCTTCGGTGCCTTTATGGCCGTGCTCATCGCTATAGAAATTTTTATTAACATTACCCTCTATATTCGCAAAGATGTTATTCATGTCAAATTAGTCGTGGCCACCGCTCTGATGGCGATTGCCCGAAAGGTCATTATATTTGACTTTTCAAAAATCACCCCACTTTATATTTTCGGCACGGCGACTGTGGTGTTGGCTTTAGGCATTACCTACTGGCTGATCGACAGACCGTTGCCCACAGGTGAGTCAGAAAATCAATAGATACCCACGACCTTTCGGAGGTGGTGTTTTGAATTTCGCGCTTCGCCCGTTTTGCTCTGTCGTGGCCTATCCCTGACATCATGGACACATCTGAACCACTCGAGAATGTCCGTACAGGGAGAGCATGAAAACCCGCGAAGGCTTAAAAGCACGTTCCAGGATGCCTTCCTACAAAAACGGGTTCGGAACGAGATTGAACCCATGATCCAAATCACCTATTTGAGTTCGGCCACACGAGCCATGTCTCAGGGTGACTTAGAAGACATTCTGAAAACGGCCCGAGAAAATAATGCCCGCTTAGGCATCACCGGAATGTTGCTCTATGGCAATAAAACCTTTATTCAAATCTTGGAAGGTGAAGAGGGCGTGGTTGATGAATTAGTCAAAACCATCAAACGCGATCCGCGTCATACCAATTTTCAGATTGTCAAGAAAAAGCCCATCGACCAGCACGAATATGCCGACTGGAGCATGGGCTTTAAACGGGTCTCCGGCGAGGACTTTGAGGCGGTCAAGGGACTCGAGGATTTTGAGGAGAAGAATTTCAATACAACGTTTTTGGGCAGTGATGCGAGTCTGGTCGACTCCTTGATGGATCATTTCCGGAAGGAGCGAATCAAAAAAATCGGCCAGGAAGAACTCTCCCTGGATGAAGAAGATCGGTTTATGAAAATTCTTCATCACATTATTCGCGGAGCCGTAAAGATTCTGGCCGTTCTGATGGTGTTTACCATTCTCTGGGGCGTGGTTGATGTCGTATATATCCTCTATCAACAGTTACTGGCCCCCACCTTTACCACCTTCAGCATTCGGGATATTGTTCCAATATTTGGTTCATCGTTAGCGCCAATCATTGCCATAGCAATTTTCAAAAACATTACGCTCTATATCCGCAAAGATGTTATACACATTAAATTAGTCGTGGCGACCGCATTAATGGCCATCGCTAGAAAGGTGATCATTTTCGATTTCAAAGAGATGACCCCGCCCTATATTTTTGGAACCGCTGCGGTCGTGTTGGCTTTGGGTATCACCTACTGGCTCATCGAAAGACGGCTCACCTGGAGTGAGCCGGATAATCTGTAATGATTAAAGAAGTAATTATCTGCCATTGTGTATTGACGGAAGACCAATCGTGTCTCATGTCACATCCGCTGAAGAATTGTATATGCTCACCGCTACGTGTTTCCCGGCAAGAGACCTTCGCGAGAAATAGCTTACCGCTTACACCGTCGTTGGATATTTCGGTATTCCAGCTTCTTCAGTCTTTACGACCATTTGCACCTCGACCAACTATTATCCCCTGCCCCCGCAGTCGGTGTGTCCTGTCACTCCCACCTCTCGATACCATTTAGGTATCCTTTGTACTCTTCCGAAGTCACATTTCATTTGCAACGGAAGTTTGCGTGATTCTTTTTCCATAAACCTGTGGTCCACCAACTTTCCTGTATTCATGCTGATTCACCAACTATCCCATTCTAAAGGGGCGGATTTTTATTCATTCGACAGAGATCCTCCGTCAACACATGAGATCTGGCAGAATTGTCTAGGGTTTTTGATGTTCTCCTTGGAGAGTACGTGACTGGTGTAGTTAAATGGAATAAAGGGCTCAATGTTCTACAAAAATATTTATACGATGGGGGAGTGGGACAACATTTTGTTGGGCTACCAGGTTGCGGTCAACTTACCGAATGGACAGATCATCTGACTGTTGAGTAATCCGCATCCCTCTACTTTCAGGTGGGAGGACGCATTACAGGAAACTGTTTATAACTGTGGTCATCTTATTCGGCAGTTAGGACAAAACTTCATGGAGAGACTTCAGAAATGATGTAAATCTGTTCTGCAATATCTTAGGACAATACAATGCAAAAACTCATCTTTGAACAAAATCCGGAAATCCAGATCCCGAGGCGAGGGCAAGAGTCTGTTTGGAATTACCCCCGTCCACCCAGACTGCAGCGGGTTCATCAACAAATGAGAGTTGAGTTTGGGGGTTTGGTCTTGGCTGAAACAACCCAGGGCTATCGGGTACTCGAAACAGGAATCCCTCCGGTATATTATTTTCCCCCCACTGATGTCCGAATCGCCTACCTGATGCTGAGCGTAAGGCAAACCGTATGCGAGTGGAAAGGAATGGCGCGTTATTGGTCAATTAAAATGGGGAAACGACTGGCGGAAGATGCCGCATGGAGTTACCCACATCCCGGGGAAGGGTTCGAAGATATTTCCAATTATTTAGCATTTTATCCCGGGAAGGTGGATGCCTGCTATGTGGGAAAGCAAAAGGTCAAACCACAGTCTGATGAATTTTATGGCGGGTGGATCACCTCAAAAATCCTCGGTCCCTTCAAAGGCGAACCAGGCACCGCATTCTGGTAGACAAAAATGGACCAATGAAATTTCCTCATGACTTACCAGGCCACACTGTCTGGAAGAGTACCAGCTTCTATCCCAACGCCGGACAGAGGTTAGCCATTGGTACAGGAAGAACTGCTTCATCACCAGCAGATGAGATCAACACAATCGAACCACCTCCGCCTTTCATCATGACTCGTGCAGCTGCGCGAAGTACATAAAAGGCGGAATGCAGATTGTTGATTATTGTTGCATCCCACTCCCCGTCTCTCGTCAAATGAGCAGGCTTGAGAAGAAAGGATCCGACGCAATGGACCACACCGTCGATACGGCCATAGCGTTCGGCGATGTGATCGAAACATTGCTTAACCTGTTCAGGCGAAGTAGCGTCAATGACGAAAGGATCCACTCCTGTCTCAGCTGAGAGGCTTGAGATTTTTTCCTAACTACGGGAGGCGGCGACAACTTTCGCCTGCTTCTTTTCGAATTTAGCAGGGTTCCCAGGTCAAGCAGTCCGACAGCACGAATGCCCTCTGCGATGAGATCAACGACCAACGCTATATCATTATGGGCGGCTTCGAACATCCAGTGAAGGATTTGGAACATGCGACGAGTCACATTCCAATGTGAATGAGGGGTCTTCAGATATCGCGTGCTGGAATCAGAAAACCGAGCCGATCAATCTTCAATAGATTTTCGATCACGCTTTCCATGATGCCAATATTTGGTTTCATTTGTTATTTTCCCTGCTTCCTGATTTACACGGATCATGCGCATATTAAAAAACCTTCACTCTCGGTGCCTACCTGATCTTCATGGCTGACTCACCCGGAGGGAGCCCAGCTTTTGGTCATGGGATCATATTGCCGACCATTCATTCCCAATGTGCTCACAAACGCGATGACCTTCCAGATTTCATCTCGAGAGAGCTTATCCTTAAAGGCTCCCATAGTGCTGTAGGGCACTCCCTCGGAAATACGCCACAGCATCTGGGAGTCCGAATAACTTTCCATCTTATCCACATCGCGGAAGCTCAAAGCTGCGGTTATCACGGGTTTGCCGTTTTTACCATGACATTGGGCGCAATTGACATTTGATTTATTCAAACCCAGGTACAATTGACGACCATCATCAATAATTGCTTTGTCGGTCCACCAGCCATCCGGCATGTGTAAATCTGCGTAAACAGATGGGATAGACTCAGCGGTCTGAGGTGGCTCCGGTAGGCTGCACCCGCCAACCCACCCCACTAGGAAAATCATTAATCCTCTCAAAGCCCTATCAATAGAACGCAAGTGGCTTAGGGCCTCCTCTCCCGTTTTTTACCTGAATGCATTTGATCACTGGAAACAATTCCCACATATCATGCCGAATACTAACATTTGTGGGATGGTCGAAACTAAATGTTTGTCAAATGTTGGATAATTTTGCCTAACTTGAGCTCTCAGATCTCTGTCTTCCGTGTTGCTGACCTTCACCACACCCAGCAACGCTGGGCTCGAAAAAGAGTGTGATGTTCCATCAAGTGGTCGTCTAGAGCTGGACAAAAAACCTTTGACCGGTTTGCGGGTAAAAACCCGAATTTTTTAAAAACTATGGACTTACCTCTCAGGAGTGATAGGCCGAATGTCCGGCGGAAGTCTGTTCCCACCAAATATGGAAATAAACCCCCGCAATTATTTGTCGAAGGATTGAGTATTTTGATTGTTTGAGCTCCTTAAATGCACGATATGATAAAGAATGAAGAAATGCCAGCGAACGCATGCGACAACCGATGCTGCCGACCAGGCCCTTACACAGACTAGGCGGTTCGAGGGTATGTCTGTGGTCATTACCAGGAGACCCACCAAGACCCACTTCATCTTATTGGTCGTTGTAGGTCTGTTGTTGATCGCAGCGGAATTTGTTCCAAGTCCGGGGTGGTCACAGAATAAGGGAGAATCGCAAGAAGATCTCATCTGGCTCGATGAAATTGAGAAAGCCTTTATCCCCTCCAGCCAGTGCAGGCAATGCCATGAACGCCATTTTGAAGAATGGAAAGGTATGAGGGAACGTAGTGAGGATTTGTTGTCATTTGGACGGATGGACGGGGGGCTGCTGCATGGCACAGCCCTGAAGTCTCCTGTCTTCAGAACTGTGCTTGGTTTGTGGCTTCAAACTTATCCCACGCATGAACAACGAACAAAATGCCTGGCTTGCCATGTCCCAGCGGTCACCGTCTTTCCCCAACATGCAGATCGGATTATTGACCAAGTCATGAGAGGACCGAAACACGTTCAAGTGGAAGGCATCGGATGTGCCTCCTGCCATCTCATTCAGGCCTCAGGGGGAAAGAATGATGCTTATCCGGCATTTCAACTTGCCCCTGGATCCACATTTTTCGGCCCGTATGGTGATGCAGAGGATAACCTGGCCCATCAATCACAAAAGGCGGAGATCTTTAAAGGAGCGAATTTCTGTACCTCCTGCCACTTCAGCAAGGTCAAGGATGTCACACAACCACATCTGAACGGAGCCATTTTGAAGGACCTGGTTTGCCAAAATTGTCACATGGAACAATCTTATGGCAGCTCCACCGACAAGGGTGGGACGCACTCCAGATCCCTGGCTCGCCACTGGTTTCAGGGAGTCGTGGCGCCTGGAATCATGTTGAGTAATCGCAACGTGCAGGCAGAATGGACATCACGCCTCGATATCGAAATCACACAGACCACCTCCTCGGTTCAGGGTACTCTGCATGTGCCTAATGGCAGCTTGATACACATGTTCCCAGGGGGAGACCCTGTTCTCAAGCAATTCATCGTGAAAGTTATGGTGAAGGACCAAACAGGAGCTCTCATTGGTGAAGAGGCCAAAACATTCGGGCGCTCATTTGAAGAATTATTAAGAGGACCAATTCCCCAACCCCTGGTCAACAGCGGTATCACCCGCCATATTCCCTTCAATATTGCGGTCCCGGAAGACTCCACTCCGGCGTTCATCGAGGCCACAATTAGCTATGCTCTTATGCCGAAACCCGGAGAAGAATTACAGAGCCGCTATTTGGCGACCTTGTCTGGAGAAAAGCAGCGAAATGAGGCTTTACAAATAGTTGAACACTATACTGCTCCCCGTCTCCTGACATTTCGCACGAAAGCTTTGGAAACAATTCCCCATCCATTGGAAAAAACATGAACCGACTTGGCGTCATCTATAAAAGGAACCGGGCGCTCTTTTGGGGAGTCATGGTCATCTTCGGAATCTTGATGATCAATGCCATGACATCATTTCACCAGATGATCTTGCCACGCGCTCTGGCAGGCAGCAATTCCAGCGTTCCGGATAAGCCACTGGAAAAAGCCTTTCCGCCGTCCCACAAATGCCAGCGATGTCATTTACGTGCTTATGAAGAATGGGAGTCTTCCGCACAATCCCGATCTATTGAAACTGCGCCCTTTCGAGTCACCCTGGACCGATATCTTCAAACCGCGCCAACGGACCAGCAAAAAATGTGTTTTCAATGCCATGCTCCTCATATTTTGAAATACGGGCACCTGTTTCAGGATTTTGTTGAGGAAGTCAAATCGAAAGATCCGCAGATTGACGGAGTCGGATGTTCGCAATGCCATTTGATTAGCGAGGTGGATTCCAGCATCCGTCCCCCTCACCCCATTTTCTCGCTAGGTAAAACGCTTTTTGGGGGTTATGACAATCCCAAAAAAAACCTCGCTCATGATTCGCAAAAGCTTGACCTGTATACGAAGTCTCAATATTGCGTGACCTGTCACCAATCTCTTCCTTCTCAAAACGGCGCCATCACCCATTCGGACTGGTTGGGAACCTGGCAAGAGACCAAGGCTGAACAGAATGGAAAAACATGCCAGTCTTGTCATATGCCGGAGGCATTTGGTGAATCGGCCACAGGGGAACCATCCAGGCGAATCGCCAATCATAGCTTTCCGGGACGGTTTGGAAAAGTGAGGGCCAATGCAGTTGAATTGGAGTTCACGGCCCATGTGAAAGGGCAGGTGTCCGAAGTGGAAGTGACCATCCACAGCCTGGTCCCTCACAATCTGCCCTTGCCCCACCCTGGTTGGTCTCGCATCGTGCTCGACCTGACCATTCTTGGGAAAAATCTCAACAAAGTGCATGGTGAGCAACGTTTTTATGAGCGCATGTATATCGATTCAGAGGGTGCCCAAACCGTGTTTGATTTTGAGGCCGTCAAAATCTTGAAGGATACGTCCTTGAAGCCTGAAGAAAAACGGGTCGAGAAATTCAGCTTTCCGACTCCGGCGGATGCCCCCTCGATGGACGTCATCGTCACCATGAGTTATGCGCCAGTGCATGGTTCGGATGATTTTTTGAAAGCTATCGAAGACGAAGCGACCCTTGGACGAAAAGATCGTTCCTTTCAAAAGGTGCTTATTAAAGAGGAAAGGGCAAACGTCCCGATCTCATCATAAATGCATCGAATGAATTTTTACTAAAGGAAACCATCATGGAAAATCTCGAACTGTTCGGAGTGTTGTTGGTCATTGCAGGTCTGGTGGGATTTGTGGTGATGCTAAAAGCTAAAAGGCCTTCTTAGCAGTCCTCAGACCATTCGCCCAAAGAAAGGAACAACCAGGTGGAAATTTAAGCTATTGGAATAATCCACTTCCTCACCCTACCAGGCAAGACAATACCCTCAGGAATGTTGATGAGAAAAATTTTTCTGGTACTCTTCGTCCTCTACTTTGTCTTTTTTGCTGGCGTGCCTTTCCCACTGGCAAAGCCGGTCAACAAGAACTCCGTCATACTCGACACAGTCCGGGATCTCACCACCGCCCAAGGCTCAATCTACGCCGGAGAATCGATTTACCTGGGAGGAATAACGGCTGATCAATCGATCAAGCCAGGCCCAGGGAGCCAGGAGGGTGGTATGGCCCTCAGGGAACTCTATTCACCAGATGGCGTTTTTACCGTCACCAAGGGCGGTTTGACTGTAGAACTACAGGTCGTTCCCATGGTGGTTGAATCAGATCAACATGACCGGTTCCGCCCTGCCTTAGGTCATTGGGAATTCACATTTGAAAAAACGAATAATTATGAAAGCGTGATCCATGTGCAGAGAGGTGGGGACTTGGACATTGCCTATCAGAGTTCACAGATGAAGATAGGAGAACAGGAGCATGTCTTGCATTATGGACTCAGCGGCAATCCACACGCCATCAGTTTAGCCAGAAAGCGCCTCAAAAAAGCCTTTGCATCCAAAACTTCTTTCTCAAACATCAAGCCCGTTCTAAACTACCAAGTTCCGAATGACATTATTATCGTTCTGATAGAAGTCACGCCGGAAGGCCTGGTATTCGAGCCGATTTTTGATTATCAGATGGCAAAGGAGTAACCTGGCACCTGAAATTAAAAATTCCAAGCCCCCATTAAAAATTAAAATTTTTGATCCGTCAATTAAGCCATGCATGATTCGACACAATCAGTTGGTATGAAGAACAACATGACAGGGAGACTGGAATCGAGGCTACTCCTGTTCAGGGCGTGGCCAAGGACTAAGGCATGACAACAGACACCTCCCCTGTCGTCGTCTGGTTTCGGCAGGATTTACGCATCAAGGACAACCCGGCACTGTTGGCCGCCCATCAAACAGGGCATCCTATCGTCCCGTTATTTATTCTGGATGAGGAAAATAGCGGAGAGTGGCAGTTAGGGGGAGCCAGCCGATGGTGGTTGCATGAAAGTCTCAAGGCACTGAACGAAGCATTGGATGGCAAACTTTGCTTCAAGGCAGGACCGGCACAAAACATACTAATGGACGTCATCAAAGGGGTAGGAGCAGAAGCGATTTATTGGAACCGGTGTTACGAGCCCTGGCGAATCACTAGCGATGACGACGTTCAAGAGACATTGCAGACCAAAGGAATCGAGGTGCACACCTTTAACGGGGCCCTGCTTTTTGAACCCCAAACAGCGCTTAAAAACGACGGCACTCCTTATAAGGTGTTCACGCCCTTTTATCAAAAAGGATGTCTCGGAAATGGCAATGAACCCCGACAACCCTCAAAAGCCCCAAAAGATTTAAAGCTATCCACACACAGAGGTGTGGCACTGATAGATTTAAAACTGCTGCCGGCCGTTCCCTGGCATAAAAAATTCATAAACCATTGGAAGCCCGGGGAAACCGGGGCACAGGCCCGACTGAAGGCATTTCTCAAAAACGGCCTCAAACAGTACAAAGAAGGCCGGAACTATCCTTCTGGAAATAATGTCTCCCGATTATCGCCGCATCTGCATTTCGGAGAAATCTCACCGAATGAGGTGTGGTATGCCGCCAAACAACGCATGGGCACGGAAGGATGGCGGAAAGACGGGGAAACCTTTCTGAGTGAGCTAGGATGGCGGGAGTTTTCCCATAGTCTGCTCTTCCATTTCCCCGACCTCCCCCGAAAAAATCTGCAAAAGAAATTTAATAAATTCCCCTGGCGTAAGGACCAGAAATCTCTGAAAAGATGGCAACAAGGCCAAACCGGATACCCCATCGTGGATGCCGGCATGCGGGAGCTGTGGGAAACCGGTTACATGCATAACCGCGTACGCATGATTGTCGGATCGTTTCTGGTCAAAAACCTTATGTTGCATTGGCATCTGGGGGAGGATTGGTTCTGGGATACATTAGTTGATGCCGATCTTGCCAACAACAGTGCCAGCTGGCAATGGATCGCAGGCTGTGGAGCCGATGCCGCACCGTATTTTAGAATTTTTAACCCCGTCACGCAGGGGAAAAAGTTTGATCAAACCGGCGAGTATGTTCGACGGTTTATTCCCGAGTTAAAAAAAGTGCCAGACAAATATCTCCATAATCCATGGGAAGCGCCTGAAAAAGTGTTAGTGCAGGCGGATGTGCAACTTGGAGAAGATTATCCCCTACCGATCGTCATGCTCAGCGATTCCAGGGAGCGAGCGTTGAAAGCATTTTCTGAATTGGCATCGTGATCCACATGTTCCCTCCAAAGAGGTCAAGATAGGACCAGAGTCCAATGGGTCGAGTGCTCCCTGATCAACTTTTAAATTCCATCTTGCGAGCGCTTATCCTTCTTTACTCCGTTGGGGCTGTAGAACACTCTGCAGTTAATCGCCCAGAAAGGACGAGACCGAGGTTGCGTTCATGGTTCTGGCGTTTCCAAAATCTTTGACTGAACCTCTCACCGGTTTTCCGTTCTTACCATGACACTGGGCCCAGTTCACACACGGTTTCTTCTGGCCCGGATATCATTCTCATCCCTCATTCATAATTTTCCGGTCGTTCCACCAGCCCTGGAGCATAGGCGAGGAGGAACATTCAGTTGGAAACGAGCCAAATGATCTGGCGCGAGGCGAGGGAAGGCAGCAGCTTCTCAGCCCCACTGATTATGAAGAGGGGAACACCAGATCTTTGTAAAATTCGTTTCCATTTGTTTCCCTGACAGTTTCCTCCCCAGAACCCTTCAATGGAGAAAATGTTCCTTAACATTTTCTTCTCTTCAAAAATCTAGACTGATTCTCCTCGGGACTATTTTCCCCTGAGTGTTCACTGTTTTTTTTCGGGCCTCATGACATTTCACCAGGATGGTCAGAGGTTTCATGAAGATCCCGTCTAAGGTTTCAACCGGTTTCCATTGACCAGCTTAAAGTTAGGTGTTTTTATAAACCATGAACAAAGTTTAGATGAATTTAAATGCTCAAAATTGATGCACGAAACACTTGCTATCTTCCGCTGCCATATAACCAAAGGAGGGCGCCATGTATGGTCTTTACGCAATGGGACTTTTAGCCGGGATCCTTCTGTATTTCGTTTTTAAATATCTGGATGAGCAAGATCTTAAGAAGGCTGAAAAGGACCACAAATCCTAAAGGCCACCAAAGGAGGACATCAGATGCACATCTGATGTCCTCAAGTAATTAGTTAGACCGCTCAAAATTTTTTAAACAGGATTAGTCAAATCATTTTGTGAAACTCCAACCGTATGCGGATTACTTCGACCCGTCATGACGGAGTTATTCGTCAACACTGCCTTGAGGTATTCAGTGTTGATGAACCCTAACCAACGATTTTTCGCATGAAAAACCTGGAAAGGGCCATCAACCAAAAGCAGGTGCCCTTTCCCTTCCCATAACTTTTCACCTTAGCTTGATCTTTCGAAGGCCAGTTTCAATTTTCAAACCTGAGTCTGGAAAGGTTCTGTGTTTAAAAAACTCGCAGGGTGCGATCTACTGGAAAGATAGTGTAATGCGGCAGGAAAATCCGGAAATGTACCGACCAGCAGTGAATGATCTGGACACCAAGTCGGCTCTCATGAATGGGAAAAAGAGATGTGAATGCATGATGGACCCCCGTCTGAGGTCATTGGTATGTCGATCGTGGCTAAAGTGATGAGAGTAGAGCCGACATGGACTCGCCTCAACCTTTGTGGCGAGTGATCGGATGCCGGGAGCGAGTGCTTTCCTCACCACGTATTTTTTTAAAACGAACGGGCAAGCTAACATCTCACTTGAGTTTGACGAGCGTTATTCCCTTCTTGCCGACTCACTTGTCTAAGCTTCTTATGTAGGCAATGACATCGGTCATTTGCTGCGATGAAAGATCTTTTTCCCAGGCCGGCATTGCTGTGCCAGGCTTCCCTTTAAGAAGGATATTCATCAGTTCGTCGTCTTTTTTGTTCTGGACCTTATCACTGGACAGATTGGCTGGAGGGGGCTTAAGAGCCATTCCCACAGGTCCATCGCCCTTCCCTTGTGCACCGTGGCACACCTGACAGAATTGCTGAAATACCTGCTTTCCTTTTGTGCTATCCCCGGTCGCACTCTGCACTGCACTAATAGAAAACATCAGGCTAAGCCCCAAACTAACGAGTAAAACGATGAAGGTGTTTTTGGGTGTCATGTTAATTCTCCTCAGCATCGAATGAATGATCATTGACGAATACGTCTGAAGTTCATATACGGGTGGCCCGTTCACAATGCATAAACCGCCGCGCGTTTCTCCCGGCATCTTCTGCTCCACGTTTCAACAACGCCTCGATTGATCCGGATAACCGTTTAATACATTGCCGGGGGGGGATTCCAATTTTGGACCGTATAAAAAACACCACAACACACGATCACAATAGCGACAACAACAAGCCATACGGGCATTATACCATGCCTCTCCTGAATGCCGGAATGCCGATACTCGTACTTTTCACCATGTGCTTCATCACCACGGCGACCTTCGGTGAAATTCACGGAATCACCTTTTCGTCTTTCGTTTTTGGCTCGTCCCCCATGTACCCGTCCTTGTTAACTGGCTATAGTTTTTGGTCGTTTTCAGAGATGTGCGGCTTTGTTCGCACCACTTCAGAATCAACAGCATTGAGGTTTCCCGAGTTCAATACAGTCGCCCACATTTTTCTTCTGGCCTCCTCCATGTTTTCAATCTTTACGCCGGCCGCTACCAATTCACGTTCATGGGTTTCGACACGTAAAGACTGAACATAATGAACGATATCCCAAATTTCAGCAGAAGTCAGTTGGTCCTGATAAGCCGGCATGGGCCCCCCGCCAATTCCAACCAATAACGTCTTGAAAATATGCTGGCTCCCATGCCCCAATTTCACTCCACCCGAAACCCCTGCAGGAATGGTCAAATTGGCCGGCTTGATGGGTTGCTTCCAGAAGTTCTTGAGTAAGCCGGACAGTGGTCCATTACCTTTCCCTTCGTTTCCATGGCAAATCATGCAATTTTGGAGGAAAAGCGATTTTCCCTGTTCCAGTGATGATGCTGTGACTATCGGTTCAGCCGGGACTGAGACGGGTTGAGGGATTTCATTTTTCTCCCAGCGATCTGAAAATGTTTTGATGTATTGAATGACCGCCAACCGTTCACGCTCCGATATCATGTACCAGGCAGGCATTGATGTCCCCCACAGACCATGGGTGAGAGTGGCGAAAAGGTCTGTATCGGTTGGGAGCGCGTCTACTCCGGGCGTAGATTTAAATTTGAAAATGCCTGCGATGAAATTCCTGGGCTTGGGATTCAAAAATTCGGCTGCCGGACCATTTCCATCTCCCTTGATCCCGTGGCATCCCGTGCATCGCCGTTCGTAGACATACGCCCCTAACTCCAACAGATCCTTCCTGGCCTGGGGTGTGACCTTGGCCGGATAACTTCCCCCCGCCTGAGTCGACGAAAAGCCTTCACGCCAGTCTCCGATCGACGTTCCCAGCCTTTGAAGGTACGCGACAAGGGCTTGCCCTTTTTCGTTTACTTTTGGAATGCCTTCCTCAGGTGGTTCAAACAACCAGGTGTAAGCCGGCATGATTGAATCGGCCACAACGAATCGAGGATCCCAGAGGTGAGCCACGTGCCAGTCGTCCCCATACTTTCTCCCAATGCGGGAAAGATCGGGCCCGATTCTTCGAGTGCTGAAAAGGTGCGGCCGATCAAAGGCATATTCGCCGGCCTGGGCTATGGGGCCCCACCGGTCCGAGTCGCCGCTAACCGGCCTGATGTATTGGGAGTGGCAATACCAACACCCTTCCTGGATATAGACCTGCCGGCCCTGAAGTTCTAATGGGGTATAGTCCGAGACCTGAATGCGTTGCTCGGTGACTTCATCGGCAACGGTGGTCTCAAGGGTTTCCGCCATCCTCATGGGAAGAATTCCTTGAATGATCACGGCGAAAGAAAAAAACCCGATTCCCGCCGTGACGAAAACGGTGGATGGGGTTTCCAGCCAATTCGGTTTGTGGAGCGGACGAATCGGAATGGCATCGGGTGGCTTTGCTTCAGATTCACCCTGCTCAATCGGCACACCCTCCTTTGCCGTCTTGTAAAAATTCCAGATCATGAGAAAGGTCGGAAAACTCATCGTGATACCGCCCACTGTCCGGGAGATCCACCATGGTTTCATCTGATTCATGGCATCGACAAAATTGGTTCCGTTCGCGAGCATAAAACCTTGAATCAGGCCCTGAGCGGTAAGCCCGAAGGCCATAACGACGAAACCTACGATTCCAAGCCATAAATGCCAACTGGCTAATTTGTCGCTCCAAAGTTTCCGACCAACAAGATGGGGCCAAACATAATACAGCGATCCTATTCCCCACAGAGCCATCGCCCCAAAGGCCGTGAGGTGAGAGTGGGCAATCACAAAATCATTGAAGTGGGTCACCGCTTGGACACGACGCAGTCCTTCCACTGAGCCCTGTGTGGTCCCGAGTAAATAATAAAAGGCGCCAAGCATGAGAAACTTCGCCGCATAATTTCCCCCGCCTCCCCGACCAAGCACCTCCTTCCACCGACCCTTCATGGTCCCCCAAAAGTTTGCGGTGACGGAGAGCACCGGGATGATCAGGAGCATGCCGGTGGCGATGGCAATGGTCTGCGTCCAATGGGGGATGGGGCTGTAAATGTAATGGTGGGTCCCTACGAAGGGATACACCAGAGCCAGAGCCCAAAAACCCAAAAGCGACAATTTATGGCTAAACAATGGACTGTTTGCGCTGAGGGGAAGAAAATAATAAATCATGGCCAGACCGGCTGGAGTCATCCACAGTCCGACCACATAGTGAATATACAGACCATGCATGGCCGCGCTGTTGACGCCCGTAATTTGGCCATATGGGAGAAACGCGTTGCCGAGGACGAGATTAAACAAGGTCCAGGTCAGAGCCGCGATCGTGTACCACAGTGCAACATAGAACCGGGGCTCGGTCCGGCGATAAATGGTCCCGAAGACTTGGATGGTGATGAGGAAGAGGGCGGTAAACCGCAGAATGTTTAGGGGCCATTCGTATTCCGCTACCTCCAGGCCGAGATTGTACCCCATGAGAAGCGACGCCGAGCCGGCAATCAGGAAAGCATTCCAAAGGCCCAAAACCAACCATCCCCAGCTCTCCTTGTACATGCGGATTCCGCATAACCGGGGAACAAAATAATAGATCATCCCGAGAAAGGTCGTCGAAAATGCACCAAAAATAACCCCATTCACATGGACGGGCCGTACCCGTCCGAAACTCAACCACGAGATGTTCGCTAAAAATTCAGGATTATGAAACTTGATGGCAACCGTTACTCCTATCAGGGGGAAGAGAGCAAACCACACAAAAGCCCACGTACACCATGCCTTGACCAAAGAACGGTTTACCAGCGAGTCTTGATGCATGAAGAAGCCCCCAGTTTCATATTACTGACCGGCCATATTGGAACATGCAGAGCCTTCAATTGAGTAGATTGCGAGAGACCTCATTAGGGTTCTGAGAATGCCGGATGGGAATCTAAGCATGGTTAAAATACCAATTCTCTTAAAGGATCGCCATGCCTTGAAAGGAATTTAAACCAGACGCTCATGGTTTCTCTCTTCACCATTGCAGAACCCTGCCCTTCAGTATCAACGATTTTGCGGGTAAATCCACTCCTGCTCTTCACCTGAACAAAAGAAATCCCAAAATCTTTCTTTAACGCCAAAAAGGGGAAGGTGAGAAGAGGAAAGGGACTATGAGCGTCTAAACCCTCTTCTTAGAAGCACATTGATCCATCGGCCCCTAACACAGAATGCGGCCCGTTGGGGGAAATGATTGGCCTGGAATCAGGGGAACGATACCTATTGCCTAAGAAGTATTAATGCAACAAGACCGCGTTGGACCAAGTGCGATTGAATCATTAAAGAGCCATTGAAAGAGTCAAAACCAAATCCACTAAGTGCCTTCATCCACCCCCACTAGTGAAAGCATGACCTTAAGAGTTCCTGGATCGAATGAAGCTAAAAATTTGAATATCATAATTATTTCAGCACTTTAATCATCATTTCATAAGGGCCATGAGATAAATTTACATTTTTCTCATTACACTGTCTAATCTTTGTCAAACTTTAAGTGGATACAGGGAAGGCGGTTTCATAAAATGAAGATGGAAATGAAAAAAAGCCATGAAAATATTCTTATGAAAGTCTTAAGGCAGTTAAGCAAACTTTTAAAGCATCTCAAAACGACGGGAGACGAGGCATGGGAAAATTGGCCAAACAGCCTGGACTGTATGTCACGCAGGGCGTCTTGGGCCTTATCACATTGGGAATTCTCATCGCCTTCACGCCCGGCATTCAACGATCAAGCATCGATGGCAACATGGAACCACGATTTACTGAAGTCAGAATCGTCAAGCTTCAGGTGACCAAAAGACCCGCACAGGGGGTGAAAATTTATTATGTCCCTCGCCATGAAACTAGCACTTTCATTTACTGATCGTGATTGGCTCCCAGATCTTCTGATCCGCTGTAGCATCCGGCATCTGGTGCGCCAACGGTTATCCGAGATTTCGTATGAAAACGGGGCAGAGTTGGCATCCCTCAAAACGGCGTTTATTTCGAAGATGTCCCGTTCCGACATTGCAATAGATCCTGACAAAGCCAACGCACAACATTATGAGGTTCCACCGGACTTTTTTCGTCTGGTGCTGGGACCTCATCTGAAGTACAGCAGTGGATTCTGGCATCCTGGGGGGACGTCTCTCGCTGAAGCAGAAGAGTCTGGCCTCCTGGAGACCAGTGCGCATGCTGATCTTCATGACGGGCAATCCATTCTTGATCTGGGCTGTGGGTGGGGATCTCTGTCTCTCTGGATGGCGTCCCGCTATCCGCACAGTCATATTACGGCAGTCTCGAATTCCCATACACAAAAAGCCTATATCGACGCTCAGGCACAACAACGCGGATTGCACAATATCCACGTGCTCACATGCGACATGAATGGATTAAACCTCGAACAGGCCCAATTCGATCGCGTGGTGTCGGTGGAAATGTTTGAGCACATGCGGAATTGGTCTCATCTTTTTGATCGGATTCACGACTGGCTCAAGCCTGACGGGCGTTTCTTCATGCACATCTTCGTGCATCGAGCCGTCCCGTACACCTTCGAAGTGCGGGACGAGAGTGACTGGATGAGCCGCTATTTTTTCACCGGAGGCATGATGCCCAGTGATGATCTACCTTTGGACATTCAGAATCCGTTCAGACTCGTGAATCGCTGGAGATGGGACGGCACACATTACAAACGAACGGCTAACGCCTGGCTGGGGAACATGGACTTTCACCGGGAATCCTTGTGGCCTCTATTCATCGAGACCTACGGGAAACAGAATGCGGGCCTTTGGTGGGTCCGCTGGCGGATATTTTTTATGGCCTGCGCCGAATTATTCGGCCATCGTGAGGGCCAGGAATGGTGGGTCAGCCATTATCTTTTTGAGAAAGCCGACCTCACCTGAAGGAAAAATTCATGGCCAGGACTCTCTGCAACCTTTTACTGTTTCAGATCGGCTGGTTCGCCTGCGTTCTCAGCGGAGCCGGCCAACGCCCGTGGATCGGGGCACTCATGGCCCTAACCATTGTGGCCATTCACCTGTCCAGTGCGCCCGCGGCAGAAGCGGAATTCAAACTGGTTATGATCGCCCTGGTGATTGGGGCCGTGTGGGACAGCATGCTCGTGTGGCTCGATTGGCTGCACTACTCCTCCGGCATCCTCATCCCACACACCGCCCCATACTGGATCGTACTCATGTGGGGACTCTTCGCAACCCTGTTGAACGTCTCACTTCGTTGGTTGAGGGGGCGCTGGTTCCTAGCCGCACTTGCCGGAAGCGTGGGAGGACCATTGGCCTATTACGGAGGTTACCGGTTGGGAGCCCTCGAGTTTGGTAACCAAAACGCCGCGTTGACCGCCTTGGCCATTGGCTGGGCCGTCATCACACCAATCCTGATGGGACTATCCACCCGCTTTGACGGCTTTGCACCAAGGCTCAAGGAAAGCACCATATGACCTTCTCAATCTACCTTTACGGCCTGGTCGGAACACTCATCCTGGCGATACTCACCTGGCTGGTCAGCCTCGTGAAGCGGGACGTCAGCATCGTAGATAGCATGTGGGCCGTCATGATTTTCGCGTCTGCCTTTATCTATTCAAGCAGCATGGAGCCCTACTGGAATCGTTCCTCCCTGGTGCTCACCCTCGTCCTTCTTTGGGCCCTCCGACTGACGGTGTATATCACCTGGAGAAACTGGGGCGAATCCGAGGATGCCCGGTATCAAGCAATTCGTCGCAAGTATGAGCCGAACTTTGCGCTGAAAAGCCTCGGAATCATTTTTGTGTTTCAAGCCGTGTTGGCCTGGATCATCTCCATGCCGTTGTGGATCGCCTTAACTGTGCCGTTTGAATACAGCATCTTCGATACTCTGGCCGTGACACTCTGGATGATCGGGATGTTCTTTGAATCGGTGGGCGATTGGCAGCTGGCTCGTTTTAAGATGAATCCCGCGAATCGGGGCAAGGTGATGAATCAAGGATTGTGGCGTTATACACGCCATCCTAATTATTTCGGCGAATGCCTGATCTGGTGGGGATTTTTCCTCTTTGTGATCCCGCCCGGCGCTTGGTGGTCGATTCTCTCACCTATCCTGTTAACTTTTTTATTGCTGAAATTTTCCGGTGTGACGATGCTCGAAGAAACCATTGTGGATCGACGACCAGCCTATCGTGAATACATTGCAAGCACCAACGCCTTCATTCCAGGGCCTCCGAAGCACATAAAAACGTCTTCCCGTCCCGAGGAGCGCATCTCATGAAGGGCATTTCGCGCATGATAAAGAGCGCACCGGTTTGGTTGACGGGTCTCGCCTTTTTCCTTTTCTCAATGGGGTGGGCCGGCTCCGCTCATTCTTCCACCAAGGCCTATGATTTCACGGTTTTTCTGGATGGTGATGAAATCGGCTTCCAACGCTTTGTCGTGTCAACGGAAGGGACGCGCACGCAAATCGAAGTGGAGGCCCGGTTCGATGTGACCTACCTGTTCATCACATTCTACAGTTACCGGCACACCAATGCTGAAGTATGGAAAGGGGAGTGCCTTCAGGAGATTCACGCAAAAACAGATGACAATGGCGAAATTTTTTTTGTGCAGGGAACCCGAGAGGATGGGCATCTGCAATTGCAAACCCATCATGGGGAACAAATTATCGAGGGATGCGTCAAAACCTTTGCCTACTGGAATCCGGCCTGGCTTCAAAGCCATCGTCTGCTCAATTCACAGACGGGCGAATTGCAGCCGGTAGAGGTCCGGACTCTGGAAAATGAAGCACTCCCAATTCGCGGAACCCTCACGTCTACCAGACACCAGAGAATCACGAGTGACAAGTTCACCATTGATCTCTGGTACACCATGAACGACGAGTGGGTCGGGCTACAATCGACGACACAAGACGGCAAAACGCTCCGGTATGTCCTCCGGTAGGGAAATAAAAAAATGAACACCTCATCATTCATTGCCTTGGGACTGCTCGGAAGTCTGTTAGGGTGCAGTAGTCCGCCTCCCATTCAGATCGCCAGTCAGGTCAATCTCGAGCGCTTCATGGGGGACTGGTACGTGATTGCGAACATTCCGACGTTCATCGAGACCGAGGCTTTCAACGCCGTGGAGTCGTATCGGCTCAATGACGATGGAACCATCGCCACCACCTTTACCTTCCGCAAAGGCGGATTCGAGGGTGAAAAGAAAATGTATCGCCCGACCGGATTTGTTGTGGATCAGGAATCCAATGCCGTGTGGGACATGCAATTTCTCTGGCCGTTCAAGGCCGACTACCGAATCGTGTATGTCAATTCGGATTACAGCCAAACCATCATCGGCCGCCTCAAACGGGACTATGTCTGGATCATGGCCCGAACTCCCCGACTGCCGGAGGAGGATTATCAACATCTGCTCAAGATTATTGCTGATCAAGGGTATGATCTCTCAAAAATTCAACGGGTCCCGCAACGGTGGGAAGTTGGACGGAATTGATAACCATGAAGAGGAAAACGAAAGCATGACCGTGAACTACCACATGGCTGAAACCAGTCGGCTGTTTCAACGGCCCGGTCCGGGACCTGATGTTCAACCGGTTCCGACAGGATCCTCCGGCTCCAGGAGAATCCCTCCTGTGCCGGACCGAAAAATCCGGAGAGGCCCGCGATGAACATCGCCATCATCGGAACCGGTATCGCGGGAAATGTGGCGGCCTATCATCTCAGCCGTGACCACCGGATCACGGTTTTTGAAGCCAATGATTACGTGGGAGGGCATACCCACACTCACGAGGTCGAGTGGGAGGACCAACGGTATCGGCTTGATAGCGGGTTTATGGTCTTTAATCACCACACCTATCCCTGCTTCACCCGGTTGCTCAAGGAACTGGATGTTCCAGCTCAAGCCTCCTCGATGGGCTTCAGCGTTAAATGCGATCGTTCAGGCCTGGAATATAACGGGACGACTTTGAACACCCTGTTCGCTCAACGGCGGAACCTGCTCCGGCCATCTTTTTACAAAATGATCAGGGACATTCTTCGTTTCAATCGCGAGGCCCCGCAGTGCCTTGCAACCCCGGATATGGACACCACGTTAGGAAGCTATGTGAAACAGGCCGGTTACGGCAGAGAATTTCTTGATTGGTATTTGATACCCATGGGAGCGGCCATCTGGTCGGCAGATCCTGCACAGATGTGGGCAATGCCCGCGCAATTCTTTATCCGGTTCTTTCATAACCACGGAATGCTGAACATCAATGATCGTCCCACGTGGTATGTCATTCGTGGAGGCTCCCAGGCCTACGTCAACAAACTGACCGCTACCTTTCGCGATCGTATCCGCACCAATGCCCCGGTCGAGAGCATCAAACGAAACCGGAACGATGTTACCGTGACAGGGTTGCATGACTCCCCCGAGCGATTCGACGCCGTGTTCATTGCGACGCACGGAGATCAGGCCCTTCGATTATTGAGCGATGCCACGGCACTGGAAGAAGAGGTGTTAGGGCCGATGACCACACAGAACAATGAGGCTGTCCTGCACACCGATGCCGCAATGCTTCCCACACGTCGACAAGCCTGGGCTGCCTGGAACTACCATATTCCGGTTCACACCCAAAATCGGGTTGCGGTGACATACAATCTGAATATTTTACAGGGTTTTCGCGCACCCGTTCAATTTTGTGTCACCCTGAATAACAGCCGGGACATCTCCCCCGGCAAAATTCTGAAGCGCATGACCTATGCTCACCCGATTTTTTCCACCCCCAGTGTCCGCGCGCAACAGCGGCAGGCGGAGATCAACGGCCGGAACCGGACCTATTTTTGCGGGGCATACTGGAGATACGGCTTCCACGAGGACGGAGTCGTGAGTGCCCTGAACGCGTTGGAACATTTCAAAAGGACCACGCATCATGCAAAGTTGCCTCTACCACGGACGAGTACGGCATCGACGGTTTGAACCGAAAGCCCATTCGTTCGATTACCCGGTGTTCTATGCGTACCTTGATCTCGATGAGCTCGACAAGGTCTTCGAGGACCGTTGGCTCTGGTCAACGAAAGGCCCTGCACCGGTCAGATTTCGACGAAGGGACTATCTGGGAGATCCGGGAATCCCTCTGCAGACAGCTGTCCGGGACCACATCCGGCAGGAAACAGGACACACCCCGGATGGACCTATCCGCTTACTCACGCATTTGCGACATTTCGGGTTTTCGTTCAACCCTGTCAGCTTTTATTACTGCTTCGATGCCCGGTCTCGACGTCTTGAGACGATCGTCGCGGAGATCACCAACACCCCATGGGACGAACGGCATGCCTATGTCCTTCCAAGGCATTCGAGTCTGACACAGACCGAACATTTACGTTTCCGGTTTGGAAAGGCGTTTCATGTTTCGCCATTTATGCCCATGGACATTCAATATGATTGGACATTCGGAACTCCCGACACACGCCTTTCGGTGCATATGAAAAACTTTCAGCACAACCGGAGCATCTTTGACGCGACACTGATATTGGAACGTGAACCGATCAACGGAATGAGCTGCGCCCGCGAATTGGCCGGCTATCCCCTCATGCCCATAAAGGTGCTGAGCGCGATTTATTGGCAGGCCTTTAAACTTTTTCTTAAACGCGTGCCGATTTTTACTCACCCCTCAAAAATTGTTCAAAACCCACAAGGAGAAGCTAGATCGGCAGACCGCCTATGACGTCAAAATCCCTATCAATCCCGTCGACCATTTCGGCGGGCACCGCTCCCCAGCCCAGATTTCTTGAGGCCATCGCCAGGCGCGCTCTCCTCAGTCGGCTTAGCCGCATAACCAACGGGGAGATTACCCTTCATGATGGAGGCACCCAACAACGGTTCGGCCGGGTTACGCCGCAATGCCCTCTGAGAGTCACGGTCACGGTCACCAATCCCCGATTCTACACAGATACGGCGTTTGGTGGATCCATCGGGGCCGGAGAGGCCTTTATGGCAGGCCATTGGCAGATCGATGATCTTCCGAACCTGATACGCATTTTCTTATGTAATCGGGAACTTCTGGACGGAATGGATGGAAAATGGGCCTGGTTAACCATGCCCATCCAAAAATTATTACACCGGTTGAACCGGAACACGGCCAAAGGGAGCCGACGGAACATTTCAGCCCACTATGATGTCGGCAATGAGTTCTTTGCCCTATTTCTTGATGAAAGCCTGATGTATTCCAGTGCCATATTCCCGGATTCGTCCATGACGCTTCATGATGCTCAGACGGCGCGCCTGGACCACATTTGTCGCAAGCTGGAACTGAAATCCACAGACCATCTTCTTGAGATCGGAACCGGGTGGGGCGGGTTTGCTCTTCATGCGGCTACCCGTTATGGCTGTCAGGTAACGACCACCACCATATCACAACAACAATACGATCTGGCCTGTGAGCGGGTGGCTGCAGCCGGCTTGAATGATCGCATCACCGTGCTGTGCACGGATTATCGGGACCTCACAGGAAAATACGACAAACTGGTTTCGTTAGAAATGATCGAAGCGGTGGGATACCAATATTTCGATGCCTATTTTGGCGCATGCAGCCGGCTTTTGAAATCGGAAGGGATGATGTTGTTGCAGGCCATCACGATCGCCGATCAGCGATACGAGGCCGCCAAACGATCGGTGGATTTCATCCAACGGTACATTTTTCCGGGAAGCTGTATTCCCTCCATCACCGCCATGAGCGGGTCTATCGCACGAGCCAGTGATCTGCGACTCTTTCATCTGGAGGATATCGGGCCTCATTATGTCACGACGTTGAAAACCTGGCGAGACAATCTGTATCGGAACCGGAATAAAATCCTCAGACTGGGCTACACTGAGGAATTTTTCCGTATGTGGGAATTCTATTTTTCATATTGTGAGGGGGGATTTACGGAACGCGTCATCAGTGACGTTCAGATGCTGCTGACCAAACCGGGCAACAGGCGGGCTCCGATTCCCTGCCTCGCAGGGGCCTGAACGAGCCACAAGGCTTGAGTGAGGACAAGGTACACCGACATCGGAAGAATAGCTTCCTTCGGTCCCGAAAAAGAGCTATGACACCAAATCAACCGAGCAATCCAATCCCGGATGACACTCAAAAAACCCGTCGTCTCATTGACAGACAAGTGGTCCCCATCTCTGACATCCGGACCTACTTGAAGACACTGAAGCCGGTCTATCACCCCTGACGACGCCCACATTCCAGGGTACAATGAATTGAGAAGGTTGAACGGTGCACCTGGCTTCTCCAAGCAACGGCTATTTTGGTACGACTGACAGATCAAGACCGGTGGGAAATATGGTCAAAGCTCCTTTTTCAAAAAGAGATCGAAACATTATGAACAACCCAAGCATAACCCGGAAGGATCGATATTCACATGAGTGATCTAATCGCCGCCAGGTCCCTAATGGCCATGTCGCTGGGGTTTCACATTATTTTTGCGGTTGTGGGCATGGCCATGCCTCTTCTGATGGTTGTGGCCGAATGGCGTTGGCTGAAAACGGAGAAAGCCGTCTACCTGATCATTGCCAAACGCTGGGCCAAAGGCACGGCCATTTTTTTTGCCATTGGAGCCGTAACAGGCACCGTGTTGTCGTTCCAATTGGGACTACTCTGGCCCCGGTTTATGGAATGGGCCGGTCCCATCATTGGACCGGCCTTCGCCATCGAAGGGTTTGCGTTTTTTACGGAAGCCATATTTCTCGGGATCTATCTCTATGGATGGCAAAAGGTGAGTCCGGGTGCACACCTCGCGGCAGGAGGCGTGGTGGCGCTGAGTGGAATCATGTCCGGGGTCGTCGTCGTCATGGCAAACGGGTGGATGAATACCCCAAGAGGATTTATGATGCATGGCGAAATTCCGGCCAACATCGATCCCGTTGCCGCCCTCTTCAATCCCTCGGGTTTATTGCAGGCCCCGCACATGATCCTTGCCGCGTTTGCGGCTACTGGTTTTGCGGTGGCCGGCATTCATGCGTTTCTGCTTCTCCGCCAACCCGGCAATGCGTTTCATCAATCGGCTCTACAAATTGCCTTGGTCATCGGTGGAATCAGCGCCATTCTTCAACCGCTCAGCGGAGATTTCCTCGCCAAACGGGTGGCAGAATTCCAACCCCTAAAATTGGCGGCCTTTGAGGCCCAGGTCGAGACGCAACAGGGCGCGCCGTTTCGAATCGGCGGAGTTTGGGATTCAGAAAGAGAAATGTTTGACTATGTGCTGGAAATCCCTTATGCCTTGAGTTTACTCGTCACATCGGATCCCAACGGTCAGGTGATAGGTCTCAAGGATTTCCCCAAGGAAAACTGGCCCCCTATTGGAATTACCCGAACGGCGTTTCAACTCATGGTGTTCATCGGATTTTTAATGATGGGCCTGGCTCTCTGGGGCCTCTGGCTTATGTACAAGAAGAACTCTTTCTATCAATGCCGGCGATTCCTCCAAGCGATGGTGTTGGCAACCCCATTAGGCTTTTTGGCGATCGAAGCCGGTTGGGTAGCAACGGAAGTGGGCCGGCAACCCTGGGTCATTGTGGGCTATCTGAAAACCGCAGACGCCGTCACACCCATGCCGGGATTGATCATTCCCCTGATGATTTTTGGCGCTTTGTATATTTTCCTGGCCTGTATCGTGATCTGGTTGATGTGGCGCCATGTCGCAGCCACTCCCGATCAGTTTGAGATGACTTCCCCGCGGGAGGAGGTGCAACCGGTCTAATGGAACTGGAAATCGCTCTTGCCAATGTCTTACTGATCGCCCTGACGTTTTACGCCTTGCTCGGCGGGGCAGACTTTGGAGCCGGGGTATGGCACCTCCTGGCCAGAGGTCCCACCAGGCGGGCGCAACATCAGTTGATCGGGGAAGCCATCGGACCGATCTGGGAAGCCAATCATGTATGGTTGATTCTGATCGTGACGATCGTCTTCACGGCTTTCCCAGAGGCGTATGTGCATATTTCCACCACACTGCATATTCCTCTGACTATCCTGGTCATCGGCATCGTCCTTCGCGGATCAGCGTTTGCCTTTCGTCACTATGATATTAAAGATGATGACATTCACCTCAGGTGGGATCAACTGTTTGCCATTTCCAGTTTCATCAGCCCTTTCCTTCTGGGCATGATCATTGGCGCCATTACCACCGGCCACTTTCCCGTCAACCCTGCAAGCTTTTTTGATGGGTTCATCGCTCCCTGGCTGCAACCTTTTCCGTTAGGCATGGGATTGTTGACCCTCTTGCTGTTTTCTTATCTGGCAGCCACGTACCTTCTTGTGGAAACCCGTGATCCCACACTGCAGAAGATTTTCCGGAAACGGGCGATTACTGCAGTCCTCCTGGCGGGCATACTGGAAGAAGCCGTGTTGTACCTGGGAAGGTCCGGGGCGCCGCGACTCTGGGGAGAGTTGACGACCAGCCTCTGGGGAGTGTTCATTCAACTCGGCGTCGGCAGTTTGACGATTGCAGCTATCCTATTGCTCCTCACGCAGCGCTACTGGTGGGCACGGACCTTTGCTATCCTGCAAGTCACCCTGACGATTTGGACATGGGGCATCGCACAATTCCCCTATTTGATCCCCCCCAACCTGACGGTCTTCAATACTGCCGCTCCCGAGGTCACCCTGCATTTTATCGCAGGGGCGTTATTGGTTGGCACACTGTTGCTGTTCCCTTCACTGTTTTATCTGTTTCGAATTTTTAAAGGGAACACCTTGTTCCGGCATAAGGGGCACCATGGATAAGAAGGCCTCTACGGGACACTGCCAAACATCCCCAGATGTGCACCCCAAGGTCATGCCCCATTCCGGGGGAACCAAACCCTATCCCTTGACCGTGTACTTTGATGGCGACTGTCCAATTTGTCGTCGTGAGATCGATCTCATGAAAATATTCAACCGGAAGAAACATCTGGAATTCATCGATTTTGCGGCTTCCTCCTACCATCCGGCAGAACACAGATTGAGCCCCTGTGATTTGGGCCAGGTCATTCATGCCCGGTGGGCAGATGGAACGCTCATTACCGGAGTGGAGGTGTTCAGGGAAATGTGGGAAGCCATCGGATTGCGCACGCTCGCACGATTGGCCCGGCGGCCCACGATCAACAAACTTCTGGTTCGGGCGTATGACTGGTTTGCCAGAAACCGGTTACGCCTGACCGGCCGCGGCTGACCGACTTCCTCGAACGGATTGCAACGGTATTCATGTGGTTGGCTCATGCAGAGATCGCCTGAGCCCTGTTTCATTTCTGACTCCGGGATGGTCGGACCAAGCATGAATGTATTTTTCAGAATACTGAACTCCTTTGGAACGGGGGAAAACGGGAGGAGCTGGATTCTCGTTTTAGAGGACCAACTTTCCGATGACATTGGCCCCTTGAGCCGGGAAGATCCTCAGGGCCTTGGTGCTGTGTTCATCGAGTCGCATTGGAAACTAAAAAGAAGGCCCTACCACAAACAAAAAATCGCCTTTCATCTTCTCAACCTGCGTCATTTCGCACTCGAACAGGCGAAGCGGGGTGTGGCCGTTCGCTACCAAACGACCCCCGAACCCTTGCGAGAAACGTTAAAACCCCTCATTCGGGAATTAGGCTCTTTGCGGGTCATGGAACCCGCGGAACTGGAAGTCAGGCAGGATCTTGATCCGCTCGTCAAAAGGGGTTTGGTCACCTTTATTCCTCATGAAGGTTGGTTAACCTCCAGACATGACTTTGAGGAGGGCGCGGGGAAAGAGCCTCCCTGGCGCATGGATACCTTCTATCGGTTCGTTCGAAAACACACCGGCATCCTGATGGAAGGTCCCCGCCCGATGGGCGGAAAATATAGTTTCGATACCGAAAATCGTAATCCCTGGAAAGGAAACCCGTGCCCTACTCAGGAATTCCGCTTTCCGCCCCATCCGATCAAGACCGAGGTCGTCACACTAGTTGAATCCAAATTTGCCGACCACCCCGGCACGCTTCACCCGGAATTCCTCCCGGGAACAAAACAAGATGCCCTCCGGCAATGGCGCTGGGCCAAAACACATTGTCTCCCACATTTCGGTCCCTATGAAGATGCCATGGCGGAAAAAGAACAGACGCTCTTTCATACCCGTATGGCCGCTCTCCTCAACATTCATCGTTTGCTGCCCTGGCGGGTTATTAAAGACGTCGAAGCCATAAAGCTCCCCTTGGCTTCCAAGGAAGGTTTTATCCGGCAGGTTCTAGGCTGGCGTGAATTTGTCCGGCATGTTCATCAAGCAACGGATGGGTTCAGGAATCACTTCCCCAAAGCAGACGTTCCCGGTCATGCCGGATACAACAAATGGGTTAGGCCAAAATGGAAGGCTTCCAGGCATGTCCCCGATCTGGATGGAGGGGCAGCTCCTTCATTCTTGGGAGCCATGAACCCTCTGCCCGCCGCCTTTTGGGGAACAGCGAGCGGCCTCCATTGTCTCGATCAAGTGATCGGTCAGGTCTGGGAACATGGCTATTCCCACCACATTACCAGGCTCATGATCCTTGCGAATATTGCCACTCTGCTCGATGTGTCTCCTCGTGAACTGACCGATTGGTTCTGGATGGCCTACGTTGATGCTTTTGATTGGGTCGTGGAACCGAATGTGCTGGCCATGGGAACCTTTGGAACGGGTCCTTTCATGACCACCAAACCCTATATTTCGGGAGCAGCCTATATCCATCGTATGAGTGATTTCTGCACCGGATGCGCCTTCAACCCCAAAACGAATTGCCCCATTACCAATTTATATTGGGCCTTTCTTGAGCGCCACAAAAAGCAATTGCAATCAAATCCCCGCCTCATGCTGCCACTTCGAAACTTGCAGAAACGAGGACCGGCCACCATTCGTAAAGATCGTCAAATCTTCACCATGGTGCGGCGTGAACTTGAAAAATCCACAAGCCTAACTCCTGCGCATCTGCTCCTTTTCGAATGAATTTCACCATGCTCACATTATCCCGCTTTCTCGAAAAACCCTGACTGCCCCGCTCCCGATCCTCCCTGGTGTGTTCCTCAACAGCCTGGAAAAACTTCTTTGGACAGGCTCGCACACTTTCATTGAAATCCATGACGGCCAGGCTGAAGGCCCATCCAGGAATGAGCATCCAGGCTTTGGGCCGGGAGCCGAATGGACAGGCAATATTCGATAAGATCTGAAAAAACACTTATCCTACCCCCCAAGCCACTCTTCATTATCAAGAATTTACGAACATTTTTCATCATCCATTTTTTTTATGATTATATGAATTTTTATGTATTTGTCTATACATGTAAAACTAGTATCTAATAATTGTTATATAGCGGAGGAATATATAAAGCCTTCACAACAAGGACGGTTGGCCGTCTACTTTACATGGAGGATTCGAAAATGAGCACTCGACTGACAACAACCAAAGCATTCAGTTTCACGTTTGCGTTAGCTCTTGCCGGACTGTTGGCTTGGCCTCAAATGGGCACAGGGTGGGGTAAGGAAGGCAGCGGGCAGCTGCCTTTATTCGACGGCAAATTCACCTGGATCATGGCCACCGAGGCGGATAAGCAGGAGGAAGGGGTGGACTGGACACTGGCCGACAGAGTTAGCAGAGACATTAGCGGTGATGAAACTGACTGGACTCTGGCCCATGGTGAGTCCGATGCTGCGGACGAGGATGAGACCGATTGGACATTGGCCAGTAACGATAGCAGTGAAGAGGAAGAGGAGGTCGATTGGACCCTCGCATAGGGCTTTGTTGGGTGGGAGGAAACTTCGGTGAAATGTTCCTCCCACCATTTCTTCCTCATTACCATCATGGAGATCTTCCGAACCAACCCCTACCTGTACAACAACCATTACACAAAATCTGACTCAAACTGAAGAGGAGATCCAAATCATGCGTATCCATAACCCATCCGTGACCGGCCGGACATGTGACGATTTAACAACGGCCGCTCAATCTTGCTGCTCGAGAATTTTTCCTCTTCTGACTTTAGCCCTTGCCTGGACGAGCGGATGTGCCGGCCCTTCTTCTCTCGGGCTGGAGACGCAATTTGAAAAAGAACTGAATTCTTCGTCGATTATCCAGGAAAAGCTTTCAATTCAATCTCAAGACCGGCTCCCGGCTGGGATGGTCATCGTCATGTCCTCAGACCACTCCCGGACCACCCAGGCGCTGTCCGACAATAGCTGGTTACAGTTCGCGGCCCGGGTGAAGCAGGAGGTTCAAAACCAGATTCCCCTCTCCGTGGAAGAGGTCATTCGTCTGGAGGACATCCCCTCCGGAAATAGAGTCAGCCTACTTGACGGACTGAGAGCCACCAGGGATCTTGAGGTGGCCTTGATACTCCTAACAGCCAACCAGGAAATCACGGGACCGGCCCAGCTTGATCTTCTCCCCGAAGTCAGTCGGCTCAACGGTCAGCAGACGGAAAACCACGCGACGATCGAATTAGGTTTGTTAGACATCAAGTCGGGGAAATTACTTCTCCGTGCACTAGGCCGCTCTCATGCAACTTTGGAACAATTGGATGTTCCTCTGGCATCCAACCGGTATCCCAGAGTAAGAGGATCCGCCATGACCAGTCCGATTTATCCTGAAGAAGGAAAGGCTCTTGAGACTGTCAGAATGATCGCATTACACGAGGCCCTTGATCAGGCAGTCATGAAATTGGCCCAACAGTGGACTGACGGAGTCGGTGCACCGACTCCTTCCAACCGGACTTCTTAAACAGATACAAACTCCCCGTCTTGAATGGAATGAAGGATGGAGACAACCCGACGTGGGGTCATAATGGTTCCCTGCGGCCCCAAAATAGCTTTCTAAAAAGGGACTCTGATAATTTTTTTTGTTAACATTTCGTATTCGTCGTGTTTCAAAAATTTTAACCCAACAAGGAGAGATCAACATGAAAGTCTTTGCGTATGTGTTGATGGGGGTTTTGGGAGGAGCGGGGCTGGTGTTCTTTTTTACAGGACCATCCTCACAAAACTTTTTGTCTTCCCCGATGACTTATGCCATGCCTGCACCTGAGACAGAAGATGTGAAGCCCTGGACCGGAAACGATCTACTTGAGATGGCACAACTCTATGATCAACAGGCCGATGAGTTACAAAGTGAAGCCGTTCGCATCGAACAGCGGGCGGCCTCCCTTATGCTTAAGCCGCATATGGATCCCAAAGGGTTTCATCGGACCATGCTCATGCATGTGGCCTCTGCACGTTGGAAATCGGCTCGGGAGCTCCGGGATTTAGCCGTCATGCACCGGCAGGAAGGTCAACGTCTCTTAGCCTTCAAAAGTCCTGAAGGTCCTTAAGCCAAAGAAAAGACATACCAAATGTGTAGAGGGTAGTGAGAGTCAAAGACTTTCGGCCTGGATCTGCTCCACTGGAAAGGGGGAAGCCAGACAGCATGTCGTTTGAGGTATTTCCACGAAATGAGAAATTCACAAAATCTTTTCAGGCTGAACCGGAGCGTCGAAAAATGGTTTTTTCAGCTGAGTCGACAATGGCCAGCACACCAGGGTGTTTAAGGCGTCGCTCAGCCGAGATGGCATAGAATTGCTCTCGGATACCTGAAACGATTCCGATTTTTTGCACCGCATATTGCCGGGCAATCTCTTTGGCCATGACAGCCGATCCCGGGAAAATGCCTTGGCCGGCCCCTCCGAATGCCTTCATGGTGGCACTATCTTCAAATTCCCCGATCACTCTGGGAACGATTCCAATGCGTGCGAACCACTCATCCATCCCACGACGAAGTATCGAATTACTCGTCGGCAGGAGAAATGGGGCTCCGGTTAACGATTTGGGAAACCCTTTTCGATATTTCGCCGCAATTTTTTTCATCGCAAATACGGCCACCTCTGATTCTCCCAGAAGGTGACTGTGCCCTTGGATTTTGACAGTGGCGGGAATGGGGGTATCCGCCAACACGAGATCCAACGCATGCAAGGCTAATTCTCCTAATAACCTGTCCAACCGTCCCTCCCAACAGACAATTTGCACAGGCTCGCGAAGGGCATATACCGATTCCAGCAGTTTATAGGCCACCATTTTGGGGACCACTTCGGCAATGCCTACCACTAATTTCAAAGGACGATGAGTCGGTCGACCTTTCAAAAGGTTGGTAAATTCCTGCCCCAGGGAAAAGATTTCCTCGGCATACCGGTAGGCCACCTGTCCCATTTCCGTCAAGACCAGGGTTCGTCCGACCCGATTAAACAATTTTTCTCCCAGGGACTCTTCCAACGCACGAAGCTGAGCACTCAACGCAGGTTGGGAGAGGTTCAGCTCTTCACAAGCACGCTTAATGCTGCCTTCACGCGCGATCACCCAGAAATACAGAAGATGATGGTAATTTAACCATTCCATGTACGGAAGCATACATTCAGTTTTTAAATGATTCAAGAAGAAAATATGAATTTGTTTATGTCAACAACCAATGTTGATGAGGGGATATTGAAGAGTATGCCGGGACTTGGCTTTGCGATCAGAAGACCCTAATATGACATATCCGATTAAGATATCGATGAACTACATTCCGGTATATGATCCCGTTTCTTCGTTCCCTCTAGAGAAGCGGTGGGACAGGTGGGGTGAATCCCCAGGAAACTTGGCGGACAAACAGTAACCGATGGCTCTTGAGCGTTTACCCACAAAATCATCCGGCCCTCAACTCGTTTCTCGCCAGGATCTTTCTTCGCTACGCGTCACTGGTCGTCCTCCACAGTATGAATCATGGGCGGCGGTGAAAATTCCGACGAAATTGTACACCGCGACCCGTCTCGCCACCGGTTGTTTTCTTCTGTTCACTCTTATTCTTGTCTTCGTTCCATGGACCCAAACGATAACCGCTCAGGGCCAACTATCGGCCTATTCCCCTGCCGAACGACCGCAGGAAGTTCATGCTCCCATAGAAGGGCGCATCATGACCTGGAAAATCAACGAAGGGGTTATGGTACAAACAGGTGATCTCCTGCTTGAACTTGCCGATGTCGATCCCAAATTTCTTGCTCCCGATCTGTTGTCACGCCTGGACCAATCCAGGGTGGCTCTAGAGGAGAGACGGGAAGCGGCGTTATCCCGGGCCCAGTTATTGGAGCAACAAATCGAGGAAATGAAAAAGCTGAGCGACGCGGCGACTCGCTCGGCCGATTCCCGGGTGCAGGAAGCCTCCCGGCGGATTCAAAGTGTCGAACAACGGTTGGCGGCCGCAAAAATATCAGTCCAGACGGCTCAACTGAACTTACAGCGCTCGCAGGTGTTAGAAGCCGAAGGCCTCCTCTCCCGGCGGGATCTGGAGCTGGCCATTCAAGCGGAAGCGGCCGCTCAAGCCGAACTCAGAGCCAGTGAAGCGGCTCTTCAGGAAGTGGGCCAATCACGACAGGCCCTGTCGTATGGGCGGACTCAAATTGAAGCAGAGCTGGTTCAACGAATTCTTGACACCCGCTCACAACGGGCCTCGGCGCTGGCGGAAGCCGCCAATGCCTCGAAGGAATTGGCCGACCTGGCTTTGACGCAGTCCAATGCTGTGCAGCGACGGGCAGCCAGCCGTATTACCGCCCCCATGGATGGGACAGTGGTGCGAATGGCCCGGGTGGGACCTGGTGAAATCGTACATCCCGGCGATCCGTTGGTCACGATCGTTCCAACCACCGCCACTCGTGCCGTGGAGATGTGGGCGGACGCCCTGGATGCCCCACTGCTCAAACAGGATCGAAACGTGCTTCTGATGTTTCAGGGCATACCAGCCATTCCCTTACCATCCTGGCCTGAATTGATGGCGGGCACGTTCGATGGCCGCATTCGTGTCGTGGATCAGACATCGGACGCACAAGGTCGCTTCCGGTTCTGGGTGGTTCCAGATCCGGCAGGCTCACCTTGGCCGCCGCAAAATCAAGTCCGGCAAGGCACCCAAGTGATGGGTTGGGTCCTGTTGAACCGCGTACCTCTCTGGTATGAACTTTGGCGCCGCGTGAACCTTTTCCCGGCTGACTACCAGGAACATGGCATAGCTTTGCCACAGTCCATTCTTCCCAAGGCCGGAAGACCCGGAAAATAACTTCTACTTGGTAGATCCCAAACCATTCACTCTCGGCCATCACAAGGGAGGACCACCCATGGCAAGACCACTTGTAATCCTGTTAGGCCTCTTGGGGATTTTAGAACTGCTTGCGCCCCTTCTCCGGGCTGCTCCGGGACCGGACGTCACGCCTACGCCAAACCAGCAATCCCGATCGCTACATCTGGAAACCGTGCTCACACTCGTGGAAACCCAACATCCTCTTTTGCATGGAAGCCGGACGGAAAAACTGGAAGCGCAAGGCAAATTATTAAAAGCCATGGGAGCATTTGAACCGACCTTGGTCAATGATTGGGAATTGGAACGGCTCGTGAAAGACGGGCAGACCAAGAGTGTGGGGTTTAACGACACGCTGATCCAGGCCCGCCATCCCTGGGGAATTCAAGGGTTTGCAGGCTGGCGCACCGGTATCGGAGACGTAGAGGTGGCCGACCTTGGAGTTCAACGCACGAATCAACCTCTCCTCGGTATCGTTTTGCCTCTCCTTCGGGGCTTGGGAACCAACCCCGAACGGGGCGAATTGGAAAAATCCAAACTCGCCGAACAGGAAGCGACCCTGAACATTCAACAAACACGTCAGGACCTGTATTTGGGTGCGGCGACGCAATTTTGGAAATGGGTCGGGTCAGGGAAGATTGTGGTACTGCAGCAGGAAGCCTTGGACGTGGCCAAGGCCCGTCTGCAGCAACTCACCCGTCAGGCTGCGGCAGGGGCTGTCGCAGAATTTGACGTCACTGAAGCCCACCAGGAAGTCCAACGTCGATTGGAAAACCTCATTAAGTCCAAACGGGAAGCCGAACAGGAACAGTTCAAACTGTCCCTGTTTACCTGGAACAATAATGCCCTTCTCTCCTTCGACCGGTATTCGATCCCTGAATTCCCGGCGTTCAATGCGTCAAGCCAGCAGGCAGGAGGAGATCCCGAAACCGAGCTGGCCCAACAGCGCCGACCCGAAATTCTTCAAGTGTCCCTTGAAGCCGCACGTAACAACATTGATCTTGGCGTGGCCAAAAACAACTTGCTCCCTGATCTTCGTGCGGAAGCCGAACCCACACGCAAACCCGGAGAGTTTGTGCTGGGGCTGGGGTACCGATTTGGCGTGCAATTGAGTTTTCCATTTCTTCAACAGGACGCCACCGGCCAAAAGCTTCAATTAGAGGCCAAGGCTGAACGATTAGTGTGGCTACAACGGTATCGGGTACAGCAGGTGGCCCTGGATATCGAAAACGCCCGCTCGGCCCTGGACCGGGCGAAAGAGCGCATAGAGGCGGCATCTCAATCCCTCGCCTATGCCCGTTCCCTGGTGAAGGGTGAACGAAAGCGCTTTCAAATGGGTGCCACGAATCTACTGTTTGTCAATCTCCGGGAGCGCAATGTGATCGAAGCCCAAATCATTCACATTCAGGCACAGGCCGAATATCAACAAGCCAAAGCTTTTTATTCATGGGCTATCGGCGAATGGACGCAACCTGTAACCTGAGGACGTCAAGGACACGCGATGCACAATGGCTCTCCCCATTCCGAACGATCCTTGAATCAGGAAGTGCTTCAACATGTGGCGACCTTTTTCAGACAGGAACGCCAAATCCTGCTCACGATCATCATGTATGCCTTGGCCGTGGGCCTCTTTTCCTTGATTGTTCCTGTCACCGTACAGGAACTGGTGAATACCTTCGCTTTCGCCATTCAACCAATCATGGTGGTCACCTTGGTCAGTATCATGGCCGGTATTCTTTTATTTGTCGGGATTTTCAAAGCCCTTCAATTTTTCGCCACGGATCTTCTTGAACGCCGTATCTTTGTCCGGTTCACTCTGGCCTTTGCGCGAACCTTGCCATCGATTCAGGAAACTCAATTTCGGAGTGAATACGCCAGCCGGTTTTTTGAAATTATCTTTATGCAGCGAGCCGTCGCCGCGTTATTGGTGGATCTGACCAATGTGGCAGTCGGAGGAGTCATCGGCATGACCTTGCTCGCCTTGTATCACCCGTATTTTCTTTTCTTTGATCTTCTCCTCTTGCTCGCGGTGGGCTTCATTGCCATATTGGGGCACGGAGGACTCCAGGCTACCCTACACATGTCCGAGGCAAAATATGACACCTACCATTGGTTTCAGGAGATTGCCGACAACCTCAGCCATTTTAAATCCAGCCTGAGCCGCGACCTTATACTGCAAAAAGCCGATTCCCTGGCCCATACGTACGTCAATACCCGACAAGCGCGTTTTCGCATTCTTGTTCGACAATACATCGGATCCCTGCTCCTTCAGGTGATTCTGCACACCGGCCTGTTGGGCACGGCAGGCTGGTTGATGAGCCAGGGGCAACTGACGCTCGGTCAACTCGTCGCTGCGGAAGTCATTATTGCCACCCTCCTGTTAAATCTGGAATCGGTGATCAAACGCACGTATGTCATCTTTTATTTTTTAACGGCCTTGACCGAAATTCATCATATTTTTTCTCTCCCCAAGGATCAAAGACCGACAACTCAATTTGTCCAGCTTCCGGCCACTGGCTCACCACAAGGATTGGCACTTTCCATCTCCCATGTACGGGGCCTGCCCCCCCCATGGCCACCTACGCTGGAACTTAACATGGACCTTGCCCCGAGTGAAAAATGGGCCATCGTCTGTGTCACGGAATCCCAACGGCTGACAGTGTCCAGGCTGCTGGCCGGATTGGATCATCCACCGCAAGGATCCATCCGGTACAATGGCATCGATGTCCGGGATCTCCACCCCGATGACGTCAATGAAACCCGCGGCCTCGTCTTGAGTCGACATATGACCCTCTTTGAGGCCACCCTGATGGAAAATATCACCCTGAGACGAAAAAATCTGGCCACAGAAGATTTGTTGTGGGTTTTGGATTTGGTGGGCTTACAGGAGGAAATCGAACACATTCCTGACGGATTACAAGGTATGGTTCAGTACGGCGGAAAAAACTTTTCTCCAAGTCAAACGATTCAAATTTTATTGGCCCGTGCCCTGATCGCCCGTCCGAAATTGGTCATTATCGATGGGGGTCTTCATGAAATTTTTGCTTCCCGGAGGGAGTCAATTCTGAACGCGATTTGCGACACGAAATGTCCTTGGACCATTGTTATCGTTACTACCGATTCCAATATTAAAAAATTTGTGCAGCACAGTATTGTATTGGAATAACAGGTGGTTCTTAGGAAAATCTTAATTAACCCAAATCGTTCAGGCTGATGATTACCAAAGAAGCTGATTTTTTATGTATCGGCAGACATCCGGCAGGTCAAGTGGCCGCCGTTCAAGTAACCTAAATGGGATTGCGGGTTGGTCATTTGAAAGCACCGGGTAGTAAAAAGTTCCTGTATCGATTCGGGAGCGGTTTCCAACAAAACATTCCAAGAGGCGTTCTAGGCTTTGAAGCCACCCATTCCCGGAAATGTTTCTTTGGAGCTTCGTTCGATTTCTCCTGCTACCTGGGAGAATAGTTGAACAAGAATAGTTCCTTTTGTCAGACCCGAATCCCCGATTGTCGAAACCCAATTGTCACGAAGTAATGTCACCCTGGTGTCGGGCGACGCATGTTTTAAGAAATCCAATTCGTCAGGCTTAAGAATCAGCATAGCTGAATGATATGATTGCAAACATTGAAGACCGCGAATTTGATGGGATAATCGAAAGGTCGACCGTGCCGGTTTTGGTGGAATTTTGGCAACCAGGCTGTGGACATTGCCACGCTCTGGCCAAAGAATTGGAGCACATCCAGGAAGATCTTGGGAAACGCCTTCTCATTCTCGCAATGAACGTTCAGGAGAATTTCCTCATTCCCGGCGAATTAGAGATTCAATCTCTTCCCACCTTAGCCCTATTTGTGAATGGGGAATTCAAGCAATTCATTGGTGGAGTCGGCAAGAAAGACCAGATCCTCGAGCAAGTCTTTCCTTGGCTTGAAGATTCACACCCGGGCTAAAGGTTAATGGAAATTTTCACCGATGCTTACAAAACGACGTACATCAGAAAGGCTCCACACTTGCCTGGTCCTTGCCTGGCTCATACCTATGAAAGATTCCTTCCTTCACCTTGCCTGTCTCCATCCTCTTACATAGCCTCTCTTCACGGGAAATTGTCTAATGTTTCATTCTTTTCCTTACACACCGGAAAAACTAAAACGATATGATATTTAAAACGGCATTTATCCTTATTGAAAACATTGGTTCCTGAATCAAACTGTCATGACAGGGGGGAAACGGATTCTGATGATCGATGGGTAAGATTTCCGGGTTTGCTTTTTTGCGAAAACTTGTTTCTGGAGGGGTCACTCACTCGATTGGTCTGTATGAAAGTTTTCAACCTCCGATGTCTTCGCCTTTCCCTCGAACCCTGTCTGTGATTATTAGGAAAAGGTCCGATTACATGATGCCACTGTTGACATTTTCATCCAGGCCATTTGCCCTGACCTGAAATTGAGGATTACACTGGAGTCAGAGTAGGTCGGATTGTCGATCATTTGAGGAGGATCTAACATGCCATACTCCAATTCATTCGCTCCGCGTTATGCACTATTAGCCAGCTTGAGCGGTCTGATAGCCTTTGGCGGATGTGGCCAAGACTATACCACCTCATTAGGGGAAGCCGTTGCCAATGAACCTCCACCTCAAGTAAGCCCTTCAGACCAACAATCATCAACATTTGATATCACAAAGACTAAGCGGGCAGCACAATTATACGACTTCACCATGGAAGATATTGAGAATAAACCACGCTCTCTCAACGAGTTCAAAGGACAGGTCGTTATGATCGTAAATACGGCAAGCTTTTGTGGAAATACGCCGCAATACGCCGGACTGCAAACGTTATATGAACGTTACCGTGATCAGGGATTTACGATTCTGGCCTTTCCCGCGAATGACTTTGGCAAACAGGAACCTGGAGACAACAAGGAAATCGCGGAATTTTGCTATACAAAGTATTCCTTGGAATTTCCGTTGTTTAGCAAAATCACTGTGCTGGGAGAACAGAAGCATCCCCTCTATCGTTATCTCACCGAAGACACCAACTTTAAAGGTGAGATCACATGGAATTTTCAAAAATTCCTTATCAACCGAAAAGGAACTGTCATTGCCCGGTATGATCCTCGACAGAAGCCACTGTCGCCAGCAATCGTGAACGATATAGAAAACACCTTACAATCTTCTTAAATCTAAGATCGTTTCTTAATATTATTGCTACTCATAGAACCAATCATTGCTGAACAAAAGTGTATTCCCAATTGTGAGCAAATTTCCTTCGTTGGACTCTTTTTTTTGGAGATGATTGTTCAGAAACATCCGTTCCGATCTTTCCTGAGCCAGGGACGGGATATCCAAATGTTTGGGATGCTTTTATTCCTGGCAGGCACCTTGGATTTAGTGTGGATAGCAAGCTACCCTCACTATGCACTCAAGGTTTTCGGAACTACATTTAGCGGATGGGCAGGAGAATTTGTGAAATACCAACACCCGTTTATCCATTGGGTATTGGGATATGGTTTTTTGAAAAAAACCTTATGGGCATTCTGGGGTTACTTACTCTATCTTGGTCTCGGCTGCCTCAGTGAGTTGACAACCCAAGTAATCGAAGGATTCCATTCCACCCGGACAACCATGATTCTAGTCAGCCTGATCTTTGGAGGTTACATTTTCCTACGTCGTGATGTGTTTCTGTCTTCTGCCCCCTAAAAGATAATTTAGGCTATTTCAATCAAGTGGCACCAATTCCAACATGATCATATTATAATTGGAAGGCAGTCCAAACCAGGGACAGAAATTTGAAAGGTTAGAAAGGGAAGACGTCCGAAGATGACTGATTCTATTGAATATGTGTTCTTAAAGGAAACAATGGAGGAAGTAATAGGTAATCACACGAATGAGGAGAAAAAAGCAGAATTAGAAAAAAAAGAAAAATCTAGATGAATTTATAAAGAGATTCTGGGATATATAAATGCCTTTTCGTAAATACCATGCCAAGAAGATTTCCTTCCTGCATAAGAATCTGATCTCTGACTTTTTTTGCGACAGCTGAACGGGTTCGTTCGGCTTCAACTACCAGCACAATACCATCAACCGTTTCACAAAGTGCCAAACTATCTGCTGTGACATTGGCCGGAGAAGAATCTATGAGTATGAGGGAAAACTGTTCACGAACAATTTTCCACATATCAGTAGGATTGTAAAAAGTGCGTGTCGTAAGAGCCGACTGAACTTTAGAAGATAATGTAGCTAGAAAAAGATTTGATTGTTCAACCTGAGAAACGACACCCTCAAGCGCTTTCCCATCTTTTAATACATGATCCAAAGGGGTTTTAGCTTCGATCCCGAATGCCTGATACTGACAAGGCTGCATAAGATCAGCTTCGACAAGAAGAACCGGCTTATTGCTGTGCTGAGAGGAAACCAGAGCAAATTCCCGAACGAGGGTGGAGGTGCCTTCTCCCCTTCTTGACCCGATAAACTGAATGACGTTTTTGTCAGGACTTGGAAGTAGTGCAGCAATATTTTGTGCCATGACCATCAATTCGGATTCGTTATAAAGCCTTGGACAAGACGTGGTATTTCTAACTTGTAATAAAGAAGGAGACGGGATCGACACAGAAGGAACTTCAATTGGCTCCTTTTTTGTTTCATTGCCGGTAGCCAGCTTTTCTCCATACGCAATCTGCAGAGCATCGTAAATTTTACTCATAATGTTGTCTTACTCTTTCACGTACTCAGGTAACACTATTTTTTGACCTGGAAGAATAATATCCGGATCGCTGATTTGTGGGTTATGCCGACGGAGCCATTCCACATACTGCCGGCTTGAGGACCCATAGGCTTCATTGGCAATTTGACTCAGATTATCCCCTTCCTTGACCGACCTGGTAATTGATGAACCCTGGCTTGGCTTTGAAGGTACTTCCCTGTGATCCCTGAGTGTACCATCAGACTTGGAGGTTCCTATTACCTTTTCGACGGATTTTTTCGTCATACCGGAATCCACTCTTCCTTCATCCGCATGAGAAATGGGTCTTTCAATTTGAGAGACAGATGACGCCATAGGGATAGACTGCTCTTCAAGTTGACCTATGTTTTCCTGAGACATTTTTTCAGAGGAGGTCGCCCTCGCATTCTGGCTGTCACGTTCGCTCAGGCCTATTTGGGATACTCCCACGTTTCCAGGAAGGAATATCGGGCTTAATAAAAAAGCCCCAATTGCCAAAAGTATGACCACCGCAACACCGACCGCCCACTTCACAAGATAAGATGAACGGGAACCTTCCATGTCAGCAAGGATTTCCCGCACCTCGCTTACAGAAACGGGTTTTTGTTGCCTGCCATATCCAGTGATCAGGGCGTTATCGCAAAGAATATTAATTCTTCGTGGAATGCCCTGAGCCTCGCGAATAATCAGTTTCATGGCTCCTTGCGTAAATAAAGGCGTACCGGTGGATGAAGACAGTGCAATCCGATGTTCAATATAAGCTTGGCTCTCTTTCGGCTGCAACGGCTGTATCGTTGCACGAAGGGCAATGCGCTGGTTCAAAGACTTCAAGGTAGGATGATTCAGTAATGTTGTTAATTCTGGCTGCCCGATTAAAACAATTTGGATGAGCTTGTCTGTGGATGTTTCCAAATTAGAGAGCAGCCGTAACTGCTCCAATGTTTTAACCGGCATATTTTGAGCTTCGTCAATGACCAGCACCACCGTGCTGTCCGACCGGTATTCCTGAATCAATGCTTCCTGAAGTTGATTGACCATCTCCGCCGAATCATCCTGAGACGGAACAAGGTCAAGGCTTCGAAATATGTCGGTCAGAAGCCCATGAAATGACAAAACTGGATTAAGAATGTAGACTGTTTTTTGTTTTCGGTCACTCGTCTTTTCAAGATACGCACGAATAATCGTCGTTTTTCCTACGCCGACCTCGCCATAAATGGCGACAAAACCTTTTCTTCTCTCAATTCCATAAATAATAGCCCCCATCGCTTCCTTATGGCTGGGGCTTAGATAAAGGAAATTTGGGTCAGGAGTAGTATGAAATGGTTCTTTTTTGAGACCGTAAAACGCTAAATACATAGTGATAATTTTCTGCTTACAGCTTTTGCCCGAAAGTAGCCAGGAGGGGGAGGTTTAAATCATTTGCCGCTTGTTCCGGGCGAGTATAGGCGCCTTGAAAGTACTCTAGGAGAAGTCCAAATCCGGCTCCAGCAAAAATCCCCAAAATAGCTCCCAAAGTTACAAGCAATATTGGAGAACGTCCCGCAGGGCCCCCGGGAACTTCAGCGCGTTGGATCACACTGATGTTGGCCATTTTGAGCCGGTCCATTTCTTCCGATACATTCGCTTCCTCTACTCGAGTAAGATACAAATTGTAATTTTGCTCATCTGCTGCTCTCTGCCGCTCCAGGACAATCAGTTCTTTATTTAATTCGTCAAGCCTCTGGATTTTTTGGTCAAGATCCTCGATTTGCAGAGCAATCACCTGACTGCTTGCCTGGAGGGTCGTTGACTCAGACACGGCTCCCAGCCTCTCCTTTTCAAGCTCGCTGTACATCGCTTTCTTGCCACTTGCTATGGTATTGGCGCGCTCGTTTTTCTGTTCGGCACGAATAAACTGTTCCACCTGGTCAATTTCTCTTCGAAGGTTTAACACAGGAAAACTAGTTTCGGTGTATTTTGTTAAAAGTTTTTGTTCTTCCCGCTTCAGATCAAACAATTCCGCTTTGGCCTTGTCCAGGTTTCCCCCTTCTTCCACCGTGGAAACAGAAATATTCTCCAAAATGGTTTTCATCTGAGCATCAAGTGAAGCAATTTTACCTACCAATCCTTGCAACTTATTCTTGGTAGTCTTGTATTCACCATCCAGGGCGGCCCGCTGATCCAGAAGACGGCGTTGTTGTTCGACAAGGGGGGAGGAAAGATCATGCCTATGCTTAAAAGCCTGAAGATTAGCCTCCGCCTGTTCCAATTTCTCCTGGTAGGTATGTAATTGTTTGGTTAAAAATGATGCCTTCGGATCGCTAAACACTTGAAGATGCTTCTCTTTCAATAAGTCAACAAGAAGATTGAGTGCTTCAGCTGCTACCTTAGGTCGGGGATTCAAATATGATATTTCAAGCACGCTTGAACCCTTGACCGGGGCGGGTAATAGATTTTTCATAAAAGTTGAAACACCCTTTTCTAAAGGGTCATGAATCTCCAATGAAGGATCTAAAAATTCCGGATAGACTTTTTCAACACCTAAAGTACTCACGACCCTTCTTATGAGGTCTCTACTAGAAATTATCTCCATTTCTGATTGAAGAGCGGCCTCCTCATTATATTTAACAAATTGACCTTCCTTTCCTACTTCAGGACGGAATACATGTTCCCTCCCAACCTTCAAAAGCAGACTCGTTTTGGCCTCATAGAGAGGGACCAACGTAAAGACATACCCTGCGATAATCCCAAAAACCAACAGGAAAATAGTAAGTACCTTATTTTTATGCTTGAAAAGAGCGGTCAGGATATCTCGTACACTTCCCAAGGGGTAAGGCAAACCCTCATCCGCTGCATAAACTTCAGGTTCCATTATGTTATTTCCCTACAAAATTTCCTTCGGCTGCTGTTGTGCCGGAATCTTCTCCAGGCACATTTGTTGATCGAAGAAGGACCGCTACTTCAGGATTTTTGAGTTGCCCGGAATACGTCTTGATTAACATCGCTCGAATTTGTTCCACCGTATGTCCAACAACAGTGATTTCACCGACCAACTGCAAAGCGATACGACCATCAGGGCGAACCAGAACCGTTTCATTGAGTTCCGGATTAAAAAAGAATTTAATATCGAGCTGGTCCCCAACCTGAATTTGATAATCTTGCGGTGGGGTCTTCCCTACTTTGGTGAGGTAATTTATGTAATTTCTTTCATCTGCTGTGACTTGGCGCCGCAGTTCATCGAGTTCCGGTCCCAAATTTCTCAGCCTATTCAGTTCCTTATCCACTTCAGCAATCTGTTGTTTAATCACTCCACTTTGGGCTTCAGCCGATACGAGGTCGGCTTGAGTATGAAATAATTGCATTTCCATCTCAAGATAGAGCGGGTTCTTGCCGGTGGAGACACTGCGCGACACTTGAGATTCCTGTTCCTTTATGAACTGATTAATCAATTCCATTTCTTTTCGAATGGATTGAACATGAGGGTTATTCTCGGTGTATTTGTTTAATAATTCCTGTTCTTTTAATTGAAGGCTCAGTAAATTATTCTTGGCCCCACCAACAATCCCTTGCTCTGAAGCCGAACTTGAAAGAGGAATCTGTTCCGGAATCTGGCTTATCTGACCCTGCACCCAAGCGAGTTTCTCTTGAAAGCCCTTTACTTGGTTTTCGGCCTGCTTTAGTGCATCGTCCAAAGATTTACGCTGTTCAAGAAGATGACTCATTTGCGTTTCAATTAAAATTATTCCATGCTTCCGTTGAAAATCCTGAAGACGCTTCTCGGATTCTTCCAGGCTTTGTTGATAAGAACGGAGTTGTTGTTTCATAATCGAAAAAACCTGATTGTCAGATTTTTCAACATCTGCCGGGTTCGAAACATTTCCTCCGGTTCCTGATTCAGTGTCCGCATAAGAGGAAACCTGGTGAGCGAGAATACCCCCAAACAGGACGATGGCAAGTGAAACGGGCGATATGATTGCCATAATCAGACTATGTCTGTAGAAAGGTCGAAAAGCTAATTGAATCTTTGTAATATCCACGGTATTCCTTTCATCCCTTTTCAAAACAAATCTCTGTTAATGCTAATAAACTCATTAATCTAGAAAAGGGTTGAGCCTGGAAATGCAGGAAACAATTTTACACTTGCAAACCTACCAAAATGATCTGGGCACATAGACCATATCGGACGGAAGCAGTCGGATATCCTGACTCAGATCACCTCCATTGAGGGCCCCATCCAAATCTACATTTATGACAAACCTCTGACCATCTTGATCCTCTCGTATGACTTTTACATCGCTTTTCTTTGCCGTGTCTTCCTTCATACCCCCGGCACGCGCAATTGCTTGCAATACACTTAGCGACCCCACCATTTCATATTCCCCCGGTGTCTTGACTTCTCCATCGACATAGATTCTATAAGGCTCTCGAATTGAACGAACAATGACGGCAATCTCGGGATTTTTTAGTTGCCCAACATATTTTTTTTCCAAAACGCCTTTGAGCTGCGCGGGCGTCAGATCTGATGCCTTGACTTCATGCACCAATTGGAGGGAAATATGTCCATCAGGCCGCACAACTAAGTCTTCTTCGTTTAACTCTGGATTAAAAAAGAATTTTATGCTTAATTGGTCGCCTGGTTGAATGATATAACGCGGATCATCAATGCTAATTTGTTCATGCTCTTTCCCCTGAACCTTAGAGGGACGTTCAACATTCGTAGTTTTTCCAGAAAGAGCAGGATAACCATTGGGTTCCAAACTTGAAGCATCAACGGTTTTCATTCCCTTCCATCCTGAATTACACCCACATAGAAGAATAAATGTCGCTACAACAATTAAAATTCTCATCCTCTTAAATTCCTTCATCGGTAACAAATCCTCTGTAGATACACTCATGTTCACTTACATGCACATGCAGGAGGAAACATTTTGGGCAGAGGAGTAATTGAAAAAATAATCTCTTTGTTCACATTAAAATACATTATTTTTCAGACATTTATATATTTTCACCTGAAATGAAGATGAGCCCTCTCTATACCATTATTGCCTTAGGTATATTTATCCATATTAGTCTAAATCCTAACCATAAATGATAACTGATGAAACTGATTTCTATCAAGACTCATTAAGATTGAACCTTATTTCCCTCTCGGATGAAACAATCTGAAAATTTAGAATAACCGCAAATTTAGACCTAATCAGTTCTCAAATAGAATAGAAGCTCAACACATAATCACCCAACGCCTGAAACCGCCTTGTGGGATTTTCACTGGCCTCTCATCAATGAATTTGATATTCCTCACTCATCGCTGCCATTTCCAAAATTTCAGGACGATGGAAGGTCGGCACCAACTGCTGAAGAAGCTCAATAACCGAGGGTGAATGACCCAATATCTGTACGTCCTCCAGCTTGCTCAGAATATTATTCAGGAATGCCGGATCAAGGGATTGTGCCGATTGAATCCGGAGGATTTTATCAATAGATGAAGGCACAGCTTGCTCACATTCCCCCACCAATTCTTCTTCGAGTTTTTCCCCAGGGCGAAGACCGATAAACTGGATGGGAATATTTTTCTCCGGCACATGCCCAGAGAGTCGAATGAGGTTCCGCGCGAGATCCACCAGTTTAATTTGTCCACCCATCTCCAGCACATAAATCGCCCCTTGCTCGCCAAGGGCTGCAGCCTGCAATACTAAGATCACTGCTTCTGGAATCAGCATAAAGTAACGGCGCACTTCCGGATGCGTGACCGTGACTGGTCCGCCGGCCTTAATCTGTTTTTGGAAGCGGGGTACGACACTGCCATTACTGCCCAAGACATTGCCAAAGCGAACGGTCAGAAATCGAGTCTGACTCTGACTCGCCATGGCCTGGACAACCAACTCCGCTACCCGCTTGGTCGCTCCCATGACACTGGAAGGATTCACAGCCTTATCTGTCGAAATTAACACAAAATGCTCGGCACCGAAGTGGGCGGCCGCTTCGGCCACTAAACGGGTTCCCAGGATATTGTTTTTGAACGCCTCCCCCGGATTCGCCTCCATTAACGGAACATGCTTGTGAGCTGCCGCATGGAAGATTATCTCCGGACGGTAAGTCTTAAATGTCTCGTGGAGACGGGGAACATCCGTAATATCTCCCAGCACTTCATGAACCACACCGGAATTACCCTGATCGGTCAGCTCCCCCGAGATCGCATATAAGCTGTTCTCGTGTCGTTCGTATAGGATGAGGGCTTTGGGAGCCAGCGCGACAATTTGCCGACAGAGTTCCGAACCGATAGATCCGCCAGCTCCGGTCACTAAGACCCGCTTCCCATCGATTAAATTGCGCACTGGCTGAGGATCCAACCCCACGGGGGGACGCTGAAGCAGGTCTTCAATTGCAAGATCCCGGATTTGACTGATCGTGACTTTGCCTTCAAGGATATCGCCCAAGTTCGGGAGAGTTTTGATGCGTACGTTAAAGGGGGCCAGCACTGCGGTAATATCTCGAAGGACGGCTGAATTCGTCCCAGGAAGGGCTACTAACACTTCCTCCGGTTTGTGCGTGTGAAGAATGCGTGACAGATCCTGGCGTGTTCCCAAAACTTTGATGCCATGGATGCGTTTGCTCACTTTAGATACATCATCGTCCACAAATCCAATGGGCGTATAGGAGGAGGTGGAATGTGATTGCATTTCCCGAACGATGTTTTCCCCCGCATCGCCAGCCCCAATAATGAGAACTCGTTTCGTCTTTCGCAAGATCTTTCGCTCTCGAAAGATTCGAACAGCCAGCCGGATTCCACAAAGAAACCCGATCAACAGGATACTATCGATGATAAAAATGGACCGGGGATAGCCTGTGAGACCAAACCCCCATTTGACGAGGCCATAAAACACAATGGTTCCGGCCAACACCCCACCCGTAATTTTCTTTAAATCCCAGATACTAATATACCGCCACAGCCCTTCATTGAGGCGAAAGATCATAAAGGCAATCCCACGAATCACAAGCAGCCCTGGCAAAGTCTTGAGCAAAAGTTGGCTGGCGTCTTCCGGAATATGACCGTCAAATCTCAGCCAGAACGCCAAATAATAGGCCATCATAATCAGTGCCAGATCCAACGTAATAATAATGGGTCGGCGATATTTGGTGATAAAATGGAATATTGCCGAGCCTTCAAGAAAAGCCACCTCATCATGATTGTCACGATCGGTGACCTTTAGAATGACGCTACGCAAGCCCAGCAGTTGCAATAACGTCTGGGCAATGACGGCAAGGTCAAAAGCTAAAGAGGCATGCTCGATATATAATTTTGCTAATCGGATTTTTTCCGGCAGAATCGTATTCGTATACTCATCTTCAGGTTTCTCGACCTTCCCAAGCATTCCCTGTTCATCGATATACTTCAGAGAAGCCAGATCTGTTAAACCAGGTCGGACCGTCAAAACATCGTGATAGTCCTCTTTGAATTTTTCGACATAATAGGCCACCTCAGGACGTGGACCCACCAGACTCATATCCCCTATCAAGACATTGAACAGTTGGGGGAGTTCGTCAAGTTTCAACTGACGCAAAAATCGTCCGATGCGGGTCACACGAGGATCTTCGCCGATTGTCAGCTCCCCTCCCTTTTTTGAGGCGTCCGGTGCCATCGTGCGAAACTTATACAGACAAAATGGTCGAAATCCGCGACCCACGCGCACCTGTCGAAACAAGACAGGCCCTCGGGAATCCATTTTGATAAGGAGGGCGAGCACGACAAAGAGGGGGGTACACACCACTAATCCTAAAAACGCACCAAGAGTGTCAACAACACGCTTAGTCATCACCGATACTCCTGAATGAACATAGCAACCACTTCGCTGGAATGTGAATTTCGGTCTCTGTCATTTTCCAATTAGATGGAAAAGGAGAGCTACCACCATAAGGAGGGGGGGAACAAACCATGTATCCACTAGATAGCTTCAAGAATCTGAGTCTCAATGTCTCGATTACTTATCGCCTGTGCTCTTTGATAAGCGTTTCGACCACCTCAATGACGTTTTGGATATCGATTTCTGTCATTTTAGGATAAATGGGGAGAGATATAATGCGTTCAAATACGGAACTAGCCACAGGGAAATCATTGGGGAGATACCCGTAATTATCCCTATAATAGGGGTGAAGATGCAAGGGGATAAAATGCACACTGGTTCCGATGCCCTGTTTCTTCAGAAGATCGATCATTTCGTTCCGTCCGACCCGCAACCGTTCCAGGTCCAACTGAATGACGTAGAGGTGCCAGGCATGCTCCACATCGTCGGCCACGTGGGGTATCGTAATTTCCGGAATCCCCTTAAAACCTTCATTATAGAGGGCGGCGTACCGCTGGCGGATTGTTCCAAAGTGGTCGCATTTGTGTAGCTGGGGAATTCCTAGTGCTGCCGCGATATCCGTCAGATTATACTTATACCCGGGATAGCAAATCTCGTAATACCAGGTGCCCTCAGGGGTATATCGATTCACGGCATCCCGCGAGATGCCGTGCAGACTTAAGATTCGCATGCGCTCTGCCCATTCGGTATTGTCAGTCGTGGCCATCCCCCCTTCACCAGTGGTGATCGTTTTGGTTGAATAAAAAGAAAAGCACGTAATATCACCCAACGACCCGATCATCCTTCCACGATAACGGGTCGGAAGAGCGTGGGCAGCATCCTCAATAACCTTCAGATGATGAACTCTGGCAATCTCCAGAATGCGATCCATTTCACACGGCTGACCGGCATAATGAACAGGTATGATCGCTTTTGTTCTCGGCGAGATCGCTTTTTCAATCTGGGCTACATCCATATTCAAGGTGTCAGCCCGGCAGTCCACCAAGACCGGTTTCGCCTTGAGGTAATGCACCACCTCTGCGGTGGCGGCAAAGGTCATGGTGGGCACAATGACCTCGTCGCCTTCGGTCACGCCAACGGCTTCGAGGGCAAGATGCAAAGCAGCCGTACAGGAATTCAGGGCCACAGCATGTCGAGCCTCTACCCGCTGCGCAAACTCCGCTTCGAACTGCTTGGTCTTTGGACCTGTGGTTAACCACCCCGAACGAAGAGTCTCGACCACCGACTGAATTTCTTCCTCCCCGATATCAGGAACATGAAAGGGTAAAAATTGGTTCATCCTGTCCTACCTCGATCGATGAATAAGAAAATAGGGCAAATTTGAAATCAACTGGCTTAAAAGTAAAGAGAGATGGGTTTCTGATCGTTAACCTCAGCACTATTTTTGATGAAACTCGACCCCATCCACAGCCTCTTCCATTACAGGCATGCCTATACCTTACGAATAACTCCCAGATAATGAGTATTGAATACTTTAAATCGTTCGAGAAGGTAACAAGCCAGCAAGGAATAGGGCGCAAGCAACCGGGCCAGAGGGGGAGCCAGAGTGATGCGTCGAAGTTCAATCCGACAGCCCGAAAACAGCTGCTTGATTTTCCGTTTGTTTATACCCTGAACATCAGGGTTTCTCGGGTTATTCACATGAAAGTCATACCAAAGAATAGCACCATTTTCCTTTATAACGCGGAGCATTTCCAGGGCAATTTGTTGCCTCAAAGAGGGATCGAGTACGGAGGAAAAAACCGTAGACTGCAGAACGAGATCAAAGGACCCGTCTCTAAAACCAAGCTTCCCGGCACTCCCACATTCAATTTCTACTCCTTCAGGGCAGAGCCTCCTGGCCACTTCTACGCGATCTGCAAGAAGATCTATCCCGGTAATATTTTGGGGCTTGGCGCCCCATTTAATGAACTCTCTAAGCCAATATCCCCTTCCACAGCCAATTTCAAGAATTTTTATGTTTTCCAAACAAGCAAACCCATGTTGCTTCAGAGCAACCAGCATTCGCCGTTCTTGTTCCTGTACCATGAAAACATAGGTTGGATTAAACCACGAATAATAAGTATTCTCTGGCCGCTTGGCATAGGCGGCTTGAATCCGAGCTTCTTCAACTTTTTCGGACGCAGAGAATTGATCATCCATAGCACCACCGACATCCCAACTTCGCGACTGACCCTAAAAATGAATTTTTTACGGACATCTAAATGTTGGGAATAGATCTAGATTTCAATGCGTTCGTTAAGAAGTTCATCATGACACTGTCCAGGCAAATCAAATAGCCTTCTCACTCACCTTTTCCTGAACCTATCCTCTTTCTTTAAACGTCGATATTCACCTTACAAACTCCTAAGGATGATCAACCAGACGCACAGCACAAATTCCCTTCATCAAGTGGGTGGGTCCTCTTGCTCCCCGCACCACCCCGTCTACCTCCCATTTTGATGAATTTCGCGGATAAAAATTGCAAAACGCAGGATGATAGAGGTTTGTCGAGAGGGATTCAATGGCCTAGAGGTTCTCACTAAAAATCGAGCTGCAAAGCTTAAAGGAAGACCATGCCATTTCCAATCACGTATAGAGAAGCACCGACTTCAATCCGACAGAATATCACAAAGGGAGAGAATCCTTCATTGGACAAATCAGCGAGCCCATCCACGGCACAAATGACTGGCCTGAATCAGAGATAGCAAATACCTTTCTGTCGCTTCGCAATAAGTTGGGAAATTATCATCATTTGGAATGAAAAACTTGTCAAAACTGATCCCCTAGCTGTCCCCCAGTTCTTTTTCTATCATATCAACAATCCGACCGGCCGCCTTTCCGTCCCACAGCGTTGGTGATACGGTGTGTAAAGATTTTTGAGAGAGAGCATCGCTGGCAGCTCCGATAATACCTTCCCTGGTAACTCCTGCAAGCCGATTCGTTCCTGATTCTATGGTAATTGGTCGCTCGGTATTAGGACGTATCGTGACACAAGGCACTCCCAAAATCGTGGTCTCTTCCTGGATTCCCCCTGAATCGGTAAGAACCAACCGTGCATTGGCCATTAAGGCCAAAAAATCCAAATAACCCAATGGTTCGATGATTGTAATAGAAGACCAATCAGGTAAGGCTTGCTTAAGCCTGTCACGAGTTCGAGGGTGCACGGGAAACAAAAGAGGCAGATCGGAAGAAACTTTCTGCAGAGCCAAGCTAATCTCGGTAAGAGTGGAAAGGTCATCGACATTGGCAGGCCGATGCAGGGTAACTAAACCATAAGAATCGGGTTCCAGATGAAATCGCTGCCAGGGTTTCCCAGCCAGGGCCCTATCAAGATGGGCCATCAGACTATCAATCATCGTATTTCCAACAAAGTGAATCTGACTTGAGGAAATCCCTTCCTTGAGTAAGTTAACGTTTCCACTTGGTTCCGTCGTAAAAAGTATGGATGAAAGGTGATCGGTCACGATCCTATTAATTTCCTCGGGCATGGAACGATCAAACGAGCGCAAGCCCGATTCCACATGAGCCACCGGAATGTGTAGTTTGGCAGCAACGAGCGCACAGGCAAGTGTCGAATTAACATCACCGGCAACAACAACCAAAGTAGGTTTTTGCTCCAGGCAGAGTTTCTCGAAAGATACCATGATACGGGCTGTCTGTTCCGCATGCGAACAAGATCCTACTCCCAAAAAAGCATCCGGTTTGGGCATACCCAATTCATCAAAGAACACCGTCGACATTTGCGCATCATAATGTTGTCCCGTATGCACACTATATTGCTGCACCCCACGCCGATTGAGTTCGAGGATAACCGGCGCCATTTTCATAAAATTGGGACGGGCCCCTACCACGGTACAAATCTTAATCATAAGCAAATTTCCAAATGATCAATGAAACGCGCGGCAATAGTGGTCCGATCAAAGTATTGTTCAGCCACCCGACGACCATTCTCGCCTAAGGTCTTACGGAGGTCGGGTTGGGTAAGCAAAGTCCGAATGGCCTGTACCAGGCTGGCGACATCTCCCGGCTCTACCACCATTCCAGTTTGATGGTCGCGCACGATTTCGGCTGCTTCGCCACCCGCAACCAAAATCACTGGACGTCCGCTGGCCATGGCTTCGTATAACTTGGAAGGGACCGCTCCAGTGATGTACATCTTGAGGGGAACCAATACAATATCAGCGGCGGCAACCAACGCCGGAATCTCCCGAGCCGGCCGGGATTCCAGAAAACAAACGTTAGTTAAATTATTCTGTCTGGCCTGCTCAACCAAGGAATGTTTCGTGGGGCCACTGCCAATAAGCACAAACTTCAAATCGTCCTCTTTCCGAAGCAGTTCTGCCGCAGCCAGTGCTTGTTCCAAGCCTTGAGCCAGGCCATGCAACCCGGCATATAACACTATACAGTTTTTGCCTTTGCCTATAGCTTCGGAGGCTTCTTGGGTCTTTCTGTCAGGATGAAACACGTTGGTATCGACACCATTTGAAAGATGAAAAGTCGGACGATCAGGAAAGCGGGTCCGAATGTCCTCCATGATACTCTTGGATTGGCCCGTTATCAGCCATGCTTGCTGATAACAAAACTTTTCCAATCGTGCGCTTAATTGATATGCAAAACTATTCTTATCCAATACTCCTAACTCCACTGCCGATTCAGGCCAGAGGTCTGAGACATTAAAAATCATTCGCATCCGCTTCAACCTGCTTAACCAAAATCCGGACAACCCCAAAAAAAGTGGCGGACTCTCAACAAACAAATAATCAGCTCGAGGAAGAACAAAGGAACCCAAGAAAGCTGACGAAAGGGCAAATGAAAAATAGTTGGTTAACCTATGGATAAAGTTAGCTTTCTGTGTCGGATAAATGAAAGTCCGTATAATATCTATCCCCTCAGAAGTTTCGCGTCGAATGGCTCCACCGTATCCGTCCAGAATTTTTCCTTGGGGATAATTGGGCATGCCTGTCAACACCGTGACAGAATGACCGTGCTGGACAAAATGGCGACATAACTCTGAAAGTCGCGCCTGTGGTGCTCCAACTTCAGGTGGGAAGTATTGGGTTAGTATGATTAAATGCACAATACATTCATTCCAGCAGAATGCTGCATAATAATATAACGCTCCTGTTTCAATAAATCTTATAAGAGCTCTTCGTAGAGATTCCTTAGACGAATTGCAACCTTCTCCAGGGACAGCTCCTCCATGCAATTTCGTCCTGATACTCTTTTATTGCCAGCTTTGACCAAATGCAGTTTCTCCGCCAGGTCACCAGGATCTGGCAACCCAATATAACACCCTTCAATTTTATGTATACGCTCTTTGACATCACCTACATCCACCGAAACAACAGGTATATTGCAAGCGAGCGCCTCCTTGATAATGTTGGGGGATCCTTCATGCAGGGAAGTAAGGAGCACAACATCACTGGCATTGAGCCATATGGGAACCATGTCATGGGACACGCCGCGAAGCTGATGTATTTCAGCAAAATTTCTTGATGAATTATTAAGAGTTTCCACAGCAGATTTCGCCAAATTGAAACGCTTACGAGGATCCCCTAGGTTAGTCGGAAAAAGCACGTGAAAATTATTGTTATTCCAGCCAAGCTGCTTCCGACATTTTTCTTGATCAATGGGCTTAAAGCGCACAAGATCGATTCCATTAGGAATTATTCTAACCTTGGATAGATTTATATCTTTGGGTAAGGAATCCAAGAGATTCCTGGATTTGACTACGACCCCAGTGGCCCGCCTGGCTGCCCTCCAAGAGGCCCGGACCCCGAATCCAGAAACTATCTTCCTTAAATATCCCGACAAAAGTTCTCCAAGTAGATCCGAACCACAAAATGAAACAACAGTAGGTCTGTCCCGAACAACACGAGTCGTGACATTGGCCATTACCCCTCCATACATGGAATGAACGATATCAGGACAAAAACTCTCACATCGAGTGAGAAGGCGTTTCCTCAATCCAAGATATTCCTTCATCCCACCCCCAGCACGTTCCACAACGAGTACGTCAACATTTATACCAACCTCTCTCAATCCTTTAATTTGTTGCTCTACAAATGTGCCCGAAGTAGGGAAGTTTTGAGAAGGATAGAGATTGGTCACGGCGAGAATACGTAAATTATTAGAACCCATAGCTATAATGACCTTCTAATTTATCTGAAATGGCCAATTTTCTATGAAAAAATGGAGATATGGTCAAATCTGGTGTCCGAGCGGTCAATCCTGCGACGAACAAGTTAGGAGGGTAGCTGCATCAATTCCCTTGGGAAATTGAACTCTCACATCACGTGTGCCGGCTGCTGAAATTATCTGAACGTCACAAGGTTTCTCGGGGATTTGCCCCACCTTCATGTAGGAAAAGCCGCCACTGGTGGGATGCCCACATGCTCCACGTGTCCAAGCCGGATCGTCAAAAATATGGATTTAATGGGCGTTGTGCTGCAAAAAATCCGCCTATGATTAGCGGAAAAATCGAAGAACTTCAAAAACTTATCCTGATCTTTTTGCACATACATCGTCGCCGAAAGATAATACGGTTCACATGAATAAAAAAAGTGTCGAAGCGTTGTGCGGTAGCAAATTGGGGGGTCGCTCGCTAAATTCTTTTGCAAAGCCAGAAGCACCTCAGTCAATTCTGAGGGGCATGGTGTTTTCAATTTCTATTCTTTGCACATTCTAAATATTTACATCCCGTAGCAGGCCCCACTCCATCCTACTTATACGAAGTAATTGCAAGATCAGTGGGGGGCGCAAAGGAGGAACCAAAAACATAAGCTCCAATGTCAAATGGCCCTCTAGGGTCTCTTGGAACACCCTCAAAATCAGTTTTTACTTCGGCGATTACAAGACCCTTTCCTATGGCAGAACTTTCTTTGGTGAGATGGAAATCATGATTGGAGGCATCGGCAAATCCCGGCTTGTAACTATGCCCAACCAGATTGTTCTTAAGAATCGCGTTTGGGTCCCAAGGAGCGATAGCCTTACTCCCGATAATAAGGTTATTTTCAATATTAGAGACACCACTCCCTTTCGAGATCATCAAACCATAAGAATCGTTGGGCATATAAATAAAATTGTTCTTTACTACTGAGGCATCACTATTATTCCCTAACCACATGCCATAACGCTCATTAGTATAGACGGTATTATTATAAATCTTTGTGTTTGATGCACCAGAGTCCACTACTATCCCGTCTCGGTTGCCCCAGATGATGTTATTAATGACTGAATTATTAGTACCTCTGTAAATCCCTATTCCTGGCCCCCCGCTCTTCAAAGCATTATTATTGTAGATTCTATTATTCCTCATAATATTGTGACTAGGCGTATGAGAAGTACTGAACATATGGATTCCCCATCCACCATTTTCAAAAATTTCGCAATTTTCAGTTAGCGTATTGCTTCCATTATTATAAATGCCATGAGATTGAGTAGTTTCATATGATTGGCTAGTTAAGCCATTGTGATGGATGCTCAGATTTATAAATTCATGAAATGTTCCAGCACTAACTTGTATCCCTTGATGATCATTATTCTTAATTTCACTGTTGAAAATACGGATGTGATGACTTCCCGCTCCCATTCGAAAACCATCGTGCCCACCCTCAACAATAAATCCTCCCATCATAATGTATGCGCTGTTATCCTTAAATTCAAATACTGTATAGCCCTGTAAGGGTTTTATGATTACTTTTTCATTCTGATAAGCTTTAATTGTGATTGCATTCTCCCATGATTTGCCATTCGGCGGCTCCCACAAATAGTGATTTCTCGTGTAAGTGCCGCCGCGAACATAGAGGGTGTCACCCGGAGATAGGACGCTCACCCCCTTCTCCAGCGTAACAAATGGGGCCTCTTTGGTGCCGTAACCTTTATCATTTCCACTACTCGCTGCCACAAAATATTCCTTGGCAATCGCTTCGCTTATGCCTGCAATGCCAAAAATTCCACTTAAAACAAATAGATAGGATAGGAAAAATTTCATAACCCGATAATGATTATTACAATATGCCATTTGACTCCCCCAAACTCCAAAGTTAATGATCATTTGTCTTCTTCCTTTTGAAGATTCGACAGAATCGGTCAAAACTTTAGTTACAAACTTCTGGGGAACTTCAACCTAAGTAATATTGTATGATATTTTCATTAAACTCTACAATTCCTACTATCAACATTGGGCCGAGGCTCATTGTCATCCATTCGCCTCATCCCCGTTTCAATCTTTTGTCGGGCATCGAACAGAGAGACGAACATTGACATTGAGACATTTGTCCCGAAACCGACCGTTAAAACTCTCGATCACTGCATTTCCCCACGGGTTGCCCGTGGCGAATAAAATCGAGTTTAACCCCATGCGCGAAGCCTCAGACATCTAACGCTTCGCGGTAAATTCTATCCCTTTATCCACCGTAATTCTTTTCGGATATTTCCTCCATTTCAACACACTTTCCAAGAGTTTTGTCTTGTCTCCTACACCATATGCAGAATGGAGATTTTCTGCATGCTCATTAGTCGTCTCCCCACCTTCACTCACCATGGAGGGCATTAGGTGCAGTGAGGAGCACATTGCCTGAAGAATCCGCCTACTGGGAAAACAAAACCAATTCAGGAAGGGAAATTAAACGTCACAATTGACTCAACTCATTCAAAGCCAATCGCACCAGCCTTGTTTGTGTAGGGCTCCAGCGCCGCGACCCCCAAATAGAATTGGGCCAGTGACATCACCCATGTCTGGGATGACGAGGAGTGATTGATCTTCATCGGATTCTGTGGACACGTCCCAAAGCAAGGATAATGAAATTGAGGATGTGTCCCCCATGATTTGGACATCAGGGATACGATGTTAGGCCTCTGGAAACAGGAGTTGGCCCCGCCCTCGATAAGCGGTTCACAACAAAGAATAGGGAAATCCAGAACATGAGAAACTGCGGCGGCTGCGCCAAGACAATACCCAACTCCGGAAGGAACGAGATATCCAAAAACAAAGCGGCCGCCAACTCCTCGAAGGATTCTCTGTGAGATTTAGGTTGATCTAAATCATCCATAGACCTTTCTGAGCCCTTGTTGTGCCAGGTCCCCAGCGGGACCATACTTAATCATCACTAGTCTCCCCTCCCTTGCCTCACAAACACCCATTTAACGCCAAACCCCAACTCATCCTAAACAGTCCTTAAACTCTTCAGGGAAATTGAGGGAGACAAGAAACATAAAGGTAAGCTCCCATTAAGTGGCAACGCCATACATAAACACAGCCAACGCCCATCACCGCAATCCCCAACGGTATGAGTTTCTAGGCAACATTAAAGACCTCCAGCCACTTATCCAGCAGGAAGCAACGAACGAGCGATTGCCCGGGTGCGTCGCGGCGCCCGGCGGTCTGCCAAGTCTCCTCGGCGAGCCTTCGAACTTTCGTGCGGTCCACCCAATCCCACAGGGGACGATCGAAACTGAGCCATTGAGTTAGAGCGGGGCGAAGGGGATCGCACAGCCAGAGGTCTTGTGGCACCCAAAATCCGTATTTGCTTCGTCGGTGTGCCACTTTCTCAGGGAGGGTGTTCTGGAGACCACAACGGAGCGGCCACTTTGTCCAGCCACGATGATAAAGTATCTCGGGTGCGAATGAGAGGCACAGCTCGATCAGCTCGTGGTCCAAGAATGGATAACGACCCTCGATCGAAAAGGCCATTGAGTTCCGATCGTCCCACTTGAGCAATCTGGGCAAGAACATAACCCGTATCTCGTTCACTCTTCGAGCTTGCCCCCGGTTTGCCAGCGCGTGCTGCAATATCGCACTGCCCTCCGTTGGCTGTTCTACCAGCGAATTAAGCCCATTGCGTCGCGACAAGTATCGCCGCAGCATAACTGGAATTTGTGTGAGCAAGGACGAATTCCCATCCGCAAGTAGTGTCCCCCCAAGATGTGCAGCCAAGGCGAGCACATGACCGCTCAGCCCGAGCTCTCTTAGGTACAGGAAATATGATTGCCAATAACCGGAGAGTATCTCGTCTCCGCCCTGTCCACTCAGCGTAACGGGAACGCCCGCGATGTGGGTCAATCGTGCGAGGCAGTACCCTGCATACATCGAAAGGCTGCCTACTGGCTCGTCGTGGTGCCATACGAAGTCGTTCAGGTCGTCCAACAATCCCTGAGCACTGGGCATAACGTAGTGCGGAATCCCACGAATGCTGTCCAGCACCGCTTCCACGTACGCGCGCTCATCCGGTGGGTCTCCGATACAAGTGGAAGTAAATGTGTGAAGATCGGCCGACGGGCCGGCTTGTCTGTGGACGAGAATCGCAATGGAGCTGGAGTCCAACCCACCGCTCAGCGTGCAGCCTACCGGAACGTCGCTGCGCAAGTGAATGCGTACACACTCGTCGAGTTTGGCGGCAAAGGCTTCGCTTGCCTTTGCGGCGTCAGACACCGAGGCTTCGATTCGCTCGGGCCACCAAAAGGCCTGAGGTGACGAGAGAGCCATTCTGTGTATGGAAAGCGTGAGATAGGTACCCGGCGGAACCGGATCCACCCCGCTGAAGAAGCTTCGCGTTGAGTTTTCGTACCCGGTGGAGAGATACTCAGTTACTGCCTGCTCTGAGTGCTGGGCCTGAAAACCAGGAATAGCAAGTAGTTGCTTGATTTCAGAAACCACTGCAAGCAGCCCGTGACTTCGCCACACATAAAGGGGCTTAATCCCCAGTCTGTCCCGGCAAAGAACCGCCCTCCCGCTCTGGGCGTCCAGGAGGACAATCCCCCACATCCCGCGCATCCGCTCGAAGCATCGCGGCCCCCACTCGGCAAAGGCCGCAAGCACTACCTCGGAGTCACTTTGAGTGCGAAAGAGGTGACCGAGTCGCTCTAATTCTGCGCGGAGCTCGAGGTAATTATAGACCTCACCATTGTAGGTAAGCCAATAGCGGCCGCGGTACACCATCGGCTGCGACGCTTCTGGACTGAGGTCGATGACCGATAAACGGCGATGAGCAAGGGCAACCTCCCATCCGGTGGAATCGGCCAAGCGAGTGATTACATCACCTTCAAAACCCACCAGGCCACAGCCATCTGGACCCCTATGAGTAGCTTTATTGCTCATCGCCCGCACGAGCGATAAAGGTCGCGAAAGATCCTTCTGCTTGAACAGCGCGACTATCCCACACACGCGAAGCGTGTCTCCCTACGCAATCGGTCGTAGACCCTCACAAGTCTTGTCGCCACGGCGTGGGCTGTCAGTCCTTGGCCCATCAGTCTATCACGCCCATTTGAACGGCTACCCTGCTCCAACACCTGCCGAATGGAAGACGCCAACAAGGAGGCATTGTACGGAGCTATACATCCTGGTTGAACACTGGCAAGTCGCTCTTCCACATCGCCACATGGAACGGTAACTATTGGGAGATTGCATGCCATGGCCTCTTTAACAACGTTGGGCGAACCTTCGTGCAGGGAGGTTACCAACAGACAGTCAGCGGCACTCATTTTGAGGGCCACCTCAGCCTGCGGAGCATAAGAGAGTACCTCTAATCTGGCCGTTGGGTAGGTCTGTCGTAGCTCAGTCATCGTCGCTTGCGCAAGCGGAAGATTCTTCACCCGCTGGTTATGGCGCGTGCCCACGTTAAAGAGGACGATGGGTTGGGACGCACACCAGCCAAGTTTGCAGCGGGCGTCTAGACGATTTAGGGGCGCAAAGACTTCATGGTCAACGCCATTGGGGATGATTTCGGCATGCCTGCGAAGCCCTGTTGGCAGGGCGGAAAGAAGATTAAGGCTCTTAACCACTAAGGACTGAGCACGCCATGCGGATATCAACCCAATTGAGCGGGATATGCAGATGCGCATTTGCCATGCCAGACCAGGTTCCGGTGTGCCCAAAAGATCATCTCCACAGAAAGAAACTACCAGGGGCAACGTTCCGCGTGCAGCGTCGGCAACTGCGGCTGTGACAGTGCCATATTGTGCATGGACAATCTCTGCCCCGGAACGTGCGACTTCGGCGCGCAAACGTAGCACGTTTCGTACAATACCCCGGATCGAGGTGCGATCATCTACCACTGATAGCGTCACGGCCCAACCAAGGTCTGCAAGTGAGCGCGCTTGTGTCTCGGCCCACGGCCAGGTGCGCGGGGCGCCGTGGATAAATTTTCCTGCGCTGATCAGGAACACATTGCCGGGTATTAGCATATCATTGTCTTCTCAGAAAGGGTCTGGAGCGGCAATTTCTAGGAGAGCAGTGAGTTATAGACCGCAAGATTCAGATCGATCACCTTCTCCAGCGAGAATTCGGCGACAGCGAGGGCATACCCGCGAGTACCCATAGTCGCTCGAAGTGGCGCATTTTCTATAAGCTGCACGAGTGCACCTATCAGGCCGTTTAGGTCGCCCACGGGGACAAGCATACCATTCTGCCCATGGCGAACGATTTCACGACAACCTGGAATATCGGAGGCAACGATTGGGCGGCCGCAGGCAGCGGCTTCTTGGAGAATGCGAGGAACACCTTCTCCGTAGATCGTGGGCAAGCAGACGATGTGACTTTGCCCTATCAACACGGGTAGGTCGTGCCGAAATCCCAGCCAGTCCACATCCTCCGTGTCACGCCAGTGCTCAAGAGTGCGCACTGGAATGGCGGATGGATGACCATTATCTGGCTCACCAATCAATACAAAGCGGGCTGGGATTTTACGGGCACGTACCGCTCGGGCTGCCGCTACAAATTCGCTAATGCCTTTTATCCATAGTAGTCGAGAAACTAGCAATACCACCGGTGGTCCATCCGGTTCCGGCTTGGGCTTGAACAACGACAGATCCACGCCGGACCCGCTAATAAGCACTGCGACTTCGCAGGCCAAGTTGTATTTTGAGAGCAGCCAATCGCGGTCAGCCGAGTTCTGCACAATAACGCGGTGGTTCTTGTGTCCGAAAGCAAACCGAAGACCGACCATGACAATCGAACGGAGTACATACGTTTTCACAGTTTGTGTCGAAAAAAGGTATCCCAAACCATAGAGGGTGCTAACTACTGCTGGCACACCGACAACCCGCGATGCGATGCCGCCATAAAGCACTGCCTTTAGACACATATGGTGTACTAGCGTGGGACGCAAGCGGCGGTAAAGTCGAAGCAGGGAGATCAAACAGCGCAGCTCATCAAAAGCCCCCATGCTCAGACGCCGCATAAAAATGGGGTGAACGATAATGCCTACCCGAGAAATGGTTTCCATACCGGGCTCTCGCGGAAGAGCAACATGGACTTCGAACCCGGCCTCCTGCACTTTACGGGCAAGCCCCATTCGGTACATCAGGAAGTCGTCGACTTGGGTATCAACAAAAAGAAACCGTGGTAGGCCTTCAATTGGCCTCATGAGAGAATCCTTGCATAACGAACGATAGAAGCTTTTTTTCCAAACGAACCCCAACGTTTGAGAGCCCAACCGTAAATTTGTTTGGATACCAACGGGCAAATCCCAATCTCAATAGTTGCCTTCGATAGGACGCTAGCTTAGATGAGGGTTCATACCTGACCCCCCATTTATTCATGAACAGTCGGTTGCGGGCTTCCCACGCCGCCGCGTCCCAACGAAACTTGAAGGGCGGAATATCGTGGACTTCCCATTGGGGAAGCGCTGAGTAGGTGACCCCTGAACGGGGCTCAAGAAAGACTTTGAGTCCGTATTTTCGGAGCGTTAGTCCTAGATCGACATCGAACGGCTCCACGTCATCGAAGATGGCAGTGCCTGGGAGTAGCCGTCGATCAATAAGGACACAGTGACATTCCGGATAGTCAATTTGCTTCCGTCGTATTCCCGTGTACAGAATCTTATGATGGAATACAACCTTCCCATCTTTTTCCCGTTCTTCAAACATTGCTCCAGCCGCGTGAATACGCCCGTACCACCATATCAAAGGCATGACCACTGCTGCGCCTTCTTCTCGCATGCAGTCAAGCATGGGGAAGAGCCAGTTTTCGTGGACAATTGTATCGTTCTCTAGAACGATGCAAAACCTTTCGTCGGCTTGTTGGATGCCGAGATTGCGCCCCTCGCCCTGCATCAACAGTCGGTCTACAAGCACAACACTCAGATTATCTTTCTGCTCCCGAAGTTGATGAAGATAGTCTTTAGTTCGCCTATCGATGCCCCCAGCAACCACAATGACACGAAAAGGCACATACGTCCGTGCATAAAGCGCCTCAAGACACTTGGGAAACATGCTAAACCTATCGCGTGGGACCACCACTACAACGATGCTGTCGGAGGACATCCTTCCACCCATTAAGTCAGGATCAAAGCCAGATTAATTTTTGTCCTAATAAAGTTTGATCTTTTTGATATCAGAGTAATTTATGGGCACCTCTAAAAGCATGAGCGTTGGCTCGTTTCCCCTGCTGCGGAGAGCCTGGCACGAAATCAGAGACGAAATCTCAGAAGTCGATAGGCTTGCTCCCCTCCTTGCTGTTTCATAATTACCTCCGGCTCCATAATGACCCGGTTTGTCTGCTGGCGGCGCATGTCTCCACAAGAACCCGCCGAAAATTGCAGATGAAATTCTTGAGTTCGATCTTCGCCCGCGTTGGTACCCGGCCAATTATTCGAATCAGTTTGCCACCCATTGTCATAAAGTGGTGGCCGAACTTATTGTCACCGCGTGCGCAAATGCGGGGGCGTGGTTGATTAGTATTCTGTTGGCGAGGGCTCAAGGGCTTGTCTCGATACCCCTTATACTGAACGCGCGAGGGCAGTTTTCGCTTCTTGATCTGGACCTCGACTTCTTCTGAGCGATAGGCGACTTTCGCCAAAATTTCCCGACCCGCCGTCTTGGACTGCCACGCTTCCTCAAGTACTTGACTGTCATGCACGGCCTCATTGGTGACCGCATACCGGCGAATGAGTGTGTGCTGTTTATCCACATTGAGATGATTTTTGAATGGCGGGCGGCATCCCTTGTAACGCTTGGAGCGAAACAGGCTCTTCTCTAGCGGCTTACAAAAGCGAGCCCAGGGGAAGTGTTGGGCGAGGGGTTCTAAAGGATTGCCATTCGGGGTAAGGTCCTCGTAGCGAGCGGTCAGAGCAAAGAACCGGAGTTGGTCAGGTGTGGGCATAAACGATCCACCCTCGAATAGAATTATGCCAAAATTGAAAAGAATTCTCGGTAGTAAAAGGTGCCCTTATAGAACAAATCTACTATTCTCTAAATTGCCTCCCTCCCCAAACACTTTTGCCCAACATGGCCCCTCCACTGGACTATTCTTTAGCTTAATACCCCAAACTCTACCAAAATGAAGGGAAAAGAATATAGTAACCCACAACCTTTGTACGGTGAATGGAGATGATTGGTAAAAAGATCTTTCAAACTTTGGGAAGGGACGAGGGCCATGCTCAAAAAGCAAAAACTGACGTCTCCCCGAAAAGGATAGCATAGAACGAGAGGAACATGGCAGTTTCAGTGTTCCGACATGAAAGAATGGGAACGCAACTTTGAGCAGTTTAAATCAAAAGAAAAAGAGATCCACTTATCAAGGTGTAGGAGGGATGCAAAGAAAAGCGATTACTTCTGCCAAACAGGTCACACCCATTCTTAAAAAAAACTATCCATGATAAAAGAGGGAAAACCCAAGTTTATCGGATGTAATAATAAATAGAATTTTTTAAAAAGCTTTATGCAGCACAACTAATGCACTACGGGTTTTTGAATCCTCCGCGCTCAGATTTTGAAACCGAGGAGCCAAGTCATCGATTTCTAGGCCCGTTTTATCATAGTAGCGCTGAACATGTACCACCTCAAACCCGGCTTCCTTCGCATAAGCAAGATGAACGCTCAGTGGTTCCCGATTCAGAAGGAATTCCCGTTTCCCCGTTACTAATTTCCATTCCCAATCAGAATACGCAAAATGGCCATTCCAGAAAGGAGCCAACCCATGCGAACCAAAATCAATTACATTACTGGCATATCCACCCGGTTTAAGCCATGAAAACATGGCCTTATACGTTTCCCTAAGTGGATCAATATGCTCGAATACCGCCTGTGAAATAATTAGATTAAGACTTGATTCTCGGATGACTCCTGATGACATCCAAGGCGCTCGATACATGACATATTGACCACCAAGCTCATCCTTCTTCAATTCAGAGCGAACCCCTTCAACTTTTTCATTGAAACTTGTCCAGTCAATCAATTGGTCTGGAAAACGATACGAACTCAACGGCGGAAAAACACCTGGAAATTCGTCTTGGTCAGGGATTGATTCCCTAGCGGAGTACAACTCCACCAAATCATCAAAGATTTTATTCAGATCTGCCTTCTTTGAAAAGGGGAAAATATCCAGACCTACATATTGGTTTGCTCCAGAAAGTAACCCGGCTAGTCCAGTCCCTATACTATCACCAGGTCCCAATTCACCTATACAGGAATCTCTTACATTGAAACCCAACTGACTAAGTGAAACTAAATGCCTAAGCCAAACCGAGTAACAGTATCGCGCAGAGGTAGAGCCTCCGGTGGAGGCGCGTCGTATCCGTATATCATTCAGTTGGGGCACCCAAGTTAAACTTCCTTTAAGAATGGGGGATAACTTCCAGAATTTTTTCATAACAATTTTATTTGCTAAACTAGGAATAAATTAATGCCAAATATTGCTTCTTAGGAAATGAGAGGCTAAAGGAGGTATCTTTCTGAGCCAGCATCTTCCAGATTGTCTTTAGGGGACCCTGGGTTAAATAGAGTTAAAGCAGACATCATAATGTTTGGTATATTGAAAAGGCCAATGTTTGAACCACGCAAACTGCGGTTAAACAGAGAAGCTTTTGCCGGTCCTATTTTCCCGTCAAAAATTCCCATCAGTTTTTCGTCCAACGGGTTTGTCAGGAATTTCTCGGCTTATCCCTGAATGAGCTGGTCTCTTTGCTTCTTCGAACAAGGTGAGAAAGTGCCTGAACGGGCAGCCAAAGTCTATTATGTTTATGCCAAAAGAAGCCCTAAAAATTTATCCTTCTTTGGGCAGAACAATAAAACATTAGCAGAGAATAAACAAGAAATCTCAATTTTTAAACAGGGGAGTTTCCCTGTGGTGAGGGAGAAGTTATTAATAATCTGAAAGTTGTCTGGGAGCAATCCAAACAACATTATTCATTACTTATTTGAAGTGATGAAGACAAACGAGATGATTGGATCGGCACTTTGGATGGCCTAGACATCACCAACAAATGATCGGCAGGGTAGGAGATCAATCCGGAATTAAGGCCAGTGTTGAAATTTTCAAAAAACCGGACCTCGGCAGATCACCCCTCCCTATACGGGAGAGGTGATCTTTGTACTTTAATGACCTCTGCTTCAGGCAAAGGTTGTAGGCCAAAATTCCGGCCGCCGTTAGCGTCGCTTTTACTGCTTAACGATGACGGAATACATACTGCAACATCCACCGCTGGCATTACCTCCAAGGGTAATGGTCCCTGCAGGGAAAGACCGCACATAAAGGCTGAAGGTCGCATCCGAGGTCACCAGATCCGCGCCGGTATCTGTAAAGGCGCTCAACCACGAGGGTTTCGAGGAAATACGATCGCCATGAGCGACATACACCGATACCGCTTGATTAACCGTAAACCTGAGGAAGGTGGAACTGGTCCCCGCTTTGTCATTATTAGCCGTTTGGATATACGTGCCTCCCTGCACATTGGAAGGAACGGTCTTAAACGTATAGGCACGGTCGATATAAACGCGGGCCCCGGCTTGGAGACCGGAGGTGGGCACCACATAGGCTTGCCCACTGGCAACCGTCAGATTCGAAATACTGAAGGAGGAGGAGGAGGTGGAAGAGGAAGGGGGAGGCGACGACGTGGTAGTCCCGCTCTGCGGTGTGACCACCACGGAGTACATGCTGCAACATCCACCGCTGGCATTGCCCCCAAGGGTGACGGTCCCAGCAGGGAAAGACCGCACATAAAGGCTGAAGGTCGCATCCGAGGTCACCAGCTTCGCGCCGGTATTCGTGAAGGTGCTCAACCACGAGGGTTTCGAGGAAATACGATCGCCATGGGCCACGTATACCAATACCGGTTCATTGACCGTAAATCTGAGGAAGGTGGAACTGGTCGCCGCTTTATCATTATTGGCCGTTTGGATAAACCTGGCTCCACTCACGATGGAGGGAACGCTGGTAAACGTATAGCTACGATCGATATAGGCCCTGGCCCCGGTTTGGAGTCCGGAGGCGGACACCACATAGGCTTGCCCACTGGCAACCGTCAAGTTCGAAATACTGAGAGAGGATGAGGTAGGAGAGGAGGATGGGGGCGGAGTACTAGTCGACGGTGGCGGAGTACTAGTCGACGGTGGCGGAGTACTAGTCGACGGTGGCGGGGTTGAACTGGCGGGGGGCGGCGTCCCATTAAAAGCAAAAGCTCCAATATCATATGCATTGGAGTTCCTTGAAGCATAATCAAAATCATTTTTGACTTCGGAAAGAACCACACCGGCGGCAATGGCAAGACTTCCTTGTTGAATGTGAAAGTCCCGGTTTTGATGATTGGCATATTTTATGTCATTGATTGATCCGGCCACATTCCCCTTAACGGTTGCATTACCCTCCCAATTTTTCAGTCCGGTGCTTGAATTCGTTGCAGCAACCAGGTTATTGAAAATCTGCGGACTTCCGCTTCCCTTAGTAATGATTATCCCGTTCGACCCATTCGAACTGGCAATATTGTTCTTAATATGGGCGTTTTGACTATTCACTGCTACCCATATGCCATAGACGGAATTAGCATGTACCGTATTGTTTAAAACTTTGGCATTTGATACTCCCCCCCAAACCACTATGCCCATATTATTTCCCCAAACAAGATTATTGTAAATCCCATGATTCTTTCCTGTATAAACTCCAATTCCATCTCCCGATGTACCTAAAGTACCATTGTTGTAGACTTTATTGTTTCTCATCACAATATTTTCAGACGTATAAGAAGTGCTGAATATCGATATTCCCATCGCACCATTTCTATAGATTTCACAACCTTCTATAAGATGGTTTGAACCTGCGATGTAAATCCCGTGATCTTGGCCTGCGTGGGAACCATTATCATGGATTTTTAAGCGAATAAATTCCAGATCATTTGCTGGCTGTGTAGCAAGAATCCCCTGTTGACGAGAATTCATTATTTCACTATTGAGGATACGTATATGATGGTTTCCTGGAAAAAATTGAATCCCACTAGCGCCGCCTTTGGCATCAAAAACAAACCCGTCGATAATAATGTGATGGCTCCCATTGGAAAAATACAATGCAGAACGGAAACTCTCCGCTGTAATCACGACTTTTTCAGTTGCGTATTTTTTAATAGTAATGGGTTGATCCCAAGAATTCCCATTGGGAATTTTCGCAAGATTGTGGGACCCCTCATAGGTACCACCTCTCACAAACAACGTATCTCCTGGGATTAACACGCTGACTCCCCTTTCAAGAGTTTTAAACGGCGCGCTCAATGTTCCACTATTGCCATCATTTCCATTGCTTGCAGCCACATAATAATTTGTTGCCTTGGCTTCGCTTATATTGCCACTCATGATTAACACACAAAAGCAAAGCTTCAAAAACCATCGATAGCGTGAAATACTCATTACTGATCCTCCTAACAAAAAAAGAGACCGATGGTCCTGCTTCTTGGAGAGCAAGAAAATCGATCCAGTATTTACCTCTTTAGGAACCGGAGGATGGATTCAGCAATATGTATTCCAAAAAAAATTTCTTATCACTAAAAAATGTCAATACCCTTGTTTATATACAAATATTTTTTTTGAAAACCAATTTTGTCCAATAATACTCAAGGCAATAGTTGTAGGTCATAGCCTTCACCTGAATGAAAAATTGCCGAATTCTCCTACGGAAAATAATGCCTAGCAGTCCTGACAGAAAATCCGTGAGGAAAAAAACGACCACTGATTTCTGAAACGTTCTTCGCCCATACCGCATGGCACCAGGAATGAGGTATACCGATGACTCAAAAAGACGGCAGGATCGAACGCCGAACAACTCAGATGAAATTAATTATACTTCCCTGCCACATCCTTCAGTGAGATGACCAGGACTTTGCAGCACAGTCGACTTTGGATTTACGGAGGGTCACGCGATACGAAATTAGGGGATGCTTCGTAGACTCAAAATTAATTACAGCAACCACCCCAGAAATAATGGGACAAAAAATTTCTCAGCTCTACAATGACATGGAATTGCATTAATGCCTTGTGGGAGAAAGTACGGCATTTTGTGAATCACCCAATATCGTTTTGTAAAATTGGACAAACTTTTCAAGAATACGTTCCTGGTTATACGTGTCTTGAACATGAAGGTTTAATTGTTTTCCCAGTAAATGACGCCGCTCGGATGACCGCAATAATTCCATCAACGCTTGAGCCAAATGAGTTGGCGAACCTGGTGCCACTAATATGCCCGCCCGCCCATAATCAAGGACTTCAGGACATTGACCTACCTGAGTGGCAACAGTTGGAAGTCCTGCCATGCCATACTCAAGAAGTGCCATGGGAAATCCTTCGGCCTTTGAACTGAGTACCCCAAGGTCACATGTTCTGAGTATGCTCAACACATCCTTTCGATATCCCAAAATAGTAATGTGTTGATTCAATCCGGCGATTGAGATTTCTTTTTCAATGGAACTGAGGCAGTCTCTATCGCTCGTAGAGCCCACCAGAACCAGGTGGGCCTTGGGGATATCTTGAATTATTTGTGCCATCGCGCGAATGAGAGTTATATGGTCCTTTACCGGGAGAAGATTTGCCAGACAAACTATTCTATAACCTTCTTCACCGGGAAGAATTACCTTTGGTCCAATTCCATTAATTTTAACGATGAAATTGGGAATATAACGAACCCGGCTTGACGACATAGGCAATGCCTGGCAAACCCAATCGGCCAAGGCTTGATTCACGGTAATGATTCCTTTTGCACGTCTTGCCATAAATTTATAAGCCCAGGAGGGGGAATCTACACTTGTCATACCGCCGTCATGAATATGCCACACCACTGAAGGAAAGGGAGGGAAAAACGCCGCGATCGTTGCTACAAATACAGATGGCCCATGCGCGTGAAGAATCTGTATATTATACTTTTGAATAAATAGAACCAGGAGTGTTAGGGCTTTCACATCCAACACGTGCCGACGCCCCAAATGGAGGGTGATGACATCGCTCCCTAATTCTTTCGATAAGGGACCGTCGCGGCGTGTTGTACACAAAAATGGCTGATATGTTTTTCTCGGGAAATTATTCACCAGATTGACCACTACCCGCTCTTTTCCGCCAGCCACGAGAGTATCCGTAAGGTGCAACACACGGCAGGGTTCTTCCATTACCAACACCTATTGCAACACACGCATTGACATTTTAAATTGTGGAGACGAGCCTTCATAATCAATGGATTACCGCCACTACCAGGAACTTGAGAACATCGAAATGCGTTTTTGAACCCCGCCCTCTATTATGCCCGGCAGTTCCGGTGTCAGAGTAGATTTATATTATGAATAGGAGTTTCAATGATTTCGGTAGTTTTTGTGCTTAAATTGCCCGGCATTCCAGCATTCGCCTCGGATTTATTTCCGGCTCAAAACTAAAAAACTTCAGCGCAATTTACTTCAAACCCCAACATCAACGGAACCCCTGGAGAGCGCAAAATTTTCCGTTATTGGCACACAACAAAATTCATCATTCCCCGCGCTCTTTATCCTCCTCCTTTAAGAAACTATAATTCCAACGCTCTAGAAATAAACGCCGTAGAGCCTCTCGAACTCCTTCAATAGAGTAGTTTTGTGCCCACGCACTCGCCTCTTTTGAAAGTCGTTGAACCATCGAAGGATCTTCCATGATACATCGCAGTTGAGCTGCCAATTTTTCCACGTCCCCATAGGGAAAGACAAAACCTCTCTCCTTAAGCATCCACGGGATCAACCCGGTGTCGGTTGCTACGCACACCACCCCATAACACATCGCTTCTACGAGAACTTTAGGAAAGCCCTCACTTTTGGTAGGTAGGACCAACACATGCGCCTTTTCATACCAACTCATTACTTCAACATAGGGAAGTGGCCCGACAAAATGTACATTCTTTTCCAAATCCAGCTGTTTCGTCATCGTTTCAAGACGGCCCCGATCGTGCCCATCCCCCACAATTGATAACTTGAACGAAATATTTTGTTTTAACAGCGCAGAGGCTGCTTTCAGCAAGACATCAACTCCCTTGGCGGGGACTAATCTCCCTACAAACAGGATCTGAATAGGAAAAGTCAATTGCTTTTGACCCGCAGCCTCCACGCCACGCTGCACTTGCTTTGCCGTCATTGTGGAAGCAAATATTGGGATAACCTGCTTGGGCTGGTTTGGCTCTCCCCCATAAACAAAAACCAGCCCATTTCGCCACCACCAGGAGCGTAAGATAAACCGCTGCAAACGATAAGAAAAAGGTTCCCCGGTAAAACTCATCCACTGTCCGGCATAGTTGGCTATTAAATACTTGGAGAACAGTGGGGCCAGAATAGTTCCAAACAATCCAAGATTACATGGGCATCGAACCTGGATGACATCACCTTTTAACATTGCATTACTCAGTTCCAGCAGATGTCTCGGGATATTGACATAAAGCAAAATTTTTTCCTTAAAGGTTCGTCCACCGGTCTCCATTTGCGGCAAAATTGAAATATTACCGTTGGCAAAGGGGAGACAATCGCGAGGAGGGAGGCCTTTCTGAAATGGTGCTGCGATCAATACTTTTTCAAACAGATCCGCTAAAGGCTGGATCTGTAGAGTGTAGGGACCGGACGCGTAGAATTGTCCCGCAACTTCATAATGCCGAACATTCGTGATGATGACCAATTTTTTATTTGCATTCTGTAATGCCATATTTAATTTTCCCTATGAATCAGTTGTCAAAAATTGATTCCGAAAACAGCTGATGCCATGCAGGAATACCATGGTCAGTTTCTAGTTCCGGCGAATAATTAAAAATGCAGAATATTCTTGTTCGGCAGCCTAAAAGCATACTCTGTGGTCCACTGTGGCCGCAGTAAAACTGCCAATACGGGACGAGTTCATCCTTTATGCTCGTCGGTGCATAAACTTCTTGTCCCTTTTCCAGAGGCAGACGCGTCTATAGCCAATGGGATTGCTTCTATTGATCCCAGGATTATACAGATTTTATGAGTGCCTGACTTCCCTTAGTTTCGGGTAACGATTATCGGATGGGTCGGTGTTGATGTGATTTAGACGTGTAGTCTATACCGGTTTTCCGCGTTTTCGATGCATCTGTAAAATCAGGGTTTAACTACCTGATAGGCTGAGTAATTGGTGCGGCTATCTGTTTTTACGCCCTGCGGTCGCGTTCTCCATCCGTTTTGCCGTCGTACCCTTGCTCCCCGTGTGTTACCAAGCAACGCCATACCCAAGAAAAGTCCAGACAATGGATCAAAAGCAGACACGGAAAGACCGATCGTCATGAAACACAATAGGCCTAAAAGCGGCCCTACTTCGCCCGTCACCCGTCTATGAACAAGCCCTTTGCTCATTAGGGTAGCAAGGAAACCCGTCAAAAGTATGAGGCCGATTAGCCCCGTCTCAACACCCACGTGGAGGTACAGCGAATGCCAGGCCAATTCCACACCGGGTTTAAAATGTACATTAGGATCAGAGATGGAATAGGTCGCATAAACCTTTGGCCCTGAGCCAGGGCCAAAGCCCAAAATTGGTGAATCTTTCAGGACTTTCGGAAATAGAATCCACATATCGAAACGTCCCGTAGTTTTTTCCGCCAGACTTCTCTCACTGTCTGTAGCCTTGTCAAACCATTTGTTTATGGTGGCGCCCTTTTCCGTTAAAAGGAGGCTGAATAAAAAAACACACATGAACATTAAGGACATCAGTATCCGCATTTTCATTCTGATTTTAGAAAACAGGAGCATGATGAATACACCCACACAGGCAACAGCCCAACTCCCTCGCGATGTTGAGAGAAGTAAAAAAATAAAAGCTGTTCCCCCAACTAACCGGCGGGAAAATGCCGAATTTTGTAAAAAAAGCCATTTGCCGTCGTCCACAATTGAATACAGGAGGATAAACGCCGCAGGAATACCGAAGCTGATCGGATTTCCGAAAGTCACGCCTTCTATTTCAGCCTGCACCAATCGTGGTGCCCCGTATCCCAATAAGGCTAACCCAATAGCAAAGAGGGAAATGCCCGCACCGACGAGTGCCGTTGACAGGTATTTTCGTTGTTCAGCAAGGAGATACACGATGCCTGCACTGAACCCAAGCTCCAAGATCTTAAGACCAGAGGAATAGCTCCCCGTCAAAATAAAAGCTCCCGCCCAATACAATATCCCTACAATGAGAAGCCAACGCAACGGGAGATTGTTCCATAATTGGAAAAATTTTTGAGGGCTTATAAAAAGCCTGAGAGCCAGCCCCATCCCCAAAATGGCTATTACCGAGTTGTAGAACAGACCCTCACGCAAAAACGCCAAAACGGGAAGGACTGAAATGGACAAGGCAAAAAAACTTAAGGGTTTTCCGGACACCATATAATACGCAAGAAACAGTAACAAAAAAGCGAAGAAAACTTTTCCGCCGGCGAATAATTTCCCCATTCCAACCAAACCCATGGCAGGCACGACGCAAATCATTATCTTGATGAGGATAGGCCAAATCAGTTGAGCACTGATTTCTTTGGCCTTCAGTTCAGTCTCTTTCGTGAAAGTCGAACTTCTCGGTTTTTTCATTGAGGATGAAAAAGGCGGATTTATCTTAGCCATACATCTTTCCTTGCACTTCTGGAACAACCGAAATCAACAAATACTGAACCTACGAAATTTAGCTTCATCAGGATTTCTCCTGGATCACTCCCATTTTCGTGTACATCGTTCGAAAAAAATGGGACTCAAATTCCTCTCCTTTGTAAGCAGAGTATAGGTGAGGTAGAGTCCGCGACTTATCAATCAACCACCGCGGAATCAAACATTGAAGAATCTTCAGAGGCCGTGAAAAGGTCTTCTATGAATGAGATTCCCACCTTATCAGCGAGACTACTGAATACCAAACCTGCCTTACCTATCAGAAAGGGCCAATTGGACGGCTAGCAGCATAATGGCCCGTTGGTACAGTCCTGCCCGAGAAATTGTACGATGAGGCATTCCAGTACAAAAAGCCTCTATTACCGGGCGATACGCCTCAGGTCGGAAGAATTCGGGAAGGCGACTGGAAGTACCGAGCAGCGCCTCTGACAATTGCGATTTGAATTCCGCATCTACCCAGGTATCCATGGGGATTCCAAATCCAGATTTTGGCTTTCCAGCAACGGCTTTAGGCAATTTACTTTCGGCCACTGCTCGTAATACCTTTTTACACATTCGTCCTCTCACTTTCAGCCGGTGAGGAAGTGTAAGGCCAAAGGCAAACAACTCTTCTTCTAACAAGGGCACACGTACTTCCAAACTCTCTTTCATGCTTGCCATATCCACCTTAAAAAGAAAGTCATTGGGCAATCTTAGACGAACGTCGACTTCAGCCGCATGCGCAGACAACCGTTCCAACCGAGAAACCTTACTTGGCAACCGATGCTCCCATTGTCGTTCAAACAGGCGACGGACGGGAAAAAGATTGGCGTCCAGGCAAAGATTTTCATGTTCGTCCTCGCGTATCCAAGAAACTAAGGTCTGCAAAATCATGGTGTCGTCAGCGCCGGTAAGATCCCTGATCCTATTTGGAAATGAATTACGCAACATGCCAAGTTGAGCTAGTGGAAACGAAATAGCACCAGCTGTCCGCCACAACCATGAGGGAAAACGCTGGTATCGAATGATATCCCCAATTCTCCAATAATGGTCATAGCCCCCAAACCCTTCGTCCCCTCCGTCTCCAGAAAGTGCGACTGTCACATATCGACGCATTAGCCTGGAAACCGCATTGACTGCAAAAAATGAGGTATCGGCAAAAGGCTGTCCGGCATGAAGAAGAAGATCTGTTATATGGTCCCAGGTCCCTTTGCTGTTTCCGACTCTTAGCGTTCGGTGATGGCTTCCAATGTGTTTCCCTACTGCTACCGCTGCCCAGGTCTCATCATACTCCTCCTCTGAGAATTGCGCGTTAAAGGTCTGCAGGGAAGATTTAAGGTTTTGCTGAGCCGCAACACTTACCAAGGAGGAATCGATCCCACCGCTGAGAAGGGCACCAAGCGGAACATCGCTTTCCAATTGTTGTCGGACGGCCCCTGTTATCAAAGAATCAGCTTGTGCCTTAGCCTGCTCTAACGACATATCTAAATTGGGAGCAATGGCCCATTGATGATACTTTTGGATGTCCCAGGAAATCGTGTGGGTATCCAATTGGGCGACCAGGACCTCTCCCGGTTGAAGAGCACGAATTCCGACAAAAAACGTCTCAGGGGCAGGAATGTAGAATAGGGCAGCAAAATCGGAAATCGCCTGTCTATCCGGCTGAACGTTGATTCCCGGCAATTCACGGAGTGCCCGGATTTCGCTGGCGAACGAAAGCCGGTTGGCTCCCGGGGCATAAAACAGTGGCTTAATACCGAATCGGTCTCTGGCCAGAAGAAGGGTGTCAGTTTGTGTATTATAAATCGCTAAGGCAAACATGCCACGCAATCTATCCAGGAACGCTAAACCTTTTTCCTCATAAAGATGAACAATGACCTCAGTGTCCGATCGCCCTTTGAAAATATGTCCGCGAGCTTCAAGATCCTGTCGAAGTTCCCGATGGTTATAGATTTCCCCGTTAAAAACTACCCAGATGGTCCCGTCTTCGTTCGCCATCGGTTGCGCACCACCCGGAGACAAATCAATAATACTTAACCGTGTATGAATGAGAGTTGCCTCAGGCCAGATCTGAATGCCATGTGCATCCGGACCCCGGTGATGGAGAACTTTGGCTAACCGTGCTGCGTAAGACTCACTGTCAGGAAGATGTCCTAACCACCCGGCAATACCACACATAAAATAATCATTCCTCCACGCACTCGAGATTGGCAATCAGCCTTAGTGGAGTCCACAAGCCAACATCGTTCTAACGGTTAAGTCTTGCTCTGTCAGAGATTACGTCTACTCGAAAATTATCATCTTCCTTGCAGGTATTACGTCGCTTGTGAACCAGCATTAAGGAGGCCAAAACCAGTTGGCCAAAAGAGTTGCTGACCGTCTTCCTCCAGATAGGGGTAAATTAAGAGAAGAGAGGCGTGACAACCCGACCTTGCCTAATGTTTTTAGCGAACAACCAGATTGTTTTGACTTCACGAATAGGGTATCGGAAGTCAACCCTTAAGAATCACATGAATGAAAGCTCATCCACCCGAATTTGACATTCGGGTTACTCATCAGTCATTTCTTGGTTTCACATTGAACCAACTGACACAAAAAGAAACCGTCTACTCAACTAAAGACTTTTTGAGAAGAATGTCATTCAGCTGCTTACTTAAATTGACCCATGAATATGGGTCTTCTCCTTCTATTCTCTCCCCTTGACTTTCAATTCGTTCATTGAGATAGGAAGCCATACCAACGATATTATTTTTTTGGAACGCGCGTACCCCTTTACACTGTTCTAATATGGCGACATCACTACCCAATGGACATATCAGCAGAATTGGAGTCTTCAACCCTAAAGATTCAAAGACTTTGCATGTGATCATTCCTTTATCGGCAATCGTGACGTCGTCAGGGATGGAGGTAATGACAATGGATATGTTCGCACCAGCAACAGCGGATAGCGCGACATTGCGGTGGACCTTTCCCTGAAGCTTCACTTCATCAGTCATCCCCAATCGCTCGGCTTCTTCTCTGACATGCTCTCCCATTTGACCATAATAATACAGACACCATTTTCCCTTTTCTTTACCTCTTAATTCCTTCAAATGCTTTAGAGCTTCCATGAACGGCGTAATCACCCGTTTGGGAGGATAGAAATCCCCAGTATACACTATCGCGAAATGTGGAAAATGGGTAGGCTGTACTTGACTCATTTCATCCGGATCAAAGCCATTCGAAATGACGTGAATTTTTTCCTTCAGACCATATCGTCGGGTTAAATCCATTGCCCAGGAGGGGGAGACGATGGTCACAGCAGCGCTACTTTGGAGCAGCTCTTTCTCTTCATTAATGGTTTTCTGAGGTTTCGGATACTGTGCGTGAGGATTGCCGGTCCAAGGATCACGGTAATCAAGCACATAGGGTCGGTTCAGTTTATCTGATAGCCATTTCGCCAATCCAAATGAACAAAACGGTGACCCACTCGCAAGAATGATGTCTACATCCTCTTTACCTAAGGTTGAGCATGTCCGCTTGGCTTCTTTGATCCAGCCAATTTCTCTTTCAAGCCTCCACTTGCTTGCAATCCGTCGACCTACCCCTCCCAAAAACCATTTGATTCCGGAATTCTCGAATTTCAGGCATCCAGGTGAAAGAAACCGCCAGTCATGCCCGGTATGAATACACTTAATTCCTTCTTTATTTAGCTCAAGATTAATCTTCTCAATTTCGCTAATGTCCCTTAATCGCCACAGGTGAGGATCGGGTGTTACCACAGTGACATCCCAACCTAACCTGGAGAGATACTTGGCGATATTCCAGGTTCGGACACATGCACCGGCATTGAGCGGGGGAAAATAATACGCAAGAAACAGGACTTTGGGTTTTTTGGGAGGCATCGTTCTATCCTTTTCACTCATTGGCAAATATCACGTTTTTGCACACACTTGTCCATACAATTCCACCAACCGATCATTTAGAGTTTTCATGTCATAGTCCGTTTCCACCCGGGCACGTCCGGCTCTTCCCATATCCGGCCATTTTTCAGGATGGTCAACCAGGTAGGACAGTCGATCGGCCAGGGCATCCGCGTCTCGCTCCCGTACCAGATAACCCGATACACCATCTTCCACGAGTTCCGGGATGCCGCTATGCTGAGTGGCAATAACCGGCAACCCCATGGCCATGGCCTCTTTAATTGCATTGGGAATGCCTTCCTGATCACCGTCTTTGGCGGTCACACTTGGAGCGATCAATATGTGTGCATCCTGCAACAATCGAATGACTTCCTCATGGCTTTTCCATCCTAGTAACCGCACATGCTCCTTGAGATCTCGCTCCTGAATTAATTGCTCCAGGTCCCCTCGTAATTCGCCCTCTCCGATTATGGAGTAGCGGATGGATTTTCCCGATTTAACTATCTTATCGACTGCTTCAATCGCATAGGGAATACCCTTTTTCTCAATCAACCGGGCAATGGTTATGACGTGTATCGGTTCATCCTGGAGAACGTTCTTGGGGGACCATGCGAGGTTTTGGCATTTAATACCAGAGGCCAAAACGACAATTTTCCTCTCATCACATCCTTGTTGGACAATGAGATTTTTCAGAGAATGACTGACCGGTAAAAAGAGGTCCCCTTCCCTAAATAATGTTTTATACAAATCGGGGCATTCATAGATCATTTTTGAGGCATCAAATCCTCGAAAAGAAGTCACCACTTTAGCCGTTGGGGCAGCCACCTGCTTAATATATAATCCTTGCAGACCATCCGTGCCAAATTGACAATGAATAATGTCATAGGGTCCCGTTCCTAAAAAGGGAATAATTTTATACAGAAGCGTTAATGATGAAGCGGCCCTTCCATATTGAAAAACATTTAAGGATCTCACTATTGGAACGGGATATTTTAGGATATATTTAAGAATAAGATACAACCCCTTGGCGAATCGTCGAACTTTATTTTTTGGTACAACTTGATACCTCGTCCGTTCCCTCAACATATATTTTTTGAGGTTTTCTGAATTCGGAAGATCATCTCTTGCTTTCCCGGCAAAAATGTTGACCTCAAGTCCAGCTTCGATCATTCCTACAATTTGACTTTGCACAAATGTTTCCGTGGCAGAGGGAAACTGGCTCACGATAAACGCTACTTTCATTCTTCATCCTCTACCATTTTTTCAGTTACGTCTTTCAAAAGACACCTGCAGGAATCATAAACCTTTTGCGGATATGGGCAATCAAATACACCATCTTTCAACCCTCACGTGATCTTCTTCGAGGATCTTGCACCAACGATAGAACATTCTCCTTTTGGATTTTCTGATAGAACATTTCCATTCACCTGTTCACCATTTTGAATAAACCTCCAGGATGACCGGAGGGAAAAATATTCAGTAGATCCTTAAAAGAGTTTTCATATTTTCTAAGGGGAGACCGGCTTAAAATACCATCTCCGTATACCCTTCCTATTTCCCCCGCACAAGTTCTGAGGCATAATAATCAACCGAATACCCGCCCGTTTGGCGACAGATAGCTTCTTTCGCACGCTGCATTTCTTCATGATCTAATTTTTCAATATATTTATCATACATGTACAGGACATCCATAAATTCGATGTAATAGGGACTGGACTCAAGAGCATTGGTTAGACCGAATTGGAGGAGAAATTTCCTGAGAAAATAAAAATTGTTTTTTATGTAAGGAAGCAACCACGAAAGTGGCATTTGCTGATACAAGGTAAGGAAATCCTTAAGATTGGTAATTTGGTATTCTTCAGAAAAACAACTGATGGTTAAATCCCGATCAATCCATCCGCCAGGATACACAAGCCGGGGATACTGCCGTCGCAGAGCCCAAAAAACCTTTCGTATACTCCTTACTTTAACGGCATGTGCCACAACTTCAACCTTAGATCGTGGCTTTTTTCGTGATTTCATCCACATTACAATAAAAATTTTATACAGGGCCTCTGCCGGTTGATGTTCTAAGACTCTTTGTAGCGCTCGCAATCCCTTTTCGGACCATTCAGCATAACGTGTGTTTTGTGGAATCACATGGCTAAGGCGATTCACTACGGTCAATGCCTGCACATGCGTATTGAGACAAAGCGAATTACCAGGAGATTTACCAAAAAGGACAGATTGAAAATGTGCATGTTTGTCCATATGTTCATTCGTATCGTGTAAAAACCAAAGACTCCCGTCATCGAGCTGTTCCATCAGATGCTCGGACACAAAATCCATTCCACGTTCTGCGGCTTCTATCCATAAAGACTCACCCGTTTTTTCATACTGCGAAATGAGCAAATGAATGCCGTCCAGATGGAATCGGGCATGGGTTTCAATTTCATCGGTCCAAAAACCGTGCCCCCACTCCCCTTTTGGCGACAGGTCTAAAACAACAGAATACGCAATGACATTTTGGATGATGTCATACAATTTTTTGCCGGTTTCCTGAAATAAAAACCCAAAATAACTCCACCAGGCGAATGCACATTGCTGACATTTGAATCGTTTCTTAAGGTCTTTGTGCCCACGAGGGTCATAGAGACTGCCGTTGACCAGATAGGTCCAGATATCTGAGGGTTTGCTGGCATAAAACCAATCTGTTTTTCGATAGACACGTCGTTCAATGGAATTCAACGATGTGATTTCACCGACAAACTCCTCGCAAGCATCTTCGATAATCATAAACGGGACAATGGCCCGTTCTCCTGGCATTCCTGTAAGGAACAAATGCAGTTGAATACCGGAACTCACTTCCCAATGGCAGGGAAGAAACGAGTCCTCAGGGGCTGAAATACGTTGGGATTGGTCGAAATGAAATTTTGCACCAGCAGCAGGTAGCCAAACCGTATATATTCTTTTTTCATATTGAACGGTTAGGAGCATTCCAAATTCATTTCCATGAAAAACTTTCAGGACCGAGGCTGCACTTGAAAATGTTATGTGGGTAGGCCTCTCCTCTGCACAGACACGAAGGCTATGTATTCTCACACCCTGCCTCACATGGACATCCACCAATTGGGAGCAAAACTCATCAAATGCATATTCAACCCGCTCAAAACCGTTAGAAGCGAAAATTCGCTCCTCTTTTTCTTTTCCAAAAAATATATCCGTTGGATAAACTTTACTGTGTGAATCCATGGTACTCCTTGCTCAAATGGGGATTCGGTAGCTAAGAAACAGCAATGTTGGTCCAACCGCTACGCTTCATACCCAAAAGAACCTATTAATCGTTTCATTTTCCTTTTACCCGCTTTCCATTCATCAAGAATGGCGTATTTCAAAAACCGGCTGAAAGAAAATAAATACCCACATTTCCGGGAAATCAGGAATAAGGCCTTTAAACGGGAGCTCAAAAACTTCTCTTTTTTTAGTAAATTATAATTATGTCTGAAGATGAAATTCTTCCCTGTCCTTCTTATTTTTTGGACCATACTCTTTTCAGAAACCAACTGGCACATCGTTTCGACCAATAGCAATGACTCTTCACACCACTCTTTAGTTTTCAGAGATAATGTTAATTCATTGAGGTGTTTCCGATTACTTGCCTTACTTTCTCGAATATCCTTTCGGCCATACCGAGAGGATAATTTGGCTATTGCCATGACATCTAACAGTAAATTATGTTTTGAATGCATGCCGCCGATTTCTCTTAACTTTTTGGTATTCAATAGGGTACTGCAGAGGTAAATACCCGTCTCAAAGGATAAATACGCCAAAAGAAATTCTTCCGTTGAAAGTCCACCTACTGTGTTGGGCCACTCCCCTAGCCACTGCCCATCTGGGCCAATATAGCGAGTTCCTGTTCTGATCACTCCAATATCCATCAATGAATAGTTCACCGTTTTTAAGCACACATCAACAAAATCCTCATCAATAAGATCATCATCCTGTAACAGTAAAAAATAATCTCCCCGGGCTTGTTCTATACAATACTTAAAATTATTGAAATGCCCGATATTTTGACTGTGCTTTTCATATCGAATGCGAGAATCATTAAATTCGTTCACCACTTGTTCGGTATGATCAGCCGAACAATTGTCTGAAACGATAATTTCTAAATTTTTATAGGATTGGTTTATCGCGCTGTGAAGGGTGTGCTTCAAATACGTGTCTGCTCGATTGTAGGTCGGAATCGCAATCGTGACTAATGGCTTTTCCTGATGGAGCATATTGGACCTCTTCAAAAGTGTTTCTCTTATCCCTTATGGGTAAAAGCATGAAATTTATTTCTCAGACAATGAGGATAGCGTGCAGGTTGCGTTGTGCCTCCATTATAAACCTCACGGCCGCGTCAGACCCTTCGTGCCACTCAGAATGACACTCCTTTCAAACTCTGGCTCGATTCCTTTGTTGATGCCCCAGAATGACAGATCAGCCAATTATGCCGTTTAACCAATAGGATATTCTTTGTCCTCTGTGTTTTTTTCTTGGCTACTGATAATGTTTATTCATCCATAGCGATAAGCTGAGCAGAGGCCATAGCGCCCATGAAAGATCGCTCCCACCATCGAGATGCAGATCATACAGCCGTCGAAGAGCTTCCTTGTTTACTTCCAACCCCAACATTTCATCTCGTTTCAGTAGACTCTCCTCAACCATTTCCCGGAGTGAAGTACGTAACCATGCTCCCATAGGCACCTCAAAACCCCGCTTTCCTTGAGTCTGTTGTTTAGCATACTTGGATAAGACCTGACGTAAAACCATCTTCCCCATTTTTTGCTCCACATCAAGGCACTGGTGCCAGTCGGTTTGTGCCGCTATTTCAATAACTTCCTTATCCAGGAGCGGCACCCGAACTTCCAATGAATGGAACATGCTTGCCCGATCCACTTTCATCAACACATAGGGCAAATGACATTCAAATTCGGCAATTCGGGAATATTGTGCTGCACGATCTTGATCGCAACTATCATATTCAAAGGCTTTATAGGCATTTGGCCAAACTGGCAATGACGGAAAAATTCGGTTCAACCATTTTTCAGAAAGATGGGTGAGCATAAGACGATGATAGCTTCCGAGTGAAGGTTGATTGAGATGGTTATAATTTCCATATTGCAGAACTCTCTTCAATCCCCGCCATACCCAACGCCACCAAAATGGGTACCGAAAATCCCCTGCATTTTTCACCAAGGAACCAAAGCGGCCCGTGTAGCCCCAAAACAATTCATCACCGCCATCGCCGGAAAGCATGACCTTGTAATTTTGACTGGCCAGGCGGGATACCATCATCGTGGGGAATATAGAATAATCTCCAAACGGCTCTCCACAGCTTTCTATCACATCATCCAAGAAATCAAGCGCTTTGGCGGGATCCATACATTCAATCCTATGTTTAACCCCAAATTCTTTCGCATAGGCCATGGCATCCTGTGTTTCATCCGTGGCTTTTTCACCGGTTCCGATTGTAAAGACCTCAACGGGGCCTGCACTCACCGATCTCATTTTTGCGACGACCAGCGGTGAGTCAATACCTCCGGAAAGGAATGCTCCGACGGGAACATCACTGATCAGATGCCGTTTCACAGCCGCGGTGATCGTCGAATCCACCGCTTCCAGAGCCTCCCGCCCTTGCAATTTCGGCGTTTTGTACTGCGGAAATTTAAAGTATTGCCCTTTTTCTACGTGTCCATCCGCCGTAAATTTGACCCAGGAACCAGGCTCAAGCATATTGGAATCCTGCATCAGGGCATAAGGCGCAGGAATATAGGCCAACCGCAAATAGAGACCCAGTGCTTCAGGCGAGACCTCAAGATTATGGCTCAAGGGATGCGCCAGAATCTGATTATATTGAGACGCAAATACCATTCCTTCAGACTTCTTGAGATAATACAGCGGTTTCATGCCAGCATGGTCCCGAGCCAATAGCAATCGCTTTTCCACCGAATCAAAAAACCCCAAGGCAAACATTCCGTTAAAGCGATCCAATGCTGCGACTCCCCATTCCATCAGGGCATACAGCACTACTTCGGTGTCGCTGGTTGACCGAAATCGAACTCCACGAACTTCCAATTCTTTCCGTAAGTCCTGAAAATTATATATCTCACCATTAAAGACCAGCGTATAGCGACCATTTTGAACGGTCATAGGTTGGTGGGCATTCATACTTAAATCAATGATAGCCAAACGGCGGAAGACTAATGTACACGTCCTATGATCGGTCCAGATTCCTTGGTCATTGGGTCCCCGACGTGCCATCAAAGCACTAATCTTTTCCCAATCGGCTTCAGGCCCCAACGCTTGATTAAATCGTAATTCTCCAGCTATCCCACACATGTCCTAGCCTACTCTCTCGAGGAACAAGAATTTCAAGATGGTTGTCGACGATGCAACTAAATTGTTTGAAGTAGATTTTTGAAATGTCAGTCGTTCTTAACGGCACACAATTCTTCGTAAAGATTAAACGCCTTTAGATATTCTTGGATATAATGCATCACATTCAGGTTTTCATCTGTCATTTCACGATCTATTAATCGAGAGATCATCTCAAGATAAAAAATCCATCGATAGGTTTTTTCTAATGCTTTCAGGCTGATTGAAACTTCCGGAGCCTTTGCGGTTAATTCCGAAATGACCATCGGCAATGCCTTCTGTATTTCTGAAACCAACACACTTACTGACACGCCCCTACAGGCGGGTCGATAAAAAAAATAACTGTAAAAATCAAACAATGCACTCCGATATCCAGCCCCTTCCCAATCAATTATTTTCATTCCATGCCGGGTATTCAGCATATTGGCTGGAACAAAATCTCCATGGGCAAACACCCAAAAAATTGGGAAATTCCCTTCCGCTTGGAGTCGACGAACGATGTCTTCAATAAATGATGTAATTTTTTGATACGCCGCTCCAGTGGATCCCGGCTTTGACAAGATTTTTGATTGTAATCCCCTGGTCATATCCAGAGCATGTTCTACAGAGTTTTGAGAAATTGGTTCCTGAATCAGCATTAAACTTATCAAATGCTGAAGAATTTCATTGAAAAATTTTTCTAATAACGCTACGGAATCCAAAGCCTTATAGGAGGAATCCAAAGATCCATTCACATATTCTTCCTCGTACCATCTTTCCTCAATACTCCATTTTTTTAATGAAGAGGCAAATTCCATACAGGAGACACGTTTCAATATTTCAATTTCATCGCGAATAACGGCGGAATTCACATGACCATCGAATACTTTAATGGCAATCCTCTTGTGAAAATCGAATATTTTGTACCCCTGATGAATGGGCACACATATTTGACCATAACATGGCAACTCAACGACCCCTTCGCTCTGTAATATTTGAAACTTATACCCCAAAAAAGTAATAAGACACCTCACATTGCTCTTCACAAATCCCAGATAACTATGGACCTGTTTTACGAATAACCTGCTACGAGAAGTCTTTGAATCAAATCGTACAATAGGGGTTAAGGAGTCTTTTATGAAAAACAACATCCAAGCTAAATCAAGGATGTTTTGCTGTAAACAAAAAAACCGTCTATTCTCACTTTGGATTTTTACATATTGAAAGCCTACTGATTGATGGGAGGTCATCTCTTATTTATCCGAATCTTTTTTATTTGAGATCGGCATGGTCAAGCGGATGCTTCAATCAGACCAACATGGCCGGGATTTACAGTTGAAATTTTGTGAATAACAGGATTATCTGGAGTGGATCGAAGGGCAAGTTGCGTACTAAAGTACAGAAAAAGGAGCAAATCCTATGGAAAAAGTAGAAATATTATAATCCTCAACCTACACTTCGGTCTTTTCTGCGTGTGCTTCTTTTGGACTAAATTGCGTTTCCCACTTTAAAAGGGGCCTGACTACTCCCGGGATATGTCCGACAGAATCACCACGAGCCCCATTACCATCCATACTGTCAATTACATGAAATGCCACAACATCATTAACCTTCAGGCGCTTCACCCACGGATTTTCGGTGCCTATCGTCGGCCCAATAAAATATCTCCCTTCGGAAAGCAAATTCCCAGGGATCACGGACGTACTCACGTATCGCCCAATGGGGCGCGGTTTCTGTCTCCAGGCTAGATCATTTTCGAGCGGTAAAAACGCTTCAATTCCTTCTTCATTAAACACATGGTAATAGAGCCGCAGCACATAGCCCGGTTGCAGTATCTCATACTCTATCTCGATTCGAACAGGTTGACTAATATCCGCAACGTCCGACACCAGGCCATCGTGTGTCCGCACTCTTACACCGCATAATCGAACGACTTCATCTCCAGGTGCCTCCATGACATTAGGCCATCTACGCTCAGCTTTGGTACATTTATCGGAATTCATGTAACTGGTGATGACTTCATGAGTTGGACCATCCTCACGCACTTTTCCACCTTCGAGCAGAATAGACCTGGAACATAGACGGGTGACAGCCGGCATATTGTGCGAAACGAACAGTACGGTGCGCCCATGTTGGCCGACCTCTTTCATTTTATCCAGACATTTTTGTTGAAAACGTGCGTCACCGACCGCCAACACCTCATCAATAATCAAAATCTCCGGCTCAAGATGAGCGGCGACGGCAAACGCCAGGCGCACTTTCATGCCGCTCGAATACCGTTTCACAGGGGTATCGATAAATTTTTCTACTCCGGAGAAATCCACAATTTCATCAAATTTCCTGTCGATTTCTTTCTTCCGCATGCCTAAAATGGTCCCATTCAGGTAGACATTTTCTCTCCCTGTCAGCTCCGGATGGAATCCGGTTCCAACCTCGAGAAGACTTGAAATCCTTCCACGGATCGTGACCTGCCCACTGGTGGGATAAGTAATTTTCGACAGAATTTTCAGGAGAGTCGATTTTCCTGCGCCATTGCTCCCGATAATGCCGATAATTTCCCCTTCTTTTACCTCAAACGAGACATTCTTGACAGCCCAGATGACATCGGGAGGATTGGTATCTTGATCGGGATTCACATCGTCGAATTTATAGAGGGAGCGATAAACCCGGTAATTTTTGAGAGGATTTTTAATGAAATTCACGATGGTGTTAAAAAAATTATCCTGGATGGTTTCTTTCAATCCGATCCGGTAGCACTTACTGATATTTTCAATTTTGATGGCGAGATTTCGATTATTCATGTTTTTCCTGATACTGGTCTGGTTCCTTAAATCACATCTACAATGATACGCTCCATCCGCTTAAAATACACCGCTCCACTGATGACCAACAGGACCGCTGTCAGTGCTCCAGGCCATATGTAAAGCCAGGGAATGGGCGTTCCGAGCAAACACGCTCTGAATCCCTCTATGACACCGACGAGGGGATTGAGCGAGTACAGCAATCGATACCCCTCCGGTATCGATGATGCCGAATAGACGATGGGGGCCGTATACATGAGCATTTGAATAAAAAACGGCATGGCTTGTTTGACATCACGAAATCGAATGGCCAGTGAAGATAGCCACAATCCTATGCCCAACGGAACAGCCATCATCATGATGACCAGCACGGGGAAAAGCAGGAGATTCCATGTGGGGGACACGCGATAGTACAACATGATGCAGAGGACAATAAACAGAGAAATTCCAAAATCAACCAGCTTAGCCAAAATGGGAGTAATGGGGAATATGATCCGAGGGAAATAAATCTTCCCTAATATATTCGATCCCTGAAGGAGGCTTTGACTCGATTGCGTAAGCGCCTGTGACATATACGTCCAGGGGATCACTGCTACACTTGAAAATAAAATATAGGGAATGCCTTCCGTTGGCAGTTCCGCAACCTTTCCAAAAATAACCGTGAAAATCAAGATTTGCACAAGAGGTTGAATGATTGCCCATGAAAATCCCAAAACAGTCTGCGCGTATAACGCCTTAATATCGCGCCAGGTGAGAAAATAAAACAGGTCTCGATAATCACTCAGCTCTTTAAAATTTATAACTTTCCAGCCGGAATCAGGTTGTATAATGGTTACCATATCGGCACTTGAACATGTAGTTTCTTCTGTATTTTTCATTTTGCTTCCAAACATTTTATTCCTTCGTTTTGGCACGAATTTGGATTCGTTTCACGATAACAAACCCGACACTCATTCCTTAATGGCTTCGATTATCCACGTCAGCTGATTATAAAGGATTCGGAGACTTTCCATTTCCGGGAACGGCTACTATTCGTTGATTTTAGGATATACCTCGACGGAGCTCTAACCATTGGCGGTCAAAACGTTTCGCTGTTACCATTTGCCTCTTGGAAATGAACAGATTTTGCTTGGGATGCTGCCTTTCAATGGTCCAAGCTATCCTAGACATAATCTGAATACCATAATCTGGAGCAGTGTAATAGCTACAACTCATCGGACCTGTTCTTTTCGTGCCAATGAAACACCACATCACAAACCACCTTATTTCCATAAGGGGTATGATGACTATAGAGCTGATATCCAAACCAGAGTTTTTCCTTCTTTTCAGGAACATACACCTGATCGAATGAATCAATAATTTCAATAGCATATTTTTCTGCATATTTTCTAATAAGGCTTCGTTCATGATCCCTTCTTTCAAAGCCTTCCTCCAGAAGGATCCCCGGACCATACTGTAGTAAGACCACCTTTGCCTTAGTCCCGGTTAGATTAGCAAATCGTTGAAAGGAAAAATCCATGATCTCCTCGATTTCTGCAGCATTCTCCCCTGGAATTTCATATCTCCCGTCGTATTCAAAATTCCCTCTTTCCTGAAGAATTGGCAACAAATGCCTTTGCAGGATCACCGAATATCCAAGAAACCATAAGAAATCCGGGGAAGGATCAAATCTCCCAGGCGGCACTATCATCGGTTTTCCATCCACCGTGGCAATATACGGTTTAGAAAAATTCGACCGGACCTTTAATCGAACGCGATTAAAATCTGATCCAACCGTAATCGACCAGATAAGGGTGTCGAAAGGTCCATGATTGGCAATGGCCTGTTCCGCCCTCAAGAGGGCTTGGGCAGCTCCATAGCCACCCACTCCGCCATTCCAAACCTCATGGCCTGTTTTGTTTGCAAAACAAGCCGGCCACGTTTGAGAGTTATGCACCTGATCCCCAAAGGTGAAACTATCGCCCACGGTTAACACTTTTTTTCCGGAATGACCGGGAACATTCACATTGCTGTCATCGACATTACGACGGAAACCGTGACGGTCAATAGAGACATGGACGTTATCCCAATACGGTGGATGATGAATGATTCCACTAAAATCCGGATTGGGCTTATACCCAAGGACGGGATCGTGGGTGGTAAGACCAAGCAATCTATTTTCATGGAATAAATTGAACCTGGTGAATAATTGTCCATCACATTGCCCCGTCAGGCAAGATTTGACGGTAGAATATGTCCTTAACCCGATTTCGGCGAGGACAAAAATTAGGATCACCACGCCAATATTAATGAGGAGAATTTTAATCCAGTTCTTCAATATTTTCACGCTCGAATTTAACTGATATCTTGGACAAGAGGTCTAGCTGCTCAACCAAGGGGGTGAAGGCAAACTCATTCTTTCTTTATCTCGCTTGGTATTGGTTAATGTAGAGATTTTGCCGGCATTCCTATTAATAAGATGGTGAAAACGATGAGCAGGGAACCATCTATAGCAGATTCGTAGGGAAATACCTTCAGTCAACGCTAGGCAAAACCATCCATCGAATGAACCCTTCCTCAGATCATATGAGAAGTTACGAATACCTCACCCAAGGATAAAACCCTCTGGCTGAAACTATGGAGGGCTGGAGGGATAATATTTCTCAATCTCAACAGCAGCGTTTTCAGACTATTTGTTTATATATCGTCCCGAAATGCTCCCAGCCTTAGGCTTTTCGGATTCCCCTTCTATCGCCACGCCCGTCTCACTGCCATTCCGCATACATCCTTACCTAGGGGGTTCCGGCATACTTTCACACTTTAATGTGGAACCCCCCATCCTTCTGAGCTCCGAACAATGAGGGACAGCTGACTGGGCCCGTTCAACAACCGATCCGCCAATATCGCGCATTCCTGCGGTCATTGAAGAATGGTATGGGATAAAAGGTTGAGAATGGATTAGCCAAATTCCAAAACAATCAGGGCATTTTATACGGAATTTTTTGACCGGATCTACCGATCAGCCGGTTATTGAACCCGCTTCTTTCCTTCGGAATAGGTCTTACACGGTATTGAACTGGGCCCACATCTTCCATCAACCGCTGCCATCCATTGCCCATTCATGAAATGCGGATCGACATGGTGCATGCCATACGCATTCCATCCTTCTCCTGACATCGTGACGACAGGTTTTTCTGAAACGATTTTCTCTTTATAGGCGGTTTTCGATAATTCTTCTATTTCAAAGGCGAACACCTGAATGCCGTAACGTGGCTCAGTATCTTGGGTGAACCGGTAAATTCGACCCTCATGAACGAGAACCCTTCCGCCCGGCCTGGCGATATGCTTATTTAATTTTATGATCGGATTCATCGGATGAGGCATCCATTCCCCCATCAACTCATCAGCATAATAGAGGTTTAAGGCATCATTTAGTGGATTGGTATAAAACAACCACCAGACATTCTCATATCGAAAAATTGAGGGATCCACATAATGCTCCCCATTGAAGATACTTTTCACAAATTGCCATTCCGCAGGAAATGACGTGGCCCGGTACAGCCTGATCGAGAGATCCTCGTGGCTCTCCAGTATCAAGTAATCATTGTTGTCCCATTCAAACACATAGGGATAGGATAAATGGAAGGGTTCATTGATGAGAATGTTTTTGTATTTCCATTCTTTCCCATTCTCGCTTTCGGCATATCCAATGTCTCCCTGTTTATTGGCACGATTCAACACTTCAAAAAACAGATAAAAACGACCATCTTTGATGGTCATAAAGGGATCGGCAACAAATTTGGCATCGACATCCGTCACATCCTCTGCCGTAAGAACGGGATTCGAGATGTCTTCCGGATCATGCAATTCAAATGGGGATACACCCGTGTAGATGCCAATGGACCAGGGCCCGGAACCAGCATTCTCCATCTGTGGACTTAAAAAGCCACGGACCGCACCCAGATATGGAGAACTAACCCTCCAGATCAATGCCCCTATTACCAGGCTCATGATGATTATCCCAGCAAATACAACTGGAGACAGTCTAAATTTCCTCATTAATGCCATATCCTTCCACCGAGGCATGTTCGTAGAAGGGCATCACACACACTTTCCAGTCTGGGTATGGGAGCATAAAATTTTTCGCCCTTCATCCACCTCACAGTTAAATCCCAACACTGCACACAACCGTCGCGAGGAAATCTTTGTACTCTCTCTTCTCTTTCAAAAATGAGGGGAAAGGTGGTCCTTTTTTTAAAATCTTTTCCACATCACTAATTTTCCAGAGCCCCAATGATTTGTCTTTGTACTCCCCCTTCTTGGTCTTTTGAGTGCAATGTTCCACAAGAAGGAATTGGGGGGGAGGAAAATGGAAAGGACCCGCTTCAAGATTCAGGGGCCTCCATTGCCCAGTTGCTATGTCCCAGTTTGCGTTTCGCTCAGGAAATGTGGTTGTGAGCAAATAGGATGATTCACTCCGACTCATGTTCTTCAACGCCATGAAAATGTTCGAAAAGGAAAAATGCCCTAAACAATCACGACAAAAAATAAGGTCAACTTTGGGCAAGTCACTTCGCAGGAGATTGAGCTTGGTGAAAACGATATTATCCGTCTGATATAATTGTCGATTACGCTCAACTAATTCTTCAACTATATCTGCTCCTGTATAATGCACACCCTGCAAATCCACCATTTTCATCCAGAAAAAATCACCACAGGGTATATCCAGCATTGTGGAAATTTTTAAATCGTTCAGGAGAATTGGCAGTTCTTTCACAATCGTCTGTGTTTGCTCAAGATCTGAGCCTTGCCCGGAAACGCTACTTTTCCCCCTCCAATAATTTTCCTTATAAATTTCAGTGAATATGGCCTCCGTGGATTTCATACGTGAAGGCACTTCCTTGTAAATTTCCAATATCAATTTGTAGGCAGAACGGGCACCTGGAATTGATTTAATCAATCGTTTTAATTTTGATTCCATTTCCAATATCGTGAAAATCCTTTTCTCTTCTAGAGACGGTCTGGTGATAATTGGCTATTTCGTGTTTAAACCAATTGTCAACCACAATCAAATACTGATTATTATTTTTTATATTCACTAACCAATGTTTCGATCACGTTTCGATATTTTTTCTCAAAATTTTTTATTGTATGATTTTCTTGGGCAAACTCCCATGACTTCCTGGACATACACCTGAGTTCCTGAGTTGAACGAGACGAAGTTTGACGAACCGCCTCCCGAATTGACTCGATGGAACAATCATCAAGGACCACACCCTCGTCCTTACCCACATCCACACCGGATTCACAGCTTATGATTGGGATAAGTCCAGCATGCAAGGATGTCAACACCGAACCGGCATTCGTTTCAGAGCATGATGGATAGACCAATCCGAGGCAGCGATTGGTCAGATCCCTAAACTCGGCGCTTTCAACGTCAATCCATCCATGAGTATGAATATTGGGAGTATGATACAACTCCTGAAAATATTCCTGCTCAAAATCCTTTTCTCTCGCGACCGGACCGCAAACCGTCAAATGATATTCTGGCATCCCTGCGAATGCCTCTAAAACCAAATCAAGACCTTTGTGCACCATTCCCTCACTCCCCAACCACAAAAATCGAAATCGACAGGCTTCAAAATCCTTTGAATCTCTCCAGGTATAGTTGTAGGGAACTGCATTTGGAACCAGATACATAGGCTTATTGGCATACTTAAAGTTTTTGACACCAAATTCACAGTGAACGACCACACAATCAGCATACGTTACCGCCATGGCATACTTCTGGTTCATGAATCTTCGCGAACGCAAGGTCACATGCCTTCGCTCTTGCAGCGCCAATAAGCGTTTGGATTCGGCATAATTATTAAAGTAGGGATGAGCAGTGGTCGCATGCAATATTTTTACGCAATCCTTATTCAGTCCATTCGCGATCCTTTCAAAATTCATCCGGGTATCGATAAAAAAATCGTATTTCTTTTTAGGAAGAAAACTCCTATTCTCATTACTAATCACATCAACAGCAAAACCAAGATCAACAAATGTTCTTGCCATCACAACGGACAATTGACGGTTATAGTGATAATAAGGGATTGGTTGTCCCGGCTTGATTGAGAAAAGTTCGATTCTATAGGAGAGAAGCACATGACCTCGAGGTGGGCCATCAGGATTAAGGGATATCACTTTTTTATTTGAGGGGGAATTGATTTCCTTAAGAAGGTTCCCGAGTGCGCCATGGGTCAGTTGGAGTACTTTTTTCACAAACCTACGAACAATCCTCATGAGTAATAGCACATTCTTTTCATTGGAGTTTGGAAGCTTTTTTGACAGAGGACAAAAACCTCTGTCAGAGATAATTTGATTGAGAACCTGCAAACCTGCCCCCCAACACCAACATCATGGAAACACTCTTTCATTCGAATGCCCTGGGAGTTGAGAATCTTTGTAGGCAGAAAGCTGAGCTTTATACCATTCCACCGTTTGCTGCAATCCATTTTCAAGTGAGACTTTCGGTCTCCAGTCGAGCCTTTTAAATGTCCTCGCAACGTCGGCCGTTCGCGCTGGCTCCAATACCCGATCAGGTAGGACACCGAATAGAGGTTGAGTCCCCTTCCCCACTATCTCCACCAGCCGTTCAACCAATTCACGAACACTCACCAATGTCCCCGATCCCAAATCCACCGTGGTCCCTTCAATTCGTGGCACTTGAGCAGCAGCAAGAAACCCCTCAATAACGTCATCGACATAAATCCAATCAGCCATCCACTGCCCACTCGAAAGTTTAGGCGATTCTCCTTTCAATAGAGAAAGTGCGACTGTGGGAATTAGCTTTCGCGTTTCTTGTCCTGGTCCATATGTCATAAAGGTCCTGACAATGACCACGGGGGTACCATAGAGCGCATGAAACATACGCCCATACCCGCTACTCGCCCACTTGGCAGCCGCATAGGGTGAACTGGGGATACTCTCTCCATCATCCGGTGGTTCATTGAGGGATCCGGCCAGCACAATGCGTTGACACCCCACTTCCGCCGCAACAGTTAAGAGATTCACCGTGCTGGTCAGCAGGCTGTGGAAAGCCGGCAAAACAAGTTCTTTGTTCTGAATTCCTGAGACTAATCCGGACAAATGAAAAATGATGTCGGGTTTTACGGAGTCGAACAACCTGCGAACTGCTCCTACATCCTCCAAGTTCGATTGCCACCAGATGGGTCCACTTTTCTGACGGTCCCGTTGAGATCGAGATATCGCATGTACCTCCCCACCCCGCATGCCTAGATGACGGCACAAATGCGATCCCAAAAAGCCGCTGGCACCGGTGACCATAACGGTGCAAGGTTTCCATGAAGTGATCGTTTCCACCAGGGGGTTTTGATTAGGAGAGGTCATCGCTCATCACCCGACCACATGGACTAGGCCATTCTTTGCGTGATCGAGGTATCCTGCCGAAGTATTTCTCTTTTGAACCATCGCACAAGTCGTTCTTTCTCTCCACTGCCCTCGACCCTCCTTGATGTCCGCTGAAAATTCATTGAACGTGTCACAATGAGACTTTCTTTAGGAGTCCGTGCTCTTCCAACGATTCAGCAGCTTTGTCAATAACCTCAAACTCTAATCCAGATCGTTCGGCTATGTCTAAGAGCGAATGCGTTCCATCCGAAAAATTCAACACCCACAACATCGCCATCTCCCTTTTGGCGCCTTCCGATTCACCACCAATGGCACGGTAAAGGCCCCGTTTTCCCAAACGAGGTTCGCACTTGGGATTTTGACTGAGAAATGTTGTGTTCCTTTCCAAAAGATTGACCGCCTTTACACAACAAATCAAGGACTCTTCCAACGGCTGAGGCTGGACAAACGTTAAATTGTCGCCTGACGTATGATATTCGGGATATTCGCCGTGAGGTGTCCTCATGAAACAGCCCACGGGCAAATTAAAACCAGGGGAACAATATTGCCTTTCATCATACCCATAGGGGAAGAAATCGATGATGGCATGCTCCAAGCCCGAGGTTTTCAGTATATGTATGAAGGCCCGATCGATCCCGGCCTTGCCTTGCCGGCTCTTTTTATACGTTAACGCTCCGGGATCTCCCACCCCGGTCACCACCATGCCATTGGTGATGGTGGACACTTGGTTTTCATGCAACGCCAGCCAGGCAATGGACCCGATCGTCCCTGGAATAAAGAGAAAGCGGTAAGAATATCGCAAGGATCGCCCGCTCAACGTCTTGGCCAGAAATGTAGTAACGGCAATTCCGGACAGGTTGTCATTGCACAAGGATGGATGGCAGGTATGACAGGAGATCAAGATCTCTTCTTCAGTTTCCCCTTTTATGACGTATTCCCCATAGGTTAAATGCCCGGATTCTAAGGTCGAATGGATACATACCTCATATTCCTCCTCTTTCAACGCCATCAGTTGCCGATGGGTCAGACAGAATCCCCAGCTTTCCTTATAGTAAGAGGTTCGGTAGGGAATCCAATCAGGATGTTCGGGCAATGAATACAGATGGGGTTTTAATTCTTCCAGCGTCATCGTGGTGTGAATGGGCTGACTATAACTAACAACATGCAGGTTCGATTGCGTAAAATCGACAATCCGTTCTCCCTTTTTATTTTTTATATACGCATCCTGAATATTCCACTCCTGTGGCACTGTCCAATCAAACACCTCGGTTCCGCTTGGAATCTCATGCATCTTCACAGGGATATGGCGGGCAATTCCTTTTAGCGTCTCCCGAACGCCCTGACCTGTAATACTCCGACAGAGGGGATATAGTTCAGCAAGAAACTGATACATCTCATGTCCGACTTGCTTTGAAATTTCATCAATCATATGACCATGCAGCCTTATCGTGTTCAATGTTGGGGTTCGATAAAATCTGGGTAAGCCAGGTCGCGATCAGATATGAGCCGCTCATCGGCCGGCCATTGAATCCCAAACGCAGGATCATCCCACCGCACCCCTCTGGCACATTGAGGATCGTAGAACGCGGAGATCTGGTAAAAAATCTCCGTATTATCTTCTAGAGTCTGAAATCCATGGGCACATCCTTCCGGGATATAATGCATCCGCCGGTTTTCCGCAGTGAGAATGACCGCGGCATGCTGAGTATACGTTTGAGATAAAGGCCGCAAATCGATCAACACATCGTAGATTGCGCCCTTAATGCACCAGACGAGCTTGGCTTCTTCAAACGGCGCACATTGATAGTGCATCCCCCTGAGGATCCCTTTCTTTTTATTAAAAGAAAGGTTGCATTGCACCTGTTTGAATGTGAGTCCATGCGCCTCAAACTCTCGTTGACACATCGTTCGGGCAAAGAACCCGCGACTGTCTTCAATCCGCTCCGGATCAATGAGGAAGGCTCCCTTGATTGTTGATTCGGTGAAAATCATGGATACACCCTGACCTCCGGAATCGGCACCACGAATGCCCCGCCCCATTCGCGGATACACGCCATTTGCTGCATTATTTCATCCTTCAAATTCCAGGGCAGGATCAACACGTAATCAGGCTTGGTTTCCCTAATCGCATCGGGGGCATAGATTGGAATATGCGTTCCGGGCAGATAAAGCCCTTGCTTGTGGGGGCTACGATCAACCGTGTAATCAATGAAATCCGTACGAATTCCACAATAATTTAAGAGGGTATTCCCTTTGGCGGGAGCACCATACCCTACGATGGTCTTCCCCTTTTCCTTCGCCTCAATCAAGAAGGAAAGAAGTTGCCTCTTGGTATGATGAACTTTTTCGGAAAAAGAAAGATAATGATCTAAGGTTTGTAAGCCTGCCTTTTTCTCCCGATCCTGTAAGGCCGCAACTCTGGACTCCACCGGCTTTGAGTGGTCGGCTTCATGGCGAGCATAAATTCGAAGAGACCCGCCATGCGTGGGAATTTCTTCGACATCGAAAAGAATTAAGCCGTGCTTCCTGAATACCTGTTCTACGGTGCCAAAAGAAAAATACGAGAAATGTTCGTGGTAAATCGTGTCAAATTGATTGTCCTCCATGAGGCGCATCACATGGGGAAATTCCATGGTGATGACACCCTGAGGTTTGAGCAGCGTTTGAAGCCCACACACAAAATCATTCAAGTCCGGGACATGAGCTAAGACGTTATTGCCAATCAATAAATCTGCCTGTTTCCCTTCCTCAACCAACAATTGAGCTAAACGTTCCCCAAAAAATGAAACCCGTGTCGAAATCCCTTTTTCCGTAGCCACTTTGGCCACATTTTCCGCCGGTTCGATTCCCAAAACGGGGATGCCCTTTTCAACGAAATATTGAAGTAAATACCCGTCATTACTGGCAACTTCAACCACAAGACTGCGTTCATCCAATTTTATCCGCTCCTGAATCATGTCTGTATACGCGCACGCGTGTTGAAGCCACAGATCAGAATAGGAAGAAAAATAGGCATAATCGCTAAAGATTCGCTCAGGGCTTGAACAGTCTTTTAACTGCACCAGAAGACACCGGCTACAGACAAAGGCATACAATGGGAAAAACGGCTCCATCTCCCCCAAGGATTCGTTTTTCACATAGGAATTTGAAAAAGGGGAAGTCCCGAGATCAAGAAACGTGTGCTCTAGTACCATACCGCAAAACCGACAAGACTGAGAATTTTTCATAGTTTTCCCCTCATGAGTTGACCGCCTCCACTCTGGAAACCGGGAATTGTTCGGTCGGCGGCAATCCACGCCAGAAACAAATCATTTCAATGAACTACCATTCACGTATTCGTGGAGGGAGATTTTTAACAGGGCCCAATGTAACGGCCTTTTTTCTTTAATACTTCGTCGTACTTTTTTGCTCGAGAAATTCTTTATACCATGCAATCGTCTCAGCCAGCCCTTTTCCCAAATTATACAAGGGAGCCCAATTGAGGATTCGCTTGGCTTTGCTGGAGTCGAGATATTGATCCCGGATCTCGGCATTGGCCTGATTCATCACGATCGGGGCTAACTGATGGCACTCCATCAGGTTCTGAATTTCGCTCACAACATCCAAAACCGTCCACGGTTGTTCTCCGCTAAAATTAAACGCCTCACCACGAACCCCCTCCTCCTGGGCATGTAAGGCCAGAAGCATATAGGCTTGCACGACATCCAGGACGAAGATGTAATCCCGTGTAAATTTTCCATCGCTTCGAATGATGGGGCTTTCCTGTTTCAAGAAGCTTCGAATCGTGCCAGGCACAATGCGACTCCAATTCAGATCGCCTCCTCCATAAATGTTGCCACATCTTGCAATCGTGACAGGCAAATCATAGGTCTGGCTATACGAGCGCGCAAGCAAGTCGGTACAACTTTTACTCACATCATAGGGAAACCGTCCCAACGGCGGCATATCTTCCGTATAAGGTAAGACCTCAACATCACCATAGGCTTTATCACTGCTGGCCACGACAATTCGCTTGACCAGGTTTTTATGAATCCGACACGCTTCCAATACATGATATGAGCCACGAATATTCGCCTCGAACGTGGGCAGTGGGCTTCGCAGAGCAATCCCCACCAACGGCTGGGCGGCCAGATGAAACACCGTATCGATATCATTCTCGCTGATGGCACGCTCCAGAGCCTGATAATTTTCCAATTCCCCTGAAACCACCGTTGTTCTTTGAACATCGCCACTCCGTATGAGCTCGCTCTGAGGATTCCAATCTCTTACGAGGGTGGCCACAAACGCGCCTTTTTCAAGCAGGCTTTTCACCAGCCAGGAACCGACAATGCCCGTTGCGCCAGTCACTAAAACCCGACTTTCACTCCACATCATGCTCATTCCCACACCTTCCAGGGGGCTTGTCCAGAATTCCACAATTCATCCAAATAATTTTTCTCTTTCAAGGTATCCATGCAGGACCAAAAGCCAAAATGCCGATATCCCATCATTTGTCCATCTTTAGTCAGACCTTCCAACGGCTCTTTCTCCCAGGATGTTTCATCATCACGGATGTAATCAATGGCCTTACCATTTAACACAAAAAATCCACCATTTATCCATCCTTCTCCTGATTCAGGTTTTTCATGAAAGTTACAGATCCTATCTCCTTCATACCCGATTCGTCCAAACCGGGCAGGTGAACGTACAGTGGTTACGGTTGCCAGTTTCCCATGTGAATGATGAAACTTAATGACCGATTCAATATCAAGGTCCGCCACGCCGTCACCATACGTAAACAAAAAAGTTTCATCATCACCTAACCACTTTTTAAGACGTTTGAGCCTTCCACCAGTTTGCGTCTGCATTCCAGTATCAACAAGATGAATTTTCCAGTTTGGCTGTTTGCCGTCATGTATCGTGGTTTTTCCATTCGCTAAATCAATCGTAAGATCATTATTGATAGCATAAAAGTTTAGAAAGTATTCCTTAATAACCTCAGCCTTGTACCCTAAAGCCACGATGAACTCGGTGACATTATACGCCGCATATACTTTCATGATATGCCAAAGAATCGGTTTCCCTCCAATCTCTATCATGGGTTTTGGTTTTAAGGCTGTCTCCTCAGAAAATCGAGTCCCGAATCCACCTGCTAAAATAATAGCTTTCATAATTTTGTCCCTTTTCTTTTTTTCTCGTCAATAATACGACCCAAGCTTAGGACAACTCATAAGTGCTTAAAAAACGGACAACAAAAGAACTCAGAAGCCCCGCATTCCGTATATCCCGACCTCAATCATTCGCTGCCATCGAACATGAGGCAATCAAGCAAATTTCAACACACTCCCATGCACTTCGGCATGAGTTTCCTGCATCAACCATACTTGCCCTCAGGCGGTTTTCTTAGACACCTGAACCCTCTCACAGACATATTTTGAAAAAGGAATAGAGCATGTAAATCCAGGAGAGACCGCATTTAAAAAATGCATGGATTTGTTATCTTCTTCAAGGACAAAATCCATTTAAAGGTTCTTCTCCTTCATATTAGCCAATTGTGCTCTTATACTGGTCTTCCCCAGGAGGTCCTACCCTGCCTGCACTCCATTGGGCAAAGCAGAACCCAAGGTGACCAGATGGCTGCGGGAGTATTTTCTCAACTCTTGAAAAGCCGGTTTTTAAAGTCAAAATTAGGAGTTCAATAAGATGCGTTTGCCTTAATGTGAGATCGATACACTCTTGAAAACTAAAGTTCTCAAATCGGGGACATGATTCCCGCCAAAAAGCTGAAACGGTCGTTCGTCCGATTTTAGCTTTTCACTCCAAGGTGCCAGTGATTGGACTTCGAGGAACGGATTCCGCAAATCTTGGACTGGATAATTGTTTGTTGATGTTGTTGGAGAGAACAGGGCTTGCTGACAGGTTTTCACGCGAGGCTCAATAGCTTTGGCTTCCTCCTCGGTAATGGCTTGTAAATTAATGTCGTTTACTTTTCCACGCCTGAGAAGCTCGTCAAGAGCTGTGTGTTCTTTACAATCTTTGGTAAGAACGAGCTTTCCACACTTATTCATCGGCATCTGCTTTGATTCACAATATTCCATTAGCCGTTTATTTCCAAGACGTGTAAATTTGCCCGTCAGACTTTCAGGCGAATAATAAAACCCAGCATGCAACACCCCGCTATTCCGACCGCTGGCCTGAGCGCCACAGTGATTTTCCTTTTCAATAACAGTCACGGTCGCATCGGAAAACTGCCGTTTCAGTTGTCGGGCTATATTAATGGCAATGATTCCGCCGCCAATGACCAGAAAGTCTGAGATTGCCATTTTTTCCCTACAGCAAATTCGAGAAAAGTTATTTAGCCCTAAAACTCTGACAAAATTGACCCAATGAAGCATGCCTATGACGTTTTAACCATTTGAAATAATAATCAATCAGGGGAAGAATAATATCTGGACAACTTGGGCCGAGGCCATCATAGGGGGAATGAATTAAAAAATAAGTCATCCTTAATCTTCTTCAGGGGATAAAAAGAAAAGGTTAATCGCATTTTCGTCAAACCATCCATTTCAATTTTTCTAAATTCCTGCTTGGCATTTTCAGTTCTCCTAAAAAATGTCCGAATACCCGGAATGCAATTCTAAATTATGGCAATTTTCATCAAATTTAAAAGTAAAATAAGACGACTTCACTTTTTGTCATGGGGGTATGAAAATTCAAGGCCAGTTCCAAAAATAGACAAGCTGCCGCCATCCCCAGCTAACTGAGTTAATCGGCTTATCGTCAAATTTCCCCGCTCCCAAAAATTCCGAAACTATTCAGACCGCAATGAGAACAAATGGGAATATATTAGAAAACACGCTACAAGCGTTTCTCATTCAATTTATTTTATTAATCCTAATGATCTATGCCCTGAAATAGGTGTTTGTTCTTTAAAGTTTTTAAATAGCCTTGCAGCTACTTAGCGTAATTTATTTGTACGCGTTTTCAACCCTGAAGCAAAAATTAAGGACAAATCGAGGAGTATAATTTTGTTTTTGGAGGAACCTATTGGCTAGATTTGTTGATTGGTCTTATTTTAAACAATTTTTTTCTCGTAATGGCCAAATTAGCCAATGCAATTCTCATTACAACACCACACAATCGCGATCAAGAACCATACGAACTTGAAATGTCACGGTTTTCATAAGAAGGGCGACTCGTTCCGTCCCATTCAGTTCTTGCTCAAAAATTGCCTCAAAGCCATGAAAAGGCTCTTTATGAATACGAACTATTTGTCCAGGTTCCAAGGAAGCTGAAGGGGGTGGGAGAACAGATCTATTGTGAACTCTCTTCCTAATTGAGTCAATGATTTCTTCTTCCACGACTGCGGGGCCCATCCCAAACTTGACCACCCTCAGAACCCCGTGAGCATAAGTCACTTTCCGGTATCCGGTCTTCATATTAACTCTTACAAAGAAATACCCTGGGAATAATACTTCTCCCTCACCCTGAGCCTTATTCCGAGTGTATTTCAATTCCCGTAAACGCGGACAAAAGGTTTCAATCCCCAACAATCGTAGATTGAACTCCGCGACATCTTCCTGACGGGCTTTACTATGAACGAGGTACCACTGCGAGTCAGACATTTTATCTTTGTTCCTTCCATCAGATCATATCAGAAAATTCAACTAACTCAACGTCTTACCCAAAAACCATTTTTTCTTTGACAGACAATAAAACAGCATGGAATGTATTTGTCATCCATCATAAGTCCTTGGACTCCATTGGCAGTATTTTTTTTACAATTACAATCGCCCAGACATCTGAATTGTTTCGGTTTTTCGCTGGTTGAGGCATGCATAATCGGAGAACGGGAGACCTCCAATTTCTGCAGCCCGTCAGTATGTCCCCGAGGGACAGGACTGCGGATTTTGACCTGTGGCAAAATCATACCGATATTTGTCCAGTAGAAACGATGAATAAAACATGTGGGCTTTCCTTGTGGTTTTCCTTTCCGGATTTTCCGGCAATCAGTCGGCTACCAGCAGCTCTCAGCAATCCCCACGTCAGACTAATGGTTTGGAGCGGACAAAAAGATGTACTAATGCTTGCCTTTGAACGCGGAACTGAATCTTCTAACACACATAACGATATGCCAGGGGGAAGGAGTGCCGCCGGCCATCCTTTCTACCTGGCATTTGTGCAGTGCCAGGTGGCTGACTCGCCCTGCAGGATTGAATATGAAAGGGATAGCACTTTACATTTCTGCTCTTGGTATTAATACACAATAGATAGGGAACATGGTCGGTGGAGGTTGTTATTGTGTTAAGAAATCAGAGGGACCTCCTTGCCGTCATTGACCATTGAGGTGTAACACAACGAGAACCAAAGGTAACCGAGGATCCTTCGAGCCTCCCCATAATATCTGTTTGTCAGGACCATGATTTGTTAATCACAATTCGTAGATTTTGGTTTCACGAATCAATTATTGACAAACTCGGAACAGTTGTGGAAATAGACAGCCAAGAAAATGGCCTTCAGCATCAAAATTCAAACCGGAATCAGAAACCCTCCCCTGGTGGGCTCGACCATAAATATGGCTTATTCCTGGGTCACGGACTCAATGACTCTGAGATGGGTATATAGGTTTCAGCCCACACCAATTGCCCTACAAGTAGATATAAAGTGGCGATTTAGCCAGGACTTCTCCTCCGGATACCAACAACTGCTTTGGCCAATGGCCTAACTACAAAGAAAAGTGGAACGGTTAATCCACCATTCCTTCCAAACAGATGCTGACCAAATAGGGCAAAAGAGGCATTGCGCATGAATTACTTATTTCAGAAAAGTATTACTTCCTAAGCTTGGATTCCTTTACAATTTATAATAAGCTAATCACAACAAGATGATTGCCTTAGTTCAAGAGGTTATCATTCTTGGAGAGAGACTCATCAAATCCATGTAAAGTTAATCGCCGACCCTACCGAATTACCAAACGGCTCCAACTCTGAAGAAGCACAAGATGGAGCGATCCACTTAGTAGGAGGTCCACAGATGAACAAGATGAACCCAGTTACCAATAAAGGACCGAAACGTTTCAAATCCCTTGCTGGAAAGATAGGCCAGACAATCAGATCTCCACACAGATTTTTCCTTGTGGGAATGACCTGCATGGCACTGGCCATTGGTTGTTTCGGTTTCATCAAGCTGGCCACCGCCCATTCAGGGCTTGAGCCGGAGATTCAAGAAATCACTGAGAAATTGATCAAGGATCCAAATAGTGTAGATCTGCTGGTTCGTCGTGGCCAAGTCTATCGGTCCAATGGGAAATACGTCGAATCCTTGCTTGATTTAGAACGGGCCTGGCTGCTGAACCGCGAGAACCGCACTGTTGTCTTACAACGCGCGCTGACTCTTTCTGCCTTGGGCCGTGACAGGGAAGCCGAAAGCGCCTTAGATTATTTTCTCCAGGAAGAGTCAGACCCGAAACGAGTCTTTGCCCTGGCCGAACGCGCGAGCATTCATGCACGAAACGGTCAAACTGAACTGGCCATTATTGACTTTACCTCAGCCATTCAGTTGCAACCTACAATTGAGCTATACCTTGTTCGGGGGGAGCTCCAGGAATCTTTGGGAAAGCTTGAGGATGCGGCGGCAGGATATCAGGATGGCATTGCCAAACTGGGAGATGCCATCTTATTAAAGAAAGGCCTCATTCGTGTCCGGATGATTCAAAAACAATACAGTGAAGCGCTAGCCTTGGTAGACGAAGAGATAGCTGGCTCCTCAGTAAAAACATCCTGGCACCTCAAACGGGCAGAAATCCTAGATCATATGGGTCGACCAGACGAGGCCAAACTCGCCAATGAACAGGCATTAGCTGAAGCCAATCGGGTACTGGGAAAACGCCAGACAGCCATGCAATTACTTGCCCGCGCTCAAGTTTATCAAGCTATGGGTCGAATTGAAGAGGCGAAAAATGACCTCCGTGTGGCTATTCAAAAGACTCCGCATTTTGACGAGGCCAATGAACTTTTAAAAACATTAGAGAGCCGATAGCTACTCGCCAATAGCCCCCACACCGAAAATCAAGCACTTGGAATACTTAAAAAAATCAAAATGGTTTATAGTGTCACTAAGCTGTGCGCTATTTGTGCTGGTGGCCACTGTGGTGCCAGCCGCCGCAGCTGTTGTGCGGCAACCTTACCTGCAGCTTGTCACCCCCACCTCCATTACGATTATCTGGCGTACCGACCTGAATTCAGCGGACAATAGCCAGGTAAAATACGGCACGGCGTCCGGCTCCCTGACCCAAACGGCAACCGGTACGGCGGTCACCCGGACCGGGCTCAACGTCAAGGATCACATTGTTACCATTACAGGCCTGACGGCTGCCACGAAATATTTCTATAACGTCGGCACCGCGACCGACGGGATACAAGGGGGTGGCACGACCAATCACTTTTTTCTCACGGCGCCCCCCGTCGGGTCGGCTACACCTTTTCGAGCATGGGTGCTGGGCGACTCCGGCAATGCCAGTGTCAACCAACGAAATGTGCGGGATGCGATGCTGACCGAAACCACATTGAATCCCCCTACTCCCAACCTTATCCTGCACATGGGAGACATCGCGTATGAAAGCGGCACCGACGCGGAATTCACCAGCAAACATTTTGCGATCTATCAAGATATTCTCCGCCAGACGCCCCTCTGGCCGACGCTGGGCAACCACGAGGCTCTGTCGGTCACAACTTCCCTGGGCATTGGCCCTTACTACGAAGCCCATGTCCTGCCGACCAGCGGCCAAGCAGGAGGGGTAGCTTCCGGCACTGAGGCCTACTATGCCTTTGATTACGCCAATGTGCATTTTATTGTGCTGGATTCGATGGACAGTAGCCGGGCGCCGGGTTCACCGATGGTGACCTGGTTACAAAATGATCTGGCTTCGACCGGGCAGGAGTGGGTGATCGCTTTCTGGCATCATCCGCCCTATTCGAAAGGCCACGACTCCGACAATGCTGCCGACTCCGGGGGACGGCTGGTCGACATGCGGGAGAAGATTCTCCCCATTCTAGAAGCCGGGGGCGTTGATTTGGTCCTTGCGGGACACTCCCATGCTTATGAGCGATCCTACCTCCTGGATGGGGCCTACGGCTATGGCACAGCTCCTAACTTTGCCACCCCATCATTCAATACGCTGCAAGCCGATGGCCATATTCTTGATGCGGGAAATGGGAATCCCTCTGGCACGGGAGCGTATCAAAAAAGTGCCGGGGGTGTTTCACACGAGGGAACGGTCTATGTGGTCGCAGGGCATGGGGGTAAAAGCATTGAAACCAATACTGGATCCCATCCGGTCATGACAGTGGTTGACCTGGCCTATGGGTCGGTGCTCTTGGACATTACGGGCAGCAGCCTCACGTTTCGGAATTTACGGGCAGGAGGTGCCATCACCGACACCGTGGCTATTCAGAAAAATCAGCCGCCACCCTCCCCTTTAACCATTTCGAACCTGACCGTGGCCAGCGGGCAATCATATGTTGTGCCCGCTTCCGGCCTTCAAGCTGGGAGCACCGTCTATATTGACCGCGGCTATACCTTTACCACGGTCCCTGCCAGCGTACAGGGTGCCACGTACATCCGAACCGCTAATAATGATAAAACGGCTACTACTGCGACTTTTCTCAGCTTTACGGTCAATCAACCCGTCTCCGTATCAGTCGCCCATGACGTGCGGCTCACCCCTAAGCCGTCGTGGTTGAGCACCTTTACAGATACCGGTATAAATCTGGTGACCTCGGATACCACTCTTCGCCTCTTTGCACGGTCATTCCCGGCCGGGACTATTACCCTCGGGGGCAATGCCAGTGGTGGGAGCGGCAGCATGTATTCGGTTATCGTCCAACCACAGGGGGGAGGAGGACCGGTTAACCAAGCCCCGAATGGGGTCATCAACACCCCAACTGGGGCGCAGACCATCCAGGTGGGCCAGACCGTCACCTTTACTGGCACGGGCACTGATCCTGAACCGAACCTACCCCTTACTCATCGGTGGACCTTTGGAGCCGGCTCCGGGATTGCTGATCGCACGGTAGAAGACCCCGGCGCCATAACCTTTACAACCGCCGGGGTGTTTACGGTGACCTATACGGTGACGGATGGCCTGGGATTGGCCGATCCCACCCCCGCGACTGTTCAAGTAACAGTCCAGACACAAGGAACAGGTTTTACCGCCTATAATGACCTCGCCTGGGGCACCGGACAGCTCGAAACGAATATCACAAAGTTCACCTCTCCCGTCGGAAACTCAGGCTTACCCAGCAGCGGCATACTTAAAGATTTCACCACCGGCCTCAATACCGGTGTGACCCTGACTGTGACGGGCGGCGAATTTATCGGAAGTGGCCAAGCCACTCAGGGTGCAAACCCTACCGAGGGAGACGCCTTCACCATATTTAATGGAAAAGTCAGTACTCTTGGCGTTATCTCCTACGTCGATCAAGTCGCCAACTCGCTCCTGTTGGCCTTTAATGGGCTCAATCCGAGTAAGACCTACGATTTGTCCTTCTTTGCTCATCGAGATTCTTATGGTTGGGATCGGGCCTCACTCGTGACTCTATCCGGTCAGGACGCGTTTACCAATACTAGTTCGGTCGCCAGCGATAATCCCAGTGAGGTCGGCGGGGTGATCTTCTCCGGGCCGTCAGATACCTCGACTCGTCTACCGGCCGACAATGACAAGGGGTACGTCGCGCGATTTAGCAATATTGCACCAGGCAGCGATGGGAAAGTCGTGCTAACCATTAGCTTCGACGGAAACGTCGCCAGCCAATACACGGGTAAGTATGGCAGTGCAATCCGGCTGATGGAGTCCGGCGACGGAGGAGGGCCGGTCAACCAAGCCCCGAATGGGGTCATCAACACCCCAACTGGGGCGCAGACCATCCAGGTGGGCCAGACCGTCACCTTTACTGGCACGGGCACTGATCCTGAACCGAACCTACCCCTTACTCATCGGTGGACCTTTGGAGCCGGCTCCGGGATTGCTGATCGCACGGTAGAAGACCCCGGCGCCATAACCTTTACAACCGCCGGGGTGTTTACGGTGACCTATACGGTGACGGATGGCCTGGGATTGGCCGACCCCACCCCCGCGACTGTTCAAGTGACGGTGTCCGACACACCGCCACCCTCCGGCTTAACCATTTCGAACCTGTCCGTGGCCAGCGGGCAATCATATGTTGTGCCCGCTTCCGGCCTTCAAGCTGGGAGCACCGTCTATATTGACCGCGGCTATACCTTTACCACGGTCCCTGCCAGCGTACAGGGTGCCACGTACATCCGAACCGCTAATAATGATAAAACGGCTACTACTGCGACTTTTCTCAGCTTTACGGTCAATCAACCCGTCTCCGTATCAGTCGCCCATGACGTGCGGCTCACCCCTAAGCCGTCGTGGTTGAGCACCTTTACAGATACCGGTATAAATCTGGTGACCTCGGATACCACTCTTCGCCTCTTTGCACGGTCATTCCCGGCCGGGACTATTACCCTCGGGGGCAATGCCAGTGGTGGGAGCGGCAGCATGTATTCGGTTATCGTCCAACCACAGGGGGGAGGAGGACCGGTTAACCAAGCCCCGAATGGGGTCATCAACACCCCAACTGGGGCGCAGACCATCCAGGTGGGCCAGACCGTCACCTTTACTGGCACGGGCACTGATCCTGAACCGAACCTACCCCTTACTCATCGGTGGACCTTTGGAGCCGGCTCCGGGATTGCTGATCGCACGGTAGAAGACCCCGGCGCCATAACCTTTACAACCGCCGGGGTGTTTACGGTGACCTATACGGTGACGGATGGCCTGGGATTGGCCGACCCCACCCCCGCGACTGTTCAAGTGACGGTGTCCGACACACCGCCACCCTCCGGCTTAACCATTTCGAACCTGTCCGTGGCCAGCGGGCAATCATATGTTGTGCCCGCTTCCGGCCTTCAAGCTGGGAGCACCGTCTATATTGACCGCGGCTATACCTTTACCACGGTCCCTGCCAGCGTACAGGGTGCCACGTACATCCGAACCGCTAATAATGATAAATCGGCTACCACTGCGACTTTTCTCAGCTTTACCGTCAATCAACCCGTCTCCGTGTCAGTCGCCCATGACGTGCGGCTCACCCCTAAGCCGTCGTGGTTGAGCACCTTTACGGATACCGGTACAAATCTGGTGACCTCGGATACCACTCTTCGCCTCTTTGCACGGTCCTTCCCGGCCGGGACTATTACCCTCGGGGGCAATGCCAGCGGTGGAAGCGGCAGCATGTATTCGGTTATCGTCCAACCCCAGAGCCCAACCCCATAAACTGACTTATCCCAAGGACCCCAACAATATACCTAGGAATGGGGCCGTCATCTGGTGCATTAGAGGTGGTTGAAAAACTCGCTCAACCCTTCAGGTGACAGCATATGCATATCTCTTGGACGACAGACACCCCGTCCAATGGAGAAACCAAGCATTAACCATTTGATAACGAGGAGTTTTAAGAGGTCCTTATCTTGTTTAGTAGTTTATTTGTCCGCGGCGGGTAACAACTCAGATGCAGCCATCAACAATTAACCGGTTAAAGCAAACATGACGATTGTATAGGATCCTCTCTGAAAACATCGGGAGTTGTTCAGACAACTTGAATAATGGCGGGAACTTTCTCGTGCTGGGGCGTCCGGCGGTGTGCTCCCCGAATTTTGGACCACTTGATATGTTAGGTTTTCCTCAACCCGAGGAGGCCCGACATGAAGAAGAAGCGGTTCACCGAAGAACAGATTTTCCGGATTTTGCGTGATGCGGAAGCGAAGACGATTGATGCGGCAGCTCGGCAACATGGTGCTTCGGAACAATCTATTTATGGCTGGAAACGCCAATTTGGTCAGAAGGAGGAGGCAGAAGGAGGAGGCAGAAGTGCGGGAACTCCGGCACCTTCGGCAAGAAAATGCCGGGCCAAGAAAGACTTAGCCGAACGAGACTTGGAAGTGAAGTGATAAAGGAACTGCAGGCAAAGAAGTGGTAACCCCACGGGCACGGCGTCAAGCGGCGCGGGTCGCGTGGGGTGAGTCAACGGCGGGCAGCGTGGCTGTGGACGACGCCTTGTTCGGGAATGAGATATGAGGCCAAGGGGCCCCGATGGTATGCGCGCTTGGCGCAAGCGCTCCAGGGAGTGGCGCACCGCTATCCTCCAGTGGGGCTATCGGCTGGCCGGAGGCTTCCTCCAATGTCGGTTACAGGCGCCCCGTCGGAAGTCTCGGAAGAAAGTGGTCACGGGGGCCACCCTCCAGCCCACCGCCACACAGAAGAATGCGGTATGGAGTTGGGATTCCGTACATGTGCCACGACGGCGGGGGAGGCCTTCCGCTGTTTGACGGTGAAGGATGAAGCCACGTGCTTCTGTTTAGCCATTGAGGTGGAAGGGTCCTTCTCACATCAATGGTGCTGGCCGTCTTGAAACGGCTGGTGAGCCTCTACGGGCAACCACTTTTTGTCCGGAGTGAGATGGGCCTGAACTCCGGGCTCAGCCGTTGCTCACATTTTTTGAGGATCGGGGATGATCCCCAGTCGCATTACCCCGGGCAAGCCCTGACAGAATGGCAGCAATGAAAGGTTGAATGGGACGTTTCGGCGAGAATGTTTAGATGCAGAAGTGTTTGATTCCCTCGCAGAGGCGCGGGTCGTGATCGAAGATTGGCGCCGCTTGTATAATCAGCAGCGGCCTCACAGCACGCTGGGCTATCAGACGCCAGCTACCCTCTATTGGGGAACGGTGAGTCCACGAGCCGGTTCAGGAGGTACTCAGGGACCGCGGTGGAATAATCAATGCACATAGTGGGTCATCAAGCCACGATCACGGGCCGACCCGACTCAGAGGTCGAAAGGATATCATCCTACAAAAGCAAAAGCCGAAAACCAAACATGATCACTCGGAAAACCTAACATAACCAAGTGGCAAAAAAACAAGGGCAGCTCACCGTGGAGATGTATCCCTGTTACCTCTGCCTATTGAATTTGCCAATCTAGGGAGGTCGTCGCGGGATAGCCGGTTGAGGTTATCGTCGCCCCATTCATTAACCATACCGCTACTGTGCCACTACCAGTATTATGCCAGACGAGGTCTGCCTTCCCATCGCCATTGAAATCACCAACTTGCCGAATCACCCAATTTAACGAGACACTACCTGGAAAGCCGGTCGATGTGATAGTCGCCCCATTCATGAACCACACCGCCACCGCGCCTGAACTCGCATGACGCCAAACAATGTCATCCGTGCCATTCCCATTTACATCTCCCAAGCCCACAATCTGCCAGGCTAAGGATCCACCGGATGGGAAACCGGTTGACGTAATAGCGGCTCCATTCATCAACCACACTGCCACGGCCCCTGTGCTGTTTTTACGCCAAACAAGGTCTGCCTTCCCATCGCCATTGAGATCGCCTACCTCCTTAATCACCCAATCCAAGGGAACAGTGCCTGGAAAGCCAGTCGATAGGATGGTTGTCCCGTTCATGATCCACACCGCCACGGCACCACTGCTCGTATTTCGCCAGACGAGGTCTGCCTTCCCATCGCCATTGAGATCCCCCACGCCCGCGATCTGCCACGCTAAAGGCGCCCCGGGTGGGAAACCCGTCGACGTGATGGTTGTCCCGTTCATGAACCACACCGACACGGCGCCACTATTGGTATTTCGCCAGACGAGGTCTGACTTCCCGTCGCCATTAAGATCGCCCTTTCCGGCGATTTTCCAGGATAAAGACGCCCCGCCTGGAAACCCGGTGTTGGCAATATTAACACCATTCATGAGCCACACGGCCGAGGCCCCGGTACTGGTATTCCGCCAAACAAGATCCGATTTGCCGTCAATATTAAAATCATGCGTGGCAATGGTACCACTAGAATTTTTGACGATACTCACGGTGTCGGTAATGTCGCCCCCTTCCCGCAAATTTCGAAATGTGAGACTGCTGCCCGTAATGTCTAAGAGTACCGATCCATAGGCTACGTCCAACACCGCCATGACGGGATGTACGGGATGGGTCGAATCAAGATCATGGCCTCCGTGGCCTGCCACGACATAGACTGTCCCATCGTGCGAAACACCGCCGGCACTTTTTTGATATGCTCCCGTGCCAGAGGGATTCCCATTTCCGGCATCAAGAATATGGCCATCGGCTTGCAGCGTATTGAATGATGGGGTGGCAAAATTAGGAGCTGTGCCATAGCCGTAGGCGCCATCTAGGAGGTAGGATCGCTCATAGGCATGGGAATGTCCCGCAAAGACCAAATCAACGCCCCCAGCTTCTAGAATAGGGAGAATCTTCTCCCGCATGTCGACCAGCCGTCCTCCGGAGTCGGCCGCATTGTCGGAATCGTGGCCTTTCGAATAGGGCGGATGATGCCAGAAAGCGATCACCCACTCCTGCCCCGTCGAAGCCAGATCATTTTGTAACCAGGTCACCATCGGCGAACCCGGGGCCCGGCTACTGTCCATCGAATCCAGCACAATAAAATGCACATTGGCGTAATCAAAGGCATAGTAGGCCTCGGTGCCGGAAGCTACCCCTCCTGCTTGGCCACTACTCGGCAGGACATGGGCCTCATAGTAAGGGCCAATGCCCATGGAGCTCGTGCTGTTCGGAACCTCATGATTGCCCAGCGTCGGCCAAAGGGGCGTCTGGCGGAGAATATCTTGATAGATCGCAAAATGCTTGCTGGTAAATTCCGCGTCGGTGCCATTTTCATACGCCATGTCCCCCATGTGAAGAATAATATCTGGTGGGTTCGCCGAAGTTTCGGTCAGCATCGCATCCCGCACATTCCGTTGATTGACCCCGGCGTCGCCGGAGTCGCCCAGCACCCATGCTCGAATAGGTGTAGCCGACCCGATGGGGGGGGCCGTGACAAAAAAGTGATTAGTCGTCCCACCCGCCTGCACGACATTCGGCGCGGTGCCGACGTTATAGAAATATTTCGTGGCAGCCGCCAGGCCCGTAATGGTAACAATGTGATCCTTGACGTTGAGCCCGGCCCGGGTGACCGCCGTGCCGGTTGCCGTTTGGGTCAGGGAGCCGGACACCGTGCCGTATTTTACCTGGCTATTGTCCGCTGAATTCAGGTCGGTACGCCAAACAATCGTAATGGAGGTGGGGGTGACAAGCTGCAGGTAAGGTTGCCGCACAACGGCCGCAATGGCTGGCACCACAGAGGCCACCAGCACGGACAGCAGACAGCCCAGGCTTACCAAAACAATTTTCTTCATAATTTTTTAATCCCTAAGTGGGGGGAAATAGGCCACCCTTCGGATCACCTAGAAAAAGTGAAAGGGAACCCTTTCTAATTTTATTGAGGCTCCTTTGAAGTAGACAACATCTCCTGGCAACCAAACCTGGTTATTATTGAGAAGTGAATCCAGGGCACTGATTCCATATGCTTTTTCGCACCTGATTATTCCAGACCATCAAATTGGGTTTTTCATCCCTTTGAAATTACCGGATCATTCATTTTGCATCAAAAACATGGGGAATGAAGAAAATATTTAAGTAAATTACCATGAATTAAATTTTTAGGCTTAGCTATGCGTATACCCAGATAGTTCGCTTTAAAAATACCGCAATAAGACTATCAGCTATAATTTAAAAAGCAAACCCCGTGCCAAGCCAATGTCACATAGAGAATGTTCAACAAATATAAGGCCCGAAACCTCTTCGATTTTCTTACTATACGTAAAATCTGCTGGACCTTCTCAATTTTCATTAGCTGTCAACATACAAAGTGGAGGGCAATATCGAGAGAGGTTTAAATCTTTCCTCATTTCCCGCCATGCTTCCCAGATTTTTAGGTGAGATTCCTCTCCTCTTGCACCAATTGCAGAATTCTCTAAAGCTTTGATTCCCACAGTTTGACGTGACCCCCGTTTCTTATGAGAAACGGGGGTCACATTCAGCAGGACTTTCTCTTTAGTGAGCTGATTAAGTCATTCTTGAATTTCCCAAGCCGTCGACGCACTGCCGATAAATCCAACGTCCGTCCTGGTTGCCCCGTTCATCAGCCACACGGCCACTGCGCCGCTCGTGGTATTGCGCCAGATGATATCCGCATTGCCATCCCCATCCGTATCGTCTACTTGCCTAATTTGCCACGCTGAGGCCACACCACCCAGTGAATCCAGGGAGAAGGGCACTTCTTTTCCATTCAGCAACCAGACCGCAGCACTGCCATTCGTATGCCGCCAGACAAGGTCCACCTTGTTATCACCATTCAAATCCGCGATTCCCTTGATTGTCCAAGCTGTCGAGGCAGTTCCGGGAAAGCCCACATCCGTTCTGGTCGACCCGTTCATCAGCCACACAGCCACCGCGCCACTCGTGGTATTGCGCCAGATGATATCCGCGTTGCCATCGGCATCCGTATCACCCACCCCGGCAACCTGCCACGCGGAGGCCACACCACCCAGTGAATCCAGGGAGAAAGGCACTTCTTTCCCATTCAGCAACCAGACCGCAGCACTACCATTCGTATGCCGCCAGACAAGGTCCACCTTGTTATCACCATTCAAGTCTCCGACTCCCTCGATTGTCCAAGCTGTCGAGGCAGTTCCGGGAAAGCCCACGTCCGTCCTGGTCGACCCGTTCATCAGCCACACAGCCACTGCGCCGCTCGTGGTATTGCGCCAGATGATATCCGCCTTGCCATCCCCATCCGTATCACCCACCCCCGCAACCTGCCACGCGGAGGCCACACCGCCCAGTGAATCCAGGGAGAAGGGCACTTCTTTCCCGTTCAGCAACCAGACCGCAGCACTACCATTCGTATGCCGCCAGACAAGATCGGCTTTGCCATCCCCATCTAAATCATGCCGTACAGAACTAGATGATGATTCAATCAACCGGACAGCGCTGCCATACTTACCAAGGAATTCATTGCCAGCGGTTCCGTCCCAACTGATGGTCAGCACTACGATACCATCGCCGCCGGAATTCACCTCGCTCCACCGGGCAACATAGCCATTATCATTGTCAGCAGGTAGCCGAGTTGAGTTATCTCCCGACCCTGAAAAAATCACACCACCCGCCTCACTAGGATTATCGGAAGCGACCGAACTCGTATTCATTCGCGCATCCGTTCCGGAAAGAGTCACGAGGGAGGCCCGATCCCAACCGTTCGCATTTCGATGAGCAAAATAGGCCAGATCATACGTCCTATTCGGATTAAGCCCGCTAAAGGTCAACACGAGCGGATCGTTCACATTTGGATCGTTGTAGGAAAGCACACCCTGTCCGCTGATCTTGCCATCAAAGATCGTAAAGGCATCTCCAGTAGCCGGGTTTGCCCCTTGAGTGGCCTGGGCAGCACCGAGAAATTGCCCCCCCGTCACAGTCAGGGTCACACCGGTATCGAGGCCCGTGGTGAAATCCTTCAGTAGACCAGTGCTGGGTAAGCCTGAGCCTCCGTTGGGGGAGGTGATCTTTGTGATATTTGTTTCGAGCTGACCAGTGCCCCAGGCAAGGTCATTATAGGCCGTAAAACCTGCCGCAGCGGCCATAGACCCTGTTCCCATAGCCAATACTGCAGTCGCTACTGACCCCGCTACCCACCATGATGTTCGACACGTATTCCTTTTCATAAGTCCGCCTTTCTTTCTCTCCAGGAATGAGATCTATTCTATATGGAATCTGTTCATTATCGATATCTCTTCACAAAAGATCCTTCCCGGTCAATTGTTAGAACACACCTAAAGAATATGCATATGACCGCATGCTACAGCTACATTTTCCCTCTCAAACGTATTGAAATGTTGGGGGAGCAATATCTCCAATTATCCGATTTCATAAAACGCTTCAAGTATTCTCCTTGTCACCACCTCCTTTGTGTCTCTACAGAAAAGTCGATTTTCATGGATGGACAATTTCTGAAAAAGCAGGAGTTTTATCATAGCTCAATACCGGTTACCTGCTGGTAAAACGATGAGATCTTTCTTCCGGATTAGTACAGCAAAACAGCTGCCACCTTTCGGGGCACCACGATTTTCTCTGTACATTTCTTCTTTTTCAGTGCGTTTCGTGAGCTCAATGAAAGTATGCCGAAGTTAGAAAACTGGCTGTTTTTTGAAAATAGTAAACGGCTATGACAGATTTGGGTGCCCGGTGGTTTTAGACCCAAAGAAAGGTAAAACATCTTCCAGCAAGTGATGTAATAGGTTCCTAACATAGATAAGTTTTTCGACGACACGGATATTTTCTATACCCAGTGCTCCGATTTGAATTGTTGATTATTCGACTATTTGGGGAATTTCAAATCCTTTCCGAATCTTCTCCTTGAATACTTTCAGATAACTCCAATTCCTATTTCTTAATTCTCTCCTAAATCCCTAATGTGGTGGTTTCCCGAACGAAAAACTATTCTTATTTGTTTAGTTAACTATGGGTAGGAATAAAATTAGGCCTGGATTGAAAACCTTGAGCGAGAGAATGGCAAAAACCACATCCGTCTCATGCGGTTATTTTTTGATGAAATTTCCAGAATTCCCTCAGTGGGTGGCGGCTTGCTTGCAGACAAAGAACACTATATCAAGAACTATGATATACCCTCTATTGAAAGGCTATATCACCAGATCCAACAAAATATTAAGGCATGGCATTTCTCCATCAGAATTTTCTAAAACAGGGTAGATCCATTTTTTTGAAACCCTCCATGTAAATTGGGAGCGCCTCAGTGGAAGAAGAGTTGTTGACAATTGTTGATCACGTAAAACAATTGCATGGTTTAACACCCCTAACATTACCAACTTATCTCGATACATTTGCTAGCCACTTCTATGCCCGGACTGGTTGCATTTTCCCTCCACGTGTGAGTGCGAAAGAACCACACTCGTCCCGACAAGTATCCAAAACAGATAGGAATGGCTTCCGCCGAAGCTGTCCTCGAAAAAAATACGGATCGAAAATCCAAGAACCATGAGAAATACCCCCATCTGTAACCACCGATATGAGGAAGTCATAGCTTTTGTCCAGTCTTCATAGATGGTAAATCCCACTTTGGCGAGCAACCAAAGAAACAAGGCCAATCCGGGTAACCCAGCCCCTGTCACCACCATGAGATACCAGTTATGCGGTTTTTCGGGAATATCGGGAATTCCGAGATTCACAGCTTCCAACTCAACGATATTTTGCCCATGCCGCTTTTCTAAAATAGGCACGCCATAACCCACGCCAACGATTGGATGGTCCAGAATATCTGCAGCACTAAGATTCCATACTGCTAACCGAGCCTTAATAGTCCAGGGATTGAAGGTTTCACGATGTAGTCCCAATTGACCAAGGACCACTCCAACCGAAAGAAATACCACCATTCCTATCACCAGCAAGCGAAATGCGTGACGTTTATGGACAAGAAATCCTCCAACAATTAATTGCGTCAGACAGGCTAGCCAGACACCACGACTATAGGAAAGCACTAGGGCCAAAAAAGAGAGAAGCATGCCACAACCTAACAGCACCCGTTTCCAGGAACTGGTCACCGCCAAGAATCCCGTGATGAACAGAGGGAAAACCATCAACACATTGGTACTCAGCCAGGTAAAATCTGCGCCGCCCGCTTTTGGATAACCCGCACGAATTGTGCGATCCAAAAGATTTCCTCCCCGGTCCCAAAAATCAAGAAGTGAATAGGAGTAACAGACAATAGCCCCCACCAATAAGACGGGGAGAGCCTTTCTTAGAAAATATTCATTTCGTTGTTCCTGCACAATCAAACAGGTGCCATAGAACACTGCCAACTGTGCTACAATTTTTTGCCATTCCTTCAGACTGACCCAAGGATCAATGGAAAAAGGAATCGTAAAGGCAACCCATCCCACAAAACAGATAAAGGGGGCAAGGAGCGGGGCATGAATCCAGAGGGGCTTTCGCTCCAATACACAAAGGAGTATTGCCATACCCAGAAGAGTGAAAAAGAAATATTCTTGAATATGAAACAGTCGGGGAGAAAACCCCAAAAGAATAACTAGACATAGACCCCACCCAAGGGCGGGCCAAAGATCAGAACGGGAGAAAGTCCTCGAAGAAGAGGTGCTGCCAACCTGTCCCACGTCCAAGTCGATACTCATTGGATCAGATCATTTGAGACAAGGTAGATCTCGCACAAGAAATGTTTTCAAACTAATCCCCATTAGCCGTTCATGGGTGAGAAAATGCTTTAACATTTCTTCCCCTACACGCATAGCATCCTGTAATAACGGAACTTACAGAAATGCTTACTATCACGCCGTACCCTACCCATCTTAAACGACATTCTCCCCTCGAATCAGATTTAAGCCTCTTCTCGTCTAGTACGAGTCTTTGTTAAAGGCCACGGGAGATCAGATCATGAATATGTATCATGCCGACGACTTTTTCCTGTCGATTAAGGACGGGTAGCACGGAAATGGGCTTTTCCCGTTTCTCCATAAATTGAAGAACTTTGACGGCCTTTTCATCTTGATATACCCAACTGGGCTTTGGATTCATGACCGCTCCAATCGTGAGAGCGAAAAGGTTTTGTCCCCCTTCCAACACCCGACGAATATCAAAGTCAGTGATCAATCCCAATAAACGATCTTCATCATCAAGGACGGACACGGCGCCAGCACGTTTACTCGTCATTTCACACAACATGAATTGAATCGTGTGAGAAAGTCGAATAACCGCATTGGCTTCACCGGTTCGCATCAGATCCCCAACGTTTAAAAGCAGTCGTTTTCCTAACTGCCCACCAGGGTGAAACATGGCATAGTCGGTTGGTTGAAAGTTTCGCAATTTCATCAAAGCCATGGCCAGCGCATCCCCTAAGACCAAGGCTGCAGTGGTGCTGCATGTTGGTGCCAGATTGAGCGGACAAGCTTCTTCTTGTATGGGCGTCACAAGAACAAGATCGCTCCCTCGTGCCAGAGTGGAGTTTGCCTGCGCCGTAATGGCAATCATTCGTGCACCAATTTTTCGAATAAATGGAAGCAGTACCAGCAATTCTTCGCTTTCGCCTGACTTGCCTACCGCAATCACTATATCTTCTTTCGCCACAATCCCAATGTCCCCATGCAGCCCCTCGGAGCCATGTAAATACACCGCAGGTGTGCCGGTGGACACCATCGTCGCCGAAATTTTATTCGCTATCAGGCCGGATTTCCCCACCCCTGTGAGAATCACTTTTCCCTGACAGGCTTGCAACATCCTTACGGCCTCCTCGAAAGGAAGACCTATGCTCTCCTCAAGGTGTGCTATGGCCTGACCTTCCAGTCTGATCACCCGACGAAGTTCCTGAAGAATATCCATAAGAATCTGATCCTTTGATCTCTAGTAAAATCGGCAATTTCGGAAAAAACGTTTCAAGGTGAAACTATCATTAGATAAACAGCTCCCATTCGCTCCATCATAGAAAAGGCGCGGGCTTCCTTCGGCAACCGCGGAGCACCTTCGCTATGCTAGAGAACCCCAACAAAGAGATTTCCTATTAACACACAATAAAAAAAGGAATGGGATCGGTGATAGGAGGAACTTTTGCCCCTTTTTGGGAAAAGACCTTTTTCCTTGAAAGAGCGTCTGAGCCTGTTCCAGTGTATCAATACACAAAATCGTAATTTGGGTCAAGTTGAGACAGGCTCACCTTCCTGGCTTGGATCATGGCACCGCCCATTCCTGGGAGGGCTATTATCTCCTTCGCCGAACCTGGTACAAAGAAGGAACCCGAGACACATTGAAAGGCCCACACAGAGGATGAAAACTCAAAAATTATCATCTGCCACGACTCAAGAAATTTCCAGAATGTATAATGTGTTGGACTATGATCGGCTTGGCCCGGTTTATTGTGACGAAGGTGGAGACGCCTTTTGGGAGGACCGCCGAGGTCCTTGCAAGAAACTGGGGATCGCGATTGCGAAAGCCCTCCGCACCCGTTTGCCGGCAATGGGACGAAGTTTATATGTGGGAGCAGGAGTCCCCGAAATTCCGATTTTGCTCATGGAACGGCTGGAATTACATCGAACGGTATGTCCCTATAATCTTCGGCAAGCAGAAGTGGATATTCTCAACCAAGCCGGGGGAGAAAATGGAATACATTTTTACTGCGGGTCGGCAGAGACTGCGACAGGCAACGTTGATCATCTTTGGATTGTCAGCGTTCTGAATGACCCGGAAGAATTTCCTAATCTGTCAGTCCTTTTTTCATACGGCCGTGCGGACCCTCTGGCATTTGACGTTTCGGCCTTTTCACACGAACGGGAAAAAGGAATTCGCTTATTTGCCAATTGCATGGCCAAACTTACCATGCCAGGGTTGCTCACGACCTCGGTGGAAGAAATGCCCTGGGTTGAACACTGGTGCCACTCACAGGGCATTCCCTATCTAGTTGAGGATCGGACCTACCCAACAGCCTTGGTAGGCGATCCGGTATGTTTCATACACGTTGGATAAGGACAACTTCTCTTTTTTTAGCACTCCTGCGGGATAAGGGAAAGAACCAGAGTGGTTATGAAACCGATTCTCCTTGGATTGATTGGCGTAGGACGACACGGCTACCGTTATCTTCACCATTTGCTCTCCGTCGAGACGGGAGGAAAATTGATTGCCATCAGCCGAAGAAACATGGAAGAAGGCATTCGACTTGCCGCTGAAAACTCCCTCCGTTTTTACCCGAATTATCGTGATCTTTTAGCCGATTCGGCTATTCAGGCCGTTTTGATCGTGACCCCTCCCTCACTCAATCTTCCTATTGCCTTAGAAGCCATTCAACATGGCAAAGCGGTTCTTCTGGAAAAACCTCTCGCCCTTACCCCGATCCAAGGCCGCCAAATCGTTGAAGCAGCCACCAAAGCTAAAATTCCTCTTATGACTGCCCAGACTCTGCGGTATGAGCCCACAATCCGGCAATTGCAAGCCCTCGCCTCATCCTTAGGTCAATGGCGCTATCTTGTGTGCACCATGCGATTCGAATGCCGCCAAGAGTTGCCTCAGAAAAACACATCATGGAGCAATTATGGGGTCCTTATGGAGTTCGGGATTCACTTGCTGGATCTGGTCCGTGTCCTCACTCAGGATGAGATCCATTCGGTCTCGGCTGACATTAGTCGACCTACGGCGCATGACCCCGAAAATCTGGCTTTCATCAAACTGATGACGCAGAGAGGAGTCCGCTGTTATCTCGATATTTCACGCCTCAGCCAGGGGCGAGTCACCCGCGCAGAAATTATGGGGTCAACAGGACAAGTCCAAGCCGATTGGACGACCAACATCGTTCGGAAAATTTCCGGAAGAAATGAGGTATTAGACTACCCCTGCCCTTCCAGTGCCACGTTGATTGAAGTGCTTCGAGACTTTTGTCAGGCGATTCGAACCGGAGGCCCTATGCCCGTTACCGCAGAAGATGGGTTACGAGCAGTGGAAATTGCCGAAGCCTGCTACCGATCGGCACAGACCGGGAAACCCGTTTTCCTCAATTAATTCCGGTATCTTCATGACCGGCCTCCTGGCATTTGTGCTCTCCAAAGCTCATAAGCATCATGGATGGATGATCCTTTGATGCGATAGGCTACTTCGGCTTCACGGAAGATTTTTTCAATCAATTCCCAATCCTGCCGGGAAATATTATAGCGTTGAAAAAGTTCAATAAGAGCTGGTTTCTCCCACATTGGTATTTTGTGATTATAGCTCACGAGGCTCTCTAACAATTTGGATGTCAAACCACTCTGATGCATTGATTCTAAAAGCTCTGCACTTTCCTTTTCAAAACGCTGTTTAACCGCCGCTGAGACATATTCGCTCAACTCTGAGGATTGCGATTTCACTAAGGCCGACTGCATTTGAATAAGGCCATGAATCAGTTGATTGGCCTGGGAGGTCCCCTCCGGTGGAAGAACATTTGCACTTTCAAAGGTGGCTAAAAGGGCCATGACGGAACCAACCAAGGCCGAGCCAGTTCTCTTTGAAGAAAAATCTGGCGAAGGCTGGGGAGACGAGGCAACCTCGCCGTCAGCAAAAAATACATGACCCGCCACCCACGGTTTATACGTATAGGCTAAGGGAACGTTTATATTCTCCTTTTGAATTGGATTCAAATTTTCAACTTCTGAAAAGGACTCATTCTTCAAACCTCCCTCACTTCTACTTAGACCAACCTCACACAGGAACAGGACAGTCGCCCATATCCATACAATCAAGAAGATCCACGAGGATTTACGAGTGTCAACCGGGCAGATTATCAAATTCATGACGTTCACTGATTTTTTGGTCCTATGAACCATTTCCTTGCTGCCTTCGCGTTTTTCAGGAAAACCGATGTATGGTCAAAGGACCGATATAATAAGTCCAATAGGCAACCGGCAGATTCTTCCTGTGTTTGGGGAATTTTTTTGCTTCAGGAAAAAGACCTTCACCTTCCTAACAGATAATTTCGATAAAAATCCATTGTCTTCTTACCTCATTTCTCCAAATGATAGCCGGTACCGTTTTTGCTTCTTTAAAATTAAAGGAACAACCGATAACTTCACTTTCTCTCTTTATATCTTAATCATGAACGACCCCTTATGTACCTCTCAACTGCCTTCTCTCGAACGACCAAAAAACTCGGACCTTCCCCGATCACTTCGTTATTATCAAAAGGGCATCTTACATCCCGAAGCCTGGTTTTCAATTGTGGAAAACGATTACATTAAATTCGTAGATGCGGTGAATTGGGATTCGCTATTTCCGGAACAGAACGCTGGCTATCAAGTTCTAGACATTGGATGTGGACCCGGCCGATTTCCTAGAATGTTGCAGGCATGGCTTCCGTCAACAATACGCCTTCATTATGATTATTTGGACCCTTCCCACTATTGCCTCTCCACCTGCAGCCAATCTCTACGCCGGCCATTTCTCCCCAGACATGCCTTGCAAACCACCTGGGATAATGCTGAAAATTTCTTGGCTCCAGGTTCTTACGATGTGGCATGGGCGATTCAATCCTTCTCTTGCCTGGATCATGCCTCTCTCCATCCTTCATTGTCCCGACTAATCGGTGCTCTGCACCCATTTCGAGGAACCGCATGTATTGTGCTTGCCAAGCAAGAGGCTTTTTTCTCACAGCTGCATCATACCTTCTTTCAAGAATGTTCCCCTCACGCTTCAGTGCCCTATCTTTCTGCAGAGTCGGTCGTTGCTGTTTTAGAAAAACTGGGAGTTTCTATCACTATTCGAGAAATAGCCTGCACCCATAGCATTTCAATCCGGCATGATCGACTATTAGAACAATACCTCCAACAGGTCGTTATGGACTCAACCCCCCTCCCAAACTGGATGAAGCAGCCAAGATTACGACAGCTTGTAGAGTCCTGCCGTGATGGTGAGACCTACCATTTTACCAATCCCTATTGGCTCATATTGTGTACACCCCCATCCGCAGGAGCTGGAGGAAGGCTTCGGCTTCAGCAATACCTCTCATCGGTAACATCTTGTAAACTCGCCTCCTAGAAATCTCACAAAACCACCCTCCTAGCCATCTCAGTGGACAAGACTCTGTGGCGTCTCCCCACTGCGCATCCCTTTTTCTCTTCTCCTGTTGATTCCTCGGAAAATCATCATCGCCAGGGCTGGACGTACAAACTTTTGTCCCACCAACATTGACCATTTTCCTAGCATTATGAGACATTCAGGAAACGAATAATCGACTGACCCTATATTCCATTCATCAACGGTTATGATCCAAGGAGCACTGTTTCATGTCAAAAACCTTGAAGAAAAATAGCCTCCCCCTGACTGAGGGACCGGACCGTGCCCCCGCTCGCGCGATGCTCAGAGCTGTAGGCTTGACCGACGACGACTTTACCAGGCCCCTCATCGCGATCGCCAATACCTGGTCGGAAATCACCCCTTGCAATTATCATCTCCGCGATTTGGCGGCGAGTGTGAAACAAGGGGTTCGTGAGGCGGGAGGGACCCCCATCGAATTCAACACAATCGTGGTCTCAGACGGTATCAGCATGGGGACGGAGGGGATGAAAGCCTCTTTGATTAGCCGAGAAGTGGTGGCGGATTCCATCGAATTGGTGGTTCGCGGACATTTGTTTGACGGAGTCATTGCCTTATCGGGTTGCGACAAAACCATTCCCGGATGCGTGATGGCGCTGGCCCGTCTGAATCTTCCATCAATCATGCTCTATGGAGGCTCCATTATGCCTGGAGAATTCCATGGAAAACCGGTATCGATCCAGGACGTCTTTGAGGCTGTAGGATCACACGCCAAAGGAAAAATGACGACGGAGGAGCTGATTGAATTAGAGCGACGAGCCTGCCCGGGAGCCGGGGCCTGCGGTGGTCAATTTACGGCGAATACCATGTCAATTGCATTTGAGTTTTTAGGAATTTCCCCAATGGGATTCAATGGCGTGCCAGCCCTCGACCCCAGAAAGCACCAAGTGGCCAAGGAATGCGGAAAAATCCTAATCAATCTCCTGAAAAACGATCTTCGCCCACGGGATATTATCACTCGCCCCGCATTGGAAAACGCCATCGCGGCAATCGCCACTACCGGTGGATCCACCAATGGGGTCCTCCATCTTTTAGCCTTGGCCCATGAAATGTCGCTCCCATTAAATATTGACGATTTTGATACCATTAATCGCCAGGTCCCGCTTCTGGCTGATCTGAAACCAGGAGGTCAGTTCATGGCAGCCGACCTCTATCAAGCAGGAGGCACACCGTTGGTGGCAAAATGGCTTTTGGAATCTGGCCATCTCCATGGAGACCAAATCACCGTCACCGGACGAACGTTAGCTGAAGAAGCGGCCACAGCCAAGGAAACCTCAGGGCAAACAGTTCTTTTTCCCCCTTCCCATCCAATTAAGCCAACGGGAGGACTTGTGATTCTGAAAGGCAACCTTGCTCCAGAAGGTTGTGTTGTCAAAGTGGCTGGCCATGCCAAATTAGCACACCATGGCCCGGCCAAAGTCTTCGACTGCGAAGAAGATGCGTTTCAGGCAGTCCAACAAGGAAAAATCATGGACGGGGATGTGGTCGTTATCCGCTATGAAGGGCCACAAGGCGGACCGGGGATGCGAGAGATGTTAGGCGTAACGAGTGCTATTGTCGGAGCAGGATTAGGCCAATCAGTCGCCCTTTTGACGGACGGACGGTTTTCAGGAGCCACGTATGGTTTCATGGCTGGACACGTCGCCCCTGAAGCCGCAAAAGGGGGCCCGATTGCGGCGGTTCAAAACGGAGACATGATTCATATCGACATTACTGCGAGACGTTTGGATGTTGAACTTTCAGAGCAAGAGATTGAAGGCCGTTTGGCAAAATGGACTCCACCACCACCAAAATATACAACTGGCGTCCTGGCCAAATATGCCAGGATGGTTTCCTCGGCATCCCTGGGAGCCGTAACGTCTTAACGGATCATCCTCCGGGAACAGACATTATTTTTTAAGAGGAACATTCGACTTCTTTTGGGCAATTTGGACCGATTGAAAGGCCTTGTCCTTTTGCCCAAGTGCCGCCTCTTGTTCAACCTTCTTAAGGAAATCCTCTGGTCCGTGTACAGGAGCATACGTGAGAGTCACCACTACATCCATTGATGGCGCATCCTGCGGTGTGGGAAATGAAAAGACCTCTACCCGCATCTCTTCAGGTTTAAGCAGGGTGTCGCGTAATACCTTTTTTGCCTCAAAATCAAAGACCGTCTCTTTTCCCTCAGCATTCCCAAATGTCCGTTCATAAAAACGTTGTTCATTGTAAACCTTTTTGAGATTTTTCCCAAAAATAGAAAGATCAACGACGACCCGAGACCATCCGGGATGGGGCAACGGCAAATTATGCGGGACCAAGCTCTGAATACTGACCTGCACTTGTGAAGTTTCAGGAGTGGTTTCAGTGGTAAAGTCCAAGGTGACAGCTTCCGCGCGGACTTTTCCGAATCTCCCAGGGAAACTGTGATTGGCGACCTTCCTGACCCTCTCCCCATTAGCAGATTCATCAACTGCCTCTGGCATATGACAGAATTGACAAGGCTTCCCATTGGTTTCAGATTTGGTTTTTTCCCAAGATCCAAGCCAACCAGGGAGGTCCTTGGCAGAGCCTGAGGTCTTTGGAAGTGAATCATGGCAGGTCACGCAGAATTTTGACTCTCGATAGAGATCCAGCTTTTGTGATTGATGTGCCAGGTTCTCAGCGGCTTTGTCATATCCTCCAAAAATCGTCGTCCCCAATTGAAATGTTGGCGTTGGTGGATGGGAATTCATGTCCACATCCTGAATAAGATGGCATTGAGGGCAGCCGACTCCATCCATCTGTGGGTCTTTTGATTGAACTTCCTTAAGGAAACGAGGCAAGTGGTCAGGATACTCAAGAATGTGAGGCGCATGACAGCGAAAGCACATTGCATGATCTTTTTTATCGGTTGAAGCCAGATATTGGTCCAAGGTTACTCGGAAAGGGGCAGTCACAATCGAACGCGATTGAGCTGAAGCTTCCCATTCTTCGAAGACCCTAAGGTGGCAGCGTTTACATTTCTCGGAATTGGGAAATGATTTTTCTAATGGTTTTTTGGTTGAAGACGATTCACCTGCGACCGAGCCAAGAAGAGGCGCCGTCAGCAGAAAACATCCCAAAACCAGCAAAAATATCCCTCTCCTCACACCTGTACTCCTGCGGGCACTCTTTTTATAGCTTTTCCTCATCAGACAATCCTTCGTATGTTATTCAACAAAAAATCTGGACGTTTCTGCTGCCTATAAACTCATGGTGCGAAACGTGAGGAGACGCGGAGAAGAATAATCATGAATAATGCGTTCTGCAGCTTCCCGTTCTTTATCGGAAGCCAGACTTTCAAGGAATTTCGCAGCAAGAGCCTTCGAGGGCTCAGGAATGAGCGAATAACTGACTGAGGCCTCAATGAGGGAAGCCTCTGAATCTTTGGGATATTTCAACGTAAATGGGATATGTCTGGTTGTACCTCCATTGACAAATGGTCGGGGGATCGGACCACGAAGCAGTTCTTCAAATGTTCGGCCAAACCGTTCCTGATATTGATCGATAACCTGTCCATCTGAATTTTTGAGAGTTATCGTGACATAAAATTGTTTTAACACTGGATCGCCACCCGGAAAAGTATGAGGCAAGGCACCATTTCGCACCAGGACTTCTCCCTCAACCTGCCCCTGAACCTTTTTAACCTCAATATCCACCCGCGAAAACCATTCGGCCTGTAAATTTCTATTGCTCAGCATAATCCCCGGAATCACAATACCTTGGAACCAATGCCGCCCGATTGGCCGAGTGAGGGCTCCACGTTGAGAGGTTGAACTCCCGGTAGAACGCTCCATATGACAATCCTGACAAATCGTGCCTTTCAAAATTTCCCCTGGAATATCAGCCCGAGTAACATCCCTTACCTTATCAAAGTGGCAGGATGCACAATAATGGGCCCCTCGATAAATATCCACCTGCCCGGATGGATGCACTAGATTCTCCTCTGGTTCTGCGTAGGGTCCGTAAAGAGTCTCCCCGGAGGTAATTTTAAAAGTGGGGTGCCCATAGGCATTTTCTTGAATGCCGGTAATCAGGTGACAGGCACTACAACCGATGCCTTCAATTTTGACCCGTTTTCCCCCTTTCATCACTTGATCAATAACTCGATCAGTGTGTTGAGGGAACACGGTCACCGCTGGAGCATGACAAGAAAGACAGCGAGTACGTTGCTCCTGATCCGGATCCGTTTGAAGCCACAGGCCTAAAACGGTTTTGAACACTGGAGAGGTGAAAGCCGTCCCATGCAGGAGAGCTCCATCCACGCGGCCAAATGTCTTTAAATCCATGGTCTGCTCGCGCATCCCCTTCCACTCTTCATAATGCCGGTCATGGCATTGTTTGCATTGTTCGGAAGGGATAAAAACTTGTTCAATTTCCTTAATCCAGGATTCTTCTGCTTCACCAACAACCGTGCTTGGCTGTTGACCAAACCCGATGCCGGATAAACAAAAAATCCCCAACATGATTGTTAAAATCCATCGGTTGTACATGGGTATTATTTCCAAAAACCGAAAAATTTTACTAAACAGATTCTTCATGCAAGTAACTTAATCCTGCAGAATTCGTACAAAATGGAAATTAAGCCCTCCGGTAACCCCTTGATTATCGGGATCCGCAGGTTCATATGTGGCAACAGTAAAATTCTTTGTGGGGAGGGTCTGCTCCAAGGCTGTTCCCAAATCTACAAGGGATTGAATTTCATATTTATCCACTTCCTTAATGATCGCTTTCACTTTTATGCCTGACAATTCAGCGGGAGACCCTCCTATGACGGCATACACTACCACCCCTTCAGCTTTGGTTAAGCCAAGAATTTTCTTGACCTCCTCATCTACTTCCCCCACATCGATGCCAAACTTTTCAGCTAGAATCAGGGCTTTTTCTTTGGTCATACTCTCACTTGGCGGTTGACCAAATGCTTCTCCTTGAAGAACCATCATTCCAAACCACAGGCACCAACATATTAAGAACACTTGCATTCCGCCTGTAGATCTCATCCTCTTCATTATTGGGATCCTCATGATGAGCTCTGCGTGGACTCAATCCCTCCTGCCCCATGTTGAGATGAGGCCTGAACAGGATCAATAAGTAATTGCATCCAGGAAGCAACAGATTTTTGCCCATTCCGCTCCTTATTTTCTCCATTCCAAACGGCAAAGGCTATGGCTTGCATGCGCCCGGGAACCAACATCGCTTCATTGTCCAAATCGTCTCCCATAGACGTCAAAGGCCGTTTCATGACCACTCGCCATAGGCCATTTTTCCATTCCCCTTGTCCTTGAATTCGTCCCTGCTGTTCTTTGCTAGTTAGGGTGCTAAACCCTCCTCCCACGAGGTCCTCAACCGATGAAGGCCGACGCGGGATCACTTCAAACCGGCGAGGACCTGATTCCTCCCGCTTAGATTCTTTGGCTCGCTCGGCCCGCCGATCCACGTCGCTTTGCCAATCCGCTTTCCAATGCCAAATATTCACATAATGATCAAGTTGGCCCATGCAAAAAAAGGCCGGTGCATCTCCCAGAGGCAGAGCCACGGCAACCCCATCCCTAAAAACCCCGGGCGTCAATGATTCATTAATTGTGGCATCCTGCCATTCCAGCAAAAACGCAATATCTTTTCCGTTATGAATTGATCGAATAGAGAGGGCTCTCGCACTTGGCTCCGGCCATACCGGTCTGGTAATGATTTGGCCACTGAGAGGAACAGGGAGGGGAGCCACGGTCTCCCACGCTGAATCGGAAGGATGGGAAGGCACTTCCCCTTTTGAAAAATGCGAAAGGACAACCATACCCTGGGAACTGACAAGGGGGACTTGATACCAAGTCAATCCGAATAAAACCACCAACGCAAGAACCACAAACGAAATAATCCGTTTTTTGGCGTGAATTGTGCTCAATTCTCGGTTTCCTTGGAAATTTTAAAGATTCAATGCCAATAATATTTCAAGAATGAGAAAAACTTAATTCATTATTACATATATTTTCGCGAAGAGATTCTTGATCATTCTCTATTTGAATGCGTGTTTTTCGAATTACAGCCCTATCCAATCTTGAGGGCAGAGCGGCGCGGAAAACAAACCGTAACAACGCTTTCAGGCATTTTGACCAAAAATGAGCAATGAGAAAAGACGGAGTCCCACCAACAGGATATGAGGAGAGTAGAGAAGCGAAGCAAATGATATAGCTTAGAAACAATAAGTGTGACAGCAATTATTGATCTCACTGGGGCAGGAATAGCTGTACCGGAACAGCTAATCTCTATTGAAAAATCAGATTAGCCTCATTATCGTAATTTTACCCGACGAATTTTATTTTCATTCCGTTCACATATGTACAAATACCCCTGTGAGTCCAAGGTCAGGCCAGCTGGAGTATTCACAATTGCCTCTATGGCAATAAGGCCATCACCATGTTTCAACATCCCAGCGTCTTCTTTTGCCACAAAGCGCGCAGCACCGCACCCACCCATATTTTTGTCATCGTAGCCACTATCGCCATTCCCCGCGACGGTTGTAATGATACCGGTCTGGCAATCAACTTTTCGTACCCGGTGATTCATGGAATCGGAAATATACACATTTCCATCTGAGTCCACCACAGCGCCCTCCGGGACATTAAGCATGGATTTCACCGCTAACTTTCCATCGCCGTCAAATCCATACCGACAGATGCCAGCCACGGTGGACATCGTGCCCGTTTTCCGATCTAGCTTTCGGATGCGGTTGGTTCCCTTATCGGTGATATATAGATCCCCATGTTTGTCCACATCGATATCGACCACGTCATACAACTTGCACTCCAAAGCCGGCTTGCCATCGTCAAGATATAGCGATAAATCCAGTCCATCGGAACAACGGGGACGCAGTAAGCCTTCATCGTTGCTAAAATCTATCCCAATCGCATCGCCAGAAAGAACAATTAGATTTTGAGCGGTCAGAGGGCTCACGCGCTCATCATCTTCTGCCGTCCAACATCCGGCAATGGTCGTCAGCATTCCTGTCTGAGGATTGTAATGCCGGATCCGATGGGCTTGAGTGTCTGCAATGTAAAGATGATCCTGATCGTCGATTGCAATGGCTGCCGGATAGGTTAAATTGCACTCCAAGGCTGGCCCATCCCCATTATATCCCCACTGCCCCGTCCCGATGATGGTCGTAATGATTCCTGTATCCGCGTCAATTTTTCTGATTCGATTGCTGCCTGAATCACAGACATAAATATGATTGTGAGAATCACACAAGACATCTAATGGAAGGTAAAGCCCAGCTTCCCCACAAGGTCCGTAATCGCCGCTGTAACATGTCTCACCGGTCCCCGCAAAGTTATGCAGAAGGCCTGTTTCCATATCCACCCGCCTGATTCGGTCAGAACCGGATTCGGCAATGTAAAAAAACCGACCATCCCGATCAACCGTAATATGGTTAGGCAGCGGAATTCCAGATTTCACCGCTCGCTTACCATCACCCGTACTGCGAGATTTTCCATTGCCGGCAAAGGTTTCAATCACTCCGATTTCTAACGCGGTCTCGATACTCATAGACAATTCACCCTTCAAGGTTCATTTCAAAAAATCCGGCCCAATCGCCACCACGGAATAGCCTTTTGGCCCCTCGCCGTTTTAGCAGAATTAGGCCTTAGAGGACGCAGGAACCTGTTCCTGTTGAGCCGGCTGGACTGCTGCCGGTGGCATTGGGGAACCCGTTTCCAACGGGGCGGTCTGCATAGGCTGTGAAATTTGCGGTTGAGCATTTCCCTGGTTGGCGGATGCCGAATTTTCAGCCTGTGCTTGGGGGTCTATGTCATATGCTTCTGCCTCTTGAACAGATTTCTTGAACCCTTTAATCGCTTTTCCGACCCCTTCGCCCAATTGCGGTAATTTTCCCGCCCCAAAAATGATTAGCACAATCATGAGGATGAGAATTAATTCTGTAAATCCTAAGCTTCCAAACATGGTACCTCTCCTTGTTGGGGTATCACTTTTTCACCGTTTCACGCGAACGCTTGTTAAATCGATCCTTGAGACGATTTCTGGTTTCTTCCGCCTGCTCAAACATCTTACACTTTTCATAGGTGTTAATCAGATTATAATAGGCCAATGGTTCGTCCTGATTATTTTCAACGGCATCTTCCATGACCTTTACTGCCATATCAGGTTTCTTCAGATTCAGGGCAATTTCCATGAGCCTAAAACTCGACTCAAGATGACTTGGATCAAACTGCAGGACTTTCATATACGCCTGCATAGCCATGTCTATCGTATTAAAATCGGAGACATTGGGATCATCCAATTTTTCATAGACTCCAGCCAAATTATACCAAGCAATCGGATCTTCAGGTGAAATTTCGATCAGACGTTCGAAATACTCTTTGGCCTCCAGAAATGCATTTTTGTCATTATAGAGTCGGCCGACATTAAAAAGTGCAAGAACATCATAGGGGTTTAGTTCCAGCGCTCGTTTAAATTGAGCCGTGGCCTCATCCAACATCCCTTTCGTTCCATAGATCGTTCCAAGATTCGAGTAGTACATGGCTAGAGATCGATCCATCTCAATCCGAATGCCCTCTGCCATCTCAATGGATTTCTTTACTTCCGCCAGTGCTTCATCCATCCGTCCTTTATTGAAATAAAGTTCACCCAAGCGACACCGCGCTTGAAAGTCGTCAGGCTCCTCACTCAGGAGCTTTTCAATCTCTGCAATTTCCTCATCAACCGTTAAAGGGCGATCTTCTGTGGTCGTCTCCCCCGACTGCGGATCCATTGTTTGGCTTCCAGCACTTTGTTCTTCCATTTCAGGTGTCCTAACTACTGTGTTTGCCCGTATACGGGACGAATTGGTTGATAGACTACCCCCTCTAGGGATTTCTTACGAAGTTTTCCTAACGTTCCTCTTTTATCAATATTTAGCAACATTAACCCAAGCACTACCATCAAGGTCAAATGTGATAATTGAAGCGCATAGCCTGCCATAAACATGAGGCCTAGCCCATATCCTGCTAATCGACCAATCAACACTAACTTAATCACGGTATACGCCCAGCAGGTAAAGCCCAACACATAAAATGCAAAAGGGAGATAAAAGGTATAGCCCATTCCCATTTGAAAAATCCAGCCTATCCCCTCTCCAGCCTTCCTGACTTCTTTCGCCACTTCAGGGTTCCAAAGAGAAAGGAAATAATCCATGAACAGTAAGGCGACAAAAGCGCTGCCCCCGCTAATAACCAAAGTTAATCCCCACCGGCGTTGTTGCTTGTTTTTGGTAATAATTGAAGTAGTGCCATAGGCCCAAAATACCAGGATGCTTGAAAGAACCATGAGTGCTTCCCCGAGCCGATTCCCTTCATGCACCAGCGGAGGGGCATCAAAAATATTGAGCCATCCATACGTCGTTGACATCGTCTGATAATACAGCCATCCACTAATACCCAGGAAAAAACTACCTACCATAAGCCGTTGACTCAACACCCGGTGAGTAGCCCAATATTCCAAAACCAGAAAAACGATCAACCCAAACGCCAAAATATTATAAATAATGGTCCCGACCATGACTGGAGGAAAGAATAAGTAACCCACCGTACATGCTACCAATAAGGCCGCCAATGGAATAATAACCTTATCCCACTCTCCCACCCACAGCTTTGTCCGTAATTTTTGAACCAGCAAAATACCCAAAATCAGAAAAACCAGAATGGCCGTCATATTCAACAGAACAAACCCTAATGAAGAGAGTGTGCGAAATCCGATCCTGACCGCTTCATATTTTTCGGCTAATTTGCCAAGGTGCATACCCAACCGTGAAACCAGCCGATACAGCACCAATTCAAAAAAGGCTGCAAACAACAAACTCTTAAGACCCCATTCAAAAAGAAGCCCTGGGCCGTCGATTCTTTCCTGGTTCTTTTCAGTAGTAGAAATCATTTTTTTGAACTTCAGATATTGGTGCGCATGCGTAAGAAGATGGCTAGATTTTCATCCAGAATATCTTAATTTCTACACCCTAGAGGGCTCCACCTCAAGCTCTTTGTTATGCCGGGTGATATATAACAACCCATCCGCCATGGAGTAGTTAAAGGGTAATTCACATACCACTTCACTAATCTTTTCATACACATATTGATATACTTTTTCAGCCTGTTCTGGAGTCATCCCCGATTTTACTTCATAAAAGAACCCTAAGCTCAAATCTTCCGAGGCAGGTCGCATAATTCGTTGAATCCCATACCCCCCTGGATCGCTCATAATAGGAGCTTCCTTTTCTAAATCAAACAAGCACGGTTGACAGGAAAACCCATAGGAGGAATGCAGCTTCGTATTATTAACAATAAAATTCAATGTTTCCAATGATTCTTCCTCTGTTTCGGTCGGAAACCCTACAATCACATAGCAATGCACCGCAATTCCAAGATCAACACAATCGGAACAGATCCGATCAACATTTTCTTGGGTAATCCCCTTCACCATAAAATCCATCAACCGGGCATTATAGGTTTCCAAACCAAAGACAATTTTCTGACATCCTGCCTCCCGCATAGATGTAAGTAGCTCACGAGATAAATTCTTTTCAAACCGCAGCTCGGCCGTCCACTGTAAACCCAATTTTCGATGAATGAGTTCCTTACACAATCGCTTGGTTGGCGAAAGAGCCAGGCATTCATCCGTAAAGAAAAAATACGGTGTTTCATATTTATGGGACAACGCTTCCAATTCATCCACAACTTTTATCGGATCCTTTTGCCGAAAATTCTGATGATCCAAAGTCAGGGCACAAAACGCACAATCCTTATAATAACAACCCCTAGAAAATTGTACTGGCAACACCGTATGCGGGGCTAAATAGTCACCCAAGGGAAACCCGTCATAGTTTGGGGCTGGGTGGTCCGCAAGATTTTCCGAGTAAAAGGGTTGATTCACAATTATTTTTCCCTCTTGCCGCCAGATAAGATTCGGCACTTTCGAAAAATCTTTTTTCCCGTCTAGTTGATTTATCAGTTCCAAAAGTGCCGTCTCACCTTCAAACACAATGAAGTCATCTGTCAATTGAAACAACCGATCACACCGTCTGAGATTGTCTACCAGTCTTGTAAAAATACTACCCCCGATGGTGACATGAACCTCCGGATGAATTTCCTTAATTAATTTACACAGAGTTAAACCAGGGATAATCTGTGAGGTTGCGGTAATGGAGACTCCAACAAAATCTGGAATATCTTGTCCAAAAGCAGGAAAGAAAAATTTTCGATAAAGCACAAGATACGGATTTTGGTTTTCATCGTGGATAGCTTGGAGAATTTCTCGGGAAGAATAGATTGAATACGCAAATTGGTTGTCTACCACCGTCATTCTGGTGGGAAAATATAAAGAAGATACAACCTCCAACCACCGATCAATTAAAAAGAGACATTCTCGGTAACGCTCAATGTCGTAAAACTCTTCCCCACGCAATGATGCTTTAACGGGTTCGATTTCATCTATGAGATAAGGAAAGCGGTCAAGTGATTCAACAACACGAGCGTAATGCTCCTTACTCCCATAGCCGGTATCTCCAGAAACCGATACTTCCAGTTTTTTAACCAAATCAACTAACTGTGGATAAATATCTAACCCAAATTCTTTAGTTAACACCCTATCAAGCAACTCAATATTTAAATCGCGTTGCTGATGAACCGGAACACCGGATTTTTCAAGAAAGGCCGAAAGACACGGAATACTCAAATAGGGCTGAGAGGGATGCCAACTAGGAGGGAATAAAAGTGAAATTTTCACAATGCGGCTCCCAGGTAATGGGGAAAATAAGAAACGCAGAATTTGCCTATTTTAAATTTATACACGTCCCATTCTCTTCAATGCAACAATTAGCTTTTTCTTGTCTTGTCGGATAACCATTTATGCGAAATACGTGCTTATAAAAAAAACCTCCGGCAACTTCCCCCATTACTGGAGTCCATTACCGGAGGTTTTCAAGCTCAGCTACGTCCTATATGAAAAAGGACCTGTTCAGAAAAGGAATGAACTTAGTTTGGCATTTGAGCCGTAAACCAAGTCGAAATCCCTTTCATCCCATTTCGTTCTACGTTTGAACCGTCCCAGACCGCAAAAGCTACTGGGAAGCTCGATCCTGCCGCGAACTGAACATCATTGGGGTCTTGAGTTTTGAGACTCCGCTTCATGACCACTCTCCAGGTCGGACCGCTGCAGCATCCACCCTTCAGTGACCCATACGGCTCCCATAATCCATTTCCTACCACGTCTTGCGACGCCTGGGTAGTCAACGTACTAAATCCGTTAGCATTCAAATCTTCAACTGATCCCAGCCGCAGGTTAGGATCGGACATGATGTTACCAGACCAAATGCCGGGGTTAAATGGCCCTAAGCTCCGACCAATTCGGTCAGGATAGGTCACACCACCAGCTGGCTCTTCATAGTAGTAATCCCATGCAATGGAGGGATATTGATTATCCACATCCCACATACCGGCCACGCCCGCTCCAAGATCCTTTTGCCATTCCGCATTCCAACGCCATATGTTGACCGTCCCACCAGACTGTCCCATACATTGGAATGGAGGCGCCCCTGCAGATTGCACAGGGAATTGTACCGCCACTTGATCCCTGAAATCCTGAGGACCAATGGTGGTGTTATTTAATGTTTGATCCCCCCAGTTAGCCCAAACGCCGATTTCTTCGCCATTTGTTGCCATTTTGATCATCACAGTTTTCACTGAAATGTTCGGGTGCATTGGGGTCGTTATCGTCTGCCCACTTAATGGGGCAACGATACCGGGCACGGATTCCCATACAGGATTCGCCGCATCCATAGGGATTGGGCCAGTAATTTTGCCAACCGGAATCGTTACCGGTTGCGAGACGGCCAGCGGAATCTGCCCCATGGTCAAACCTACACACACCACCAGGACAGACAGAAGAACGCCAAACACCAGTCGTTTGTTACGCGTCTGCACCAATCTCATAATGACGCATCCTCCTTTGATAAAAGATTAAAACCGAAAAGACTGCTAACTACCTGTCTCCTCAAACCTGTCGCCACTAAAACAAATTTTAAAAATGACTTAACTCAATTCTATACTAAGCATTTCCTGACTGACCTGAAGTTCCACTTTCCTTATCCAAAAATGCATCTGCTCCAACTTCACTCATCAGAAGGCTTAGCTCATTTCCTTGATCTTGAGCACCACATTCAAAACTTTGACCTTCAGGGTTATTGTACGACGCAGGGCGATAGTCTGTTTCTGAATAAGGCTGAGGTGTCACCCCTAAGAACGCAATATCGAAAGCAATCCAATGAGAGGTGAAATCAGCCAAAATCTTATAAAAACCGTAATCGGCTTTTCTATTTAACATTCCTGAAAACAAAGGAACCCATCGACCAATATGCTCTTTAACGAATTTTTTTTCAGCTTCAATGACGGTTTTAAGTTTATCTGCTCCATCATGGAGAATGGCATATGATTCTTTGTACGCCAGATAATGCATAAATTCCAATTCTACACTCAAATGATCCAGGCGTTCATGAATATCCGGAGAAAGCTGAAGGCCAAAAGCACTATAAAAACCAGCAATGTCTCCCATTACGTAAGACTGCCCGAAAACATGATCATTTCCAAATAATGTCTCGTATGGCGGACAATCTAACGCGATGACATTGCTAAACACGCGACGATGCTCATCACGTAAGTCTTGAAGACTCCAGTTTTCGCCCTCTGAGGATATCCAAGATTCAATGGCATCAAAATTACCCACCAATGCATCAAGACGCTCTTGCGCTTCATTGCCACCTATATTTTGCAGCTCTTTTTTCAACCCTTCTAATGCCGACTTTCCATCCTCAACAAATTCCCCACTCTGAAGATAATCCAGAAATTCCTCGTCTTCTGGGTAGAGATATCCCCAGGACACCAACAGGTAAAGTTTGCTTCGACAAAGCGCCCGGTCAACAGCTGGCGCATCTTTTGGAGAAATCTTGACGGCCTTTTCATTTCCAGAAACTGGCATTCCGTTTTTCCCTGCTTTTTTCCCCTCTTTAACGCCTGATGTCATATTTCACCTAACTTTTAAAAATTTTTCATTTCACAAGCATTTGCTTCAATTAGGATCATTGTCAGGGCCATTAAGGATTCATGAAAAAGGGATCAGATAATAGGACAACAGCCCTATGAAGTCAAGACTTCATTATCCCTGATGGCCCCATAGTTTCCAGAATTTTCCAGGATTTGAATCCCCTAATTTTATCCTAGAAAATCCACACCAAAAAACTCCTTTTTATGCCTTCGTCCATTTTCCATACCTCCTAGCTTTAAGGTCCATATTCACACTTTTCTTCTCCAGGTCATTCAGATTATTAATATCATTAATCCTAAAATATCATACGGTCCTTACCTCGAAACAATCCGAATTGCGCTACGGTCATTTACCGTTCCACAGATATATTGGCATATGCCACAACCCACGCATACTGAATCATCTACACGAATGTGATAAGAAGCAAAATCCATCGAAAGTGCCTCCGTAGGACATTTAGACACACATGCATTGCAGCCAGTTCCTGCCGTACACATTTTTGCCAAAACTTTCGCCACTCCCATATTTACCTGAAACCGATCCGCAACGGGCAAAAGGGCCTCCGTTGTGCACGCTCCGATACAGGGGAGATCTTCACATAATTTGCATGGAGATTCTCCTGGATAGATAACGGGAGTATCATTACTCGCTAACACTTGAATGGCATCGTGAGGACAGACCTCGACGCAATCGGCGCATCCCGTGCATCGCTCCAAAAACAATTCCTCATCAACAGCCCCTGGGGGACGGAGCCACCCCGTTTTCTCAGGAACAGGCTCCTCCTTTTTTATCGGGGGAGGAGCATCACGATGTTTGACAAATTCATGAACTGTGGCGCCAAGGGAAATGGCCGACTGTCGAAGAAACATTCTACGACCTAATGTCGGATTGGACGAAGGTTGGTTTGGCAGATGGGAGTCCGACATTACGACGCTTTCAACAGTCTATACCAATAAAACCAATGGAACATGAGGATAGGTGTTTTCGAATTTATACCACTCCGGAGGCCCGTAGCTTATACACCTCCACGCATCTGTCACAGGCTCCATATTCCACATCCCAACCTGGGTGATTTTCTCGAATGAAATCTAAGACAAAACCTTCGAGCGTCTCATCCATGTTTTCTACCCAGGTATAAGTTGGGAATCGACAAAGAGGACACGGAAACCCTGGAAGAAGCATGGGTTTCGTTGGCACATCGGGAACCTCACTATCCTCAACCTCAATGGCTCTCTCAATCACTCGAATCGTATCAGAGGCCATTTCCACTAATTCGGCATGAGTAAGATAATCCGTCTGCCAAATGCCTTCAAACACGGATTCCACCTGACCTGGAGGAATTTTCCGATACCAAGAACGGAACTCCCGAAACCGATATTCTTTGGAAAACATCGGTTCTTTGCCTGTTCGGGCAATTCGGCTATCGACATGAAGATTCCACAGCACACGGTAACGATTTAATATCAAATGTTCTTCACCAGGGTTCAATCCTACTTTTGTGTCAGGATCGTAACCAAAGGCCTCATCTAACATGTCAGAAATATGGGTTAACTCATGTCGTAGGTACCGGGTAATGGCTGGATCATAAAACCGCCTCGGGATCAATTTAATACCCACCCCTTTTTTCCCGGCCTCTTCAAATTGGCGAGCGAGTTTTTCTTCGACCACTCCCCACTTTCGAAGAACATCAACCCCTTCCTGATCTTCTTTCAATACGCCTCGCACCAACACAATCCCAGTTTTATCTCGTAAAACCGGGAAGTCATCAAAAGCATCACGAAGAATTTCGGCAAACCCCCATTTAGCAAATAAATGTTGATAGAGGCGTTTGAACTCCGGATCACGGTCATCAAGGGAAAATTTCTCGTAAATGGGATCGGCAAACTCATGAAATTCATTAAAATAAGTCGGGTCCCCTTCACGCTCAGTTTTTTCCGCAAACGAATCAATCACCTCCTGAAGGAGGGCGGGTTGAAAACGAATTTCCATGAGCAAACCTCCGTTTACCGCAAGATCACCACAAGACGAGTTTTGTTTCTCGGAAGATGATCACGTAATAATAAATTCACAATAATTTGGGAGGTAGCTACCTTGACTCCCTCGAAAAGCGCCGTTTAGTATCATAACTAGTTGAATTATAGGAATGCGTTTTCCCTTTTGGCAAGAGAATCCCATTCATCCATTCCTGATTCCGTTTAACCGATCCCTTTAGATGTCAATCTGTTTCCGAAGCGAGGAATTCCATGACCCAGCCAACAAGCCCAGACACACTGAGTTCTAATCCCGGGTTCATCCATAATCCTGATTCACAACCTCCGCCGCTCATCGATTCACTGGCCTATTGGAAAGGCGGTATCAGGGAACTGAAGTCATTCCGTGGTCACACACAAGAGATATGGGCTGTCGCCTTTTCCCCTGATGGGCTGACATTAGCAAGCGGAGGGAATGACCGTTTTATTCGAATGTGGGATATTGAGACCGGCCGCCTTCTTCGTTCCCTACGAGGGCACACACATGTCGTTCGAGAAGTCAAATATAGCCCTGATGGCCAAATAATCGCTTCCGCAAGTGAGGACAGGACCATTCGACTGTGGAATCCTCAAACGGGAGAATCCCTCCGGTTACTCTTTACTCGTTACGACCATGCCGTATGCAGTATTTCCTTTTCCCCAGACGGGCTCATGCTCGCGAGGGCGGGACAGAATAAAGACATTAAAATTTGGGAAGTAACCACCGGCACCGAACTCATGACGCTTCTTGGTAAAGATCAATACGACCATAATTGGAGTGTCTGCACAGCATTTTCACCTGACGGCATTCACCTAGTGGCTGGCACCGATATCGGGAAAATTAAGCTTTATGAGGTTTTGCCAAGCGGGGAAGAAAAAATTGTACACCTGGGCCATTGGAGAGATGAGGCCGATGACGAAGAGACCGAAAACCGTGGTTTTTACGTAGATGATCAAGGCGGATTTCAAAAACCCATGGAATATTGGATTGGGGCCCTCACCTTTACCCCTGACGGGGGCACCATGATCTCAGGTAGTCGTGACTGTACGATTAAATTCTGGAACATGCCGACCATGGAGGAACGCCGCACGCTGAAAGGTCACTCTGAATGGGTCAGGAATCTTCTTGTAACCCAAGATGGACAGGTGCTTATCAGCGCCAGCGATGATGGGACCGTCAAAATGTGGGACATTCAAACCGGCCGTCAATTCCGAACGCTTCGATCGCACAAAGGGCCTGTCAGGGGAATTGCTCTTTCTTCTGATGGTAAATACCTCGCCACAGCTGGGAATGACCGGATCATCACCCTCTGGGAGGGTGGAGAATAATTTATTTCCCGCCACAGAAATCCTTAGCTTAGAATGCTCAGGGCAGCTCTCTTCCTCAAAGGGCTGCCCTTTCAACCCTCATTCTCTTCGCCCTTCTCAGAGTCTGTGTCGTCGCCTGCCCGCACAATTCCATACCGTTTACATTTTTCCCAAAGACCTTTTCTCGACAATCCTAAAACCTTCGAGGCCGTCATCCGACTCCACCCTGTTCGATTGAGTATTTCTAGAATATGCCCCCGTTCAAAGTGCTCACGCGCTTCGGCCAATGTTTCCATCGCCCCATTTTTCACGCCTCTCCTGCTTTCTTGATTCCCGCAAAATCCGCATCCCTTTTGCGGTTCCCCTCCCGCATATGGACATCGACTCTGTCCGCAGAGATCCCAAACCTGGATTTCTTGCGTGTGTTGTGCCAATGCCAACGCCCGTTCAATAGTATTTTCCAATTCGCGGACATTCCCCGGAAAAGAATACTGCAATAATACCTCGCGAGCTTGCCGTGACAAGGCTTTGGGTTCTTGGTGATTTCGACCTGACATCGTCTCCAAAAAATGCTGGGCGATCATGAAAATATCTTCTCGACGTTCTCGGAGAGGGGGAAGCTGAACGGGCACCACATTCAATCGATAATAGAGATCTTCCCGGAATCGTCCTTGTTCAACTTCTTTCCGCAAATCCTTCTGCGTTGCACACACTAATCGGACATCCACCTCGATCGTGTCATTTCCTCCGACGCGTTCAAATTGCCGTTCCTGTAGAACACGAAGCAATTTAATCTGGACCAACGGAGAAATTTCGCCGATTTCATCCAAAAAAAGTGTTCCCTGATGAGCAAGTTCGAACCGCCCCTGCCGTTGCCGAAGGGCTCCCGTAAATGCCCCTTTTTCATGTCCAAACAGTTCAGCCTCTAACAGCGTTTCCGGGAGCGCGGCACAACTTACTTTGACCAAAGCATGATTTCGGCGAGCGCTATTGGTATGGATGGCATTGGCAATCAATTCCTTTCCCGTTCCACTTTCCCCTACCACTAAAACGGTTGCGTCAGTGGCCGAGACTAGCTTGACTTTCTCGAGCACTTGTCGCATCCGCTCATTTTTTCCCACAATTCCTTGGAAGCTAAATTTCTTTTCCAGGGCATCCCGTAACACCCGATTCTCTTCACGAAGAGCCACCACCGCACAAACCCGCTGCACACTCAATAACAATTCATCCATAGAAAAGGGTTTTGTGATGTAGTCGTAGGCACCGCTTTTCATCGCGTCGACAGCCGTGTCAACGGAACCATGTGCCGTAATAACAATTACTTCCGTGCCTGGGCACTCCTCCCGGCACTGCTTGACGATATGCAGTCCGTCCACACCGGGCAATCGCAAATCAGTAATGACCAAATTAAACCGTGAAGTCCGCAACCGCTCGAGTCCTTCCAATCCAGAACTGGCTTCCTGGACCACATAGCCGATAGCCTTCAGGGCATCGACCATAGAGACTCGCATCAAAGGCTCATCATCAATGATCAAAACCGAACCGAGAGTCATATGCCTACCTTTACAGGAATGCCCGCACGAGATCGAACCAAGGGCAAGCGAATGGTAAAACGAGTGCCTTTTCCCTCTTCACTGTCAACCAACATTTCACCTGCGTGCCGCTGCACAATTCCCAAACTCACCGATAATCCCAATCCGGTCCCCTCTCCGGTCCCTTTCGTCGTGAAAAAGGGATCAAAAATATGAGTTCGAATCTCTTGAGGTATTCCGCACCCGGTATCCTCCACTTCAATTTCATATCCTTCTTCCTGCTTTCGGGTACGCAAGGTCACCTTGCCACCGTCTTTGAGTGCCTGAACCGCATTCAGGACTAAATTCATAATCACCTGCTCAATCATATGCGCATCGACCATTACCATCGGCAGTGTCTCATCATAGTCCTTACTCAGAGTGGCATGCTTGACCAGGAATACATGCTCGGTCAATACCAGAACTCGGTCTAAAATTTGATGAAGATCTGTCATGGCCAATTCCGGTTCACGTTGCTGGGAAAAATCCAGAAGCTGCCGAACGATGCGTTGAACGCGTCGCAATCCGTCCTCCATAAAATGCAAATATTCCTGAGATCGCTCAGGCGTCAACGTTCCCTTTCGAATATTATATAAACAATTTAAAATTCCCCCTAACGGATTGTTGATTTCATGCGCGACCCCGGCGGCCAGCTTACCAATGGAGGCTAAACGTTCAGAATTCTGCACCTGGCGTTCCAAATGCTTCCGTTCCGTGATATCCCTGGCAATACCCAAGACTCCTGTGTACACGCCTTCATCATTGAGAAGCGGGGCCACACTCACCAGAACTGACCGCAACTCTCCCTCTCGACTGACCACCTCTACTTCGTAGACTTGCTTTGTTCCAAGATCCAATGTTTCTTTCAAATACCGTCCGCGATACCGCTTGGAGAGTAACGAGAGATACGGTTTACCAATCAAGTCTTCTTTTCGATATCCCCATGCATCAACTTTCCCATTGACATACGTAAACCGTAAATCAACGTCCAAGGTATAAATCACGTCATTCGCATTTTCCAACAAACTTTCAATGTACAGCTTGGCCTGTTCAATTTCCCGCGTACGCTCAGAGACTTTCTCTTCCAGGACTTCATTGTATCGTTGCAGTTCAGCTTCAAGTTTTTTATGCTCGGTAATATCTCGCAACTGCACCATGATTGAGGCTCTTTCACCCATATCGATGCGAACCAGGTCCATCTCCATGGACTTCATGATGCCTTGCCGGTCATAAACCTCAATCTCTGTCGTGGGGACCTTTGACTCTTCACCGCTGACTCGTTCCAACAAATTCTGACTGATCATCTGGAATGCCGGAGGAACAAGCTTCACGAAGTACGCGCCTTCTAAATCAGAAGGGACATACCCTAGAATTTCCCGTTCACGCGCATTGATATCCAGGATCCGGCCTTCCGAATCAATCACAAAGATTGAATCGGCAGCCAAATTAAATAACGCCTTATAGCCCGCCTCTGAGTCAGACAGTTGTTGGGTGCGTTCGGCGACAATCCCTTCCAATTGGGTGGTATATCGCTCAACTTCACACTCCAGAGCCTTTCGGGCAGTGATATCCCTCACAAATCCTCTCGAATACACCACCGAATGGGTCCCCGGATCCATCAGCGTTGTTGAATGAATTTCCACATCCATCACTTCACGGGATTGCGTACGAAAAACAGTTTCTATGGAGCGCGCCCCACCCATGGCCAGCCCTTGAACATAGGCCCGCACCCCCTCTTGTTGTTCCGCCGGGACAATATCCCAGAGCGACATCTCAAGCATGTCGACAAGCGAATATCCCAGCTTTTGCAACTCAGTCGTATTTACATGGACGAACCGCCCTGCGGGATCTAATTGATGAATCATTTCCGGAGCATTTTCAATGAGATCACGATATTTCTGCTCCAATCGCCCGATTTCATCCACTTTCTGATTCAACTCAGAAAACGAATGCTGTAGATTGTCCGCCATGGCATTGAATGTATCAGCCAAGCGTTCGATTTCATCACCGGTACGGATCGCAATCTTTTCCGAAAGATTCCCATCTCCAAATTGCTCAACTCCCTGCGATAAGGCTTGTATGGGCTTCACGATCCGGCCAGCAACCACGACTCCCGCTCCCCACAAGATGACAAAAACAGAGATTCCATAGAAGATGACCTTGCTTAATAATTGATCCAGTGGTGCATACGTCTCCGCCGAATCTTGACTGGTCAACATATGCCAGGACTTTCCACCAAAACTTTCTGGAGCGAGTGTCAGCCCCAAATGAAGAGGAGCATAGCCAACAATGGCATTCGGCATACCATGAGAATCCGGATCGGCAACCAACCACCCAACTCCACCTTGCTGAAACGCATTGACCACATTGGGCGGCATCACGTGCTCTTCCAAAGAAAACGCGGGACAGAGAATCGGCATTCCATCGGATGCGGTTAACATGGCATGACCGGTTTTCCCGGCGGCCACTTCAGAAATCGACCGAAATAACGAATCTCTTCTCAGAAGGATACTGATCGCTCCCACGACGTTTTGGCGATGATCATCCCAAATCGGGACGCCAACATTCAGGACATGAGTCCCAAACCCTGGATCAAATGACAAATCGCTTACAAACGCCTGTGCATCATGATGTTGAACCACGGCCTCCCACCAGAGACTGTTTCCATGGAAAAAATTGACTTGGGGAAAAGAGCTCAACACCAATGCCCCCTGGGTATCCACCACCACAATTGCGAGATAATCCGATTTTCGAATCGCGTGCCATTGAATCAGGTAGTCGGTAGCATATTTGTTCAGAAAAACCGGGAACTCATCTTTTTTGGATTGGGCCCGCCAACTTTCCTGCCACTGCTGAATTAAAGCCTGAATTTCGTCTGGATTTTTATCAGCATAACTCCGGTTCGAATTCATGATGGCACTTCGAATAAAGGGAATCGTGGCCAGCTGTTGCGCCTCATTAATTCCACGAACAATCTGGGTCTCGACTTTACGAGCCACTTCCACCGCAATCCCCTTCATGGTGATACCGGCGGCTTCCCTTAGGGCACGTTTTTCTTCAAAATATGTGAGGAGAAGAGAAAGAATAAGGGGCAAAAGACCAACCAGCACCATCGCCAAAATGGTCTTGCCCTTGAGTTGGAGGGGAAATCCAAAGCGTTTCACTTTGGTAACATCGCAAAATCCATAAAAAACGTCTAACTCCTATGATTTTCTACATTTTGGTACTCCTTTTTCCTTGATGTCAAGAAACGGTAACAAGGAAGACTATTTACCTCGGCTCAGTAGCTTTCCCTCTGCACCTGGCCACAGTAAGAGGAGTGGACTCGCGACAAAAATCGAGGAGTAGGTCCCAACCATGACCCCCAAGAGTAAGGCCAATGAAAAATCATGTAAGACTTCCCCTCCCCAAATGGTCAGCGGCACCAAGACCAGAACCACAGTCAGTGTGGTAATTAATGTTCTGCTTAGAACCTGATTGATTCCATTATTAATAATCGTCGTCGTCGTTTCCCGTCTCCTCTGACGAAGATTTTCACGAATCCGGTCAAACACAATCACGGTATCGGTCAAAGAATACCCTGCCAGGGTCAATAGCGCCGTCACCACCAGCAGCGTAATTTCTGTATTTAACAAAAAATAAATCCCCAACACCGCCAGAACGTCATGAAATGTGGCAATGGCTGCAGCCACGCCAAAACGAAACTCAAAACGAACGGCGACATAGAGGATAATGCCTGCAAGGGAAAGGATGACCGCAATCAAAGCATCTTCTTGCAGTTTCTTTCCAATGGTGGGTCCTATTGACGTACTGGAATCCACGACAAATCCATGGTCAGGAAATTCAGCTTGAAAAGCCTGAATGATATTCTCACTGATTCCTTCTTCGATCGTGGTTTCCGTTTTTACACGAATCAAGAGCTTATGGTCCTGGGGAAACTCCTGAAGTTCAGCGGAACCCAATCCATGCGCATCCAAGGCTTTCCTGGCCTCGGCAATCAGGAGTGGTTTATCAAACTTAAGCTGAACCGCCGTTCCCCCGGCAAAATCAATACCCAGATTTGCCCATCCAAACAGAATTCCGATAACGGCCACCAATCCCAGAGAAGCCAGAACGCCCGATACCACGAAAGCAATGTTCCGCTTTCCCATAAAATCAATATCTGTTTTCCCAAGAATTTCCATCATGACCAAAAATTTCTCCTCCCCAAAGAATATCCCCTGCCTATGAGCTGTTGATACCACCCCTTCTTAATCGATCCTCGCATTTGAAAGTGCCGCGCCTTACCTCCCCTCAACCAGGAAGGGTCAACCAATTACGCTTCAAACAAGGTGGTCCCTTAGATACTTAGCGAGTCCAACTTTCGGCGATTCAGGAAATCAAACACCACCTTCGTTCCCACCAACGCTGTAAACAAGTTAATAGCAATTCCCAAACACAAGGTTACTGCAAACCCTTTGATAGGTCCCGTTCCAAATAAAAACAGCGCCAACCCTGTAATCAGAGTCGTCACATGGGAATCGACGATCGTCAAAAAGGCTTTACTATACCCACTATCTACGGCTAAACGAACGGGACGGCCCTGACGGAGTTCCTCTCTAATTCGCTCAAATATCAACACATTGGAATCGACTCCCATTCCAATGGTCAAAATAATTCCGGCAATGCCTGGTAAAGTTAATGTAGCATTAAGCCCTGATAAAGCTCCCAGTAAACAGATCAAATTGAGAAACACCGCCATATTGGCGATGAGACCGGAGAGCCGGTAGTACACAATCATAAAAATGAGGACCAGCGTCCCGGCAATTATCGTTGTTCGTAACCCCTTCTCAATTGAATCCTGTCCCAGAGAAGGTCCAACGGTTAAATCCTGCAAGGTTTTCAACGGTGCCGGTAACGCACCAGCCCGGAGCACCACAGCCAGATCATTCGCCTCTGCAGTGGTAAAGGTGCCTTCAATGATCGCCCGGCCGCCGCTTATGCGATCTCGGATAACTGGCGCCGAATACACCTTCCCATCCAGGACCACCGCCATCCGTTTCCCGATGTTGGCAGCGGTGAGCTCATCAAATTCTCGCGCCCCTTTGCTGTCAAAGGTAATACTGACAATCGGCTCATTGAAATCCCCAATCGTCACGCGGGCATCCTGCAACACATCTCCGGTGAGAACGGCATCTTTTTTCACAAGGTAGGGAATACTATACGCCCGACCATCCGGTTCCGAGATAGCCGTTTCAAAGAGAATTTCTGCCCCTTCGGGAATTTTACCTTCTAAGGTCTTCCTCACCGTACCCTCTTGGCCTTTTTCGACTTGAGGCGGTAAATCCAATGCGGCCTTGGACTCCTCCAACAATTTAAATTCTAAGAGAGCCGTTTCTTGAATGAGATCTTTAGCCCGTTGAGGATCCTTGACTCCAGGCAATTGAATGGCAATTTGGTTGAGCCCCAACCGTTGGATAAGAGGTTCGGCGACGCCAAATTCATCAATCCGGTTTCTGAGGGTTTCAAGTGCCTGGTTGATGGCTGAGGTTTGGATTCGATCCACCTCGGTAGAGCGGAGTTCGTATGCCAAACGCGTTCCTGAGGGATTTTGCGATTCAAAATTTGGGAAAGCCTCATCGAGCAGCGTTCGGACTTGCTCCCCATCGGCTTCTTGTTGAAGGGTGATGACAATCATCTTCGACCCCTCACGACGAACACCCTCCACCACGATCGCCTTGTCCTTTAGCAAATCCTCAACAGCCTTACGAATTCGATCAACGGCAATCTCCACCGCTCGTTCCTCTTCGACTTCCAAAACAAGGTGAATGCCTCCCTGAAGATCGAGTCCCAAGGAAAGCCCACGGTGACTTAATACCCGCTTGACCCCATCAGGCAACGACTGGAACAGCCCTGGGAACGAAGGAAGGGCCAGGATGACGGACACCACCGTGACCACAAAAAGGAGAAACAACCTCCCACGAAGCTTTTTCATTCATCTACCCCTTGATCCATCATGATTCATTCGACGTACGGATGCTCACGATATGATCGCGTTGCAACCGAATTTTTGTATTATCCGCGACTTGCAGGGTAGCCGTTTCCTTATCCAAATTGGTCACGGTTCCCCAAATCCCCGAAGACGTAATGACCTTATCGCCTTTTTTAAGGCTATCCAACAATTCCCGTTGTTTTTTTTGCCGACGTTGCTGCGGTAAAATTAGCAAAAAATAAAACACCACAAAAATCAGAAGAAAAGGAATGAGCGATAATAAGCCGGCGGAGGAATCGGGACCGGCTCCCCCGGCTTGGGCCCAAGCATAGGAATCTAGATTCATAAGTACCTCAATTAAAATGTGTCTGTGGCCAACCCATTCGATCAGGTCGATACTTCTTGAATGAGCGTTTCACTCGTGTCACACTCGCGTCGGCGGTAAAAATCTTTCCGGTAGTCGTCAAACTGATTCGCGCTGATTGCTTGTCGTAGCCCCTTCATGAGCGAGCCATAATACCAAAGATTATGGATCGTATTCAGACGGACGCCTAACATTTCATGCGATAAAAACAAGTGCCGTAAATAGGCTCTGGAAAACCGTTGGCAGACCGGACACCCACATTCGCTATCAATGGGATTGGGATCCCGGGCATAGCGAGCCTGCTTAATCAACACCTTTCCTGTCGAGGTAAACAGCCAACCCGTACGCCCATGCCTGGTCGGGATAACGCAATCAAATAAATCCAACCCTCGAGCCACCCCTTCCACAATATCTTCAGGAAGCCCAACTCCCATTAAGTAGCGGGGACGACTGGGGGGAAGCTGGTCAATCACCGTCTCGATCATCGCCAACATGGCGGCTTTTTCTTCTCCCAAAGATAATCCACCCAAGGCATAGCCATCCATATTCAAATTGACCAACTCCTGAGTCGACTCTTGCCTCAAGTGGACAAAGACTCCGCCCTGAACAATCCCAAACAACCATTGATGCTCTTTTCTCGGTACCGCAGCGCATCGCTGAGCCCACCTGGTCGTTCGCTGTACAGCTTCACGTGCTTGCTGTTCGGTACAAGGAAATGTCGGACAATGGTCAAGAACCATCATAATATCGGAGCCAAGTGCAACCTGGATGGTCATACTTTTTTCCGGTGAGAGTAAATGCCACGCACCGTCGATATGAGAGCGAAAGCCAACCCCCTCCTCGGTCACCTCACAAAGATCGGCCAGGCTCACCATCTGATAGCCACCGCTATCGGTCAAAATCGCTCCGGACCATTGCATGAACGCATGAAGCCCTCCCAGAGATTCAATCAGTTCATGCCCAGGTCGCAAAAATAAATGATAGGCGTTCGCCAAAACCATATGAAACCCGCATTCGCGGACTTCATTTGGGTCCAGTCCTTTAACCGTCCCCTGTGAGCCAACCGGCATAAAGGCCGGAGTATCGATCTCACCATGGGAGGTTAAAAGTCGTCCAACCCTCGCACGACCAGAAGGCAACGTATGCTCAATATGCAAACGATTTGGACCTGATTGTGAAGTGGATGGTTCTTTAGACATTATCTCTGCGCATGCTTGACTTCATGCATGTTACATTTTCTCCGGGGCAGAAATTCCCAGGATGGCCAGCCCGTTACCAATGACCGTCTGGACTTGCCGAAGCAGGGCTAAGCGGGCAGCGGTCAAGTCCGGCGAAATACTTTCGTAGATACGCTCCTGACTCAACGCTGTACTATGCTCACTTGCCCCTAATTTAATGTTATCTCCCGCATCCCCGGTGTTCCTCTCAGGATCCAATGAGGGAAGGACCCGATTTTTGTTGTAGTAGGCATGCAATTGGGCCGCAAGCTCTTGGAGATAAAACGTGACCCGATGAGGCTCCAACGCCATCGCACTGTTTTCAACCACAAAAGGATACTGTGCCAACGTTTTAATCAGCCCTAACTCTTCATCCTGGATCAACAAGGCCTGATCGACATTCTGGATAGTCGGAAGGGGTACTTGGCGTTCCTGCGCCACTCGAAAGAGACTGGCCAATCGCGCATGCGCATATTGAACATAATAGACGGGATTGTCGGAGGACTGTTGTTTGGCCAATTCCAGATCAAAATCCAAATGCGTATCGGCCCTTCTCATCAGGAAAAAGAATTTGGCGGCATCTGGACCAACCTCATCAATCACCTCGCGCAGGGTCACAAATTCACCGGCTCGCTTTGACATTTCAATTTTTTGACCACCACGTCGCAGGCTCACCATTTGTACCAGGACGATTCGCAAAGCCTCCTTGGCAAAGCCAAACGCTTGAACCGTCGCTTCCATGCGTGGAATATACCCATGATGGTCCGCTCCCCAAATATTTATTAAGGTATCAAAACCACGATCTAATTTTTGTCGATGGTAGGCCATATCGGCCGCTAAGTAGGTATAGCTCCCATCCTGTTTTTGAGCCACACGATCCTTTTCATCCCCAAACTGAGATGAACGAAACCACCAGGCACCATCCTCTTCTATGAGCAGCTTCTTTTGCCGAAGTTCTTCCAATGACTGTTGGATAAGGCCTGCCGTATGCAGGGATGTCTCGCTAAACCAGGAGTCAAATTCAACACCAAATGTAGCCAAATCTTCTTTAATTCGATCCAAAAGCATCTGACTGGCCAATTGAGCACAGAGCATTTCAGCATCATCCGATGAGTTATCCAGTAAGGTTGGCCCCTGGGTCTTCACTACAGATTCAGCCACAATTTTTATATAGTCTCCATGATACCCATCCTCGGGAAAGGCTGACGGTTTTCCCCAATGCTCTCGATAGCGGGCATAGACGGACCGTCCCAACAACTGTAATTGACGACCGGCATCGTTAATATAATATTCACGGGAAACCATAAATCCGACAGAAACCAACAACCTAGCCATGGCCTGCCCCAATGCTGCTCCTCGTCCATGTCCGACATGCAGGGGCCCAGTCGGATTCGCACTCACGAACTCCAGGAGGATGCGTTTCCCTTTTCCGATGTTGCTGGTGCCATACAAGGGTCCCTTGTCCTGAATCATCCGTAAAACCTGAATCCACCTGAGAGGATGAAGAGTCAAATTTAAAAATCCTGGAGAGGCAACGGTAACGCGGACAAATACATCTGAAAACTGGGCCCGAAGACCTGTAGCCAACAGTTCGGCTACTTTCAGAGGCGATTGTCGAACTTGTGAGGCCAATGTCATCGCGAGACTAGACGAAAAATCACCCCATTCCGGTCGCTTAGGAGGTTCCACGGCAATGGTTGGAACCGTGCCAAGATTTAATTCGCCAGAATCCCTGACCTTGTCTAGGATAACTGCGATGGCCTCAATGACTTGGTTTTGGAGAAATTTCTCCACCGTTTAAAATCCTATCTACGCAGAATATATGGGTTTTTTAACAACCGCGGCGAATGTAACACAGCATTCTAGCCAAGGCAAGGCACAGGGAACGCTTCATCAACACACTCGAATCTTGGGCAGGCCACCGACGCCTTCATTCCACTTAACACATCTTCAACATTTGCGAGGACTTCACCTTGGGAAAAAGAAAGACACGGCATATCCGTACAACGAGCAATGGCCGTCTTCCCTAGGCAATGACAGAATTTTCGTAATACGGCTACATGATTTCCACGCGGGGCCCATTTTCCCGGATCAGTGGGACCAAACATCAGCACCGAAGGCACGCCAAAACTTGCAGCCAAATGCGACAAACCGGAATCATGCCCAATAAACAACTTGGCGTGTTGAAGATATTCCCCTATCTGAAGCAGATCCATTCCTGTCAGAATGTTACATTCAAATTGAGTCAGGAGGCTTTGTACATTTCGAAGAGAGTCATTATCTGCAGGTCCTCCCACAAGACAAATATGCCATTTCGGTTGCGCCGTCATCAGGTCCTTGACAATGCTCGCCCATAATAACGGAGAGGCGCATTTGTATCGACTGCCACTTCCAGCATGGAGAAGGATAAGTGGCTCCTTGATGGGATAAGGACGTCTCACCGAGTATGATTTGTTGAAAACTAGAGGACTCGTAAGATTCCTGTTAAATTCAATGTCACATAGGAACTGTGTGGTCCACGGCTTGAGGATTTCCACATACCGATCAACCATGTGATTTTTTACCAATGTTCGGTCATGAGGGGACCGAAGAATACAATTTTGAATTCCCGCAGCCTTTAACCAACTTCGCCAAATACCCTCTGTGTCATCCAACCAACCTATGGCTCTATCGCCACGCCGGATGATCGAAAGGGAATTTTCCTGATGGGAATCATTAGTCCCTCGATATGTCAAAAACTCCAGTCTATCAAAAGAATAGGACTGATGAACTTCCTGCGCATTCACAAGTACATCACCTAATTCCTTATGACCAAACCAAATCAGGCGGTGTCCAGGAAAGGTAGCCTGCAATACCCGAATAGCGGGCAGAGCCAACAACCCATCCCCTAATGCGCCAGGATGGACAATCAATATATTGTGAGGTGGAAGGGACATACCATTACTTCAGATGAGGACCAGCTTTTCTGGCAAATTCATAATCAGCGGGTGTATTGATATTCAAAAAAGAATACCCATGGGGATCAATGTCATCGAATAACGTTTCCTCAACAATCTGAACGGAGAGGGATGGGTCCTGAATCAGACTTTGAATTCGAAGATTCCCTTCCTGAATCATCTTCTCCATTATGAGGGAGCATCGTTTGGAATATCGGGCATGAAGAGGCTGATATCCTGTCGAAAGTTTGGGCATTACCACATCATTTTCAGGCAGCGCACAAAGCCTTGAAATGACAAAAGGATTTAAAAACGGCATATCGCAAGCCACAACAAATACGGAAGAATAAGAGGCTTCCTTAATCCCCGTGAATATTCCACCTAATGAGCCTTTTTGGGGGATGGCGTCAGTCACTAAACGAACAGGGAGATGCCCGCAAGGGTAATCTTCTATTGCAGTCACCAGTATTATCTCATCAAATAATTCCCCTATGGTGATACAAACTTTGTCAAGAAATTTAGTTCCTCCCCATTCGAGGGTTCGTTTATCTTTTCCCATCCTCCGGCTTTTCCCACCAGCGAGGACCACTGCGGAAATGTTTGTAATTTTTTGTATATTGGTCATAAAAAAAGGGGGTGGTTGCCCACCCCCTTCATTTTTTTCGGATAATTCCGAGGTTTACAACATTTTTAGACTTTACCCTTGCGCCTATTGGCCCGCCGGGTCAAAATCCACCCTTCCACAAGGACCAACCCAATGGCGGCCAGCGTTGGGTAAATATATGTTTCCTTTTCAATAGGTGGCTCTAACACCAGATAATAGAAAGCGGAGACTGCCATTTTACGTCCTACGTCCCCATTGTGACCATCCCACACGAAGAAATTAATAGGAATATATTTTCCCAATTCGATGTAGGCATCTTCTTCGTAGTCACCTTTGAGGGGTCTGGTGACGATAACAGTCCATCTTCCATCCTTCCACTCGGCTTTCACCGTTTTCAGTTGTTCGGTGAAATCGTCACGATCATCAAAATCTATATCCCAACCCGTACCTTGATAGGCTTTCAGTTTCCCATCAGCCGTCCATTTAGTGATATCAACGGGAAATCCCTCATCTCCCCAAAAATATCTTGGTTTTCGTGGAGCAGGCAATTCCTGCCATTTAATAGGAAACTGGAAGGCAAGCGCATCATTATACACTTGATAGGCGGTTTGTTTCGCAGCGATGGACTCAGGATGTTCAGGATCATCAGCAAACTTCGACCCGCCGGGAGGCTGCTCCTCTATCCCATAATCACCAAGATTTACTTCATAGGGTTCCCAGTCTACCTCATCTTCCTGCACACTCTTTGTACGATCATCCCACCTGAACATAAACGAAATATGAGTTTCATTGTAAAGGGACTGAATCCAGACGTCGTCAATTCTGGTTACAAAGTTTCGTGGCTTATGAGTGATTTGTCCACCCATTGCCACAATCCTTCGATCAACCAGGTCCCACCGTTCGTCGTGCTCGTCAGCAGGCAACTCTCCTTCGACGAACTTTGAAGGAACAACGAAGTCAACTTTTGGCTTATCCGTTAAAGGATCAATTCCCCTAGGTTTGGCTGCAACTAATTCAGCCGCGATTTCATCGGTCACATTACCACCGGCAATATCAACATCCTTATCCCGTTCACAGAGATGATTTACATAATTTGCAATGTGCCACCGATCTTCGACGGTTGTATTGTCGGCGAACGAAGGCATGGGCGTTCCACTCACCCCCGTTGAAAATGTTCTAAAAATATTCTTCACATTATAGGCATCCTGTCGGCTACCTCTGAAATTCCAACATTTATGCCAGTCGGCAGGTTGTATGGAAAATCCCCAGTCATCCTTGAGGTTGAACGCATTCCCGTCTCCACGTCCCTCCAAACCATGGCATTCGATACACTTCATTTCCTTCACAAGCTCGGATCCACGCTTCACCGATTCTGCCGTAGGAGGAATTGGTTCAATTTTTTCTAATTGTAACACATGAAATTCTTCAAATTCGGTATCTTGCCAACTCCGGTCCTTGACCAATTCGGTGGTGACAAATGCTAAGACATCCCTGCGTTGGTCCTCAGTCAAAATACCTTCCCATGAAGGCATCGCAGATCCCGGCAGACCATGAGTCACGGTTTGAAATAGATCTACGTCAATAAGGGGCAATTCACCGCTGGCCGTATGACGGATTTTAAAAGTACCTGCATTAAAATTACGTGGTCTGGGCCAAAGTCGGTCAGCTCCAGGCCCGTCTCCGGCTCCGTTAACTCCATGGCACCAAACACACTTTGTGAAATATACTCGCTTCCCTGCTTCAACTTGTTCGGCAGATGGTGGAGCAGGGCGACTTCCCTCGGCAAATCCTTCCGCCATTTCCGCCTGGGACGTGGTAGCAAAGCCTAGTCCGCCAAAAAGAAGACCGCAACTCAGAAGCCAAGCTCCTAGGCCAGGCCTACCATATCCGGCTGTAGTCGTTTCGTTCATGACCATCCTCTTTTCAAAGTGTCCAGTATCGAATTGAATTCCATTCATGACCGCGTCCTCCTTATTCCCAAGTCCGCGGGTAATACCCGGTGTGCCAGTATTCAAACATGATGACCTTCCAGATTTCATCAACAGTCAAATGCTGTTCCCATGGTGGCATGACGGATGCCCAAGGGAATCCTTCACCAGGAAGTCCAATACCTCCTTTAGCCACCCGCCAGAACACAAAGGTTTCTTGTAATTGAGCAATGGTTCCTGCATCAGTAAAATTGGCAGGTATGGGATTAAAGGCAAAAGCCCAGAGGCCGCGACCGTTCAAATTATCACCATGACAGAAATGGCAATTTTGAAAAAAGATTTCGCCCCCTTCCCGAACATGCTTAATATAACCTTTAGCATTAGGATCCCAGGGGTTATCTTCCGGGTTTTTTACATCTTTCATTAAACGTCCCATATCCTGACTTACGATATGAGCGTTGCTATATGCCTGATCGTATTTTCCCTCTGGATTAATGCGATAGGGATTTGCCGCAGTTTGCAATACATACGTTTTCCCATGCACTTTAGTTGTCGCCGGAGGGGCCGGATGCACGGTTCTCAATTCAATGGGTTCATCAAAGCTGGGAAGGAAAGAATTGTAAGCAAATCCCCAAAGCCCGATTGGCAATAAAATCAATAAGGCTGTTCGAATGAACTTAGTCATTCCGGTTTTTGCATCCAAAACGTTGATGATGGGACGTTTAAATTCTTCCCACTCCTGCTGCGATCCCGAAACCCACATAAAAATACCGCAAGCAGCAACGGTCCCATAAATGGCCCTCACACTAAAGGGAATGGGCGGATAGATTCGATACTTTAAATAGAACAAATTCACAAAACACCAGACAAAGATTCCTGCCCAAAACTTGGGCAAACCCATGCCCGCTCTTTTTAGCGAATAGTTAATAATAGAAAACACAAGGATGCAGATAGCCAACTCGGTAATCATCTGCATCGGCATGTAGCCTTCAACTAGTTTAAGCCACGTCATTCTTCCTTACTCCTTATAAAGGGTTATCCCCTAAATTAATATTCCTTATTCTTTTGGAGGTAAAGGTTGGCCTTCTTTTAATTGCGCCAAGTAATCAACCATTTTACTGAGAGCCCCGCCTGTCAATCTTACGCCAAAATCCTTGGGCATTTGATTGTCCGGAAAATCCTTCACGACGTAGGCACTTGGATTTAATATCGACTCAGTAATGTACTCCTTTGGCGATTTGGCTTTACCCTGATAACCTGGATCTTTAATACGAATCGGAGCATTGCTTCCTTCCATGAGGAGAGGACCGACTTTTCCCGTGGCCCCTTCAATTCCTGGGATCGTATGACAGGCCGGACAACCGGCTTTCATAAAGAGTTTGTCGTATGGCTCGCTTCCGTCTGCTAAAAGATTTCCACCACCAGCTCCAGCTTCTTCTTCCCCACCTGCAGCGGGGCGATCGGCTTCCGGTATAAATTTTTCATATGAGGTGACGATTTCATCATATGATGGAGGTTCTTTCCCTTCCCGCGTATATATCCAGGTATCCACCGCGGCCAATTCACCCAAAGTCAAAGATATCGGTGGCTTGTGAATCTTCGGCATGGGACTTACCGTGTCGTTCGACCCCTTCACACCAAAACCAGTCACCACAAAACAGCTTGGACATGCATGTGATTCGGCGATATATTCTTGGGCATTCGTAGCCGTTCCTGACCCTGGAAAAGCTTCTTTTTGTTCAGTGGTACGTGCCTCAGGATTATTCATGTGGTAGTTTGGCTCTTTTAATCTCTCAGGGGCCGTATCCGGAATTCCATATAGATTCGGTGCGCGCTCACTCAAAAAGCCTTTTTGGAATCCATGGCACAATGGGCATTGGCCCTTGCCGATGGCCCCTTGCGTTTTACTTTGTCCAATCCCACCAAAAATGATTTTCTCCCCCTCATCACCCAACTGTTGCGCTGACATGCTTTGGAAGTCTAGCTTGACGACAGGAGGAGGAAACCCTCCTTCGACTTGAGGCAGCCAATTTCCATAGCCGGAGAGCGCGGCAGCAACAAAAAACATGAAGCCGCCAATTTTCATCAGTGCACTGATGTTGGGAAAATAAAGCCCCATAACGAAAGTCATGATGGTAATCATGACCAGAGAAACCGGCAATAAACCGCTGTTCCCTTCAAAGTTATCTACGTAATTGGAAATGGCGATAAAGGCCAAAAATGCGCAGAAAATTCCAATTAACGTCTGGAAACTCGCTCGTTTCTTTTTAACCGGATCAGAAATTGTTGCCTGAAAATACAGCAACAACCCAACCAGCATCAGCAATACTGGCCAACCCATTTCTATGGCCCGTTCCAATAACTCAACCACAGTGCAATCCTCCAACTTGGGGGCTGCCTATTGCAGCCCCACGATTGTTTGTAATTGTATTTTTCGTTCTAATGACCAGTTGCAGACTGAGGAGATGGAACTGGTTGCCCTGCTGGCGAAGGAACCGGTACTTTTTTCGCACCAAGGGTTCCTAACCAAAAGACAAACATGATACTGATCCAGAAAAATAACACGTTAAACGAAATAACGTTGGCCGCAAACCCGATGGTATGGGTATAAGCCCATGGAGAATTATCCCGCATGACCTCGTTGACGTGCCAGAACAATCTTACGGAAGAACGGATATACCCCATCAACCCCATCATCCAGGTGAATGCTGTGGCCAACATGATGATGGCATATTGGGAACGTGGTGGAATTTGACCCCATCTAATCGGGCCCAGCTGTCTTCCATTTTTCAACATCGCAAGATTCAGTGGCGTCATTAACAGCAGACACGACAATGTTCCGGCCACCTGAGGCACCGACAATCCAATTCGCACGTTGGCAGGGATGAAATACCCATAGCAAGCCAACCAAACATTGTTTAGCTGGGCTATGATGAAAAAACATCCCATAAAAATATTGCCAAATTTGGCCCAGCTAACCGTTGGGACCCTGTTCCCTCGCTGGTACCATATAAAGCTTAAGACGGTCGTCATAATAATGGCGTTAATACCGCCATTTTTTGCCGACATGACACCATAATTACCCAGAACCGGATGTTGTTGACCACCCATAGCTTTCAATTCAGCCGGAGTCATGACGATCGTATGTGGCGTAATGAAAACCAGAAGACCAACAACTAAAATAAACACGAGATACTTAATATACTTCTGGAATCGTTCACCACCCGTCATTCGTCCGAGGGCTTGCCACAAATAATAATTTGTGGTCAGGAACAGGATTCCGATCATGGTGGCTTGGATAATAAACAACCAAGCTAACAACCCACCCATCAAGGTAATACCCATTTGTTGTCGATAGGCATACACCTCACGCATCAACCAATATCCTGCAAAGGGCAATGGGATGAGAAATGCCACACCTAAACTCATTGCGATATAGCCCATCCAGTCATAATGAGCCCGCTCCTCATCTGTTTTTGAAGAAAGGAAACGGTAAGCTGCATAGGCTGCCACCACACCACCACCAAAGGCCATGTTCCCGAGAATTCTATGAACATTCAAAGGATTCCACAGCGCCGTATGAATCACGTGCCAAATATTTCCAAGATAACGTCCTTGCTCATCTACTCCTGCCGGTGACATCATAAATGCGATCCATGAATTGGCGAGGAACATGAGGACCGTTCCAATCACATTCAGGATGACGGACATGCTGAGATGAACCCATTTCAGAACGCCTTCCCGCATCTTGTCCCAACCGTAATAATAAATGTAGAGGGTTGCACTTTCCGCCACGAACGTTAAGGCATAGATGTGCATAACCGGCCGGAAAATACTGGATAAATATCCAAAGAAGGCCGGATAGAGCGTGAGGAAGGTAAAGATCAGGATCCCACCAAGAATGGCGGTTAAGGAATAAGCCGTCAGGCTGATCTTGATAAAATCATAAGCCAATTGATCGTACTTCTTGGCCATGGCTTTATCTTTACTGACCATCCCGGCAAACTCGATACACATACAAAAGATTGGTACCGCCAACACAAAACTTCCATAATAAAGATGCTGCTGGTTGGCCACCCAAAGAAGAACACGACTCTCAAAGTTATACCGAGGGTAAAAAGTTTCATTGTCTTCCGTTACCGGTGCCGGCATCCCAATGGCTGGACCTTCGGTCTTGTAATACACGTCCCGGCCCATTTCCACTTTTTCGGCCTCGCCCTCCTCACCTGCTGCCTTTTGCGCAGCAACGACATCCGCAGGAGGACCACCGGCCGGTGCACCACCCCCACCTGCCACGGCGGTGACTGACAGGAAAATCGGCAACAACAGCAGACAGCCCATCACCATCAAGGCCGATACGGCAAACAACTTTTTCTTCCCCCGGGTCATTTGATTGAACAGGCGACCCATTGACCTACCTCCTTGTGAAAACGTGTTGAGTTAAACCCATCAAAATTACCTAAATAAACCTAATAAATCACGTCAAATCTTAAATCTATAAGTTCCATGCTCATAGATTTTTCAATTACCTGAACATGTAGAAATAGTCGAGTCCCTGGGCATCCATCAATATATAATCCAATGCCTGAAAATATACAAAACAAATGACCAATGAAACTATGACATACAGAGCTGTCTGCATGCGCTCCTCCTTGGGTCTAAAAGAATTAAATGATTGACTACCTTATTGGAAGTCATGATTTTTTAGCAGGGGCACTGAATACCGGCAAACCAATAAAAGAACCACAAACTTACCGCGCATGTCAGATAAAAAATAGCTTTACCTATTTTGGTCTCTAACTCCGTTGACTCCCTTATGACAGCCGTGGAATCCCCCATCTTAATTCCTCCCTATGCTTAATTCGCATCCAAAAAAATTAAACGATTTCACCTAATAAACTTCATTGACACATTATGATTTTTCGTGCTATTCAAACATTTATTGATCACGTAAAACGAGGGATTACTCATGCGTTCAAATGCAAAAGTGTTCGACATTATAGTTTTGGCCGGAATGGTTGTCAATATTCTGCTTGCTGTGTTTCTCATCCTCTACTATTTTGATTTTCTTTAATTTTTTTCAGTTTAGCTCCACACAAACATAAACGGTTTTTGGTCTTAATCTGAACGTGCACACCTGAACCCAATCGTCTCGTCTCGGAAATCAGGGACCATAAAACTTCTATTAGTTATTCTGATATCGACTCCTTGGCTTGTATAGCCACTACCTCGCATGGTCTTGTAGGTAGAAGGAGACCGATTACTCGTCGGCGTAGCAGCATTTTCTTGAAGGTAGAGATCTTCGACATACCAATTATCCGTCCATTCCATAACATTTCCTGCGCCGTCATAAACTCCAAAGACACTTTGATCAAGAGGAAAAGCCCCAACCGGAGCCGATACAACATAACCATCGGCCTCTCCTGCAAAATTGGCAGGATGGCCGCTGAGACCCTCACCCCACGGCCAGGTGCGACCATCCGTCCCTCGCATAGCCTTTTCCCATTCCTGTTCAGTAGGAAGACGCTTGCCTCTCCATTGACAATAGTCATTCGCATCACTCCATGACACATAGGTAATCGGCTGATGAGGGCCTCGCAGCAAACCGAGCTTTTCGGCATAGCGGGAAGGTGGACCAGGCTGCCGATGTCCGGTGGCTTCAACAAATTCCATATACCGCTGATAGGTCACCTCGTACCGATCAATCCAATATGCATCGAGATGAGCGACGTGCGCAGGCTTTTCATTGAATCCGCCTTGATTACTTCCAAGTATGAATTCCCCGGCAGGAATTTCAACCATCTCATCTTCATTTGCCCGACCAGAAAGCGCCACATCCCTTGATGCTTCAGATGGTTTCTCTGAAGCTGAAGAAGGCTGAGATTGAAGATCGCGATCCGGTGGAGTTGGAGGAGCATCGGTTCCCCTCAGTATTCCCAACACCGGCAACCCGGTCATAAATAATACCGCAATCAAAAAAATAAGTTTAAATCGACCGTCCATGTTCCCCTATTTCTGGTCCGTCAAAGGTTGCCTATTCCGAGAAACTATGGGCGATTGGTCTCGCCGACGAGAAGTTTGCTTATCGTTTATGAGGCTTGGGGAGTCTCAGTCGGGGGATCCTTTGCGCACCGAAATCCAACACTGGCATCGTTCCTCCACATTTTCGCTGCAAAACGCTTGGTCACCCTGGCGCCTATACGAGATTCTCGCCAAGAACCTCCACGAATGACTTTATTCTCGTCTTCGTCTTTTGGGCCGGGGGGGTCCCGATACGGAGCCTGCTGATAATAGTCTGGAGCATAACTATCCATGACCCACTCAGCAACATTACCGGTGACATCATAGAGTCCAAATGGGCTTCTCCCTACTTCATAAGATCCCACGGGAGCTAAAAACTGAAAGCCATCCTCCTCCCCATCCACATTGGCAAACTGATAGTCAAACTTATCACCCCAGGGATAACGGCGCTTTCCTTCCCCCCTTGCCGCTTTTTCCCACTCCGCTTCTGTCGGCAACCGCTTGCCAGCCCAGCGACAATACCCAAAGGCGTCATTCCAGGACACCGCCACCACCGGATAATCGGGCCCGATTAATTTAGCGACATCATCTTCAAAGACCGGCACCTTAGGTTTGTCCCGTTTCGTCATCTTGATATACCGCTCATAATCTGCCTGCGTGACTTCTTTAAGATCGATGTAAAACGTTTGGAGGTATACCGGATGGGGTGGCCCTTCATCGGGGTCTCCATCGCCAATACCCATGGTAAATGGTCCTTCCGGAATTTCTACCATTTCACGATTATCATCCCCCACGAGAGTTTTATACATAGAAAAGTCTTGTGTGGGCATTGGCTGCAACACACGGACATTGGCCGTTTGACCGGCTGACAACTCATCCAAATCTTTTTTCCCTTTATAGGTCATAACAATCAACATCACGATCATCATGATGAAAGAGCCAAACACAAACAGAATGGCCCCCATGAGGACCCGTTGATTTTCCATTACTATTTTGCCTCTCGCTTCGACATAATCAGCACGATTTCAGTTAAATTAGGGTTGTAAAGGCCCATGATGCTTAATGTTCGACTCAGGAAGGTTCTGATTTCGTTGTTGCCAGGTTTCAATTAGCATCGAAATCCAAATTCCCAAAAATCCACCCATCGCCGCCCCTGACGCGGCACCAACGGTCACAGCCTCCGTTCCACTTAATCCTAAGGCCAACAATCCGCCTAAAATGGTCCCGATAAAAATGCTCAAAAAAAATCCCCGCCCGCCTACCAAGCCTACCCCGGCGCCAAGAAGGGTGCCGGCTGCTAGCGCGACAGGAAGCCATCCATCTCCCATAAAGATCCCGATCAACAGGCCTACTGTCCCTAATCCCAGGATACCCAAAAGGACATCAAATATTTTCGATGGAGTCAGTTTCACTTTTTATTCCCGCCCAAGATTACCGCTGGATGATTCAGATTGAACCCGAATAGAACCGAAATCCACCTCGACTCCCGGCCCCCCTAACAAGGAAATACCCCAGGCATGTGGGGCCGGTTCATGTTCATGAATCTTCAGGAAATCTTCATACACATTTACCCGCTCCTCTACCCACATCCCAAGAGATTCCGTCCCACTACGAATGACAATTTCTGTGGAGCTAAACATGCCACCCTCCTTGACTGACCCTACAGGAAGCGTGGCGCTCCACACATATTTCGTGTTCACGGGAATAAACATTAAGTCAACATCCAAGGACGGGTAGATTGCGGCCAGAAAATCGGCATCATCGGGAACACTCTGTATTCTCCAACGCCAGGTTAGAATCGGGTGTTGCTTCGGATCCCACGTTATATGCTTGGTATACACCCGTTGATTGGCGTTTTTCGCAGAAAGAAAAAAAGTCCCACCCTCTTCTTGAATCGTATAAGTTTCATGGGCTGTGACCGTACTCCGCTGCGCTTCCCATCCTTGAGGAAAGCCTTTAGCATCAGGATGCTGAAAATCCTCCAACACCATCGAACTGCTGGAAGGTCCTGAGCTGGGGGCCTCTTGGGCCCACACGGCACTACTTCCATTTATCAGAAGCCCCACGACCAACCATGTCAAACATGCCGCACTTACCCGGCTCCGCTTCACATCCTTAAAATTATTGTGTTGCCAAAAACTGATTCTCATTACGCGGATTCCTCTTCTGAAATGACCTGAATCACCGGAGAAGGCCTTTCAAATTCAGCCGTTCGCCTCTCTACCACACGCTGATCCCATCGGCTAAGCCAAAACACGAAAAAGACTGACGACCAGAAAACAATCATATTGAGGGTGACCATTTTCGCGGCAAATCCCAGGGAAGGGGTAAATGCCCACGAGGATCGATCGGGCATTAATTCAGAAATATGCCATCCCAATCGGCCTACGGACCTGATGTACCCCATCAACCCCATTACCCAGGTGAACGCGGCTGCGACCACAAACAGCGCCACAATCCCACGCGGGGTAATTTGTCCCCAATGCACAGGCCCATTTATATGAGCACCCCGCAACATTAATCGATTCAATAATATCCCTCCAACTACCACAGTAGCGGTCGTCATCCCTTGAGGCGATGAAAGACCCACCCGAACATTTGCCGGAATATAGAATCCGTAAATGGCCAACCACACAATATTGGCAATCCCCATGAGAAATAACATCAATAAGAAAATATTTCCCTTTAATGCCCACTTGACTGTCATCACACGATTAGCTCGCCGATACAGAATGTAACTCAATGCGGTTAAACAGATCATGACGTTAACCGCACCATTCTTCGCAGACATCACACCGAATTGACCAATGACCGGGTGCTGGGCCGCGCCCATCGCTTTCATCTCACTGCCACTCATGGCAATGGTATGCGGCGTAAACCACACGAGGAAACATACCATCAGCCCAAAAAGGATCGCCTTAAAGTGGGGATGAAAGCGCTCACCACCTTGAAGGCGCGCCAAGGATTGCCAGATGTAATAGTTAATTCCTAGAAACAAGACCCCAACCATAATCGCTTGGAGGACAAACAGCCACGACAACATACCTCCCATCATTGCCATGCCCATCGTTTGCCTGAACTCAAAGACGGCCCTCATCAACCAGTAGCCGGCAAGCGGCATGGGGAGAAGCGCACACACCACCACTATAAGAAAAACATGTCCAACCCAATCGTAATATGCCCGGTCCTCCGCTGTTTTGGACATGAAAAACCGGTAGGTCGCATAGGCGACAACCACTGCGCCACCTGACATAATATCCGCCAAAAAACGGTGCGTATTCAGTGGATTCCATAATGGAGAGTGCAGGAGATGCCACACATTCCCCAAAAAATGACCTTGGGCATCAACCCCGGCCGGGGCCATCATAAACGAAGCCCATGAATTCGCTAACAACAACAAAATGACTCCGGTTGCATTTGAGAGTACACCAAGAGTCATATGCACCCACTTCAACGCCGGGGTTTTAAGGAAATCCCAGGTGTAATAATAAAGCGCCAAGAGGAAGGCTTCACTCACAAACACCATGGCATACACCGGCATCACCGGCTTAAAGGTTCCCCCCATGTAACTCATAAACCCCGGGTAAAGAGTCACAAACGTGACCAGCATGAGAGAGCCCAACAAGGCCGTAATAGAAAGCGACAGTAGTGCCACACGCAAAATATCATGGGCCAATCCATCCAATTTTTGCTGGGATGTCTGTTGTTTTCGTGTGATTCCTAAAAATTCTAATAACAAGGCAAACAAAGGAATAGATAAGACAAAGCCTCCGAAATAGGTATGTTGTTGAGTCACAAACCACACGACCAACCGGTTATCCACCAAAGGATAAGAGGAATAGTCCTGAGGACTTTCCGCGACGGACGGACTGGAAATAGACCCTGGAGTTTCGTAGAAAATATCCTGGCCTGTCTGCCCTTCCGTCGAGGGCAAGGCCTGATTCTCCATGCCAAATGCCAACCCGGCCTGAAGCAAAAAGAAAAGCAGCACACTGATCAATGTCTTGGAAATGGTTCTCAATTTAATTCACCAGATTGCCGTGCCCCACTTTAACGTCAGGGATAGAAGTAGGAGTTGCAGAGGATTTAGAACTTTGGAGCATCCCCATCACAAATGGACAACGTTGTATGGATTCAGGAATGCCCACGAGCTGCTCTTCATAGGCTTTCCGCCAACCCAGAAAGAGGGTATATAGCGCCATCAACATGGCGGTACAGGCGGCTATCCCCATAAATCCTCCTTGAGAAATCTGCTCAACCCGCAGCACAAAGGCAGCCATCCCCATGAGGACCAGAAAATACGTCGCTGAAAAGGTGAGATTTGGCCACATCCAAAACCAAAGAGATGACAACCAGGTTCGTGGCCTGCCTCCCTGGGTATTTTGACCATATAACGATTCCCCCCTGAAAAACGTCTTCATTCCGATGGAGGCGATCATAACGGGAACTAATAGTGATTGAAGGATGGGTTGCAGTTCAATCGGCCCCACGGTGAACAGGAGCCATGAACCGGCTATCCCTATCATGGTTGCCAACGCTCCCCATTTCACAATACTTCCTATCTCCTGCGGGATCCATTTTCGTAACGCCTCTCCGTCGGGAAAGGTTGGGACCACAACCCCTTGTTGCCTCATCCGTTGCACATGACCAATTTCAAAAGCATCCCGAGTTACGGACGTACACGAAATGATGGTTGCCATCATGCCCGGACCCTCCGGATGGAGCAAAAAATCATAGGCCACAAATACTTGAAGAATCGCCAAAACCAACAGGGATAACTGCATTCCATAAACCAGACCAATCCACCCCACCAACCACACCCACTGCCGAGCCCCGTCTTCGCGCCAGGATTCAGTGAGAGAGATTCCACGTCCCTGTCGATAGGACCAGATGGCGGTAATCATACAAATACACCCGGTGAATGCCAGAAGCGCCAATGGATTGGAAAGCGGCAAGACAGGCTTGAGAAGGTGATAGATCCCAAAAGCCACGAAGCCGGGAGCCAGCATCACCAAACGCTTCCGCTTGCGAACGGGTTGATCCGTTACTAAGGCATTCAATTGTGGAAGGACACGAAGGGAAAGTCGATGCAACATATCGTGACTCGCTTCAAAAAGATTCCCGGTTATTTATTTTGCGCCCTATTCGCTCCATAGGAGTTTCACGTGCGCCCGGCCGCCATACCAAAATAGCGGGCCTTCACCTCTTCCATTAGAGCAACCGTTACCGCAGGCATCCCGCGATCCAGAGCTGTTCGCTCCAACTCAACCTTGGCCATCGCCCGGATTCCTGAAGGAACATTGTCGATACGACGCTCCGCGTCCGGAGTCCACTCCACCATCCCCTTATTGCGGGCCGACCCCACACGCCCAACCGTCACGATCCTTTGTTCCCTGCTAGAGACAAACTCCTCTACCTCCTCACATACGAGAGAAACTAAATAGGGAGGAAGCCGGCTCATGTGATATAAGGCCTCGTCCGTCCATACGACGTGGGAAACCACCGCATCCAATTCTTTCGCATTCCCTTCTGCTCCAAGGGAAAATCCACACCGATCGCAATGAAATTTGGCAAACACAGAATCAGACGGTAACTCTTCAACCTCCACAATTCGTAAAGAATATTCACAACCACATTGCATGAACGGTCTACCCAATTTTTCCCGGATAGAGAATATAGAGCATCGTGTAGGTGAACGTTCCCGTTACGAACAATACACAGTAAATCACCATGGTGAATCGTCCAAGCACTCGATGCCGTCTGGCCCCATTTGGCCAAATCCGCTGGATAGATATTTCAATGCCAAACACCAATGCAATGAGAAGAATAAGACCAAGATATACACTAAATTTCCCCATGGAAAATCCAGAGGTCATGACCCGTGACAGGAAAAATAGGAGGACAATGGTGGTCACCCCTCCCAGGATCATCACAATCCTTCTCCCGGAAGTCTTTAACATCGCATCCTTCAAGACCCGCTTCCCTTCCACGAAAGTCTGTGCCCGAAACCCCAACACCATCATATAAATGGCCATTACGAGGCCGATCACGACCAGGAGAATATGCAGCGTCAAGACAGGCACAAACACCTGATCGTATAACCATTGAGGTCCACCAAAGCCTTCCTTTCCCTCAAAAGCCAGGACCCCAAGACTGCGAAACAAATAATAACTGATAAAGAAGGCGAGCATGGCAATCATCCCACCGAACATCAGCCAATGGTGCTGATCATTTTTATGCTGTCTCGCCTGAATCCATCCGACAATAAACAATATCGTAAAGAACGTGGCCATGAGTTGGCTCACATCCGCTCCAACCGTGGCATGGGTCCCGAAAAATCCCGGTTCTCTCAGCCATACTGCCATTTCATCCATAATTTCGTGCCATGCCCTTCTGTTATTTCGTGCCTTGAATCATGGCACGCGGTTCTAACTCTTCCACAATTCGAAAGCCGGCTTGCTCCATCCATTGGCGACTGTCTTGAATCGTAAAACATTCGCCACATTCTGTGTTCACTAAAATATGGACAGCAAAGGCTGTCGTCCAGGCAGGGCTGGTTTTAGCCGGATCCAAGAACCGGTCTTTGATGATCAGTCGCCCTCCCTCTGTCAAACAGGCAAATACTTTCTTCACTAGTGCCGCATTGGTACTGCCATCCTGATAATGCAGAATATCCGACATGAGGGCCAGGTCATAAGACCCCTGAAATGCATCGACATGAAAATTGCCCCCTTGCAAATGTATACGATCCCCTAATCCGGCACGATCTACATGGTCTTTGGTCAGCTTCAAGGTTTGCGGGAGATCAAAAACCGTAGCGGACAATCCGGGATGCTCCAGGCAAAAGGCAATGGCATTGGTTCCGGCCCCACCACCAATATCCAGCATCCGTACCGTTCCGTGAATGGGGACACTTTTCGCCAATCCCTGCCCACTTCCCTGCCCGATTCGATCCAGGACGGTGAGCACATGGGCTCCCAATTCCGGATTCGTTTCAAAAACATGTTGCGTCACAGGTGACCGCCCGGTTTTTACGGTCTGTTCCAATTGCCCCCAATGACTCCACTCAGCGTCATGCAACAGTAATAAATGGCCCACATACTCTGAGCTTGATTGCACCAAATGTCGTTCAGCCACAGGAGTATTGGTATACAGCTTCTCTCCCTTCGTTAACACACGCATCGCCACTAGTGCGTTCATGACCAACTCCAAAGCCCGAGAATTGAGCTTCAGGGAATCGGCAACCTCATTGACCGTGAGCGAATGTCCCTTGAGGGCGGTAAAGAGATCCAGCTTAACAGCAGTAAGGAGAATTTTGGTTTCCCAGTAGTATCCTATCTGGAAAATATCTGCGAGAGACGATTCACGAATCACATGGGGCCTCAAACTCAACTGGCAACATGAAAAATCATTTTCGATGTCGATCTTAACGGGGTCATTTTGCGAGGTCAAATGCTGAACGATCAGAAAAATAATCTACCCTTCTCCACAAAAAACAAGGGCAACTAGCTCATGGCTAGTTGCCCTTGAAGAAATCCTCTGCCTCAATCGAAAGAGACTTATTTGATCTCGAAATTGGCTTCGACGGTTCCCCCGTCTTTCACATCCACATCGGCTTCTACTTGGCCGGCAATAGGATGCCAGGCCACTACTTTATGCTTGCCGGCAGGCACGTCCTTAATTTCGAAAGTTCCATCCGCACCAGCCACACCATAATGCCCATTGGTGACGGGCAAATACCAGCCTTGCATAAATTCATGCTGGTCACATTGCAACCGCAACACAGACCCCTTTTTCGACATTTTCAATTTGACACTTTTCTCTAAAGAATCGCCTTTTTTGGCCAGACCGATATTGAATTCGGTGCTGGACTTGGCACCCAATTGATCAAAGCTATGCGGGTTGTGCAACACCCCTTCAGCCGATTTAGGATCGCTGGGATCGGCATCGTTGTTAACGACCTTAAACAGGCCCTTACTCACGGCTACTCCGGTATATGGCCTAAACTCACACAATTCCGCCTCCACCAATTGGGGAGCCTCTTTATCCGCTTTGTCTAAAAATGCTTTATCCTTAATATCAGTAACAGCGACGACCGCGTGCTTTAACCCCTTGCTTCCGTCTACTTCCACTTCTTTGAGAAGCCGAGTTTCACCATCCGCACTTTTGCTCTCATTTTTTTTGCAAAACGCTTCATTGGGAAATTTTGAGAAGGCAAATTCTTTGGGCGGTGGAACTTCTCCGGTAAATGTGACTTTCCCTTTAATTGTTCCCCCGGCCTGAGCGACTAATGGGGCAGCAATAAGAATGCAGCCCACTAAAAAAGACATAGTTAAAGACTGACGATTCCTCATGATTCTTCCTCCTAGTTAAGAATGAAATTGAGTTGACGTGGGAAAACAACCTAACTTGATGAGATCAACCCCTTCTACCCCGGCCAGGTATAAAAAGGCTGATCTTGAAATGGATCGTCCGACAGCACCCACTTCCGTATATATCAGGAATAAAAAAAACGTGTCAAGAAACCCAACAGGAACTAGGTCCTTTGCGCTAAACCTTAGGCCTTTTAGTTCGCTGAAAAATGAAAAGGGTTGAAACACCCGATAATCCCCTAAAATTCAGACTGGTAATTAGGCAGCTTCGCTCATTGTCGAACAGGGGCTCTGAGTACGGCCATCATGTCAGCCACACTCTGTTTCATGTCCTCGGCATGAAAAACCGGAGCGGAACACAGCCGGTCAGTACAGATAAATGCTGCGGGTCGTTCGTCATAGGGAAAAATAATGTCACCCCATTTCGGCTGTCCCTCCTTGGGATCAAAATTTTTCACAATTTTTCCAGGGCAAAACATTCGCTGACCTTCCATCATTAAAATTCTGGTCATGGCATCGTCAAAATCTCCCACCACCGCAATATGAATAGGTATCCGAAACCATTGATCGATAGCCAAACCGGACAATGCGAGGGGAAGAGGTTGCCGGGACATGACCATGGCCTGCAACGTGCTCTCAGCAATGGAGCGATACGTGTGCTTCTCCGTCGAATGAAAAAGATCAAGGTACCAGAGAACGGCTTGAAAATTCTCCTTCACCGGTTTGGTGGGGAATTTCAGAAGACCGAATGTACCTGGAATCTGTGGATGATCAAAAAATCCTCCATTCGCCGAATCGTGCAATAACCGCTGGGTCACTTGGGCAAGGGCTTCAGCATTTTGCAAAAATTGATACCGCCCGGTCACTCTAAAGGCCTCAAGTAACGCTTGGCCAAAGAATATGTGATCCGATAATAAACCGTAAAGGTTGGGGCCGTCTCCAGGTGCTCCATGAGCAAGCCCCTTATTCACGTCAAAACGCTTCTGAAATAACCGACTCAATATCTGTAGAGCCGAATCCCCTATCTCGACCTGTTCCAACACCACGGAGGCATGCAAATAGGCCCATGCCATCAAAGCATTACTCCCTGTGAAAACTCGTTGGTCCACATATGGGATACCGATGGCCAATCGTTTGCTCTCATTGAGAGAATAGTACTCGGCACCAGACATGGACACTATCCCATCAGTTCCTCTGACGTCGGCGTCCTGACTTTCGTACAACAACCCCGTTTGCGGATCGGTTAAAAACCTCGAAACATATTCAATGAGCGCCAAACCTATGCGTTTAAACTGAAGATCTCCGGTGAGTTGGAATGCTTCAATATAATTGCGAAGATTCAGAGCTTGAATCGACAACATCTTTTCGAAATGCGGTTGGCTCCAATCTGCTTGTTCAGCATAGCGGTAAAACCCGCCCCAAACCGGATCAAGTAAGCCCACTTGCTTTTTTAAGGTATCCAATCCTATCTTGAGCAACTCTGGATCATCCTCAAAGAAGCCATAGGCCAAAACCATTTGGATGGCTTCGGGTTCAAAGAATTTGGGGGCATCCCGAAACCCTCCATTGACTGAGTCAAATTGGGCTCTCATCATCTCCACGCTTTGTTTGACCATGGCAGCCTGAAGCACATTCGCTTTGGAAGAACCGGCTTCCACCTTCTTTTGTACCCGCTCCCATAATTGAGAAGCTTTCTTAAGCAACATTGCCTTGTCGGTGTCATAGATAGACTGCACCTCAAGAAGCATGGCTTCCATTTCCTCAGAACCCAAGGCATTCGCTTGAAAAAGAATTTCTCCGGTTGGCAAGAGGACATTGGTCGTCGGCCATCCTCCCGCTCGGTAACGAGCATCTAAATCGGGACGCTGATCCGTATCGACCCGAACAGGAATAAATTTGGTGTTGAGTAGCTGTACGATATGAGGGTTGGCATAAGTCGTCTGATCCATCACATGGCAGGCATGACACCAAATGGCGGTGAGATCCAAAATAATTAATTTATCTTCGGATTGAGCACGTCCGAATGCTTCATTTCCCCATTCATGCCATTGAACAATCGGATGACCGACAGACTCCCCATGAGGCCGTATTTCAGCATGAAGGGGACTGATGAGAAACAACACGCTGAGCCCAGCGACCATCAACAATCTGCAACTTCCCCGGATATGCCGTAAGTGATTTATACCCACAGATTTCGGGACAAATGCGAACTTGATGATTGTGCGCCAGAATTGGTCGAGAGGGGAGCAGTGACTAAAAAACTGCACAAATTGGGGAAACATGTTCACACCCTTTATCCGGTCATACCTGGCCATCTTCAGGAAGACCTCTCTTAGGGCCGCAAACAAACCGGTTAAAGACCGATCTCCTTATCCAGAATCCTCACAATGGCGGCGGCAGCAGTCACCCGCACCGCTTCATCAGTATCTCGCAGGAGACGCTTTAAAGTCGGGAGGAGCGTGCGATCGCCAATACGACCCAATGCGCGCGAGGCCCCAATCCTGGGTCGAGGCAATGGATCATTGAGAGCCAAAATAAGAACATTGAGAACGTCAGGACCTTTTCCATTTCCAAGCGCCTTGACCGCACCCGATCGAATGGCCGGATTTTGGTCATTGAGGAGATGTTGAACGGTATCTTTGACCACTGAATAAGGCGCTCCTGACCGTAGCAATGACGCCACGGCCGCCGCTTGCACCCCGGAATTTGAATCGGCCAACGCCCTGGTTAACGGAGTTAACACTTGATGTTGTTCGTAATACCCCATGCTAAAAGCCGCCACACTCCGCACCGCAGGAATACGATCAAACAACACTGCCTTCAATGTCGGCAAAGATTCAGGAGCTTGCAATTTTCCCAAGGATGCAATGGCCGCGGCACGGATAGAGGGTTGAGAATCGGAAATAGTCTTTTCCAAGATCGGTATCGCACGACGATCCCCTAATTCACCAAATGCACGGATAGCCGCGCCCCGTTCATATCCTTCCTGGCTTGACGCACCTTGCTCCAAACGCGCCCAGTATTCCTTGTAACCCAGCTCATATAATGCCCTTGCTGCGGCAATTTGGACAAGATGCTGCTCATCATTCAACGATGGTCTTATGAGGGGCTCAAGACTCCTGTCGCCGGATTTTCCAAGTCCAATCAAAACAGTTGCCCGCACCAAACCGGCTCCGTCTTTCAATGCTTCACGAAACACCCTGGAACGCTGCCCCGCTTTTCTTTGCCCTAAGGCTTCTGCCACTAATGCTCTAATCATGCCGGTTTCATCGGTTAAGCCTTTTTCTAAATACTCCACGGCCTGATCAGATTCGATTTCCTTTAACGCCGTATAGGCAGCGCCCCGCATTTGTTCCCGCATGTCGGAACGGACAGGCAATATACAGGCGATGGCAAGCTGGCGTAAGAAGGGTTCATCTTCCCGTTTTGTCGCGGTAATGGATTTTTCATAAATCTCAATGGCTTCGGGAGTCTTTCCCAAGCGTGCTAATGCAAGGAGGTATAGACGAGAAGGCTGGGAGAGGGAAGTGCTCTCTTTGTGTAAAGGCTTAACAAGGTCAACGACCTGTTGAAATTGACCCTGATCGTAGGCTTTTTGCGCCTGAATGAAGGTTGAGTCATGTGCCTCTTCCGCCAACACCGACCCTGAGAGAGCCCACAGAACACCGAGAACGAGCACAACATTCATACGATTCATCCTTTATTGTTTACCCCCGTCTCCTAGCCATATCATCTTTCTACCCTCTCGGAATCGGGGCTTCCTGTGCCTCAATAATTCGATAGCCCAAAGGCGCTTCAAAGTAATAATCCGGTTGCGAAGAAAGCACCACATGGTGATATTCCACAAACCAATCCCGATCCTGACTTAAGAGCTTCAAGAGAATCTCCCGTTTAGGATCCACCCATTCGAAATATCGTTCCAGTTGGCCAAACCGATCCTTGACCTCCACATCATAGAGCAGGGCCGGTTGATCGCCTACCACGGATTCCCCAATAACCGATCGACTCGTCTCTCCTTCCAACTTGATAGAAAATGGTAACAAAAAATCCAAAGTTAAGGGAACGCTCACAATCATTCGGCGTTGCGAAAACACATACCAGGTTTTTTGTTTATCCAACCGAATAATGAGGACACTCGCAAAGCCTAACTCTGTTCGTACTCCTCCCGCCGGTTCAATCCGATACCGATCATTTTTCACAAACAACTGGGCTTTGGCGATACGTCCTCCGGTTTTCCACATCAGTCTCGCCGAAAATTCTGGGGGATCATCGTGGGGGAAACTGGAAGAACCGGCAAAGCCCCAGGCTAACGGGGACCAGGCCACCGTTCCGAAAATGGCACAAACAACGAACCCTGCAAAGGTTTTGTCACAAGTTCGGGAGAGAAGGAGGGAAAAGTCTATCCATTTCATGGCCTTTGGTGTTCAACCAGAGGCTCTATCAAAACTGGATGGCCCAAGGCAGCGGGGGTAAATCTCGGCGGCGTCCGGATGGTATGCGCCGTCCAACGAGCCACGGGAGATTCTAAGGAAAAATCCTTCCGCACGGTTTGGTTTGGTTCTACGGAAAATTCATAAACCTGCTCATGTTTGACACTTGGATGCCAGACACGAATGCGATAGCTTCCAGCCGGGAGTGAAGAAATGACATACTCTCCCTTTTCATTGGTAAAGCTGAAATAGGGATTATCCACCGCAATCGCCCAGCTTTCCATGTAGGCATGGAACCCGCATTGCATCACAAATGTTTTTCGTCCTTTGCTCAGTTGAAATTGATGAACCAAAGATTTCCCCGGCAGATGCTCATGCGTCGCATGGATATTCTCACGTTGATGCCGAGGATTAAAGGGCAGAGGAGAATTAAATAACACCCGTGTCCCTTGGCTCAACGACGTCTCATAGGCTTGAATATCATGCATGACCGGATCCATATTCACCACTTCAATCCCATGCTCATTACGCACTACCGTCGTAAAGGGCAGAAATTGACAATCCCGAGCTTCCACCTTCGGAATAGAAAGGGAAAAAGGTTTCCCGGCATTAACGCCTTCAACCACCACCACGACTCCTTGAAGTTGATTGTCATCATTCACCACGAAATCCTTAAGTAGCCGCCAGCCCTGCCCATCAGAAATGCGGCCGCAATACTCCGGATCAGGGAACGTCACCAGGTTATACGCTTTAGGAGAAGGCGGAATGCCCTTGAGGGTCACATTACCGACAATGGTGGCCCCGTCCGTTACGTCAATAATTTCATACGCGAAAGCGGTCGAACTGGTTATCCAGAGGAGACCGATGACGGCCATTTCTACTACTCGATTTTTATTCATGATTACCTCATGTCCTCAGGGAACTTGCCGTCGTAACGACGGAATAATCTCAACGCCCTCTCCAAGCATCTCCATTCCAAAATGTGGATTCTCCTGCATTTCATGCACGCTTCTCCGCCCTTGGGGAGACTCATATTGGAAATCCAATGTCAGCGTTTTTCCCGATTCCACACGTACAGTTTTTTCCAAATAGGTTTTCATACCAGGGTGCCAGACCGTCACTTGATATTCTCCTGCGGGTATATCGCGAATTTCGTAGGCTCCATCCTCTGGGGTAATCGAATAATAGGGATTATCCACCACTAATCCCCATGAAAACATATAGGGATGAAAACCACATTGCATAACAAAAACATCCCGTCCTTTTCGCAAATGAATTTTTTCAATCATCGGTTTTCCGGGCAGATGGGTATGGACGTTTTTTCCAAACATCCCAACCACATTATGAAAGGGATTCATGGGCAATGGACGATTAAACAAGACCCTGGCCCCTCGTTCTCTGGCCGTTTCATATCCCTGGATATCATGTTCTACCGGATCCATATTGATCACAGTTATTTCATCCTGATCCTTTAAGACATTGACAAATGGTAAAAAATCACAATCAATGGCTTCAACCTCTACCTTTGGCAAAGAAAACGGTTTGCCTTTTTCTATCCCTTTCACCATCACCACCGCATCCTTAAGCGATCCCTGAGGCCCAATAATAAAATCCTCAACAATGCGCCACCCAGTTCCGGTAGAAATTCTTCCACAATATACGGCATCCGGGATCGTGACGAGATTAAACGCCATCGGCCTTGGGCGTTCCCCATGAATGCGAATATGGCCTTGAATTGCCCCTCCATTGCTGACCGGGCTCTCCTGATAGGCCAACCCTATGGATGACACATTCATCAGGAACATCACGATCACCATGACCCTCATCATCATTCCAATTCCCTCCTTCCTACCACTGCCCACCAATAAATAGCTATGTGTAATATCTGTCTGCTTCCCCAATATCCTATGAGCAAGAAACACCAGGAGTCACATGCTACGACACACTCAAGCTTTTAAAAGGTTTATCCGAACCACGCAAAAGAGTATGGAGAATGCTTCTTGTATGAAACCACTCTTCTCATGTCACCCTACCACATTTGGGTCATCGGAACTTCAACTCTAAGCCGGTTGATAACTCAAACTCTCTGAAACTCGCACAGTCCACTATGTCCTGGAGAAAGGGATATACAAGAGTAAATAATTTGTGAGAAGGAATGAAAACCAGCGCAGAAACAAGAATACATCCATTTCTTACATTCAAGGAGTTGGAATCGAATGGGTAAGGTCGTCTTTCAATCCAGCAGCACACCGAAAGCCAAGCCAGTTGGCCTGTGTTTCAGGAGCGGTTCCATTGCGCTGGGCGGTCCGTACGGTCGGAGTACTGTCCATCCATCCACCTCCCCGGAATACCCGATGTTCACCGGTAGACGGGCCTTGAGGATTCCGGTCCGGAGCCGTCTGATAATAGTCCGGATCGTACCAATCGTTCACCCATTCTGCGACATTCCCTGCCATCTGGAACACGTTATAGGGACTGATACCGATTTCATATTTATCAACAGAAATAATAGGTGGATAAAGAAGCAACCGCTCAGGACGATCACGGACAGGACCGGATATGCCCGATCTCCCAAAATTGGCTCGCGTCAGACCTGCCGGCGTATTTCCCCACGGATAAATTCGTCCATCCGTTCCCCTGGCCGCTTTTTCCCATTCTGCTTCCGTCGGGAGCCGCTTGCCGGCCCACCGGCAATAGGCATCAGCATCATACCAGGTGACATGCATCACGGGATGATGGGCCATACTCTCCTGAAAATTTCCCCCGTCAAATTTCCAATCCGGCAATGGCGGACGGCCCGTGTCCACGACAAAACGCAAATATTCCAAAGCCGTGACTTCATAGGCATCAATCTCAAAAGCATCCAGATACACCTGGCGTTGAGGCATCTCAGGCCGGTAAGCCTTCCTATCAATTTTCTTATTACTTCCCATCGTAAACCAACCGGCTGGAATCACCACTCTCTTTTCTTTGGTAGGCCATTGCGTCCGCTGTAAAGCCAATTTCTTGCCCTCCTCCGTCCACTCCGGCCGTATGTCAGACACGTCCAGTGCCCACGCCATAATCCCCGACATCAGGGTAAACCCGATTACCATCAAGCCCATTACCACAAGATACTTCCTGCTTTGTCTTTCACGCATAGTCCCCTCCAAATTAATCCGACGACGAAGACGCCACTGATGGAAAAATTGGAGAATTCACCATCCCAACGACAAGCACTGATCTTTGTATGTCGTTCTGGAAGAAGGCATTTGCTGGGAATCCCAATAATTGTATTTCAGTATGGTCGTTTAATGGACCGAATCGTAGCTTCACCTTTCAGTGAGGTCAAGGCGTCTGAGACAACCACCATAATCCGCCTATACTCATTGCTACAATCGGTTTAGTACATATTCAGCAGAATTTAAAAAAGGATAAGTATGATGGATTATCCGAATATTTCATATACGAAAAAATCTTTCTAAAAGAATATTATATCAATTGATCTGTTGCCATTTTCAAATTTTCTCAAATGGAACTTCGAGTTGCCTGGCTTTAGAAAACCGAAGACGTCCGTTTTAATAAACATAAAAAAATGGGGGATTCTTGCGAATCCCCCATTCGTAAAACCTTAATGGTAAAAGTGGCTATTTGGCTGCCACCGGCAACACCCGGCCAGTCTCCACCACGTCGATCGAAGCTTGCTTCACATCACTGGCACCCCCTTCCAAAGGCAGGATCCGTTGGTCATTTTTAGGTAGGACCCTTAAATAACCCCACTGACCCGATTGGGAGTAAGGCAGGCGCTGATTATTCCAGACATAATCTGCGGCAAGCATATCACGCCCTCCGGCGGACGGAATAAACACATCGATCGTTTCCGAACCAGCGAATTCGACCACACTGATTTCGTCGGCTCCCGGCATGAAGGGTTCAATCGGCCATTCATGCTTTTCTACACTAAACATCCCGTTTTGCTCGCTGCTGGCACCGAACACATGGATCCTCACAGGATCTCCTGCATGTGCGTGGATAATCGGAGTAACGGGATCTTGGGGATTATCCACCTCACAGGGTTGGAACATGCGCCCAAGTGTACAACCTGCCTCTTCTCTATGAAGATAGGGTTCAGAGCGATAATTAACCCCGGTCAACCCGGCCACATTCTGAACATACGGCATAAAGCTGGTACCGATGATGTTGTCTTCATCTTGAAAGAGTAAAGCTACATCACGATAATTTCGGCGGTTTTCTTGACCAGGAATGGTCTGATCAACAATCACATCCGCTTCCCAGCTATTTTTAAGGGAAATATCCGCACCGGTCTTTGGATCCCGGTATTGCGACCCTTTAGGCCCGATGATGACTGCCCCGAACAAGCCGTTTCGCGGGTTTAACATCACATTTCCCCAGTCCCATACCAGAGATGAAATCTCCCCGTTAAAAGGATCGGCATAATAGGTATACGTCTTTGATTCACCTGGGGCAATCGTTTGATCCCCCGGGTTATTTCCGACGTTGGCCCCCAAAGAATCTTGCGGATTGAAGGCCAATGAAATGGCCGAGAATGAAGCCCGGCTCTCTTTCATTTTATTTTTGAGATTCACTTTAATGCAATCTCCCACGTTTGCCCGAATAGTCAATGGCATCGGATGGTAATCCCCTGCCACTTTAGTGACCTCATCCTCAAGGACGTAAATCTTGCCCTCAGGATTTCTCAGTTCGATGGTCCTCTCAAAGTCGATCTCAATTGATTCCTCAGCACTAGGATTAAAACTCATCCCTGGGAAGTCCATGGCGACCACGTTAAATGACTTCACCGGAGCCTCTTCAGGACATACAGGAAGAGGCTCTGGAATCTTATTTCGACCTGAATACCCTGCCGGGAGCGGTTTTAGGTCCTCAGTCTCCTTATCCAATACTCGTAAGATTCCCCATGCCCCCTCTGAGAATTTTGAAGACCGTCCGTTAAAATGGATATAGTCTCCAGGCTGCAGACGAGGACCGCCTGCCTTTGGAACGACTAAATCATATCGCTCGGCAATACCAATATGCATGGAATTTTTTCTATTGGCATCTCCTGCATATCTCTCGCTCAAAAACGTGTGTCCTGAAATGGTCCAGGTCATCGTTTCATTCATGAGGGTATGCAATAGACGGAATACCACGGTATCTCCCAGGTACGCCCGTAGCAACGGCGTGTCGGGATCACCGTGCTCAGTGCTACTGAATATTTTTGAAGCATCGGGATTCACGGCCATACGTTGGGCAATGGGTTCCGCCCTGAAATTGAGGCCGCTTCCCGTCGTATGCGTCCCTCCGTTAAGGAAGGGCATTGGGGTCATGAGAATTTTTTCCGGCATCATAAATGACACCGTTTTCCCCGCCTCTAAGGCTACCTCGACCGGCTGCCCAGGCGGATTCCCAGCGGTCACTATGTTGACTGTATGCGGAACCGTATCATGCACTTGGATAACCATTTCCCGGAAGCTGTTATCCACGCCGTAGCCGACCGGTTCCACCGTATGGATATCGGCGATAGGACCACTTCTGACCGGTTTCCCGGTTTTAGGATCATGATAGGTTGATCCAACCGGTTCCACCACTAATGTCCCGAATCCACCATGAGGCCACGTAGTGGCCCCAAAGGCATGGTCATGCCAAAACACCGTTCCCACATCTGCATCCGCCCACAGTCGTGACCGCACAAATTCTACCGTCACAATATCCCCCACGGGATGATCATGCTGCAGTGGTCGAACAAAAGTAATAGTGTCGCCTTTTATTGATTTGATGCGACGAATCTCGTTGCCTTTGACATTATCGGCCCCGACCAGCAATTCCGTATTGACATGATATTGCTTAGCGTTTTTAACCTTAATACTGGAATCACCTTTTTTGGCCTTAGCTGTGAACACGCTATTCATGGGCACAGGCAGACCTTTTTTGGTCTTTTTCTCCAGCATGGTAAACGGTCGGACGGACTGCTCATAGGAAAAACCTGTGATTACTCCATCCGATGCCTGGTTATCGAATTGAAGGAAATGAGGATGAATGTTGATTTTAGAAGATTGGAAATTTGTAAAATCGTCATCCAACCATTCGCTGGTCAGGGTATAGTCTACACAGTCATAGATATTGGCGCGAAATACCAACGGCAATTTTTTATCGTTATCTTTTCGTACTTCCTCTTCCTCTTCATGGAGGACGTAAATCAATCCGTAGGGATCAATGACAGGAGCTTCCTCACCCTGGGCCCCGGCCATTTCAATGGGGGTATTAATGAAATGAATGTTGTAATATTTTCGTCCGGCATTCTCCGGACACAAACTCCACCGGCCATTTTCTCCAGGTTTGGCTGGCTCGGAGGTTCGTAGACCATTTTCATCCTGATGAATCATTTCCAGCCATGGGGCTGGATTGTGATTTGGTGGGAACATGACCCGTTTACCGAAATGTGGGGTCAAATGCGGCCATGATACCTTTCCCGTCCTTGGCTCAAACAGAATTGGGCGCCGTTTTCCTGGAGTAGACGAATGGTATTTTGGGTTCTCGATTGTGCTTTCTTTCTCAGACATGGCTTTATTACCATCCCAGGCCCAATCCAATACCGTCGCATCATAAGAAATAATTTGGCCCTTTTCGTCATCTTTATGACCCGGTTTTCCTTGGGCCGGCAACTGAATTTCCACCCATTCTTTAATATTCACGACCGCTGGATTCGATTTCCAGTTGGTCTTTCCCTTTTCCACGATGGTGAATGTTTTCCCAAACCAATCAACTGTTTTACCAATCAATTGATCGGAAGTAACGCCCACCTGCATCCGCCCTTTTCTATCAGGCAACTCCCTGAGGTTTGGCATGACATCCGTACGGTTGTCGTCTGTCTGCATGGTATTATATACCCGCCAATACCCCCACATTCCTGCAACGTAATGATGAGCGACATGGCAGTGAAACAAGAAGTCACCCGCCAGTTGTTGGCATAAGCCAGATCCACATTCCGTCTCCAAATCCAACGCTTCTGATGGCCCAATCACTTCTACATCAACCCGGTCGGTCTTTGTCCTGATAACCGGATATTTAACGGGGCCATTTTTCGCGGCATGCCACATCGGCATTTGATCAATCGCCCGTGGGCTTCTTGGCCATCGGATCGTCCCGCCATGTGGATGGTGGGAATGGAATACCTCAGACCCTCCGTGAACCAACCTGAACTTGGCCGGATCCCCAAGATAGGAACGAGGAATCGTCGTTGGTGCATCACCAAAGGTGTAGGAACTATATCCCATAGATTCGTCTTCAAACCCGAAATATTCGTGCTGCACATGCATGTTGTTGATACCAAATGGCTCACTCCGGTAATTAAGAGCTCGAGCTCCAGGCCGATAGGCATCGGTGAGAGGATCCCGTTGGGGTAAGAAGTCACCATGTTTGTTTACCGGACGAAACGCTTCGTCACCCACCTCATGATAAATCAACACGAACTCACGAAAATCAGGTCCCGTTCCATTTTTGATTATGGCCTGCCACCCACTGGCCATCGGGGTTGGGTCTCCGTCTCCCAACGGATTCAAATATTCGGAACCATGCGGTTCAACCACGAATGTCCCCATAAGACCCATGACCGTCAATTCCCGATCATTACTAAATGTATGAAATTGGCGACCACCCTCCTGGGTGTCCGGATGAATGTACCATTCCATCTCCACGACTTCCCCTTCTTCAGCGACCGTGTCGCGATTGGTTGTCGTAGCAGGCTGCCCCGTCTTGCTGATAACCATATTCGAACCATGGATGTGAAGACTGGCCTCTTCACCAAACTCAAGTTGGTTTCGGAGGGTGAATTTCACACAATCCCCTTGGTTTCCTCTGATCACCAGTGGTTGGATCCACTGATCCTGAAGACCGTTCGTGACCGCGCCAGGATCACCATGGCCTTCCACCTCTCTCGCTTCAGCATTTTTGGCTTCCTCTTCCCGCACCTTATCGATATTTTCGGTCAGCACATACATATAGCCAGGATAGTAATCAAGCCATTGATTGAGAGTAATCTCGGCATTGATGGCCGAAATATCATATTCCCTGACAGGGGCAGTTGAAGGACAATTTCCACCACTCGCTGCAACAGGCTCCACATTACGATCAGATGCCAAAAGTAAATCCTGGCCTCCCGCCCCATACTGGTGCATATTGGTCATCGTGTTGTAAAAACCGGTCGCTGTATGGTCAGCATGTTGAGCACCAGACTCGTTTTCCATTCTCAGCATGATCCGATCATGTTGGCGTTCCACCATGGCCGCTCGATTCGGTCGGCCTTCTTTGGTGTCCTCCATGATGGTCTGGCCCTTCAAACGCTCTGCCCATTCAGGTGACTCTTGATGAACCATCCCCGTGCTATGAATAACTTTGTCCTGATTTTCTTCAGCCAGGAGGATTCCCCCTGACAAAAAACTGGACCCCCCGACTAACAATCCAATGGAAAGTGTGGTGATCGCTTTCCTAGATTTCATGTGAAACATGGACCGGCCTCCTTAAGGTGAAAAAAACTGACAAACCGAAGACATATTCTACAAATCAAACAGTCAAAAATATTCCATGAAAATGTTGGGAAGCGCAAAAGGTAATCCAATCGATTGAGGCTGTCAAGTCTGAAAGATATGAGTTTGATTTCATTGCATTTATCACAACTACTATAAAAATTGGCATTTCAGAAATGGATGTGGAAATTAGGCGAATTGTCACCGATTTACAGCTAAAATTCACTTCAGCCTTTTAAAATTGACTTTTAAAAAGCTACGACAGGGTGATCCCGGCAACATAGGAGGAAAACTCTTTCTGAAGATCACTGGAAATGGGGCCTGGCTTTCCATCCTGTATAAGTTGTCCATTCACCTGAATAACAGGCAAAACCTCAATTGTTGTGCCCACGAGAAAGATCTCGTCAGATTGAAGTAACTCTAAAATAGGAATTGGTCGAAATTGGACGTCCAAGCCCTTTGCCTGAGCTAAGGTCGCCACCTGTTGCTGTGTCACACCAGCCAGGACTAAATGATTCCTTTCGGGGGTAATAAGCACGCCATTTTTCACAACAAAGATATTACTCGTAGCCCCTTCAGTCACCTGTCCGTCTCTCACAAAAATCCCCTCAAAGGCCTTGGCCTCACGGGCCTGTTGCTTGGCCAGAACATTCGGAAGCAAATTCAGGCTTTTAATATCACAGCGGTGCCATCGAGTATCAGGCAGGGTAATAACACTTACCCCCTGCTGAAAGACTTTAGTTGGCAATCCAACCATTTGGCGAAATGCCAAAAAGACGGTAGGTTCTCTATTAGAAGGGAAAGTATGCTCACGCGGAGCGACACCTCTGGTTACCTGAATATAGATTTTTCCTTCCTGATACCCACTCTGCTGAAGACCGGAAAGAAGGAGGCGCAGAAATTGGGGTGGTTCTAAAAAAAATTGGATCTGGGTTTCTCGGGCACTCCTAACCAGCCTATTAAAATGCTCATTCCAAAAAGCAGGAACCCCATGATAGGCACGAATGACTTCATAGATGCCATCCCCAAATAAGAATCCACGATCATCCGGAGAGATCTTAATCTCCTCCAATGGAGAAAAGTGCCCATTGAAATACCCAATATCCGGCATGCCCTAACTTCAATCAGGAAGACAGAGGGGAGACTATGACCTTAAAAATCCGTCGATCTTCTGCGGTAAACTTCCATGCCATCCTTTTACTAAACTCCACATGATGGGTTCCGGGCTCCAGCGCCCGAAATTCAAATGATCTCCGTCCGGAATCTACCGCATTATTACTGACCGTTCGAAGAAACTCATCTCCCACTAATCCCAGCACTTTGGGGTCATAACTTGGAACCCATTGTTCCCCACGGGTCCGATCTTCCCATAAATGCACCATAAATGTGTCCGACTGGAAAACCTGAATTGCTTTCGCCTGAACTTGATCAATATTCATGCACTCACCTTGTCTAAAACTTAGCTCATGTTCCGTCTGTTAAGCTCACTATTCTCCTGTTAGCCAATCACGTTTTTTCAAACAAACAAACACATTTCCCTTATCAATCACCACATCATAGTTGACCACACAATAGCCTCCGCCATCCGGACCAAATCCCGAGCGAATGTCAAATTGCTGATGGTGCCACGGACAAGAAACCAGAAAGCCTTTCAACCGGCCCTTTCCCAACGAGGCTCCCTGGTGGGGACAGATATCATTAATAGCAAAGCAACGATCATCAACACGAAAAATAGCTACCCTTTTTCCGTCGACTTTGAATACACGTCCCTTTCCCTTTGGAATATCCTCCAGCTTCCCAACATAAACAAATCCCTCTTTTGGGCTCAGCGGTTCGCATACTCTGCAATCCCTACCATCCTCAAAATCTGAATCATTCATAGCCGGTTCTTCTCTAAGAGACCAGTAATGTAAAGGTGACCTGTTCCCCTATCTGAACTTTGGCTTGGTCCACAAACCCAGCATTGGCTTCCACAATATAGCGTGCATCTTGAGGCGGGGGCCCATACCAGGGGCATTGCCGTTCATTGCAAGGAAGGGCCTTTTCGACTATATGCACGACAATCTTGCTCTCATCAACCCAAATCACATCAACAGGAAATTGAAACTCTTTTGTCCAGACCCGGTGGAGACCGGAATTTTCAAATATATAAATCATACCCTCACCGGGAGGGAGAACATTTCTAAACGCTAATCCAAATAAAAGTTTTTCCGGTGTATCAGCAACCTCCGCTTTCAACACCCCGCCGCTTGGAAAATTTATATTGATGACTTGCGTCTGTTCCGGCGCATTAAACAATAGTGCACCGGAAATCAGAAACAACGCCATGACCAGAAGAAAGAAAATTCGCTTTTTACTTGGGACCCCTTTACCTTGCAGAAAAGATAACATTGTTATAAATATATCCTTTTTTTCTATTAAAACTTTTTGCCTCAAGCCCTGGGCATTGCCCTAGAAGCGCATTTCTATTATTTGGAGATTTGCTCAATTAACATACCCACGATAAGATATCATGTAAGTTAATATGATTTCAGCCAAAATGAAGGATGGCAAAAAGCCTTCGCACCATCTCCCCCAAGGAAAAATTTTACCTCATACCTGGAGGCCTCGTATGCGCTACCTCCCAAATTTATTGCTCACGCTTTCTCTAGTTCTCTTTTCCTCTACCAGCACCTCTGCTTACCCATCGATTTCTACGGCCATCGACCGGTTTGTCTCTAACCTCTACCCCAAGGGCAGCCATTACTTCTGGGTGATTAATAACACCACAACCGAGTCTCCGGAAGAAATGATTGTCGATCTCAACACCAGTGTCAGAAATTTACCGGAGGATGAACCGACGGAGAGTCGGTTTTTATTATTGGTTGTCGAAGGAGAACTGCTTGCGGCTCAGAAAATCCCATTAAACGCTAACGTGGATTGTCAGAGTGACGAGGAAGTGTAGTTAATAAACGAATTCAGATATAAAAAAGCCCCATCCTCTGAAATAGGATGGGGCTTTTTCATACAAAAGTACGTCCAAGCAATAGCTACTTGGTCAGAATCAATAACTGTCCACCCAAATGGGCTGCATGTAATTGACACTTGTAGTTCAATAAATTGTTCGAGGTCACATACGTGAGATCACTCATGGGAATACCGATATATTTGGTTTCCCCAGGAGCCAAAACAAGCTTAATATGCATCGACGTTGGAGCGGCAAAAGCTGAATCAGCGGAAAGCTCAAAACCATGTTCTTTGTCCATATTGTTGGTTACTTTGAACAAAATTGGTCTTCCTGCTCTCCCACCTGTTGCACCAGAAACTAGACTCAAAATGGATGTCGCGGGATACCAGACTTTCTTTCCACCAATTTCCATGGCATTAAACTCAAGATCAACATCCAATTTTGTAAACGGCTGGCCCACGACTGACCCCGTTTCAAGGTCACCAATTTCCACACCACCGGACTGTAACGCAAATGCGCCTGTACTACCGACCGCAACGAAAACCGCACTTAAAAGGACGGATAGAAGCACTCTGTGCATCGCCTACCTCCTCATGAGAAGCTGTTGATAATGAAGGTTTTACCTAAGAACGCAAGCCAATTTTCTAATTTACATGGTTTAAGTTTCAACAAGAGGGTTGGTTATAGCATATGGCATTCTTCGACGCAAGAAGGTTTTTAACATTGCGATTCCTGACAGATATAAACAAAAAAATGCTTTCTTTAATCCTCATCAGAAGAAAATTAAAGATTACTTAACCATTTTTTAAAAATTTCCTGTGATTATTAGCCTTTTCTTCCATGGTGTCTGAGTTTATGAGACAGGAGATACTTTATTAGACCATTTTCCTCTTAACTCAATTGACTGTTTGTCACCACACAGAAGAAGACCCATGACTTTGCGTGCACTGGTAATACATTTTTCGAACAGGGGGAATTGTGGAAACGAAAGATAATTTCAATTGCATCAAAAACAGATGGCCGCAATCTCCAGGCTTACCGCACAATAGGACTGAAACCGATTCTCAAATTTCTCCATTCACCTTACAGGCAATAGCCCAACATGGATGAATGTCCACTCTACAAGTAAGCCCCAAAATAAGCATCACAATACAAAGGGATGAATAGCGTCTCCTTGACTTTCTTCTGCGACAAACCCCACTCAATCGGCACTGATTATCCATGCACAAACATATTATGTTCCCGCTCCCAACCAATGGACGATTCAGGCCCATGTCCGGGTATGACGAGTGTACTTTCTTTGAGGGTGTACAAGCGTTCTCGAATCGATCGCTCAATTACCTGGCCATCTCCACCCCACAGGTCGGTTCTGCCAATTCCACCACGAAACAAGGTGTCCCCGGAGAACACCAGATTTTGGCTTTCAAAGAAAAAACATACCGACCCGGGAGTATGGCCAGGAGTATGGATCACGGTTCCTGAATAGGAACCCACACGCACATCTGATTCATCTTTAATCCAGCGGTCCGGCGGAGGAGCAGGCACATATGGGATGCTGAACATTCGGCATTGAATTTCCAGCATGTCCCAAAGATCTTGATCCTGGGAATGCAAACACAGAGGTGCCCCCGTCGCTTGCTTAATATGACCGGAGGCTAAGAAATGGTCAAAATGAGCATGCGTATGCAAAATTGACGTGACGGTGAACCCCAGGGCATCAATTTCCCCGAGTATGCGTTCAGGATTTCCTCCTGGGTCCACCACAATGGCCTGCTTCGTTTCTTTGTCACCGATAATCGAACAATTACATGAAAGTGGAGGAACAGGAAAAGTTATCCGAATGAGCTGATTCATCGCAATCTCCTTACACGACACTGAAAAGGCAGTGGATTAAACTTGAATGACACCTCTCTCGTGCAGATTTACACAATTTCCCATTGGAATTACAGACAATTCCTCTTCTTTAAAATACTCCTCAATATGAAAGTTTGAAATAAGAACAGTTTAAGCCTAAAATACCTAATAAAAGGTACCCATTTGATCCAACCACAACACAATCTTCCATACACGGATATGCTGAGCCGGTGAAAACTCAAGCATTCCAGCGCTGCCCAACATCCCAGCAGAGGCCAGATATTCTCCCCTGCCCAAGAAGCAAAGCCCTATTTATTGGCGCAGGGATGCTCATTTTTATGCTGACTGGTTGTCCCCAAAATAACTCCGGGCTCGAAGAAGAAAATATCCAGCTCAAAAAGCAGGCCAGCAAACTGGAGTCGGTTATTCATTCCCTCCAAGAGGGAAACAAAGTTATGCAGCAACAAATCGACTTGCTAAATCAAGAATCTAGAAAAACCGCAGAATCCTATGAATCTCAGCTACGAGATGCAGAAACAACCCACCAGGAACAACTTCGAGACGCACAGGCTCAAATGGCTGAATTGGCAAATAGCCCCAAAAAAGATGGAGCCAGGATTAAAACATTGGAACAAGAACACAGAAAATTGGAAGGAGAAAACAAATGGCTTAGGAGCCAACGGGACCAAATGAGGAAGACACTGACCCTCCATCAAATTGGCGGACAAAGTCAGGAGTTGCCGTTTCCCTTTTCCTCGGCTTCAGAAATCATAGAAGGCGCACTCACAAAAAATGGCTATTCAATACTTGCCAGCATGCAAACAGATCAAAAGGCCGTCTATATTACTGATCGCAAAACGTCTCTTCCTCCTTCGCTGGAACTATCAGGTTTTCGCAACCAATACCTCCTCTCGATTGAAAAAGGACCTTCCGATCATACCACTATCTGGGTCCGTGCCGAATTTGAAAAACTTTCCAAAAACGGGCAGATGTTCTCAGCCCAGCAATCTGAAATCACCGACATCGAATTGCGCCTCATTCAAGAAATCCATCAAGCCCTTTCTACCGGAGCGGCAGCCCAGGCCAAGAACTTTTAATTTCCTGACAGGCAGAAACCCTCAATCCAGCATTCAACCAATCTGCCAAACTCCTTTTATCGACCAAGTCACTGAAAGACAAAACCAATTTTACGGGGAACAGTCATGGGTCCGTCGATGGCCCCTGAGACGCGAGGAGATAGCCTTTGGCAAGAAACTCGGCTTCCTGCTTGACCAGTGAACTCGCCCCAGGAAACACCTGCACAATAAATTCCACAAATACATTAATTTTGAGCAGGAAGAAATCATATTCGGATTCAGATGTTCGAGGATGGGCAAACCAAAATTCAACGAATTGTTTCAAGGGAATCCCATATTGATCCAAAATAGCACACGCATTGGGAAACATTACCCTCACATCTCCACCCCATGAGAGAATCTCATATGGTAAATACTGTGTCGCATACACATGAAGACCCTTATTCATTTCAGCATCCCATTGGCTAGGTACCTCCAGCCGGCCACGCAGGACTTCACTGACCAAGGCCATGAATTCTCTGTATTGGCACGTTAATACATCACGAGTTTCCCGAGAAGGTTCGACGTTTTCTACTGGACAGGTTGCTGCCATCTGAAGATTTGTGGCGGGCGAAGGCACCCGGGCAGGCACATGCACAAAGGGCTCCATCATCTTCAATACCGTTTTCATTTCCCGACAAATGAGCGGTATCTGCTTATTGTCGACTTCTAAAGCGATGCCTTTGAGATTGAGTAGACGAGGTTCCCTTATCACCCGAGCCAAGAGTATAAGTAATTCGTCCGGAATGGGAGCTTCATGAGCGTCAATCCACTCAGGAGGATTCTCAAATTTTCCTGACCCCACTTGTGTAGGTATATGCGGATGGCAATCCAGACCTGCTACATGAATTTGAATCACTCTCTCCAGTGGAAATTTTTTAAGAAAATCTTCGAAAAATGATTCCAGACACTGGTTCCGCCAAGCGCCCGAATATCGATAGACCGTCCAAACATGCCCGAGATCCAAGACCAACCCACAGGGCGCTTTGTCGGTAATGTACGAGAAAAATTCTGCATACGGCATTTCACCCATCAAAAAATAGGTTAATGGTGGGCTTTCCAAAAGCAGCAATGGGGAGTTAGCCTGAGGCCCCCAAACACATTCATCAAGCTGCAACTGAAAGTTCCACGCCTGGTAAGCCGTAATGTCAGCAGAAGCTCTGGTAAAGACAGGAGGCAAATAGGTCCCAAATGAAAAACCTGCTATTTCTTTGGCCGCACATTCTTGATTGACCCAATGAGCCTGTAACATTCGAAGATTGCTGGCGATAGCCCGTAATCGGTCTTGAGAATTGTATGCGGTGTCCCAATCAGGTTGCGTGACCCATACCCCTTCGGCATGGTAAGCCAAAGGAGTGTCAGGAAGCCCAGCTCGAACCATCTCCAAAGCTTCAGAAGCCGCATGAAAAATTTCAAGATAACCGATAGGGGTTTGTTCACGTCGAAGTTCCTGATATAAATCAAAAACATCAGGAGAATACACATCCACCGATAAGCCAACACCCAGAAATGGAATCCTGCCTGCCCGCCGAAGAAACTCATCATGGACAGCCTCTCGAGTTGACGGGTCTGTTGAATAACTCAAAAGTTTCTTCATTCCAGCGACTTAAAAGGCTAGGAAGTAGTAAATTCCGAGGGGGACATTACAAAAAATGCCCGTCTGGCAAACTCAAAATTACAAGAACGAAGAGGTACAGGAAGGAGGCGTGATCACAGCGGAGTGGCGAACGCACTGGGGCTGCCATTGCTCACTACTTTTTCTTTATTGTCGGTGGCAGAAGGCTCACACCCATCACTTACATTTGACAAGAGCCTTCTAAAATCCGACGAATGCGCAAAACATCCTGGAAGGAAATGCAATCAGGACCCTCGAAAGGATTGCCCGGCTTGGAGATACCGGTGAATGCCGGCCGCAGACTTTCTTCCTTCTGCAATTGCCCAGACAATCAGTGACGCACCGCGCTTCGTGTCTCCGGTAGCAAACACCCCATCCACACTAGTCATAAAGTGTTCATCAACGGCTACATTCCCTCGGGGATCATATTGAAGCCCAAAAGAATCCAGTAGGCCGTTCTTCACCGGCCCGATAAATCCCATTGCCAACAACACCAGGTCAACATCCATCTTGATCTCGGACCCCGGCACAGGAACCACCTTCCCGTTCTCAAAATTCACACGGGTCGCATGCAAACTAGTCACATGTCCGTTTTCCCCTGAAAATTTTGTGGTGGCAATACTCCATTCACGATCACACCCTTCCTCGTGGGCATGAGATGTTCGTAATTGCATCGGCCATAAGGGCCATGGTGTCGACACAGCCCGAGCCGGTGGCGGTTGGGGTAGCAACTCGAATTGATGGGCTTCCAGACACCCTTGACGATGAGCCGTTCCCAGACAATCTGATCCGGTATCACCACCACCAATAATGACCACCCGTTTGCCCTGAGCCGATATGTGCTCTCCAGGAACGGGATCCCCGGCCACTCGCTTATTCTGCTGGGTCAGATAGTCCATGGCGAGATGAACGCCTTTAAGATCTCTCCCTGGAACCGGCAATTCTCTGGGTTGCTCGGCTCCCATAGCAAGTAATACCGCATCATAATCATGACGGAGGTCCTGAACGGTGGCGTCCACACCCACACACACGCCAGTCTGAAAGTTTACACCCTCTTTTCGCATTTGCTCCAAACGACGGTCTAATACCCACTTCTCCATTTTGAAATCCGGGATTCCATAGCGAAGCAAGCCTCCAATCCGATCAGCCTTCTCCAAAACTGTCACTTCATGCCCCGTCCGGGCTAATTGTTGTGCCGCGGCCAATCCTGCTGGACCCGACCCGATAATCGCAACGCGCTTCCCGGAAGAGCCAACCGGTACCACCGGTTCGACCCAACCTTCCTCAAATCCTTTATCAATAATATTCCATTCAATGACACGAATGGAGACCGGATCGCTATTAATGCCCAACACACAGGCCGATTCGCATGGAGCTGGACATAGGCGCCCGGTGAACTCAGGAAAGTTATTGGTCGCATGAAGCGCTTTGAGAGCGTCTTTCCATCGTCCGCGATGCACGAGATCATTCCATTCCGGGATCAAATTCTCCACAGGACAGCCGGCGGGACTTTGACAAAATGGCACCCCACAGTCCATACAGCGGGCCCCTTGAACTTTTAACTTTTCGTCGGGAAATGGGTCATAAAATTCCTTCCAATCCAACACCCGCTGCCCAACCGGCCGTCGTTGAGGCCCTTCCCTTTTATATTTCAAAAACCCACGAGGATCAGCCACGGCTCACCGCCTCACGTTTCCGTTGAGCATGCTCTTTGGCCAAAGCCGTTTTCCGGTCCTGCAGCACTCGCTTGTAATCACTCGGCATGACTTTGACAAATTTCGGCAACATCTTCTCCCACGATTCCAGAACCCGCTTGGCATTGACACTTTGTGTGTAGCGAAAATGGGCCTCAATCATCGCACGAAGGGTCTGTTGATCTTCGGAGGACACGACAGGCTCTAATTCCACCATGCCCATATTGCAACGTGCAGGGAATTGTCCATCCTCATCTAAGACATAAGCGTCTCCTCCGGACATCCCTGCGGCAAAATTTCGCCCCGTCTTCCCCAAAACCACCACCACCCCCCCGGTCATATATTCACACCCATGATCGCCGGTTCCATCAATAACAGCCCGTGCGCCACTATTCCGAACAGCAAACCGTTCTCCCGCAATGCCATAAAAATACCCTTCACCACCAGTCGCCCCATATAAGGACGTGTTCCCGATCAAAATCGTGTCTTCCGGCAAATACGTCACCCCTTGCGGGGGAACTACAATAATTGTTCCTCCAGAGAGACCCTTTCCCAAATAGTCATTCGATTCACCTTCCAGAGTCAGCGTAATACCCTTCGACAAAAATGCTCCAAAGGATTGTCCGGCCGATCCGGTAAATTTAATCCGAATCGTGTCGGGAGGAAGCCCTTCCGGCCCATACCGGCGTGCAATGTGGCTTGACAGAACAGTACCGGTGGTCCGATTCACATTTCGTATAGGCAGATCCAGCGAAACAGGTTCACCCCGGTCAATGGCAGATTGACACAATTCTACCAATTGATTATCTAAAATTTCTTTCAGACCGTGATCTTGTGCTTGCACACAGGAGGTGGCCACTTCAGGTCCGACATCCGGCTTCACTAATAACGGAGATAAATCCAATCCTTTGGCTTTCCAATGATCGATAGCTTTTTGCACTTTGAGCTTATCAACCCGTCCGATCATCTCGCGCATGGTCCTGAATCCGAGTTTTGCCATCAGGGAACGGATCTCTTCCGCCACAAACATAAAGAAGTTCACAACATGCTCTGGTTTTCCCGTAAATTGTTTTCGTAACTCCCCATCTTGGGTGGCCACTCCTACCGGACAGGTATTGAGGTGGCATTTCCTCATCATGATGCATCCCTCCACAATGAGGGGGGCGGTGGAAAAACCGAACTCTTCCGCTCCCAAAAGGGTTGCAATGACCACATCACGGCCAGTTTTCATTTGGCCGTCGGTTTCTACTCGAATTCGTCCACGCAGGTTATTGAGCACAAGAGTCTGATGGGTTTCCGCCAGACCTAATTCCCAGGGGACTCCCGCGTACTTAATGGACGATAAGGGAGACGCTCCCGTTCCTCCGGAATCTCCACTTATGAGAACTTTATCGGCATGTGCCTTTGCCACGCCTGCAGCCACGGTTCCAACTCCGACCTCGGCCACCAGTTTCACGGAAATCGCGGCTTCAGGATTGGAATTTTTAAGGTCGAAAATGAGTTGTTTCAGATCTTCGATAGAATAAATATCATGATGAGGGGGAGGAGAGATCAGTTGCACTCCCGGCGTGGAATAGCGAAGTTTGGCAATAAATTCATCGACTTTGTGGCCCGGCAATTGCCCGCCTTCGCCGGGCTTGGCACCCTGGGCCATTTTGATTTGCAACTCCTTGGCATTCACCAGGTAATGCGCCGTTACCCCAAAACGACCCGATGCCACTTGCTTAATATAAGAATTTTTGGAATCGCCGTTCGGCAAAGGTGTAAATCGCTCCGGATCCTCACCACCCTCGCCGGTGTTGCTTTTAGCGCCTATGCGATTCATGGCAATGGCCAACGTCTCATGCGCTTCTTTGCTGATTGCCCCAAACGACATGGCACCGGTCGTAAATCGCTTCACAATTTCGCTGGCAGGCTCCACCTCTTCAAGAGCGACCGGTTCGCCCGCCCAGCTAAACTCAAACAGTCCGCGAAGATTGGAGCGCCGTTGATCCTCTTTATTCACCAGGGCTGAAAAATCCGCATAGGCTTTGGCATCATTCGCACGCGAGGCATGCTGAAGTTTGTAAATGGTTTCAGGATTCCAATTATGGTGCTCTCCCTGAATCCGGTAATGAATCTCGCCACCAAAATCTAGTTGCCGCATGGGGACCGGACGATAAGCCAGCGCATGTCGGCGCAAGGTCTCTTCCCCCACCTCACTGAGACCAATTCCTTCGATCCGTGAAGCCGTTCCGGTAAAGAACCGATCAATCAGTTCGCTATTCAGGCCAATGGCCTCAAAAATTTGGGCTCCACAATAGGACTGGACTGTGGAGATTCCCATCTTCGAGAATATCTTCAACAATCCTTTATTGACGGCCTTAATGAACTTTGATTCGGCGGTTGCCGCATCCACGCTTTCAGGAAAATACCCTTCCCGTTCCATATCCACGAGGGACTCAAATACCAAATACGGATTGATGGCCCCGGCTCCATAACCGATAAGACAGGCGAAATGATGCACATCACGCGGTTCACCTGTTTCCAGAATCAGCCCGACCTCCGTCCGGGTTTCTTCTCGAACCAGATGATGATGCACAGCTGAAACACCTAAGAGACTAGGAATGGGCGCCCACTCGGCATTAACGCCTCTATCGCTCAAAATAAGAAACTTTTCGCCATCCTTTATGGCTTTCGAGGCTTGCTGGCATAATTGATCAAGCGCGGCCGCCATGCCCTCAGGTCCTTCCGAAACTTTAAAAAGCAAGGACAGGGTCTTACTTTTAAAGTGAGGATCCCCAATCATGCGAATCTTTTGCAGATCAACATTGCTAAGGATCGGTTGCTGCAATTTGATCCTTCGGCATGCCTCTGGAATCTCTGCAATGACATTCGGTTTCGGCCCGATGTTGGTGACAAGAGACATCACCAGATGCTCACGGATCGGGTCGATAGGAGGATTCGTCACTTGCGCAAACAATTGTTTGAAGTATTTAAAAAGAAGTTGCGGCCGTTCGGACAACACGGCTAAAGGGGTATCCGTTCCCATTGAAGAAATAGGCTCTTCACCCGTGACTGCCATTGGGATCAACACCATTTTCAACTCTTCCACGGTGAACCCGAAGGCTTGTTGACGTTGGCGCAGCGTCGGGTGATCGGGTTGCGGCACATTGAGTGGCTCAGGCAGTTCATCTAAGGACACCCGATATTGCGTGAGCCATTGTCGATAGGGCTTACGTTTGGTGATATCGGCTTTAATTTCCTCGTCGTCAAGAATACGTCCTTGGACGGTATCCACGACAAACATGCGACCCGGTTGCAGACGTCCCTTCATGCGAATGGTCTTAGGATCCGCCGGAAGCACTCCCGCCTCTGAAGCCAACACCACGACATCATCCTTGGTGATTTGATAACGACAGGGACGCAGACCATTCCGATCCAAGGTGGCACCCACGAGCTTTCCATCCGTAAAGCACACCGCCGCGGGTCCATCCCACGGTTCCATCACCGCCGCGTGATATTCATAAAACCCTCGCCGGTCAAAATCCATTTGCGGATTTCCCACCCACGGTTCCGGAATCAGCATCATCATGGCATGGGGCAAGGACCGGCCGGCCAATACCAAAAATTCTATGGCGTTATCCAAACAGGCCGAATCGCTTTGCGTGGAATCATCAATGATGGGAAATAACTTTTTGAGATCATCCCCGAACAGATCAGAGGCAAGCCTCCCCTGCCGGGCCCGCATCCAATTGACATTCCCTTTCAAGGTATTAATTTCGCCGTTATGGACGGAGTAGCGGTAGGGATGGGCTAAGGCCCAAGTCGGAAACGTGTTTGTACTAAAGCGAGAATGCACCAGGGCCAACGCCGAGGTAAATGTGGGATCCGCAAGATCGGGATAAAACAGTGCAACCTGTTCCGGCAACAGCATCCCCTTATAGACAATCGTGTTTCCGGACAAACTGGATATATAAACCCATTCCTTCCCAGGGAGAGCTGATTCGCGAATGGCACGTGTTATTCGTTTACGAATGACATACAGCTTACGTTCAAACTGCATGGGATTCAGTAATTCACGTGCCACGAAAAACTGTCGAATGACGGGCATCGTTTGTCGAGCCTGATCTCCTATTTGATCCTCTTTGGCCGGTACATCCCGCCACCCTAAAAAATGTTGGCCTTCTTCACGTACGATCGCTTCAAAGATGGCTTCGCACTGTTGCCTGGTCCTGGCATCCTGCGGCAAAAACACCATGCCGACCCCATAGGCTCCGGCTACAGGAAGGTCGACACCCGTTTCGGCGGCAACCCGATGAAAAAACTCGTGGGGGATCTGGGAGAGAATTCCTGCTCCATCACCGGTAGATGGGTCACACCCTTGTGCTCCCCGATGAGTGAGATTTTTATTGACCTCAAGACCCTTCTCTATGATGTCATGTGATTTTTGCCCCTTCATATGGGCCACAAACCCGATTCCACAGCCATCATGCTCATTTCCGGGATGGTAGAGGCCTTGCACTGAAGGAAATCCAGGGAGATTCCACACTGGTTGATTAGTCTCCTGTTTCACGTTTCACCTAAAATGTTGTTGGCCATCATTAAAAAGGAGATTAAGGCACGTTCCCCTTAATAAAGTCTCTATGGGCCATGGTGTCGTTGTGTGGTCCCGGAGAGCGACGGAAGAAAAGGGAAGTCTAAATCAAAATTGTAAACGATAACATTAATGGATGGTCAAAAAATCTGTCAAGACGATCCCTTTTCCGGTACGCAATATTTCCCTCACATACATGCGGGTTTTCAAAAAAAAGCTGATTGATTTCCAAGCTATGGTTCAGCTTGACAATCCACAGACGACTCCCTAGTATCGCCGCCATGCATCAGGAACCAGCCCTTAGAGACCTGGAGTCCATGGAGGATGTGTGGGAAGCCTTCCGGCCGGACCTCATTGAGGTTGAAAGCCAAATTTCCACACACCTTGAATCGCATGCCCCGCTTATCAATACTGTCGCTGGGCACATCTTTGCCAGCGGAGGAAAACGCATCCGCCCCCTGCTCCTGATTCTCTGTGCCCGACTCTGTGGATTTCTTCAAAAAGATTTTTTGTTGCTGGGCAGTCTCGTCGAATTTATCCATACGGCCACGTTATTACATGACGATGTGTTAGACGAAGCCGATCTGAGACGGGGACAACCCACTGCGAGAAAAATCTGGGGCAATCAAGCCAGTATTCTGGTGGGGGATTATTTATATTCCCAGGCCATGGCCCTGATTGCCACTTTTCACAACCATGGCATCAACGAAGCCTTAGCCGATGCCTGCCGAAAAATGGCAGAAGGGGAAGTTCTTCAACTCTGCGCCAACAGTCAACCGCACCTGTCTGAGGCCGCCTATCTTAAAATTGTCGAATATAAAACTGCTGCCCTGGTCGCTGCCTCCTGTAAGGTCGGAGCGATCGTGGGAGGTGCCTCGATAGAAGAACAAGCCGCCCTCTATCGGTTTGGTTATCATCTTGGAATGGCATTCCAATTGGCTGACGATCGCTTGGATTATTCCGCAGACGGCGCAAAGCTCGGCAAAGCCCTTGGTCAGGATATTCGCCAGGGCATGATTACCATTCCCCTACTTCATCTTCTCCAGACGTGTTCCCCTCAAGACAACCAATGGATCACCGAAAAAATCTTGGCACATGCCATTGAGGATGAGGACGTCGCGAAAATCATCCAATTAATGCAGAAACAAGGCTCTCTGTCCTACTCCACTGCCAGAGCTCGGGAATACGTAGAAGCCGCGGCCCTGGATCTTGAACCATTCCCCGCCTGCATGGCCAAACGCTCTCTCTCCATCACCGCCTGCTACATGGTCAACCGGGACCAATAGCATCACTCCCTGGCATTCCCGTCGTTTGTTTTAAGACAACACGTTTTACTTGTTTATTAAATAACCATGTCCAAGCGATTTTTAATGTTGCCTGGTTTCGCCCCGGCAAGCGAGTCTTTACACTCTTCACAACCCTTTCATTCCAAGGCTAGGGAGTCTTGAAACTTCTAAGTTGGAAGTTAAACGCTCTCTTTATCGGAAGGCCCCTTGGCGATAGAGACGCCAAAACGTGGTGAGCCCGGCCCAAATGGGATGTCGCCGCTGGGCGGGAGTCAATTCGATTTTCACTCCCGAATGCCGCTCGATTTTCCAGATGAGGTAGTCCGCCCCTCCTTGGAACGTAAAGGCGGCTTTCATAAGCCGCAAAACAGATAACATCTTCCCCTGCACTTTTCGAACAGCCCAGGCTAAGCGATTCTTGATATATTCCCACCTGGAATAATTCATCTCATACATAGTTATGTCATCCCGCTGATTGACCTTGATTTTTGGGAAATGTCCCAAAAAGGTCGCATGGGCGACTTGTTCATAATAAGCGTGGTTACTATCCCACAATGTTGCAATTCGGCCTTTTGATTCGGCACGCAATTCGGCGCCATAACTGAGGGCCAAACCAATACTCCATATATCTTTGGCAGAAAATTGTTGGGGCATTCGCGGAACCACGTTCCCCAAAAAGGTTAAAACCGCTCTGCCCAGCCCTAAGATAATCCGTTGATTCATCGCTTGGCTCGGACAGGCCATCACGGCCGTCGGCTGTGCGAAGCGCCCCCAAAAGTATGAATGAAACCACTTTGGAGTCACACTTCGCTCAAAATCTTCTAACGAGAGCACAGCATACTTCATACGAACGATTCGCCCTTCCAGGTTCACTTCTCCATAGAACACATTAGGTGGGAGCCAACGATTGAGGAGGGCTAACCAAATAGACGGGTAAACCGAGGCATACTGATCCACAATGACATAACAATCCACTAATCCGTCTTGATCCGTTCCCGCCCGCAAGCATGAGCCATACAATAGGATTCCTTGAACCGCTTGTCCGTATTTTTTAGCCAGAAAATTTCCCGCTGCTTGAATGGACGCAGGAATGGGTTGAGCGCTCGGTTGGCTAACGATTTCGAGGACTGATAGAGAACCGTCCATCACAGTTATTCAGTTTTCAAACGGACAAATGACAGCTCGCCGGGAGAATCCAGCGTTAGAGGCTCTTCGGGCATGGAAGAGGCGTACACTTCGCCATCCAAGACGAATCCACTGTTAAACACCAAGCGAAGCTCTGAGAGGTTTTCGCTGTCATAGCCATGCTCTGTCGTTGCTAAAGGATGCGTCGTTCCACGAAACAAGGTTGGTAAGGCACGCCACAAGTAGCGGTACGGTACTCGAAGACTCGTATAGCGTAAAGGCCAGGATTGCTTGCCCCAAAACGGCTTCATCCCTAAAAATAAGCGGTTCAAGGTGGTGACCAACAAGACCAAATACTCATGCTGGAGAGGTGCTGATTCTCCAGTTGCTACACCCACCGCGATCGGATTCAATCCTTTTCGGGACCCGGTGGCCAACGCCAATAAAAATTTCAACAGAATCAGCCCTGCTCCCCATTCCCCTAACCGGCCTATCGACTGTTTGGTTTCGAGGCCTAGTTGGGTCCCATGATAAATTGCTCCGGCCCCGAAAAACATTCCATGCAGGGGCTCGCGGTTTTCTGGAAATCGAATACGAAGAACCGGTCGTGTTTCAAAAGATAATCTCGGAGTCATGGCTTCGGCCTGAACCAACAATTGGTCCAGCGTATTAGACTCAAATTTCCCCAAACCCACATCCCCCGCAATCAAATTGGCCGTCCCTGCGGGCAACACAGCCAACCGGGGCATGACAGCAAAAGGACGATGATGAAACAAAGCCCCCATGGTGGCTTGAATCGTCCCATCCCCTCCATTGACGACCACACAATCAACCTGACGGTCAGCAAACGTCTTCAGAGATTCTAGGATATCCGCAGGCGTGTTGACCTCAGCCCGCTGCATTTCTGGATATTTGGTGTAAATTTTTTGGAAAAGGTCCGGCTTCCGCCTATTACGACCACTCAACGAATTATGAAGGATCCCCACATGCATCGTAGACCAGTCCAACCGACCTCAAGCGACGGCAAAGGTGAAATAGGAATCATTGACATTAGGGAATACGGGCAAGACGTAAAAATGTGTACAGTCCACCTGAAAGATCATTTGATCGTGACCGGAGGATTGGTAAACATTCTCACCGCCAGGGAATTTCGATTGACTGGATCGATCTCAGCCAACCAGGAAGTGAGGCCACCCATCCTGGCTTTCCCCCAACCAGCCATAAGAAGTCTCGCGATTAAAATCAGGGTAGAGCCCACTGTCCAAATGGCCACAGCCTCCAAGCCCAAATCGGGACGCCCAAAAAGAAGACTGGCCGTTAAGAGAATGAGATTAGGATTACGCCGAGCCGTGACAAGCCTGAAATAAGAATCCAAGGGTTTCCAACAAAAGATGACAAATCCCCCTAACCACCATTGAAAAATTCCTTCAACCATGCGTCCCAACACATATCCGATCAAAATGATTCCAATGGTGGTTTCCACCGTCAACCAGGAGAGCAAAGGGGCAAATGCGGTGAGACCCACTCCCCAAGCTAAATACCAAAATGGAGGGTGAATTAAATCAATGCCATGATCAAAAATATTCCCCCATTTACTGGAGGTCACCGTTACTCGAGCTAATTTTCCGTCCACCGTATCGAGAAACGTCATGATCCAGCCCAGGACAAGTCCCCAAAAAAACTGCCCAAAAGTGAACAACACGCCTGCTGCAATAACAAGTACTAAGCTCAGCGATGTCACCTGATTAGGCGAAATCCCCCAAAGCGCACAAAGCCGGGTGGCCCATTTGGCCGGAACGGGCCAAAGAAACTTCGTCACCAGATCAGTGACGCCTTTATACGATCCCGTAAATAAATGTTCTTCCAATGCCACCCGGTTACTTTCGCGAATGGGGAACACATAGGGATGATCAGTTTTTCGCAATTCGTTGGAAAAGGAAGTTGAAAGATCCTGCAATGTCACAGATTGTAGGTTTGCCACATTTCGTGTGTGTTCTCGTTGTATCCCATCACACGTTGCGGAAGCCAAAGAGGAATCCACATGAGCCACAACCGGGCATAACCCGGCTTGAGTCTCAACTTCCAGAACAACATTGGGTTGCTTCAAGAGAAAGGAGAATATTCGCGCATCAAATAAATAATCCCCTCTAATAATCAGAAGCGAATGATCGGATGGGAGTTCGTTGAGATTATTGAGAAAACTGCCAACCCCCAATCGACTTAACATACGTTGATACCGGATACGAGAGGTCAAATTCCACAAACGGATATTCGGATCATTGATAATATATGCGGACACAGTCATTGAACTACCACGCCTTATTCCCCTTACACATTAAAGAAAAATAGTCGACCGACTCTCACATAATAACTGACGGTTACAAATATGATTGGGACATATTCCCGTCTATGAGTGCAATCGGCATTCATTCCAACAAATCCCTCCGACATATGCTTGAATTGGTTTGCAACATTGCTTATTACCCACAGAGTTCGAAATAGCGGTTGATCATGCCCGATCTCTATGCCTACTTTCCACTGTTTTTCAATTGAGATAACGCCGCCACAACACAAACGTGACAAGAGACAACAGGAGGAAGGGAGCGGCCGTGGTTAATAGAGGAGAGGCTCCGAACAGAATGCCAACATGCTTAAAAATTTCCGTCATCAAATAATATCCCAGACCGACCAGGGATCCAATGAATACTCTTTTCCCTGCTGCAGACGTTCGCAAGGGACCGAACACAAACGGGATGGCCACCAGAATCATAAGCCCGGTATTCAAAGGCATAAAAATTTTGTCCCAAAAGCTTAACTCATATCTCAGAAAATTTTGTTTTTTTCGTTTTAAGATTTTCATGTATTGGTAAAGCTCGGAAGGGGCCAATGTGGAAGAAGGAAGGGTCAATAACCGGACTTCATTCTGTTTAAGCGGAGAGTCCCATTCCAGACTCTCCATCTGCTCCTGGGAAACACTATATCCGTGAATGACCTGCTTTTTAATATTTTTTAGAGTCCATTTCTGAGGATTGACAATTTCTGCCTCTTGAGCATGCATATAGAAATCCAATTGTCCGGCATCATCAAATTCAAAAATATCAAGGCCTTGTGGACTCTCTCCGTAGCGAATCTGATGAATTCTAATAAAGCGCCTTCCCTCACGAAACCAGAAACCCTGTTTTCCCTTATAGGCCCCTGAATCCGACAATGCCATTGATCGCTTAAAATAGGCCTCTTGATCCAGGGGGGGATTGACCACCTCTTCAAGGAAGGCCACGAGTAAAATAAAACATACCCCAACCTGCATCACTGACCAGGCTATTTGGTAGGGAGAAACTCCAGCGGCCTGAATCGCGATGAGTTCCCGGCCATTGGCAAGGCTACCCAGGGCCATAATACTCCCTAACAACGCCACAAACGGGGCTAGAAACACCAACCGGGTTGGCAGGGTCAGCATTAAAAACTCACCAGCGCTCCAAAAGGTATAGCGCCCCTTACCCACGTCATCCAGCTCTTCAACAAATACGATTAAACTGAAGACCGCTAAAAATATGGCCAGCACAGGGAAATACCCTTTCAGTAAACTGACCGCCAGATACCGATTGAGAATTTTCATGAAATTGTCGTAAAACCCGCCAGATACGCCATTTCCTACTTACGGCCTCTGTTCAGAAAATATCGTGAGAGAGATGAAACCGGGATCTTTTAGGACATGCCTCGGGTGAATCGTGAGGGGGCCAACCAATATGCCAATAAGGCTCCCAAGACAATAACAATCCACCAAAGCCCCGGAATAATGGGGAGTATGCCCTGATCAACAAGATTTCTCACCATCAGCCCCGTAAAGTAATAGACTGAAAAAATTACCGTCGCTGTGAAAATTTTGGCGTATTTGCCCTGCCTCGGTGAAGCACGACTCAACGGCACTCCCAGCAGCCCCATGAGAATAGCCGAAAAAGGCGCTAAAAACCTCCATTGCAGTTCTGTGATATCCTTGCGAGAATCAGATTTCATTAAATTTTGTGTGGATTCGGCCTTGCGTTTATATTCCGCCACAAGCTCCCGAGGATAAATCGCCATCCGTGAAAAACTAGAAATGTGCTTGATCTCCCCCTCCCTTGTCAGTTTATATTCGAATCCATCAAAGAGAACAGGAATCGAGATGCCACTTTGGGGATCAAGTTGCTCTTGAGCTGTCTTTGCTGAAAAGACTTGTAACGTCTCTCCATGTTCACTTTGAACAAACACCTCACTTAATTTTTGGTGACGTTCATCAATATCCTCTGCGAAAAAAACCAAGGATCCATTACGTCGTTCATAAAAATGTCCGGCATCCAAATTGCTCAAACGAAATCCAGCCTCTCCTTCATCTTTTAATCGATAGATTTCTTCATAGGCCAATGGACGCAGATATAAAGAAAAGATGCTGACAAGGACAGCCACCAAACAGGAAAGGGAAAAAACCGTAAAGAGGATCCGATATGGGTTAACACCACACGCCATAAAGGCTTTCATTTCAGAGTCGGTGTATAATCGGCCAAACCCCAAAATAACGCCGAAATACAACGAAATGGGAATGAGGACTTCAAGCGCGATTCCCACTTTTAACGCAATTAACGTGAGAATCATATTTGCCGGCAACAGGGCATTGACGGCTTTGGCTAAAAATGTGACCCAACTATATCCGGCAAATAACGCCACTAAAAGTCCACAGACCACGGCTGATGGCTTCAGGACTTCGAGAATTAAATATTTGACTAACATCAAACGATCCTCAGGCCAACGGTACACATGGAATATCTCATATTAGGAGACTTGCAACGATGAAAGCCGTAATATTAAGTGCCGGCCAGGGAAAACGGTTACTCCCGCACACAGCCGATAAACCCAAATGTACCGTTCCTGTCAATGGACTACCCATTGTGAAACGGCAAATCCAAGCACTCCTTCGCGCGGGAATCGATTCCATTCACATTGTGGTCGGGTTTGGGGCTGAAAAGGTTGAAGCTCTTCTAACCGAAGAAATTGCCTCTGGCTCTGTCCGCACCATCTATAATCCATTTTTTGCGATGGCAGATAATTTGATGAGCTGTTGGGCGGCTCGGAACGACATGAGTCAGGATTTCCTCTTAATAAATGGGGATACCCTATTTGAATCAGCCGTTCTTGATGGTCTGTTGCAGGCTCCCTCTACTCCCATCACCTTAGTGACCGATGAGAAAATGCACTACGATGCTGACGACATGAAAGTCATCGTACGTGGCTCACAATTGGATCGAATTGGCAAAACCCTGACCATCGAACAGGTGAACGGAGAGTCCATCGGCATGATACGATTTCAGGGCAATGGACCTAAAATCTTTCTTTCCACGTTAGACCAACGCATTCGCAAACCCGAGGCGCTCAAGCAATGGTATTTATCACTCATCGACGAATTAGCCCAACAGGGTCATGTGTCGACCTTTTGCATCAAAGGGTTGAAGTGGGCTGAGATCGACAATCCTTCTGATTTAGAACAAGCGGAGCGTCTATTTAAAAATTAGCAATCACGAACAGCCCTTTCATTGATTGCTCACGCTAGCTGATTGTTGGGAAATTGGGATCTGCCACCACATCTGCGTGTACTATACAGCCATTCCCTGCTAGAGGGTATTTTGTCGGTTCGCCAAGATTTCTTCCGCTAAGGAAAGATCTTCAGGAGTATCCACATCGATGGCTGCTTCAGGAAACGGAAGCAGCACTTCCTGCACTTGAAGATTGAGCTTTTGCCCCAGCCGCCGTAGAGCTTCTGCAAGGGATAACCAACCAAGCACATAGCGGACTAGGGCCAGCCCCCCAAGCGTTCGAATCAGGCGAATGGGATGCTTGCGCTCACGCTCAATCCGGCTCCAAAACTCCACTATTCGCTTAGCCTTTGGTGTACAGAGGACAAATAAATTGCATCCACAGAACCCTCCGCCCGTCAGTCGAGTGACCGTTCGCTTGGATTGAGGATAGGAGGCCACAACCAGGGAATACGGCACCAGGCCTACGGCCACATCCATCTGCTTTTCCTGGGCTTCACGCAGAAAATAATTCACCATCTCTGGTGTTAACAGGGCATGGTCCGCCGTCGTGACCAGGATAGGGAATTCCTGAGGATGTTCATTGAGAAACCTCGCAACGCTGAGACTTGGACCTTGTGCAGGCTCCATCCACTGGACCGCTCCTGACGCAATCAGTTTCTCTAAAAACGAATTATCTTGCACCGTTTCCCAGGAAGGCCCGCATAAAATTCTTTTTCCCACTCCATCCGATTGGGCTAAGGTCTCTAAAACACGGGAGACCATCGGTTCTCCACCAACCTGCGCCAGAACCTTATTGGCTACCCCTGCCATCCGGGCCACTGGGTCTCGACCGGTTCTGGCACCAGCCAATACCAGAGCCGTGACAGATTGGTGCTCAAGCCCCATATGTCCTCACGAAACAGATATCTGCGATCATTGAAGATGCTTCTCATAAATTCTATAGGTCTTGTATGGTTCGGCTCCGAGTGATTCCAGAATGTGACGCATGCGTTTATTCCCTTCCAAAATCCAGGAGGTTTCGATCTGCTGGATATTTTTACGAAGGCCAGCTTCTCTCACAGCTTCAATCAACCCATAGGCCATCGCCGCCCCCATGGGACTTGATTGGAATCGTTTACGCACTCCCATTAAGGCAACCCGAGCCGACCGGGGATAGGAGCCTTTCACCCGCCATAAGATTTTTAGCCACCCCCATGGGAACAACCGCCCATTAAGATCTCGAATGACCTCATGAATATTGGGAAAGGCAACCAACATCGCCGTTGGCTCTCCATCGATTTCAGCGATCTGCACAAAATCATCTTCGACCAAAATCTTAAGCTGCTGACCGATCTCGGCAAATTCGGCATCGGTGAATGGAAGAAACCCCCAATTGTCTGACCAGGCCTCTTCGAAAATATCCTTGATAATCGCCAAATCCTCTTTCAGATGCTTCCGACGTAAGGGACGAATGCGCATTGAGGTTTTCGCTTTTTTAAGAAACAGGGACACTCCAGGGGGAAAACTAAAATGTATTCCAATCCGATAGGCTAAAAGGTCCTGTGCCTTCGCATAGGCATTTCGTTCAACCAATTGCGCGTAGTAAGGTCTGGCATGGCCCATCATAATCATGGGCGGTGAATCAAATCCATCGACCAACAAACCACATTCCTGATTGATGGACAAATTAAACGGCCCCCGAACATTCGTCATCCCATGAGTCTGAAGCCAGGTTTCGGCTGTCTGGAACAGTGCTCGAAAGACACTGTTTTCTTCTTCTGCTTCAAGCAGGCCAAAAAACCCCGTCTGATCCTGATACTTGCCGAGATGCAGGTCGTCGATCTGAGCACAGATTCGCCCGACAGGTTCCTGCCCGCGATAGGCTAGCCAACATTGCCAACGAGCATGCTGAAAATACGGATTTTTCGGAGAAAAAGTATGAAGCCGCTCAAGCCATAAAGGTGGAATCCAATGAGGATCTGAGTCGTACAATTTCCATGGAAGACGAATAAATTCTTTAAGGGCGGCCTGGTCGGCGACCGGTTCAACACGAATCAAAACGCCTTTCCCCACCCATCTTGAAACACCACTCGGGTCCAGGGAAACAGGATTCGTGAGCCGAAATGAGGGTCACCATTCTGAATAGCCATGCGTCTCTTATGGCTTCTGTTCGGATAGTTGGGCCACCCACGGATAGTGGGATCGTTCCTGATCCGCATAACCCAGGTTGGAAACAGTCTGACTGAAAGGCACGTCTTCGGCATTCCCGTACTCACTGCCGAATATCCGATCACAGAACAGACTCGTGATGCCAAAGTTTCCCTTTTCGTTATGAAAATGATGCAGTAAATGGTGGCGTTTGACACGCCGTAAAAATTTATTCTTTGGATTCACACGCAAATGCTGCATGCAGTGACAGAGTTCATACACCATAAAACACGCCAATCCTGTCGCAAAAGAAAGGGCAACCCCTACCCAGCCACCAATACTCATCCCGATAGGAAAGGTGGCCACAACAATCGTCGGCAGGGTGGTTGAAGCCGCCCCAAACAACACGCGCAAATCGTTGGAATCTTGGTGATGATCATAGTGAATGCGTTTCCACAAAGCTGCCGTCCATGGCGACCGATAGAGATATCGCCCATGTAAAATAAATCGATGAACCGCATATTCCACGAATGGGTAAGCCAGCAGAGTCGCCACGATACTTCCTGCCACACGCAATGGAGAAACAGGGAAATAAGGGAAAAACACGAAGGCCCCGATAATACTACAAGTCAATAACACCGCATACATTTGAATACTCGGGTATAGAATATACGCCCTCCTTAGATCGCGAAATGTCATGCGATCAAGGAGATACTTTTCACGATACCATTGACTGGTTAACACCCTAGAGCCTCCATCCCTTTCTGCATTTATTCATTGCCATCAATCCACCATCACCTGATTCGCCAGGGAATTACTCAGGCCCCAATTATAGAAACCTTCAGAAGAAGCCACAAGAATACCCAATCCTGAAACGATACCTCCAATTGGAAGCCTGCAGAGAGCATGGACGAAAGCCTTAATTTCCCTCAGCAATACACCAACACCTAACTCACTACCCTTTGGGTTCAATGCCTAACCTTTCCACATGATAATGTTCAAACCCGGTTCTGACACAAAAGCTGTGCTATATTTCGACGTACCGCGCAGGATGACCACCTAGGCCTATGGGAACTGGGACTCCATTGCCTCATAGACACAAGGATAACTCTTTGGGTATAAGGGCGTGCTCATGAACTCCACGATGAAAAAATTTGGGTATCCTAACTCCTGCCTCAAAGAATTGTCCCATTGGGTGGTGCTCTTACGCCCCCAACAGGTAACTCTTGGCTCACTAGTCTTAATTTGTCGAGAGGAAGCTACCGCATTTTCCCAAATTAGTGCGGAGGCATTTACAGAACTGCCAAAGATCATACGTGAGATTGAGACAAGTGTCTCACGCACATTTACCTATAGCAAAATAAATTACCTCATGTTGATGATGGTTGACCCAGAGGTTCATTTTCATGTCATTCCCCGATATGACACACCTCGATTATTTTCTCAACAGCAATTCCTTGACCACGGATGGCCTGGGCCACCACTTCTTAAAAATTCGAATGACATATCGGAAGAGGTATACCAAAACATTTTCAGTCATCTCAAAAATAGCTGGATTCGTGAGTTCGAAAACTAGTTACAAATACTTAAAAAAAGAAAAAAGCGTGTTGCAAAATAGACTCATTTTGCGGTTTTTTTGCTACAACATAATGGGAATAGAAAAATTTATTTTCACTTTTCCTTCGTTCTTAGCAATTAACCGACAAAAAACAATGGCATTACTATTGCTTACTTAGTTAAATGCTTTTTAGCAAACCACTGGGAATAATGCTGCCTTTAATCCTTGAGATAGAATGAACGCTACACCAACTCATCACCAACTCAGACTAAAACATGGGAACTTCTCCACTCTTTCAGAGGCCCTTGACTATGCGGCTGCAGGAGAAACCGGCTGCAATTTCTATTCAGGAAGGGGCAAACTCACCCACGTCCTGACATATGCCGATCTGAAACAACAGGCGCAAAATCTTGCTAGAAGATTGAACGGATTGGAATTAACACGCGGGGCTCGGGTCGCTTTAATTGCTGATACCACCCCAGATTTCATTCGATTCTTTTTTGCCTGTCAGTATGCGGGACTGATTCCAGTTCCACTCCCGATTTCATTACACTTAGGGGGGCATCAGGCATACGTCACCCAACTTAGACGGCTCCTCGATAGCTGCCAAGCCTCTATCGCCATGGCACCTGAAGGCTTCTTGCCATTTTTGGAGGAAGCAGCAACCGGTTTAAACCTGGTACTCATTGGAGGCCCGGAAACGTTTGCTTCGCTAGAAGAAATACAAGGTCCCCTCAGCCCACTTGAGCCTCAAGAATTAGCCTATATTCAATACACTTCCGGCAGCACCCGCTGGCCTAGGGGTGTCGAGGTCACTCAAGCGGCCGTCATGACCAATCTCTCCGGAATCATTCAGCATGGCTTACAAGTTCAACCTGGTGATCGTTGCGTCTCCTGGCTTCCCTTTTACCATGATATGGGACTGGTCGGATTCGTTCTTGGTCCAATCGCTTCCCAGCTTTCTGTTGATTATCTGAGCACACGCGATTTTGCCATGCGACCGCGTCAGTGGCTGGATTTAATGACGAAGAGTCGGGCGACAATTTCATTCAGCCCCTCTTTTGGATACGAGCTCTGCGTGCGAAGACTGGGCGAAGACTTTAATGAGCACTATGATCTCAGCTCTTGGCGAATTGCCGGTGCCGGAGCAGAAACCATTCGTGCCGATAGTCTCTCACGTTTTGCCAAAACTCTGAAGACCAGCGGGTTTAAACCTGAAGCATTTCTGGCCTGCTATGGGATGGCTGAATGCTCTTTGGCAATTAGCTTTGCTCCCTTGAACAAAGGCCTCGAGGTCGACAGAGTTGACGCAAATCAGCTTTCCAATAACAGGCTAGCCATGCCCTTCGTTCCATTCTCAAATGATGAGGAGCAGGCTCGATGCAGCAAATTTGTAAATTGCGGAGTTCCTCTCCCCGGATATGAAGTCGAAATTCGAAATATGACGGGAGAGGTCGTTAAAGAACGAGAAAGTGGAATTATTTTTGTTCGTGGGGCAAGCACCATGACGGGATACTTCAATGACCCCATCTTGACACAGGATGTTCTTTCCACTGATGGCTGGCTCAATACGGGCGACATCGGCTATTGGGTCGAAAACAGCCTCGTCATTATTGGTCGTTCCAAAGATATGATTATCATAAATGGACGAAATATCTGGCCTCAGGACCTCGAATTCATGGCAGAGCAACAGGAGGAAGTCCGACCAGGTGATTCATCCGCTTTTTCCGTTTCCACACCAGACGGTCATGAGATCGCGATCATGGTGGTTCAATGTCGCGAAATGGATAACAAAAAACGAGAAGACCTGGTTCAGCGCCTACGATCCTTAGTGCACAAAGAGTTGTCTATTCCATGCTACATTGAACTCATCCCACCAAGAACGCTTCCGCGGACGTCATCTGGAAAACTATCTCGATCTCGTGCCAAAGCGGACTTCCTCACCCGCATTCAGTGGGAAGAGGTAACTACACACTTGTCTACTACCGCTAGGTCTGCCTAAGACCAGGCATTTTCCCTCAGACGTCCTCCACGGTCTATGCACACTACCGTTGCCCTAACCGGGGCTTCCGGTTTCATTGGGGGAGTCATCGCACAACATTTAAGGAATGGCGGATGGCATGTGCGTGGACTCGCGCGCTCCCCCCGCCAGGCACAACAGCTCGAGGACCTGGGAATCACACCGGTCCAAGGCCAATTGGAAGATCCTGGCAGCCTGGTACCCCTCGTCAAAGACTCGGTTGGTGTCATTCACTGCGCAGGAGCGATTCGCGGTGTGAGTCGAGAAGACTTCTTTCCGACCAACGTAATGGGAGTCTCTAACCTAATTCACGCCTGCCTTGCACAGCCTTCTCTTCCACGGTTTGTTCTTCTCTCATCTCTCGCCGCTCGGGAGCCATCACTCTCACCATATGCATGGAGTAAGTATGAAGGTGAATCTGTTTTAATCCGTGAGGCGGGTTTACTAGAGTGGAGTATTTTTCGTCCACCTGCCGTCTATGGACCTAAGGACCGTGCGCTACTCCCTCTCTTTACCTTGTTACGCAAAGGGATTGGGATTCAACTCGGGCCCTCCCAAGCCAAATTCTCCTTAATTCATGTCGAGGATCTCGCCAACGCTATTCTTCATTGGCTCAAAAACGGAGATCCACCCTTTCAGACCTTTGAGATTGATGATGGCTTCCCTGGGGGATATACCTGGGAGGATATTTTTCGTCTTTCCAACCCTCGCCTCCGACTATGCATGCGTATTCCACCAAGCCTGTTACAAATAGGAGGGAAAATTAATGAAATAAGTTCCCGCGTCTTTGGGTATACTCCCCTTTTCACTCGCGGGAAGGTTGCTGAACTCCTCCACCCAAATTGGGTCTGCAATAGTTCTCACGCGACGCAGACCCTTGGCTGGACGCCACAAATCAGCCTCAAAGAAGGCTTGCGTCGGTTGTTCACATCGGATAGGCTCATGCCATTCCATAGGAATTAGCACGGGTTTGTTCTCTTCATCCATCAAAAGGGCTATTATAATGCAGAGTTACTCCGACATCCTTCCCCAACTGTTCGACACTCTCAAGCCTTTTACCAAACAGGGCTTTCGATTAAAAGAATCAACCGAGCTAGTCGCAGAACTGGGATTGGATTCCTTACAAGTCATGCAAGTCCTTTTAAAAATCGAAGATCACTTTGATATTTCCATCCCTCTGAACAATCTTCCCAATATCCGAACAGTCAAGGACCTTGGTGAAGAGATTGAGAAGTTGCTGAAAGGGTAATCATGTCACTATTTGACAAATTTCTTCCCATTCAAGAAGCCAGAAACGAGTTACTCAAAAGTGGGGTCAACCCCTTTCACGTCACCGTCGAAAAGATCATTTCTCCGACAGAAGCCATCATCAATGGTCGCAAGACCATCCTGGTTGGCACCAATAATTACTTAGGATTGACCTTTCATCCCGACTCTATTCTAGCCGGCCAACAGGCGCTTGCCCAAGAAGGAACAGGCACCACCGGATCGAGGATGGCAAATGGATCTTTTGCGAGCCACAAGGCGCTGGAAGTCGCCATCGCGGAATTCTATGGTGCGCCCTATGCGATTGTCTTTTCCACAGGCTACCAGGCCAATCTTGGAGTGCTTTCTGCTCTTGCAGGCCCAGGGGACACAATTTTGATAGATGGGGACTCCCATGCCAGTATTTATGATGGATGCCGACTGGGAGGCGCAGAGGTTATCCGGTTTAAGCATAACGACGTGGCAGATTTGGAGAAACGGCTCCGCCGATTGGGGGACCGAAGTTATCGGACCTTAATTGTCGTTGAGGGCATTTATAGCATGCTGGGAGATCGAGCTCCGTTGGCTGAAATCGTCGAAGTGAAGAAAAAATATGGGGCCACCCTGATCGTCGATGAAGCGCATTCGTTGGGGGTACTCGGACAACATGGCCGTGGGTTAGCCGAAGAAACAGGAGTCGAACAGGACGTCGATTGTATTGTCGGAACATTCAGCAAAAGCCTGGGCTCGACGGGGGGGTTCGGCGTAAGCTTCCATCCCGAATTCGAATTAATCCGATACACCAGTCGGCCCTATATTTTCACCGCTTCCCCATGCCCTTCAGTTGTTGCTTCGACACGAGCAACCATTTGCATCATCCAGACTCACCCTGAACTCCGTCAGCATCTGTGGGACAATTCACGGAATTTGTATGAGGGGTTAACGAAGAGTGGGTATAGGCTTGGGGCGGAGGTAGGACCGATTATTGCCGCAATGGTCCCCAATAAAGAATTGGCTCTGGCCATGTGGCAACAACTCTTGGAAAATGGAATTTATGTCAACCTCATGATTCCTCCTGCCACTCCAAATGGCGAATGCCTCTTGCGATGCAGTGTGAGTGCCGCTCATACACACACACAAATTGAAAAAATTATTTCGGCATTTGATGAATTGTCTCATGGAACGCAAACCCACATCAGCCCTGCTCACTCACAACCAGATGCAACCTTCAATTAAAAAATGCTAGCGTTTCGGTTACCTGTCGAAACAACGATCCTGATTCCCCAAATGTCCAATGTCACGTCACCGCTCTAGACCCTACGGTATCAGGGTAATACCCGAAAAAATCATTTTGGAGGTCAGAGAAGGCATAGCTTCCTCTGGAAAAACTCCCGTTCGAATTTTCGTTGGAAGCGAATCGGCCCAGGGCCGAGCCGAACGCATACTCATCTGGTCGATTGAACAGGTTCGGGATCCGGCTCGAGTATACGAAATTTATCTCATGAAGGAATTAAAGGGATTTGACCGACGCAAATGGCTCACGGGGTTTACCAATTATCGTTTTGCGATCCCGGCATTTGCGGGCCAGTCAGGGCGAGCGATTTACAACGATGTCGATCAAATCTACCTGTCGGATCCTGGAACATTATTCGACCACGATTTGAACGATCATGGCTTTCTTTCCATTGCACGGAATGATACTTCAGTGATGGTCATGGATTGCCAAAAAATGGCCGCCATCTGGTCACTTGATGCGGCAAAATTCGAGAAAAAAAACGCGCTGGTGCAGCGCGCCTTGGAAGTGCCCGACCTTTGGGGTCCATTGGAACCCGAATGGAATGCCCGTGATGAAGAATATCGGGCAGGACAATCTAAAGTCCTCCATTATACGGCTCTTCATACGCAACCTTGGCAGCCCTTTCCTCAGGAATTTGTGTACCAAAAAAGTCTGGAGGGCGATGTTTGGTTTAATTTGGAGCACAGTGCGAATCAAAGGGGATTTCATCTATTTTCTCGAAAACATCCCTCCTCCCTATTTACAGAATTTGCTAAACAGACGAGAGACCTCCGGAATATTTCCCCGACGAAACTATCTCCTTTCCAGGATGTCGAGACCATACACGAACTTCAAGAAGGGATGCGCACCCTCCAGGCCAAGTCGCTTCTGTATTGTCATTTTGGGCAACTGTTCGAAAATGTTCCCGAACACCTTCTGGCGACAGACCTTTCCACATTAACCATGACCTCAATGGATCTTTGCCAGGAAGACTCCGGCCCTCTGCCTTCCCGACAATTCGACCTGGTCCTGTCATCCGGAGGGCTTCATCTCGTCCCAGATGAAGATATCCCCTGGGTTATGGAAGAAATGTTTAACCGTGCACATGGCATGGTCTATATGGCGATAGAAATCACCAACCCCGACCAATCCTATGGTGCCCAAACTCCTCATACCTGTTTGAAACAAAATATTACCCGGTGGATGAGTCACCTTGAATCAATTAGCGCCCGCTATCCGGCTATTCACTGGAAGCTTGTGTTCCACACAAAAACACCTAAGGGAATTCCGGAGAGATTTATCCGTTGTGGAGGCCATTGGATCGGGTCTCCCCCACGAACCTGGATACTCGCAGACGGCAAAGTTGGACATACCACTCAATCAGAAGTACTCGCGAAGTCGTTGGGGTGGCCTTATGAAATTAAACAGTTGCGATTCTATGGATGGCATAAAATTCAAAAACTCGTGTGGGGATTATTCCCTCCAAACTTGATAGGCGTAGATAGAGTTCACTCTTCCCCTCTCTGCCCCCCATGGCCAGACCTCGTGATTTCTACCGGATGGCGACCGGCACCAATTGCCAGATGGATTCGTGAACAAAGCCAGGGGAAAACACGCATCATTCAATTGGGGCGAAAAGGAGGGTGTTCGGCTGACTTATTTGATGTAGTCATTACTCCGTCCTATTACGGCTTCCCTCCACATCCACACCGCATCGAGACGGTGGCCCCCTTGAACGAATTAACTCAGGACAGTTTGGATAGGGTGAAGCAGCGATGGCCAAATATTTTCGCTAACGCTCCACATCCTCGCATTGTCTTCGTCGTGGGAGGTGCCACCGCACGGTTCAAATTTACTCCCGATATGGCTCGCACGATTGGTGGCCAACTCAAACAGCTTGCGCAAAAATGCCATGGGAAAATTTATGCCGTCACCTCTCCTAGAACGGGCAAAGACCTGATTCACGCTCTTGAGTCAACATTGCTCCCTGATCATTTTGTGCATAAGTGGGAGCCAAACCAGCCTGACAATCCTTATTTCGCCTATTTGGCTGGTGCCGATGTCATTATCGTCACAGGAGAAAGCGAATCCATGTTGGCTGAGGCGGCCTCTCTAGGCAAACCGGTTTATATTGTTCCACTTCCGGAAAATTCCCCAACATGGAAAGTACGGCTCAGTGAGAAGATTATTCAACGAGCCCAATCCCAGCCCTTGAATAAACGGGGGACCGCTCGTCCACAGCAGGGTTTGGAAAGGCTTTGCGCTCGGTTGATACGTGCGGGTTTGGTGCAACCACGACGAAACCTCACCATGCTGCATGACTCCCTTATCAAGAATGGGATAGCCCGGCCGTTCGGAGAACCCATTACAAACGGAACACGCCCACAATTAAAGGAAACGGAAACGGTCGCCCGAAAAGTCAAAGCCACTCTTGGAATCTTTGATCACCGATAACTAAAGTCACCATCAGCACAACCGGAGCAAAACGCTCTCCGAACCGTGCTCGGATATGTATGAAATGACAAAACCGCGACGCCGTCTGACCATTCCCGTTGAAGTCTTTAATAGGGAATTTGACGCCAAAGTTTTGCTTTCCTGCTTCGCCGCAGAGCGTGGATTTACCGTCATTATTGGGGAAAAACACGAAATTCAACTCAATCTGGCCGCGTTACCCAAATCCATCTACCTGCCCACCAATCTTCATAACCGGAATGCCATCGTTTTCTCTCTTCTGGCGCAATTGGGGCACTCATTGGTAGGAACGGACGAGGAAGCCATTGTGTATTGTTCGCCAGAAGTGTATGTGAAAGAAAAATTGGGCTCGACAGAATTTTCCCGGCCAAACCTCTTTTTAGCATGGGGACCGGAAAATGCCAGAATCTGGAAATCACAGCCCACATACAATGGAATGCCTCTGCATATAACCGGAAATTCCCGGGTAGACTTACTACGGCCGGAAATGCGCCAATATTGGACACCGCAAGTCGAAACAATCCATAAAAAATTTGGGAAGATCATCCTGATTAATACCAATTTTGGTAAATTGAACCACTTTAGGCCCAACAAGGGTGCTGAAAAGGAGGCGCTCGAACGAGCGGCAGTTTCACCATCGGACGTGGACGAATTTGATCTGGGAATGGCCAGGCACCGTCTGGCGCTATTCCAGTATTTTCAGGAAATGGTCGGCCAAATGGCCGCAGCCTTTCCCGGTCATACCATCTTGATCCGTCCTCATCCCTCTGAAAACCACGAGACATGGAGGCAGGCCGCCAACGGATATACAAACGTCCAGGTGCATATAGAGGGACATGTCATTCCCTGGCTATTGGCGGCCGATGCCATCATTCATAATAGTTGCACCACCGGCTTGGAAGGGTATGTCCTGAAACGTCCCGTTTTTTCCTATCAGCCGATCATTTCCGACCGTTTTGACAAACAACTCCCGAATGCCGTGAGCCGCCAAGCAACATCCTCCCGGGAATTAATTGAACTTATCAAAACAACCTTTTTAGGTGATCAGTCTCCACAGGAAAATGGCTCTGAAGCCAAAACACGGTTAATTGAACAATATCTTTCGGCCCTCCAAGGGCCGTTTGCCTCAGAAAACATCGTGAGTACTTTAGAAACATTCGACGCCACCTATTCATCCCCAACCCCAAATTGGGGAACGGTATTCGCCGCAAAATCTCAGGCCTTCGGCAGAAAATTACGACGCCGATTCAATGCCCAATTTCGCATGGGGGATCAAAACCGATCACAACGCTACAATTATCTGAATCATATTTTCCCTGATATCACCCTGGCGCATATCGAAGAACGCATTGAGCGCTTGCAACACGCGTTAGGAAGATTTCACCACACACAAGTCAGGCCCTTGCACGACAATATTTTTGAAATATTTCGCAACTAACTTCTCCATCATGAAGAATGCCTATAGCCGCACATGCTGAACATGCATGGGAATCCATATTCCGAATCCGGTAAACACTCTAAGGAGGATACATGTATAACGTAAAAATTTTTGGAGCCGGGTCTATCGGCAACCATTTGGCTCATGCATCCCGTTCCCTGGGCTGGAACGTCACGATATGCGATGTGGACCAAGCGGCGTTGGATCGAACCAAGCAGACCATTTATCCGACTCGTTATGGAAAATGGGACGAGGCCATCAAGCTTTCCCTGGTCAAAGACGCCCCGAGAGGAGGATTTGATCTCGTGGTGATTGGAACTCCTCCAGACTCCCACCTCTCCCTGGCACTCGGGGCTCTTGCGGAAAAACCCAAAGCCATTCTTGTGGAAAAACCTCTCTGCCCCCCGAACTTGGAACAGGCCCAAACATTACACAAGATGGTGATCGAGTCTGGCACATTCGCTTTTGTGGGATATGACCACGTCGTGGGAAAGGCCGCGCAGGAAACACTCCAAGCCGGTCGCCAATTATCCACCATTGAAACCATCGACGTGGAATTTCGTGAACATTGGGGCGGCATCTTCGCAGCTCATCCATGGTTACAGGGTCCCCAGGACAGTTATTTGGGATTTTGGAAACGGGGTGGAGGTGCCAGCGGGGAACATTCCCACGCGATCAACCTATGGCAATTTTTGAGTGGGGGGCTGGGGAAAGGCCGCATCATCGAAGTATCCGCGACACTGGATTATGTCCAGACAGATATGGTGGAGTACGATAAACTCTGCCTGCTTAGCCTGAGGACTGAAGCGGGGTTACTCGGAAGGGTGGTGCAGGACGTCATTACCTCCCCTTCCAGGAAGTGGGCAAGGATTCAAGGAAATGACGGTTTCGCAGAGCTCACCATTGGACACCAACCAGGGGTCGACAGAGTGGATTGGAAAACCGGTGGCGATGACACCCAATTCCGGACCATTCAAAAAACGCGACCGGATGATTTTATCTGGGAATTACAGCACATCGAGGACGTAATGACAGGCAAGACCAAAGATTCCGTCCTCTCACTGGAGCGAGGCCTGGAAACCATGCTGGTGGTCGCCGCCTCGCATCTCTCGTCAGCCAAGAAACGCACTGTGCGCATCGATTACCGGAAAGGCTATACACCAGAGGCACTAGAATTGCTGTAGATCTGCCAGAGGAAGGGGAAAAGCATGATAGACCAAGATTTTAATTTCCATGATTTATTCATATTGGATCTGGCCAATAACCACCAGGGAAGTGTGGAACACGGCTTGGGAATCATCCAATCAACGGCTGAGGTGATCAAACGGCACCAAGTCCGGGCAGCGATTAAATTCCAATTCCGCCAACTCGACACCTTCATTCATACAGATCATCAGTCAAACAGCGAGCTCAAATACATCCAACGATTTCAATCCACCCGATTGGACCAGACCCAGTTCCAAACATTGCTCAATGAAGTATGGGCCCAAGGGCTCCTGGCCATGTGCACCCCCTTCGATGAAGAGTCTGTCAATATTGCCGTCGACATGGGTTTCAATGTGTTGAAGGTCGCCAGTTGTTCAGCCAAGGATTGGCCGCTTCTTGAGGAAATTGCCGGCGCCGGGCCGCCGGTGGTCTGCTCAACCGGTGGACTGACACTGGAGGACATCGATAATGTGGTGAGTTTCTTCCAACATCGGGCTGTGCAATTCGCGCTCATGCATTGCGTGTCGGTTTATCCAACTCCTGACCCGTTGATGAACTTGAATCAAATACAGATGTTGCGCAACCGGTATCCCAATATTCCTATCGGCTGGTCCACGCATGAAAACCCCGGTGATACCGTCCCTGTGCAAATTGCGGTCGCTCTTGGTGCCAGACTGTTCGAACGGCACATTGGACTGGAAACCGAAACCATCAAATTGAATGCCTACTCGTCCACCTCACAACAAGTGGACACCTGGCTGGAAGCCTATCATCGGGCAAAAGAATTGTGTGGCTCAAAAACCCGTCCACCCGCCTCCGAAGTGGAACAGTCCTCATTGGACGGCCTTCGTCGGGGGGTCTTTGCCAAACGATCCATTAAAAAAGGCCGGGAACTCACACGGGACCTTGTGTATTTTGCCATGCCCTACGTCGAAGGGCAGATGGAAAGCGGAGCATGGAAAGAAGGCTATACGGCCGTCCAGGACATGACGCCGGACCAACCGGTCATGCGGGACGCTGTCGAGATCACCCTCAATCAAGGTCTCGTGACCCTTAAACAGGCGATTCACGAAGTCAAAGCCTTACTCAACGAAGCCAACATTCAATTAGGCAGTGAGTTTAAAGTCGAATATTCCCACCACTACGGCCTTGAAAATTTCCGACAAACCGGCGCGGTCCTTATCGAATGCATTAACCGGGAATATTGCAAAAAACTCGTCATTCAATTGCCGGGACAGCGACACCCCTCACATTATCATGCGAGAAAAGAGGAAACATTTCAAATACTGTTTGGCATCCTCCACGTGAATATCGACGGATATCCCCGCATTTTGCATCCCGGTGAAACCATTCTCATCCTACCCGGAGTCTGGCATTCCTTTTGGACAGACACCGGGGTTGTCTTTGAAGAAGTATCCACCACCCACTATAACAACGATTCCTTCTATGCCGACAAACGAATCAATAAGCTGCAACGATCTGAGCGGAAAACAATGGTTGATCATTGGGGTCGGTTTCAAATCGCCCAGCAGCCAGCAGCAGAAAAGGCTCCCGAGGTGCCATTGCCCGATCCTCACGCGCAATGATTGCTTGCGTCACCTTCGATTTTGACGGAACGCTGGTTGATTCCAATCAGGTGAAGGTTCAATCCTTTTATAAGATTGTCGAGAGTTATGATCCCAGCGGATGCATCGTTACCGAAATTCTTCAACGGTGCTCTCATAAGGATCGGTACGGAATCACTTGTGAACTTGCCCGGGAATTCATGGCGAAAGGGCTTATTCCGCCCCACACAGGCACAGAGGTCCTCGGTTTACAATTGGCCGAGACTTACACAAACACCTGCGAAACGGCCGTTGTCGGGTGTCCGGAAGTCCCTGGGGCCTCAGGAATACTCTTATGGCTGTTGAATCAAGAGATTCCTCTATACCTCAACTCAAGAACGCCGGCCACAGCCCTCAATCGCCTTGTGACCCTACGAAACCTCACCCACTATTTCGCGGGAATATACGGGGCCCCCGCAAGTAAACTCGAAAATTTGCTGCACATCCAAGAGCTCACTCAGGCAAAACCAGAGGAAATACTCTTTGTCGGAGACAGTGAGGATGACCGGAAGGCTGCAGCTGAATTTGGCTGCCACTTTGCCGGAGTCATCCTTGGTGGTAACAGCCGATTTACACAGATACCACCACTCCACATGACAAATCTGGCTGAACTCAAAGCAATCGTGGAGAATCTTCAGGGAAAGCGAAATGGCCTGCCCAAACCATTAACCATCTAAACGCCGCCTTTTATGAGAGATTCTTTACACTTTTGTAACAGGAAGTTATGATTTGGACAAAACCGATGACGACATCATCAACGGCGTGTATCGCTAAAAAGACCACATGATAGGGACTCAACGCATTCTGGCTGTATGTCCGGCCAGAGGCGGCAGCAAAGGAATTCCGCTCAAAAATCTGACTCCATTTCTTGGAATCCCCTTAGTTGCCAGAGTTGGCCAGTTGGTGAAAGAAATCCCCATCATCGATCGAGCGGTGGTTTCGACCGATCATCCTGAAATTGCCGAGTGTGCGAAACAATCAGGCCTGGACGCCCCTTTCCTTCGGCCTCCGGACCTCTCAGGGGACCGAATATCGGACGCGCCGGTTTTGATCCATGCGTTAGAAGAAATGGAGCGCCTGGATGCGGCGCGGTATGACATTGTAATCATGCTCCAGCCGACTTCCCCTCTTCGTCGACCAGAGCATGTCATACACGCCCTTGAGATGCTGGTGAATGAACAGTGGGACGCCGTATGGACCCTGTCCGAAACTGATTCAAAATCACACCCTCTCAAACAACTGACCCTGGACTCAGGCAGGATCGACTATTATGACCACGACGGAAGCCAAATCATTGCCCGGCAACAACTAACCCCGGTTTATCACCGGAACGGGGTGGCCTATGTCATGACACGAAACTGCCTTATGGAAGGAAGGAGCATCATGGGGAAACGGACTGGAGCGCTCCTCCTCGATGAATATCTGGTCAGTATCGATACCATGTGGGATTTGGAACTTGCCGAATACATTTATGCCAAAAATCAGGCATAAGATCTGACTGCAAATCAAGATGCGGATGAACCTCTGTGAATCAGGGTCATCTCGCAGGTCGAATTGTTCCATTGCAATGCATATCTCCTATGTTCAGCCTCGAACAGACCAACCGAATCAGTCTCAACATTCCACCTTTCCTCTTTAGACAAGGAATGGTGTCTTGAGTAATTTCCTAGACCAATCCTTTCAGGCAATGGATCAAGATCGCGTCGTAAAGGGAAACTGTGACCTCTGCCGTTCGACAGAAGCCTGTGTTGTTGCAGAACCATCGGATCTGAATTGCCGAATTGTCATATGCATCCATTGTCAATTGATGTACGCGTTTCCACAAATTGAACAGGAGGATCTGGATAGGTTCTATGAGAGAAGCTTTGCCAACGACCCCGGTAGCCGCAGTAGGCCTGGGGAAGGAATCGAAGATGAAGATGACATTCAAAAACAGGATGCCGTCGCAGAGTGGGGATTGGACATTATCAACCGTTTCATTCAGGTTAAAGACAAACGGATTCTAGATCTGAGATGCCAAACCGGTGCACTCTCGGCAAGGCTCCGGGCCGGGGGAGCGAAAGTATTCTGCGTAGAGCCGTTCGAAAAAAATAGATTACACGCTAGCAAGCGACGCGGATTATCCGAAATCTTTCCTTTGCCATTTTCCCGGTTCTCCCAGTTACCAATTCCCTTTCAGGGACCCTTCGATGCAGTTAATGTCCTGACCCATCATGTTCTGGCCCACGTCCTGTCCCCCCGCATACTCTTGGAAAAAATTTTCAGGATACTCACGCCAGGTGGATATCTTTTTCTTGACGAAAAGGATGTGCTGAAGCCGGCCCGATACAAAACAGGATCGGTGTTTCAGTCTGGTCCCGTCCATCAATATCATCTCACCGCACAGACCACAGCCCAATATCTCAAAGCAGCCGGTTTTGTATTGATTGAATGCACGATTGACAAGGGCCGGACAAGCGATTTCCATCACATCCGGGCCGTAGCACAAAAGCCTGACCCTCAGAACCTTTCCGGGGTACCACCTCAAACAATTCGGTATGATTCATCCCTAGAAGGAATCAGAAGGCGATTATGGTGGCTCAAGCAGACATGGACACTTCGACAGATCTCTTTCTTAGGAAAACGCAAAACCCATAAACTTCTACGCCGAATCCGTCGACGAATTGCATCCACCTAACACGCATAGTCTTGCGAACAGGCAGACTCAATCAGGAAAGCCAGAATCTTTCAGCAAGAAAGTCGATCGGCTTCTAGATCGTGAAATTATGATATTGGACTGGCAATGACCATTGCAGGCCATAAGCGAATTTTGTGGGGAATGTCAGAATAGACCAGATGGGGCTCGAGGCCATCCTGGGGCAATTCCTCAACTCTTCCACGAAAATATTGGTGACTGGTATGATAAAAGTACCGAATGCCTTTCTCATTGAAATCAGAAAAAGGTTCGATCATGATGACATATTTCCTGGCAACCCTGGCTAATTCCTGAAGAGCCTGATGGCGAATTTCCTCCATGGCTTCTAAGGCCAGCACGGTATAGACCACATCAAAACTGTTATCCGCAAACGGCAAATTCTTGGCACTTCCCTGATAAAAATTGACGCGCCTATTTGCATTCACGTCTATAATTTTATCGGGGGCAAAATCGACGATATCCTGAGAAAGACAAGACATCTTCCCGATCTTTTTTGCTGCCAAGGCTCCCTGCCTGGTCAATTCCAAACCGGAGAATTGTATTGTAGGAAAATACCCGGATAGAACAAACAGATTAATGCCATAGCCACTTCCAACCTCAAGAACGCTTTCGGGTTGCACGGCCTCAAAAGCCCGTTTCAACAAGAGAAGGTGTACACGTTTTGTCCCGATTCCTCTGGCTAACATTCTATCCTCTCCCCACAAACACGGAGTAGCCTTGCCTTTCGTGCTTAGGTGCGCGCCAGTCTCGGTAGAACCCCAGAAGTTCTCGTATGTGTTTTTCACTTTATACTGCCGCCCCCCAAAAGAGGTGTTCAACCGCTTGAAAATTTTGTGTTGCCAAAATTCAAGAAATTTTTTCCGCCAAGATCGAAACACTCTACGCTTCCAACGCATATCGCTACTGCGAAAACGTCGATGAACGAATGGTTCAAACGCGGAGTAAATTTCCTCACGGGACACACGAAAATTCAATGGTAAAGATTGAGCCATAAGCCGTCGCCTTTTCGTTATTGTAAAATGAGATCTATCATCCTTACGGTATTGCTATTGCACAAAAGTCATATCCATGAGAAAGCCGATTTGATTAATGGATCCCTAAGGCCAGCCTCTGAACAAGGTCCGGCTTAAATCCAAGAAGGTCGGGAGGCACATTAAAGGGAGCTGTGGGTCGGAACGCGGAATACCAGTTGAGAAATTGGATGATTAGGACCACGCGATCTCGTCGGTTATACCGGCTTCCATAGTGAAGACAGCGGGACGTGTCCAGGAACGCCCCTGAGCCTGGCGGTCCGGTTAACTTCACCTCATGGTTTCTTCCTCCTCCCTCATAAATTCGTTCGTCCGGCACACGACCAAGCACACGCCCGATCGCTCTCTGCACCTGATGGGATATATCCGCGGGAAGAAACGTCAGCGGCCCCTGATCCTCTTTCGTCTCAAAGATATTAATAAATACTTTGACTTGCCTGAGATCTTCATAATCGAAGTGAAAGAGCTGGCTGGATTGAGCCGTTTCATTTTCAGGCGACCAACAGAGCCGGGCTCCGGTCAACTTCGGGACCGTTCCCAGATACGCGGCTGCGGCATCAAGAATTGGGCGGGATACCATAAGCCTGAGCAATTCTGGATGGCGGCAGAATTCGGCACCCTCAAGAATGGGAAACAGAAATTTCTTGTGAGGATGTTTTTGAAAATATTCCGGGGGGAAAGCCTCTCGTGATTGCCGATACACTGCTTCACAAAGCCTGACAATGCCATCGGTTCCTTCAATATCGTCAGGCCCAAAAAGCCGATATCCGGCACTCTCTTGAATGGTCATCCGGGACTTAGTGATCGCAACAATTTCTCTGGCCAATCGCTTTCGCAGACGATATTGAGTGGGGCTACCGGTGATTTTCAGGGCGCGATAAAATGGCCGAACCACCCAAGGGGGTATTCTCAGATGTTTATGCAATACCTTATAAAGCCGATTCTGACGAATCGGCTGCTTGACCATTTCCGAATTTTCAGAAGATAAAGCCATAGTACGATCCCATGCGGAAAATTGAAGAATTTGGCTGTATAGCTTAGGCTTCTTTCATGTTCCATGTATGCCAGGGCACGATCCCTGCCCATCGGCATCTAGGGAAAGCGACTCATAATTCCTGAAAATACGCTTTCTGTCAATCATTCACATTGAGCTCCCGTGAAACAGAATGCCCCATTTTGAAAATCCTTATTCATTCTCGAGAAAGCCTATGGTATCCTTCGGATTGGATCCGAAGATTGTATATTCAATGCCTTTCGCTTCTAATCCTGCGAAGCCATTACCGGTCAATCGAAACATCAAGGAACAAACTTTCCTGCAAACGAAATGGGAACTCTCGTTCTTTTACGCCATGGAGAAAGCCTATGGAACCGCGAAAAACGGTTTACCGGCTGGACCGATATCGGGTTAAGCCAAAAAGGTGTCAATGAAGCTCAGCGGGCAGCCAAAATTCTTAAGGGGAAAAGAATGATGTTTGACCTGTGTTTCTCATCGGTTTTAAGCCGAGCGCATGAAACGGCAACCATTGTACTGAAGAACATGGATTTAACCTCTGTCCCGGTGCGGAAAAGTTGGCGACTAAATGAACGTCATTACGGCGCTCTCCAAGGAATGACCTGGTGGGAAGCATCAACACAGTTTGGTGCGAAACAAGTACTGATATGGCAGCGACACTTTTCTGCGGTTCCACCTTCGCTCTCTCCTCAGGATCCTCGATTTCCCGGACTAGATCCCTTATATGCAGATTTGAATCCTCGGGACCTTCCCTTGACAGAAAGTCTCCAGTACACCCAACGCCGGCTCATTCCTTGCTGGGAGGAAGACATTGCTCCTCTCGTCAAAGAGGGAAAAAGGATTCTGCTGGTGGCGCACAACAATAGTATCCGAAGTTTGCTACAATTCCTTCTTCATCTCGATGAAGCCAGTATTAAACAAATCACGATTAGAACCGGAGAACCCTTGGTCTGTAAATTTGATGCCAAAGGCAATCTTATCAGTTATTCCTATATGCGGTGGAAGCCAAAGTTGAAGGATTGCACACAAAGGCTGTTGAAATACTGCCTCCCCTAAGTTCATTTTTGATTTTATGACGATTCTAAACTTTTCAGCCCTCGAAGCTATTTCGGCCCAATCCTTTCAGGAAGCCAAGCCTTACCCGTGGATGAATCCCGCGGATCTCTTGACGGATGTAGGTTATCAAGGCCTGGTTGAGACCCTTCCGGATGTCTCCATGTTTCAAAAGCGTTTTGGGGTTAAACGGGCTCATGGGCAACAAAGCCATGATCGCTACACGTTAGATTATCGCCAGGGCCTACCCCTGTCTCCTCATTGGGATCAATTTCTAATCGAGCTTCAGGGAAAACCCTATTCGAATTTTTTAAAACGATTATTTGGGGTCAAGTCCCTTGAATTGAATTTCCATTGGCACTATACCCCCAATGGATGCTCTGTTTCTCCACATTGTGATGCCAAACATAAACTTGGTTCTCACATTTTCTACTTTAATACGAAAGAGGATTGGGACCCCGCCTGGGGGGGGGAAACCGTTATCCTCGACGATCAAGGGAAATTTAGCCGAAAAAGCGCTCCCAGTTTTGAAGATTTTCCACAATCGTTGGCTTCAACCGCCATTGGGAATTTCAGTCTGTTATTTCAACGATTGGATAAATCCTGGCATGGGGTCCGCCCCGTTCAATGCCCGGAAGGGCACATGCGAAAGGTGTTCATCGTCGTCATCAATCGGCTCTCCCTGGTGGACCGAATCGGCCGGGTCTTTGGAAAAAGCCCTAAGGGGTACTAATTTTCTCAATACGTTCCAGCGCTCATTGCCCATAGTCCTTACAGTCTCCGATACCCTTCGAAATAGTCGGGCTTTATGGCTTTCCAATCTCTTTCAAAAAATGCCCGTTTCGTCCACTGGGCGAGAAAACACAATTCGATAAATCCATAATAGGCTTGAATATCCGGCGCGCCCTTCGTTGCCAACAATCGGAGAAACTCACTCTTGAAGGGATTCAGCCACCGCACCAAGGCTTTGGCAGCACCCATGCCTATGAGATGCTCGCAGACGAGGCCTTCCACATCGACGGCACAAAGCAAATGAGTCTTGGGATGGAGGACAAAATTTTTCTTGACAGGATCGGTATAGTCAAACCCGATCCAACAATGTGTGGGCTGCAGGACATCCACGGATTTTCTGATCTCCCCCAACAATCCATTCGAAAGGATTCCAATCTGATTGAGAAAATGCAGATCCCGATCCAGGCGATCGGGGAACAGGGTCTTATTCGTTTCCACCAACCGTGGAGATTCAGAGTATACACGACTATAAAACATGGCCACTTTTTCAACGAGTGAGTCATCAACCTCTTTGATGAGAGACCCTTGAACAAACTCCACCCAGATTTCCCGTTCATAACGAATCACCATATTCGGGAAGATCCCGTCCCCACGGAAGCACTCGAGATTACGCTCAATTTCAACAGCCACCGAAGAATCACAAAAAACCAATCGCTTAAATTGCTGCCCATTGATGGTCACAAAATGAAGGCTTTTGTCCTTTTGCAACCGGACTCCAAAAAGCCGAGATAAAAAGTATCGGGCTCGCTTCAAGAAAAAGGGCGATCGTTGTTTGACCTTTAGTTGAAAAGACATTGTGATGAAGAGTGTTTGGGTTAAACTGGTGGTGTCAAAACACCAAAAATTTGGAAAACAGGAGATACATCGGATATGATTGAAACCCCTTAGAGAAGAATGCGTTACTGCCACCTGCCTGAGAAGCTCCGATTACCGTAACGGCACGTGAACTTTCAGGAGATGTGTTATGAACTTTTTTTAAAAAAGAGTCAACATCTTATCGGATTTTAGCTCCAATAGCGCATGAATTGAGAACTCCTCCGGTATAACCAAAACATTCTGGTCAGACGACGATGCTTGCCAACCCAAAAGTTACCGTATTTATCCCGGCTTATAACCGCGAAAAATATATTGGAGACGCCATTGAAAGTATTTTGGCACAAACGTTTACCAATTTTGAAATACTCCTCATAGATGATGGTTCAAAAGACCGTACAATTGAAATCATGCGTTCCTATCAGGATCCTCGTGTGCGCATCATCAGGAATGAACATAATCTCGGGATTCCCAAGACCCGCAACAAAGGCATTGAACAGGCCCGGGGTGAATATATCGCCATGTTAGATAGCGACGATCGGGCATATCCCATACGACTGGAGAAGCAGGTCAACTTTCTGGATGCTCATCATGATTATGCCCAAGTAGGAAGCTGGTGCCGCATGATGGACGAACAAGGTCGGCCATTAAAGCGGATCAAGCGTCAGCCCATTTTACCTGAGGACGTCGACATTCAACTTTTGTTTCGATGTTCCCTGAGTAACCGATCAATAATGGCTCGGACTGAAATTTTGCGGGAATATGGGTATCGAAATGACTACCCACGCTGTCAGGATTATGACCTCCACGTGAGACTGGCCCAAAAATATAAACTCGCCAACCTCCCTGAGTGCCTGGTCTACGGCCGTATACACGCCGATCAAATTACCAGTCAAACAGAAGAGCTGGGGGATGAAAAAAAGCGGGCAATCATCCGCCATCAACTCAACGTCTTGGGGGTACCCTTCACCGAAGAGGATCTTGGTCCGCATTTGACGTTGTCCCGCATGCGAAAATCCCAATTCACGCCGGATCGTGATTACCTTCAATGGGCGGAAAATTGGTTACTGAAACTTCAAGAAGCCAATTTGCAGACACACCGGTATTCGCAGCGCGCAATGGCACAAGCGGTCCGCGAAAAATGGATACGGACATGTTGGGCGGCCTGGAAGGGCATGGGGTGGAAAGCCCTGAAATATTATGTTCACTCCCCCTTGCGCAAAAGCCTCGGCAATACGATACGAGAACACGTTCTCACTTAATCAGCCCGGTATCTATTCATTAAGTCTCAAACGACCTTTAATTATATGATGACGACGAATTCCTCGGATTTCGCGCCACTTCCGAGTCAATCGATAAAGATAGAAGGTGAACCACCATACCGTAAACATCTTGCGATATTTTTACCATCTCTAGCCGGGGGCGGCGTCGCAAGGGCTATGGTCTATCTTTCAGAGGCCTTTGCCGATCGCAACCACAGAGTGGACCTGATCTTATGTCAGGTCTCAGGGCCTTACCTGGACAGCATTTCTCCGAAGGTTACGGTCATCGGGCTTAAGAGGAGAACAAAATGGCGGGGATGCTTCCATGCCGTGTCAGCTGATTTTGGGGCTTTATGGTCAATGCTTCTCCCGGTCCTTCTCTCGTCTCATCCTCCAAAAACTATCGGGTATCTCCCGGATTTGGTTGAATATTTACGACGTGAGAAACCAGATACGATGCTCACGGCGAAAACTCCTGCGAACCTCATAGCCTTGTTAGCCGCACGCCTTGCAGGTGGCAAAACGCGCATTGTGATCAACGAACAAACCAGTTTGTCTCCCATCATCAAGACATCCAAAAAATGGCGTTGGCGTTTCCTTGCTCCTCTCTTGCAACGCGTGTACCCATGGGCGGATGAAATCGCGACCGTGGCGGATGGCGTCGCGGAAGATGTGTCCTCATTGACGGGAATCCATCGTGATCGTATTACGACGATTTTCAATCCGGTGGCCCTCACCCAGGTACAGGAAAAAGCCCGCATCTCGGTTGACCATCCGTGGTTTCCGGCAGACACTCTGCCGGTTATCTTAGGTGTAGGGAGACATGTGCCACAAAAGGACTTCGCGTGTCTTATAAAGGCCTTTGGGCGAGTTCGTTCTGTGCGTCCAGCCCGGCTGGTGATCCTCGGGGAGGGAAGGATGCGGAATGAGCTTGAAGAGCTAGCTGAAACCCTGGCCCTCACCAAAGATATTTCCATGCCCGGATTTGTCGACAATCCCTTCGCCTTTATGGCCAGAGCTTCGGTATTTGTGCTCTCGTCAGCATGGGAAGGTTGTCCGAATGTGCTGATCGAAGCGTTAGCATGTGGATGTCCGATTGTCAGCACAGACTGCCCGAGCGGTCCTACCGAGATTCTCCAAAAGGGGGCTTTTGGACCATTGGTACCGGTAGGCGATGACAAAGCGCTGGCCGAAGCTATTCTTCAGGTCCTTGACCATCCACTTGGCCAGGAGCAGTTGCGTGCCCGCGCAACGGAGTTCGAGGTGGGCAGGATCGCGGAAAAGTATCTCCGGCTTATGTCGGCGACCTAATATCCCTTCAAAGGACTCCGTTACGAGTGGCAAGATAGCAACAATAGGACCTGTGCGGAACGGTTTTCGATAAAGACAATCGTCGTGACGGTCTTTTATCCCCCCTTAATAAATGGGGAATGATGAGGAGCAAGGCTTATCGTCATGGGGGGCCCCGCTCCTCATAGCCAATCAATATGGGTGCCTGAGACCTACCTCACGACGCTTCTATGCGGTGAGAGAGCTTTATCATGGCCAGGAAGTTTATCCCCTTGAAGCTTCCAGCAAATATGCAAAATTACCAACTGGCAGATAATCAATTGACGTCCAAGTCCTGTGACCACATCTCCAGTTCGCCTGTCTATCCCTATAGCAACACTCCATGTGGCTGTAGGCGTTTATATGCCCAGGCATCGGTGATGATATGGCACTAATATTTCATATCAACATCTACATGGGTCACTTCCCCATTCACCTCGAAAGAGGATTCCTCAAAGCTCGGAGCGGCTAAAAATAAGGAGGGGTTTTTGGACACACCAAACCCTTCGGTAGGCAAACCGATCCAATTACGGTCGAATTTATGATTGTCGTTTTCATCATGGTACACGACCACAGCATATTTTCCTTCCACCGGTGCGGCCAAACATAGGGTCATAGAATCTTTTTGGGCAGGTTCCCGTTCCTTATCAGCCTTGGCTCCCTTGACTAAAAAACTCTCTGGATCAGGTCCATACAGGACTGCCTTAAGTGTTCCTGCAGCGCTTTTGATTCCATGCACATGAATGTGAATAGGCTTCCCTTCGGAGGGGCAGGTATTTACCGGTAGCTGAAAATCTGCACCAAAACTTACTGAAACACTGAGCAACAACACTAGACACAAAATAGACAGGACAACCCCATTTGGTCGCGAATAGGCTGTGCTCGAAAACATTTTCATCCTTCATACTCACTCATGCACATCATATGATGAGAGCAAAATAAGCGGATACACACGTGGTTCGCAACTGAAGATAATCCGGAAGATTAGAGAGGAGGATTTTCTTGAGCGGTCAAGTTGGGTTTTCGTTTTTCAAAGGCAAACAGGAGGAGAAGGGAGCACACCCCCACGCTAATCGCCGAATCGGCCACATTGAAAGCGGGCCAATGGTAGCCATTGATATAGAAATCTAAAAAATCGATGACTTCTCCATATTGCAGGCGATCAATAAAATTTCCAATCGCACCCCCAAAAATAGACGCAATGGTCAATTGTCCCCACCAATCGTGGGGTTCCAGCCGTAAGAAGATGGTGATTAATAATCCCATGGCAAATAGGGAAGTCAGGAAAAAGAAAATGAGCCTAAACCCGCTACTGGTCGTGCCCATGATCCCAAATGCGGCGCCAGGGTTTCTGATGTAGGTCAAAGAAAAATATCCCGGAATAATAGGGATGGATTCGTGAAGATACATCGAAGTGGCAATATAATACTTGGTGACCTGATCAAGGCTTACGATGGACGCGACGACGAGGCCCAACAACACAAACCGATGAAGGCCGCCGCTCACCCCAACGCCTCCACGCATCGCCCGCAGAGAGTTGGATGTTGGGTCTGTGACCCCACATCCTGGCGAATATTCCAACATCGATCACATTTGGTGCCTTCGGCTTTGACGACCTCAATTGCCAACCCGAGACTCGCCTCTACCAATTCGGCTTCAGGCAGGGTCGCAACTGCTTCCACCTTTACGCACGAGACAATAAATAGTGCCGGCAAATCAGTGAGATACCGTTTGAGCGACGTATAATTGGGTTCAGTCGCATGCAAGATTACAGTGGCATCCAGAGAAGAACCAATCACCTTGTCCCGTCTCGATTTTTCTAGAGCGAATTGCACCTTACTTCGGACTTGGAACAAGTAGGTCCACGTCGCATGGAGCTGGTTATCTTGAAAGACTGTGGGGGATTCCGGAAAATCGGCCAAATGTACACTAACCGGGCTCGATCCTTCTTTCGGGGACTTTGGAAAAACCTGCCAGATTTCTTCAGCCGTAAAGCTCAGGATAGGCGCCATGAGCTTGGCTAAGGCTGATACAATCTCATACAAGACCGTTTGAGAACCACGACGAAGGGGCGAGTCCGCTGGAAAGGTATACAATCGGTCTTTCAAAATATCCAAGTAGGTGGCACTCATATCCGTGGAACAAAAATAATCAATCTCATGCACGACTTGGCGAAACTGAAATTGTCCATATCCTTTTTTCACGTTGTCGATCAGTTGCCCGAGCCGCCAGAGTGCCCATTGATCCAGTTCCGGCAAATCGGCATGTGGGACCGAATGAACCACCGGCTCAAAATCATACAGGTTACTCAAGAGAAACCGACAGGTATTGCGCACCTTACGATACGCATCCGTCAATTGCTTTAAAATTTCTTTTGAGATACGCAAGTCTTCCTGATAATCCTGCGAGGCCACCCATAGTCGCAGAATTTCCGCACCAGACTCTTTGATGATTTCTTGTGGAGTCACGACATTGCCTGCCGATTTCGACATTTTCTTGCCTTCCCCATCCAAAACAAACCCATGCGTAAGCACAGCTCGATAGGGCGCTTGTTCATCCGTCGTCACGGACGTCAAGAGCGAACTGTGGAACCACCCCCGATGTTGATCGGACCCTTCAAGATAGAGGTCCGCGGGATACCAGCCTTCGCCCTGAGGCCTCAACACGGCCGCATGACTCACGCCCGATTCAAACCAGACATCTAAAATATCATGTTCTTTTTTCAACGACCCATGGCCGCATTGCACACATGTCGTTCCCTGCGGAAGTAATTCCTCGGCGGATCGACTAAACCAAATGTCGGCTCCACTCTCCTGCATTTGAACACTGATATGCTCAATCATCTTATGATCAGCAAGCGGGGTCGAACAACTTTCGCACGAAAACGCGGGAATGGGGGTCCCCCACATGCGTTGCCGGGATAAGCACCAATCCGGACGGTTCACAATCATGCCGTAAATACGATCTCGCCCCCGTTCAGGAATCCATTGAACTTTATCAATTTCTTTCAAGGCTTTCCGACGAAGATCGGCTACCTCCATGGATACAAACCATTGGTGGGTAGCCCGAAAGATGACCGGTTGTTTACAGCGCCAACAATGCGGATAAGAATGCTCGAGTTTTTTTTCGCCAACCAACAATCCTTTGGCTTTTAAAACTTCTACAATCCGAGGATTCGCCTCCAAAACGGGTTGACCGGCAAACTCAGAGGATTCCTCCGTAAACCGTCCAGCATCATTGACCGGCACCAATATCTCTAAAGGCTTCCGATCTGGAAGGATTTCGACATAAGGGGATTTGTTATATTTCAGAACTAAAAGATAATCATCCATCCCATGTCCGGGAGCAATGTGGACACACCCCGTCCCTTGCTCCAATGTGACAAAATTTCCATTGAGGATGGGAACCTCTTTCTTGGCAAATGGAGGATGACACGTCCACCCCTCAAAATCTTTTCCTTTCTTTTTGCCTAATACCTCAAACTTCTCAATGTGACAGGCTTTGGCAAATGCGTCTTCCAATCCAAGAGCCACGATAAACGCCTCTTCACCAGCTTGAAGAACCGCATAGTCAAAATCCGGATGCAGGCAAATGGCTTGATTCGCGGGAAGGGTCCACGGAGTCGTCGTCCAGATAACAGCCGAAACGGCTTTCAACGTTTTGACTGTTGGCAGATCCAATCGTTGGGCGGAACCCATTTCAGTTGGCGAGACGGTAAAGGGAAATTTCACATACACCGACGGTGAGAGATGATCCTCGTATTCCACTTCGGCTTCAGCCAGCGCGGTTTGATCCACGGGACACCACAAGACGGGCTTCAGCCCTTTATATACTCGACCTTTTTCAACAAACTTTCCGAACTCCCGGACAATCGCTGCCTCATAGGCAGGATCCATGGTCAGATACGGATGGTCCCAATCCCCGAATACTCCCAACCGGCGAAATTCGTCTCGTTGGATCTCAACAAATTTTTCCGCATATTCCCGGCAGAGTTTCCGGAGTTCCACGGCACTCAGATCTTTTTTCTTGGGACCAAGTTGCTTGGTCACCTGATGCTCAATCGGCAACCCGTGACAATCCCACCCAGGGATATAGGGAGCCTGAAAACCCGCCATGGTTTTCGATTTAATAATGATGTCTTTGAGGATTTTATTCAGGCCATGCCCGATATGAATATGCCCATTGGCATAGGGAGGGCCATCATGAAGAATATAGCGGGGGCTGCCATTTCTGGCCTTCTGAATACGGTCGTACACCCGCTCCTTCTCCCACCAAGCTAATCGCTCCGGTTCCTTTTGTGGCAGGTTGGCCTTCATCGGAAACTCAGTCCGGGGAAGGTTCAATGTCGCTTTGTAGTCCATGGGGAAATTCTCAAGAATAGTGGGATAAATTCGAGGCCATTCTAGCCATGCCCCTCAAACCCGTCAAACAATGCCCTTCAGGCATCTCGCCACGACGCAGCCATAAGCGAGGCCCATATTATTGAGTTGAAAGCGCCACAAGTTAAGGGAAGAAGAAACCACAAAAGGAAGGCAATCAGCTCAGATCCATCATGCGGTCCAAAGCCAGCTTGGCAAAGACTTTCTCCTCGTCGGGAACTTGTATGTGATTAACCACATGGCCCTGGACGAGATTTTCCATGGCCCAACATAAATGAGGTCCATCAATTCTGTACATGGTCGAACACCGACATACCATTGGGGACAGGAAATAGATTTGCTTATCGGTTTGTTCATGTTTCAACCGATTCACCAAATTCAGCTCAGTTCCCACTGCCCAAATTGTTCCCGGATCGGCCTGGGTCACCGTCCGAATAATAAATTCCGTCGATCCCACCAGATCTGCCTGATTGACCACATCCTCATGACATTCAGGGTGCACAATAACCTGAACGGTTGGATACTGCTTCCGGAAATAGGCCACGTGTGCCGGTTGAAACATCTGGTGCACACTACAGTGTCCCTTCCAGAGAATCAGACGAGCCTTCTGTATTGATTCCCGGGTATGTCCGCCGTTGGGTTGGAAAGGATCCCACACAATCATCTCTTCGCGAGGAAACCCCATGGCATTCGCGGTGTTCCGCCCTAAATGCTCATCAGGGAAAAAGAGAATCTTTTCTCTCCGTTCCCAGGCCCAATTCATAATCGCTTTGGCATTGGAGGAGGTACACGTCACACCGCCATGTTCCCCGCAAAAGGCTTTGAGCGCAGCAGCCGAATTCACATACACGATTGGCGTCACGGTGTCTTCCACCGGCAAAAACCGTCCGAGCCGATCCCAGCAATCATCCACCTGTTCCATGGATGCCATATCCGCCATAGAACAGCCTGCAGCCATGTCAGGCAGAATGACGGTTTGATTGGAACGACTCAAAATGTCGGCTGTTTCAGCCATAAAATGCACCCCACAAAACACCACGTAAGGATGCTCAGGGTGCTCCGCCGCATACTTGGCAAGAAGAAGAGAATCGCCTCGGAAATCGGCATGCACAATCACATCGTCCCGCTGGTAATTGTGCCCGAGCAGAAGCACGTCCGTGCCAAGTCTCCGCTTAGCCTCCACAATTCGTTCGAACAATTCCGTCTCTTGGAGAGATTGGTAGTCCGCAATAGGCCGCTCTATGATGGTCGATAAGGTCACGCCAAATTCCTTAGGTTAATGAGTAAATTCTTTTAAATCAGTCCTCGGCTTCGCATTAATCATTTCGATGATGTCTCATTTGCATGGGACACCAGTCTTTCATTGTAGCAAATCATTCCCTCATGAAAAAGCCTGAATGCCTGAGAGCAAAATTTCCCCTGGCAAACTTGACGGATAACCGACTTAAATTTCTGCACACAACAATTTTACCGTCAAACCGTTCGTTGATACTGAAATCACAGTGCTGGCGCTTTCTTCCATGAACATTTTCAGCCGTTTATCCACCATCTCGCATGGCGTGAGGGTTTGACAAGGGAAAAGACCCAGCGGTACGATGACTTTCGCTAGGGGTGCGACACGCTGAGAGTCCCAATAAGGGGGACGACCCTCACGACCTGACCTGGATAATACCAGCGTAGGGAAGCAGGAGCCACGAAAGCCCGCACAAGCAGCCGCACTCTTTAGCTAAAAAAGGGGCGGCTTTTTGTATTTTGGAATAAGCTTCCTGGACCAATTCCCTAAACCCAGAAAGAGAGGGTTTGCATGACACCAGCCCAAACCACCACATCTAGTCCTTCGACACCATCATTACACGTCATTTCGGAGGAGTCCCGCATTCCTCTTTCTTCCCTATCGATTCAACCGTTTCCCGGCTCACAAAAAATATATCGAACCGGCTCGAGACCGGATGTACAGGTCCCTATGCGGGAAATTCATCAAACAAGCAGTCGGAGCGTGCACGATGACACCGAAGTTCAGAACCCGCCTGTCATTGTCTATGATACCTCAGGACCCTACACCGATCCCGGGATTCAGATTGATGTGCGCAAGGGCCTCCATCCCGTTAGAAAGGATTGGATCGCCGAACGTGAGGACGTCGAACCCTTGAAAGAGGTCAGCTCACGGTATGGACGAATTCGTGCAAACGATCCCGCTTTGCAGGCCATCCGGTTCCATTTGCAACGCCCGCCCCTGCGGGCGAAATCAGGCCGGAACGTCACGCAATTGCATTATGCCCGGAAGGGAATCGTCACACCGGAAATGGAATTTATTGCCATCCGGGAGAACCAGGCGCGTGAGGAGCGCCTATCCTCCCAACACGGGACGGGGCAGGCCTTCGGGGTGGCACAACATCCTGGTCAGAATTGGGGCGCGTCCACTCCCTCCTACATCACACCGGAGTTTGTTCGTGATGAAGTAGCTCGAGGACGGGCCATTATTCCTGCCAATATCAATCATCCAGAAATTGAGCCTATGATTATCGGGCGCAATTTTTTGGTAAAAATCAACGCCAACATCGGAAATTCTGCCGTGACGTCCTCTATTGAAGAAGAGGTTGAAAAATTGATCTGGTCCATCCGATGGGGAGGAGACACCGTCATGGACCTCTCCACAGGGAAAAATATCCACGAAACCCGTGAATGGATTATCCGTAACTCTCCCGTGCCCATAGGGACCGTACCCATATATCAGGCCTTAGAAAAAGTGGGTGGGAAGCCAGAGGAACTGACCTGGGAAATCTTTCGAGATACTCTCGTGGAACAGGCCGAGCAAGGCGTGGATTACTTCACCATTCATGCCGGTGTTCGCCTGGCCTATGTTCCATTGACGGCCTCTCGCATGACCGGCATCGTCTCACGCGGCGGATCCATCCATGCTAAGTGGTGCCTGGCTCACCACCAGGAAAACTTCACCTATACGCATTTTGAAGAAATTTGCGAGATCATGAAAAGTTATGATGTGTCATTTAGCTTAGGAGACGGATTGCGACCGGGTTCACTGGCAGACGCCAACGATGCGGCTCAATTTGCCGAACTGGAAACGCTGGGAGAACTCACGAAAATCGCCTGGAAACATGACGTCCAAGTCATGATTGAGGGCCCGGGACACGTCCCCATGCAACTCATCAAAGAAAATATGGACAAGCAATTGGCTGCCTGTGACGAAGCCCCATTCTATACTCTGGGCCCCCTTACCACTGATATTGCCCCAGGCTACGACCACATCACATCCGCGATCGGCGCAGCCATGATCGGCTGGTACGGATGCGCGATGCTGTGTTACGTCACCCCCAAAGAACATCTAGGGCTTCCTGACAAAGAGGATGTGAAAGCCGGAGTGATGGCCTACAAAATAGCGGCACATGCCGCAGATTTGGCAAAAGGCCACCCGGGGGCTCAACACCGGGACAATGCCCTTTCCCAGGCACGGTTTGAATTTCGATGGCAGGACCAATTCAATTTATCGCTTGACCCTGAAACGGCGAAGGATTTCCATGATGCCACACTCCCCGCTCAAGGGGCTAAACTGGCCCATTTCTGCTCCATGTGTGGCCCGCATTTTTGTTCTATGAAAATTACCCAGGACGTGCGAGAGTATGCTGCTGAAAAACAATTGGCAGATGATGCCGCTCTGAAACAAGGCATGCAGGAAAAATCAGAAGAGTTCCGAAAAACCGGTGGAGACTTATATCGATAAAGCGGGAAGAGTCAATGACGGAACCTGAAGGGAACCAGAGGAATCTGTACAGAGACAAAGCCCACAACGTCATTGGCCTGTATGTTAAATAAAAACGAAATATTACCTGGGAGCTCCATATGAATCCTATTAACATCGCTCCGTTACGAGAACGTGACATCACCCGTCACATTGCCCGGGAGTATTACAAAGAATTCGATTCACTGATTGAAAGCGATATCATTATTGTCGGAGGAGGTCCATCCGGACTCCTCTGTGCCCGCGATCTCGCCGCGATCGGCTTCCGGACTCTGCTCATCGAACAATCACTGGCTCTTGGTGGCGGCTTTTGGTCTGGGGGATTTCTCATGAATAAGGCCACGATTTGCGAACCGGCGGACCGGATTCTTGAGGAATTGGGCATCCCCTTTAAACCGATTAAAGACTGCCCTGGCATGACCATGGTTGACCCTCCTCATGTGACCAGCCGGCTCATTTCCGCCGCTTACGAAGCCGGCGTAAAGATTATGAATCTCACCAAAGTCGTCGATCTCATTCTTCGGCAAGATCATCGTATCGAAGGTGTCGTTGTCAATAATTCCACTGTGGAAATGGCCGGACATGATACCATTCACGTCGATCCCATTGCCCTTGAAAGTCAAATTGTGGTTGATGCGACCGGTCATGATGCCGTCGTGGTTAATCTCCTCAACCAACGTAATTTATATCAGAAGGTTCCGGGAAACGGAGCCATGTGGGTAGCGCGTTCTGAAGCATTAGTGGTAGAAAATACCCGTGAAATCTACCCAAATTGCTTTGTGACCGGCTTGGCCGTTGCTGCAGTTGATGGCAGTCCACGGATGGGACCGGCATTTGGGTCGATGTTGCTGTCCGGCCGACGTGCAGCTGAATTAGTGCAACACAAGCTCAAAGGCGAGTAACCGCCTCTTTTCCTGAGAAACACAAAAAGGACTGTGCGCAACACAATTTCCTATGGATATTCAAGATTTTCTCGACCAGGGTGAGGGCAACGAAGAGGATAAGGTGGCAGCCTGGAATCTTTTCCAGCAAGCCTATGAGCTCCAAATGAAGGGACAACTGGAAGAAGCGGTGGATCTTTACAAACAATCCATCGACCTCTTTCCGACCGCCGAAGCCCACACATTCCTTGGATGGGCCTATAGTTTCATGGGTCAATTACAGGAAGCCATTGAGGAATGCCAAATGGCGATTCGCCAGGACCCTGAATTCGGAAATCCTTACAACGATATCGGGGCCTACCTTATTGAGCTCAACCAGCTGGAAGAGGCCATTCCCTGGCTTGAAAAAGCGATGAAAGCCAAACGATATGAAAACCCCTCATTTCCTCATATGAATCTCGGCCGGGTGTACGAACGACAAGGGGCATGGGACCAAGCCGTCGATTCCTACAAAAAGTCTCTGGCCCTTAATCCCGAATACAAAACAGCCAAACAAGCGCTCATGCGCATTCTAACTCTTATGAACTAACACAATGTAAAGGCCTTACTAAATGCCAGACACCAAAACAATTCTTGTGGCCGTGAGTGATATCTTCTTCTACACCAAAATACGCGATGCCTTTTTACCACAAGGCTACAAACTGGAACGCCTCCGCACCGGAGATGACTGGCAAACAAAAGCTCTTGCCAGCCAACCCATGGGTATCATTATTAACATGAACGATGACCGCCTTAATGCCTCCGAAATTGTGAAATCTCTACGAACCCTTCCCCAAACACACTCATTGCCCATTCTGGCCTTTGCCAATCATGAAGAGGTTCAAACCTGGAAACTGGCCAAAGACCTTGGAATTCAAAAAATTGTCTCCCGCAATGAATTTTCTGCGCGGACACTCGCGCTGTTTGAGGAAATCACGGTGGCAACTACATCATGAAAACACTACCTCTTCATAAGCAGCATGAAGCCCTGGGAGCCACGTTTCAACCTTGTGGCGAGTGGGACGTCCCATTGCATTATGGGAATGCGCTCTTAGAGTATGAGTCCATTCATCAGCGAGCTGGCCTCGCCGACCTCTCCTTACGCGGGAAAATCATGGTTACGGGAGATGACCGGGTCACCTGGCTTCAAAATCTCATCAGCAATGATATTCTTCCTCTCAAATCCGGGCAGGGCCGGTATTCTGCATTTATGAACCATAAAGGGAAGATGCTCTCGTATTTTCGGGTGTTCCGGCAAACCGAAACCCTGATCATTGAAGATGTTGGGGAGGTAGGAGACCTCACCTATCAAGCACTTCGAAAATTTCTGCTCTATGGGACAAAAGCCAAACTTCACAATGGCCTGGAAAGCTGGGGACTTCTCCTTGTGACGGGGCCGAAGAGTCCGGAGGTTCTTAAGGATGCCTTGAATTTAGAGGTGGAATCGCTCCAGGTCTTAGACACCATCACCTTCGCATTAGGTGATACCCAAGGATTTCTTGCTCGCACGGAAGAAACGGGGGGACAAGACTACGAATTGTTTATTCCGGTCGAAGCCCTTCCTTCACTCTGGTCTCATCTCTTGAATACCGGAAAAGAGTTAGGCCTGCTCCCAGTCGGAAGGGAGGCACGTGAGACATCCAGGATTGAAGGTGGGTTGGCTCGCCTTGGGCCAGACTTAAATGAAAAAATCGTTCCGCCAGAAGCCAACCTTGAGGGAATTGCCTTTAGTTTATCGAAGGGATGTTATCCCGGGCAGGAAGTCGTCGCCCGAATGGATACGTACGGGTCGGTGAAGCGGCGAATGGTCGGCTTAGTTCTTGAAGCGGAAATCCCACAACTTCCTGAATTAGGTGCAAAGCTTTTTAGTGGAACTCGGGAAGTGGGGTGGGTGTCCAGTTCCACCCACTCCCCTCTCGTCAAAAAACCGATCGCCCTTGGATTTCCATTACGAGATTTTACCCAGCCCCAGACAAAACTGGAAATCGAGATCAGAGACCAGCGCTTCCCAGCCTCTGTCTGCGCCTTGCCGTTTACAGCCTCTTAATCAGCCGCGAGATTCCAAAAGAATTCTTCCGCACTCTGATAGGGATCAGGCTTTTTCCGGGTGTCGGCCATGAGAGATTTTTTCCGCAAAAGACAATACCGCTGGACGTTGTGCGTCGTTAAGCGCAAGAAGAATATGCGCCTCATCGCCATGCATCAATCGTAGACTAAGAAATGATTCTTCCGTGCGTTTTTCCTTATTATCCCAAGTCCCATCAATCAATTGAATTTTATCCAAATCACAGCAAGAAAAAACGTCATACCGAAAATACGAGTCCCCGATAACCATATCGAAAAGAACGTTGCCAGATGTCATAACCATGACGTTAAAACGCCCTTGATCCTCATAGCCTTCCGGCAAAAATTCATTGACATACAGAAGGTTAACCTTTCGACCTGTCAATGCCTGTTCAATCTTCGTGCTCAGAGCCGGATAATCGATTTGAAGAGCCCGCTCTTCCTGGCTCGTAGCGCGCAAAGCCATTTCTCTCGTTTGTTCAAACACATCTGTAGCAGTCAACACAGAATACGCTCCTTTCTTCCACGACACTATTAAATTATGTCGAATTGGTTCGTCTAAACAGGGTGCCTACGATACCCGCCATTTGACAGAGAAAGCAAGGGAATCAAACCCTCTATTAATGGCATCCACGTATAATTATTTTTAATCATGGCGTGAATTGATTGCCTTCTCAGCTCGCAGTTGGGCATACTTCGAATGGAAAATGTTGCCAGAGGAACCTTTAAGGAGAACCAGCTTATGGATGCCGATACGTGTCTAATTGGGGGATGCACCGAACCCCTCTACGCCCCTGCCGGAACTCAATCGTTATGCAAGGAACACTTTTTACAATTCGTCGTATGGCGCCGGAAAAAAGGCGGATTGGGTATGTTTAAAAAATATTGCGCCTTGAACATGGAAGAACGAGACGTGATTGTTGAAGAATGGGCTAAAACGACATTTAGTAAATCTGCCTCTTGATCAGTTCTTCTTGGCCTTCACACGCGTTGAATCATCATCCCGCCCTCACGCCTCTCTTTCCATCCCAAAAGTGAGGAAATCTCTCCTGCTACCCAAGCAATAGAAGGAATAACCTGCGTCGCCAAGTACCCAATGGATGATTTAACCTTATTCCATGAGCGGTGATCCATGGTGATGGATAATCTTCCACTCGTCTCCGATCCGCTCGAATAAATTGGTCGATACCACCTGGCTATTCTGTTCGTTCTCTCCCACCCGGCTGGTGATGTTTTCCGTACAAATGACCCAGGCCACATCGGCGGCAACTTGAACCTGTACTTCCGTCAGTTCAAATTTCATTGAAAACGTATTATTGAAAATGACCACCCAGGAATCTCTAACCGCCGGCCACCCGACCCGGATACTCCACCCTGGATGAATACAGGTTACATACTCTTGATGAGCCCAAATAGAATCCATCAGCGCAACATCCAGCTGTTCAAACCCACGGTAAAACAACTCATTCATCTGCGTCACTTCTTCAATCCGTTCCTTCAGCATTGTGCGCTCTCTTTCTCCATTTTTGCCAATTTCCTAATCAGGTGACCTTCACTAACACGGCACAGGATTGTCGATCAACCAACCAGACCCCAATCAAAATCAATCCTATCCCACTTATTTCTCTCATGCCAACCGGTTCCCCCAAAAACATCACCGAAAAACACAGCGCAGACACCGGAATAAGATTCCCAAAAATTCCTGCTCTGGACGGACCAATCCCTTTGACGCCAAGCAACCAGGCCTGTTGACCCAATGCCGTGGCAAATACCATCACGTAAAGAAGTGCCAGCCAGCCAGATACCGAAACCGACTCTACCCCTGTAACCAGGACTTTGTGATTTATGCTCAACAAAGGGATTTCCCAGATCAAAGAGAGTAGAAGAGTCGTCCACGTCACAGTCAGCGGAGAAAACCGTTCCATGGTTTTTCGACAGCCAATCGTATATAAGGCCCAACTGACTAAGGCACAGACCACCAGACTCCCTCCGAGTAAAGGATTGGAACCCAATCCATCCACCGCCTCGCGCCCGGAAATACTCAATACTCCTAAAAACGAAACAAGACAGCCAAGCCAAATCACACGCAGGGGAATATCCTTAAGGATGAGCGAGGACAAGAATGCGGTTATGGCCGGGCTTGAGCCTATAATGATGCCGGCAGCCCCTGCCCCAATAAATTGCAGGCCAAAGAGAACGAATAGATGATTACCAAGGACCCCAAATCCTAGGAAAAAAAAGTTTCGCCAATCTTTTCGTGAAAAAGAAACGACCCCTTCCTTCCAGAGCCAAAGCGGAATAAGAATGAGTAAGGCTCCCAACCCTCTAAAAACAGACGTCTCTACAGGCGAGAAAGGACCTAAAGCGACTTTTTGTGCAACTACCGACCCTCCCCAGACCACTGCAGCAGTTGTGAGGGCAGCGTAGGCGGAAAACGCTGAGGATCCCGAGCTAGCGTTCTTCATGGGGAGGCAAGTGAGAAAAATACGGAAGGGGCTGGAACCCCAATCGGACTGTCAGGCCAGACAACCCCTATCTTGAACGTACTCTGAGATGAGCCTACCAAGAGTTCATCCGCACATACAAAATCTTTCGCTCTACTTTACCCAAAGATAACTCCTAAAATGCGATGTGTCCTCTCCCTCAGCTATAATGAGGCATCGCTGCCTATAACAATAGTGCCTAGGTTCGTCAAGATCAGACTACATGACAGACTTCCAGCAATGCATAAATATATTCTTGATTTGTATGGGTACGGGGACCAACAATGTTCTTAGAAAAGTTTCTGAATATCTCTCATTTACCCGCCGGCCCGAATGGCTTATCTGATAGGTCTTCTGTCCGGTTGACGCAAAGAAATTTACACCGTTAAAATCGCCAAAGAGTTGATACTGTTCCGGCCCTCATGCCAAGGCAAATTTCAATAAGAATCGTAGGTGTTGGATTCCTACAATTGACATGACGGTTTATCTGTCCCCTAAGGAGGAATTATGTCGTTGCTAATCACAGAAGAGTGCATTAATTGTGGTGCCTGTCTCCCGGAATGTCCCAACGAGGCAATTTTTGAGACACGCAGTGCCGCGGAGGAAAAGGGCAATAAGGTCGGTGAAGGTCAGGGTGAAGGGGACACGGTCTACGTGATCACCTATGAGCGCTGCACAGAGTGCGTAGGGCATTTTGATGAGCCTCAATGTGCAGCTGTCTGTCCTGTCGACGATTGCTGCATACCTGATCCAGAAATCCCCGAGACAACGGATACACTACTGGATAAGGCCAAACAGCTGAATCCTGACAAAGAAATCGATCCAGCGAAAGTTTGGGCCGGCGTTCGGAATTAACCATTCCCAAAAACGTGGCTCTGTAAAAAAAGCCCCTTCCGATTTTCCAAGGAAGGGGCTTTTTCTTTTGGACTCCAACTATTGATGGAGCCCCACTGTGTATCCTCAGCTTACCTCTTCTAATTCATGGAGCCGGACAGCAATCAATTTCGAAACGCCAGGATCCTCCATTGTCACACCAAAAAGGGAGTTGGCAGTCTCCATGGTTCGTTTATTATGCGTGATCACAATAAATTGAGATCGGTCCGCCATTTGGCGCAAAAACTGACCAAACCTGACCACGTTCGTCTCATCTAATGGCGCATCCACCTCATCCAACACACAAAATGGAGAAGGTCGAATGAGAAAGCTCGCAAAGAGAAGGGCCATGACCGTCATGGTCTTTTCCCCTCCGGAAAGCATGTTGAGATTTTTCAAGCGCTTGCCTGGTGGTTGGGCGACAATTTCCACACCTGGCTCAAGGTTGGGACCTTCTGATTCCTGTCCTTCCTGAGTATCTTCGACTAAAATCAATTCAGCGCGTCCTCCAGCGAACAAGGCTGAAAAGACTTCGCTAAATTTCACTTGAAGTTCTTTAAAGGTCTCCGCAAACAGCTTATTGGTAGTTTGATTCAAACGCTGGATAATTTCCTGAAGGGATTGAATTGAACCGGCTAAATCTTCTTCTTGCGCCAATAAAAATTGATAGCGTTCTTCTAATTGAGCATGCTCCTCAATAGCAGCCAAATTAATTGGACCGATACGCTCTAATTTTTTCCTGATACTCTGTAATTGCTCTCTCCACTGGCCGGTTTTTTCCTCAGAAGCCTGTTCACTCCCTTCCAGACCTTCGGCGATCTGTCCGGCATCAGGAGGATTTTTGAGGTCATCCGTTGATATTTCGTATGTCATGGTCAGGGTTTCTTCCACAGCACGAAACTTCGCCCGAACTTCCGCTAAACGTCCCTCGATCGGCACACGGGACTTAAAGATGTGGCTCAATGTTTCACGAGCCTTTCCGATTAGACCATCCAACCGTTTCACTTCCTCCATACATCCTGCATGACGGTTCTGAAGCTCCAATAATGTGCCGGCAACGGCCTCTTTCTGGATGTCTAATTCTTCAACCAAACTCTCATTTGTGAGACGTTCTTCCTGACTCTTTCGACTTTGCAGAAAGAGGTGCTCCAATTGTCCATCAATTTGTCGAATTCGGGTATTCCGATGCTCTTCTTCCCGTTCAATTCGTTCAACATTAGCCTGCTCATAATCCCATTGGGACTTCAAAGCCTGAAAATTCATTCGTGTGTCATTGAGACTTTGCAACATGTCCTGTCGCTCTTGGTCTAATGTATTCAGAGCATCCAACAGTTGCCGAAGCGCCTCATCCTCATGGGCTCGTGTCTGATTAAGATGCTCAAGCCGGGTCTGGACCTCTACTTCTTCAACTTGCAGCTGTCCCCATTCCTCCTCTTCCGCTAATCGATCCTGCTGAAGTGCATCTAACCGACGTAGGAGATCGGGAAGAGCCTTCTCTTTGGAAGAAACCTCTTTTTGAATGGTCAACATGTGAAATTCCATCTCCCGGATGGACAACGTGGCTTCTTCTAGTTGTCGCGACACGTCCTCAATTTCCTGTAGAAGCGTCTTCCGGTTCGCTTTGGCTTCCTCCAACCCCACGGTAAGACTGTTCAACTTTTCTTCCAATGTGAGAATTTCTCGCCGGCGACGTAATAACCCACCAGCTTCTCCACCAGACCCGCCACTGATGATTCCAGAGGGGGACACAAGTTCTCCGCCCAAAGCCACTAAAAGCGGGCCGTTCCCCTGGAACCAGGAATGTTCGGTCATGAGATGTAACGCTCCAGACAATGACCTGACAATGACCGTATTCCCCAGCAAGGCCTCGATCACAGGTTTCAACTCGTCCGGAACCTGAACAAAATTTATAGCCAAGCCCCGCACTTCCGGATCATGCTGAATGATATTCCACCAATCAGCTGTGCCCTTTGGACCCTGTCGGGGAATATTCAAAGGAATAAAGCTGCCTCTTCCCCATTCATGTTGTTTGAATTGCGCAATGGACAATTCTGCCTCTTGTGACGATTGGACAATCCATGCCTGCAGCCGGTCGCCTAGAACGGCTTCTATGGCTTTCTCAACATCCTCAGGCACTTCCATCCGTTCGGCCAACGCCTCTTGAATGGACGAACACGCAACGCGAATGGAGGCTTCATCCCCCTCACCATGGTGGCCATACCCTATTGCTTCCCGAAAAACACTTTGAATCGCACGCAATTCAGATTCAGCGCCAGCGGCTTGGGTTTGAAGGTCGAGAATTTTTTCATCAAGCTCTTCTCTGGTTTCTCGCTGACTTTGCAGGTTGACCTCTAATCGGTCCTGGTTGTTTCGAAGCGCGTCAAGCTGACTTTCGAGCGATGAGGATTCCTGTCGAAGGGCCTCACTTTCAGCTTGAAGGGTGGTTTGATCGTTCTGCGATTGAGTATATTCCACTGCCAGACGTTCGATCCGTCTGGCCATCGAACTCTGCCCTTCAGCAATACTTCGCAAGCGGTTTTCCTGATTCGTTTTTTCAACAGCCAAGGCCAGGATGGTTTCCCGCCCCTTGTCGACCTTTTCCGCAGTTTCTCGACGGCGAACGGCCAGATCGGCTATGCCCCCCTCTCCTTCTTCCAAAGTGACAGAAAGAATTTCCATCTCGCACCGAATTTGGGCCAGTCGCTCTCTCAAGGCTTCCAACGAACCCGTGGCCTCCCGGCCCTCCCCATTCAACCGTGCTCGCTCCTCCATGACCTGTTCATGTTGCTGTTCATATTGGTCAAGCCGATTGCGTTCAATCTGAATTGCCGTAAACGCATGGGACAGTTGCTGCTCAATCTCTCGAAACCGGTCCTGCGCTTCCTTGAGAGTTTCGCTAGCAGACGTCAGCTCCAACTGCACGGTTTGGTGTTCGGCCACAAGTCGAGCCTCTTCAGTCAAACAGGAGAGTTCTTGGCTTTCAGATTCTTGTAACTCATTTTCAAACTGACACTGGTCTTGATAAAACCGGCGAAAGTCATGAGTCAATAACTGCACCTCAAGCTCGCGAGCTTCACGGAGAAAGGCCTGATACTCTTCTGCTTGTTTCGCCTGACGATTGAGCGTCCGAAGCTGACCCCGGACTTCTCCGAGAATATCCCGAACCCGCAAAAGATTATTTTCCGTACTTTGTAATTTTCGTAACGCCTCCGCCTTTTGTTTTTTATATCGAATGATACCTGCCGTGCCCTCAATAAATTCACGCCGTTCCTGTGGGGAGGCACTCAGTAACTGTTCAATATTGCCCTGTTCAATAACGGACTGTCCTCTAGCTCCCGCTCGGGCATTCCAGAGAAATCCTCGAATATCCTTGAGGCGACAGGGAATCTTATTAAAATAATATTCACTGTCTCCCTCGCGGTAGAGCCGACGGGTGATCATCACATCCGTCGGCTGATCAAGCCCTTCCAGAATGGCAGAGACAGGCTCCAACTCACGGGACGTCACCTCGGAAAAAATGAGCGAGGCCTCGACCATTCCCATAGGTTTGCGTTGCTCAGTCCCATTAAAAATAACGTCTTCCATGCGCTCGCTTCGTAAGCTCTTTACGCTTTGCTCACCCATTGCCCACAAAATGGCATCCACGATATTACTTTTCCCTGTCCCGTTGGGACCGACGACAGCAGTTATCCCGTTCGGGAAATCTATTTTTGCCTCAGCAAAAGATTTAAACCCACTGACGACTAGAGTACGAAGAAACATATTCCCCCTCAGAATGGAGTGGATGCCAGGGCAGTAATTTGGCTCAAATCAGTACCATAAGAAGAAAGAAAAATCAAAGTTTTCCACAAAATGCTGTGGGTCTGACTATCGGCCTATTCAATATCTTGACATATTGCCAAAACTACGGCTCCTGTCAACAGGACAAAAGCCTTTTACGGGACATCTTCCATCAAGGGGGATTCCCGAAACAAACAGGTCCGACTGCTTCACAGTACGAGGAAAGGTAATGAGGTAGGATATATCGGAAAAGATACGCTTGCGCTCCTCCAGGAAAGCGGAAACTATGGGAACTTATCGCGGAACTTTGGCCATCAGTAATTCTTTGGGAAGAAGAAATTCAACATTCTCTTCCACCACAGTCAACTCCTCTACCGATGTGGCTCCATGCTCTTTCAAAAACTTAATGACCTGAGCTACCAATACTTCTGGAGCCGAGGCCCCTGCCGCAATGCCGATTGCGTTCACACCTTCCAGCCATTGAGTCTGAATATCCTGATAAGAATCAATGAGGTATGAAGGGATCCCACAACGCTCGCCCAATTCTCTCAATCGGTTGGAATTGGAGCTATTGGGAGACCCGATTACCAGAATGACATCAACAAATTGGGACAGCTCTTTGACTGCATTTTGCCGATTTTGTGTGGCATAACAAATATCTTCCTGATGTGGCCCCTTAATTCCCGGAAACCGACGGTGCAAGGCAGCAACAATATCCCGACATTCATCCACGCTCAACGTGGTTTGTGTGACATAGGACAGGTGAAGAGGATTTGCAACTTCTAACGAATCCACGTCCTCTACCGAGGATACTAAATGGAATTTATCAGGCACCTGTCCGAGAGTTCCCACAACCTCAGGGTGTCCCGCGTGACCAATCAGGATCAGCTCATATTCGTTGGAATAATCCCTGTTCACTTCGTTATGGACCTTGATGACCAGGGGACATGTGGCATCAATCACTTTCAAATTTCGTCTTCTGGATTCTTCCCACACCTCTTTTGCCACACCATGTGCGCTGAAAATGACAATGGCGCCATCAGGGACCTCATTCAGTTCTTCCACAAAAATAGCGCCCTTTCCACGAAGGGACTCGACCACATGACGACTATGGACGATTTCATGCCGAACATAAATTGGTGCCCCGTAAGTCTTAAGGGACAAATCGACGATTTCAATCGCTCGATCCACCCCCGCACAGAACCCTCTCGGATTGGCCAGGAAGATTTTCAACGCACCCTCCTTACAAAATATTTATATTAAATATTTATCTAGCTAAATTATCTATTCCACTCATGCCTTTTGCGCACGATAGGCCAAATTGCCAGAGATCGTCAACACGATGCCCAACCCGATTTCTCGGATAAGACGGCTACCACGCGAAGAGGGCGATGTTACCCCCACCGAACCAAAGCCGTACCCCAGGTAAGCCCTCCCCCAAAGGCTCCCAACATGACCCGATCGCCCTTTTTCAGTCTCTGATTTCGGCACGCATGATCTAACGCCATCGGCAATGAAGCCGAAGAGGTATTTCCGACTTGCTCGATCATCGAAAGGCATCGCTCAGGAGCGACTCCGATATTTTCACAAAACTGGGTCAGCATACGCCCATTCGCTTGATGAAAAATGACCTGGTCAAGCTGCGACACATCCCATTTCTCCTGCGCCAAATGGTCGCTGACCGCTTGGCCTAGGCGCCTGATTGCGATACGAAACACCCGCGAACCCCGTATTCGCAGGGTATGCGCACTGGCATCAAGGACATCTTGGGACAAAGGTTGACGGGAACCACCTCCGGCAATTTTGACCAGATCATGATACGCCCCGTCGGCGTGAAGTCGAATGCTGACCACGCCCATGTCGGGATTTGACGATCTCTCGACAATAGCCGCACCAGCCCCATCACCAAATAACATGGCTGTACTCAGATCTTTGACATCCAAGGACCGAGATTTGATTTCAGAAGCCACGACGAGACATCTTCGAAACTGCCCGGCCCGAATGAAACAATCCGCCATGGAAAGACCATAGAGAAACCCTGAGCAAGAGGCTGAGAGGTCAAATGCTGGGATGCCCATGATACCAAGTCGGGCTTGAAGCAAACAGGCCGTGGAGGGAAAAATCATCTCCGGAGAGGTGGAAGACACCAGAATAGCGTCAAGATCTTCCGGAACCAAACCGGCCTGATCCAATGCCCTTCGCGTCGCCTGTTCCGCCAAAAATGAGCATTCCTCCTGCGAATCCGCCCAAAACCTGGTCCGGATACCAGAAACTCGGAAAATATATGACGGCTCAATTCCCAAAAGATCGGCCACCTCCTGATTATCGACTCGACGCCCAGGAAGAAAAGAGCCGGTTCCGACGATTCGAGAAAGGTTGGTATTCATCTTATTTTCATCGCCTATCCCTTGAATGAACGCACATTGACTGTGGCAAATTTTTCATATCTACCAAATTTTGTGGTAAAAGGGAGACAATTTGTCCTGAAAAAATTAACACAGTCGCAACATTAAAGACTTTCTTTCATTGGTCCGAATCTTGTATAGATATGGGCTGTTTCTACCTCTATACCAACTTTCACCGAACTTATATGATCACAACCCTGCCTGGAGTGACTTACCTGTGAAATTTCCGGTCAATTTTCGAACTCTTTTGCTTCCATTCCTCACTGCTCTGATCATAATCGCCGGATGCTCCTCAACTCCCAAACCAACGGAGCACACCGACAACACATCGAAAAAAGAAGTGTCTTCAACGGACGAACAAATCTTCGTCGGCGATTCCGTGGAAATGAGTTACGATCCGAACGTAATCATGAAACGTGCCGAATCTTTTTTTGACAAGGAATCCTATGCGGAATCCATCGTGGAATACAAACATTTTCTTGACCTGCACCGAAATCACATATTAGCCCCTTATGCCCAATACAAAATTGGGGTCAGCCATTTCAAACAATACCGGACGGTCGATCGTGACCCAGAGCCCTTGGAGGAATCGATCCAGAGCTTCGAGAAACTTCTTCAAGAATTTCCGGCAAGCCGTTATGAAGCGGAAGCGAAGCAAACCATTTTGATTTGTAAAGAACAATTAGCACAACGGCACTTGATGGTTGGGCATTTCTACCTCAAACGTGGTTCTTATCTCGCTGCTGCCCATCGATTCGAAAAGATCATCAAGGAATATCCTGAATTAGAAACTGCTGGGGATGCCATGTTCCATCTGGCAAAAACCTATCAAAACCTGGGAATCGAAGAATGGTCCCAGGAATGGTTACTCACTCTGGTCAACGAACATCCCAACAACCCCTATCACTCAGACGGCAAAAAACTCCTGGCAAAGCTGGAAAAAAAGAATCCTACTCTTCTAGCTTCCCTTCCTCCCGATCCCTCGCCGAATGAGCACAACACCCCCGATCCTGCGGTAAGAGGACAGCGTTCTGACAATCAACTCCTTGTAAGGACAGTATCCCATACCCCGGAATCCCCATTGTTATCCTCAGCAGCAGCTACCTCCCCGACAGTAAAGCCGGCCATGCTAAGCGCCCCCACAGCTTCGGACCTGCCTCTCTCCAAGACAGCTTGTACAATTGGCACGTGGTGTGATTCACCATCCTCCTCGGCCACAACGCCCCCCATACAGTTATCGAGTAGCGCGAAATCCTGTAAAACCGGCGAATGGTGCTAACCCGCTATTTTCTTACTGACTTAGCTGAACCCTGTTCTTAAGTGGTCGTATAAAGGCCAATTTCCCTCATTGGCCAAATCTTCCTTTTTCCTCCCCAAGTATTTGTCCCAAAAGACTGAATTCCTCTGTGGTGGAAATGAAGGACGTCTCGTTCCAAAAATATTTATCGAGCAGACTCCTGACCGCTTTCGGAATGAATTCCCTAATAGCGGCTCCCACGCGAACTTCCCGTGGCTTCACGGAACCGAATCTTCTCTGGCTAGATCATGCCATGCAATTGAGTTGGGAAAGCCCGTATGGTACGTCCGGCCATGCGCCATTTACCAGAACCTTCGGGCACTAGACTCTCGGCGGCCCTTCAAACAGAGACCTGCAGATCAACTTTGGGGGATGAATCAGAGAGCATAGCCCTGAGGGTTGTCATGTTGCCACCGCCAGGCATCCGCGCACATCTTATTGAGTCCGCGTTCAGCTCGCCACCCCAATAGTGTGAAAGCTTGTTTCGGATCAGCATAGCAAGAAGCAATGTCACCGGGGCGGCGTGGTGCGATCTTATAGGGAATCGGCTTGCCACTCACGGCCTCAAATTCCCGCACGATCTCCAAAACACTGTACCCGAAGCCCGTACCAAGGTTAACCGTTAGGCATTCTTTCTGAACATCCAGTCGAGCCAATGCCTCTAGTGCTTTGAGATGCCCCAGTGCCAAATCAACTACATGAATATAATCCCGCACTCCGGTCCCATCGGGAGTAGGATAGTCGGCACCCCATACGTTCAAATGTTCCCGCCGTCCCACTGCAACCTGCGCCACAAAGGGTAACAAATTGTTGGGCATCCCCTGAGGATCTTCACCAATCAGACCACTATCATGCGCCCCAACAGGATTAAAGTACCGCAAGATGCCGATCCGCCAGGAGGGATCGCTGCGGTGTGCGTCCCGCAAGATCTCCTCCACCATCAGTTTTGTGCGACCATATGGATTGGTCGCAGATAGGGGGTGGTCCTCGGTGAGCGGAAGGTGTTGCGGATCGCCATATACCGTGGCAGAAGAGCTGAATACAATCTGTTTCACGCCGCACTCTCCCATGGCCTCCAACAGGCGCAGGGACCCAACCACATTGTTGTCATAATAGGCCAATGGTTGTTGAACCGATTCTCCCACCGCCTTGAGACCGGCAAAGTGGATGACTGCAGTCGCCCCGCTTTCGCGCAGAGCCGCCACTACTGCGGCACGATCACGGCAGTCCCCGCGTATCAGGCGAAGGGGTTTCCCTGTAATATGCTGCACCCTCGCCAACGACTCAGGATGGCTATTAGAGAAGTTGTCAAACACCGTCACATCACAGCCCGCATGGAGGAGCTCCACGCAAGTATGTGACCCGATATAGCCGGCACCGCCGGTTACCAAGATCATTGAGAACGCTCCCGTTGAAATTGAGATAGCCCGCTGCTTTTTCTTTTCATCTTTTTCCTTGGTACATCACGTGCAGGAGGCTGAGATACATCAATGATGACAAGCCAACGATTCCGTATTATGGAGTCTCAAAAATGTGCTGGGACCCTACATTGAGAAGAAATGTGCGTCAAGAAATAGATCGGTAAGGAATAGAGGTGAATTGAGGAACATCAATACATGAAACCGGGGAGCCGGCGGCTCAAAAAAAACAAGACCCGTTCATGAATCCTCTAACCAATTCTCTCCCACGGCCCCAACCACTCCATAACCAGGAGAAAACCGTCCCTACTCCATAAATATTAAACGCTCCAGCATACCCCTACATCAGCTTGAGCCCACCATCATTCTGGACACTATATAAGCGAGTGGGAAAACGAGGAAAGAAGAAAGAGGAGAATAGGCCAGATCGTGCAGGCCTTTTTATTGGCCGATGTACCAACCAATACCGTTACGTTCAAGAAAACTGGTGATGAGTGTCAGAGAATCCGCATAAATCATGACGCCGACCGCCACTAACAGCCCGCCGCTAATAAACGACACCCCCCCTAAATATGACCGCAGGTTTTTGAAGTAGCTCAAAAACGTATCCATCCCAAATGCCGTCAAAAAAAACGGGAGACCTAACCCCAACGAGTAGGCCGATAGAAGCATCACCCCGCTGGACATTGATTCTGTCGTACTGGCATAGGCCAGTATGGCCCCCAACACCGGTCCTACGCACGGCGTCCAGCCGGCGGCAAATGCGGTCCCGATCAGAAAGGAACCCAGGTAGCCGACGGGACGCGTCTCGAAATGCATCAACCGTCGTTCAGTCATAAAAAAACTTAATTTCAAAATACCAAGCAAATATAGCCCGAAAATAATAATCAGGACACCCCCGACTTTCCGGATCACGTCCTGATAGTCATACAACAATTGCCCCATCAGGCTGGCCGATGCTCCAAACGCGATAAAGACGGTGGAAAACCCGGCAATAAACAACAGCGCATTGAGGATAATCGCGGACTTAAATCGTTCCCGCTCTTCAACTTTCGCGAGATTTTCCACCGAGAGTCCGGTGATATAGGATAGATAGGAAGGGACGAGGGGGAGGACGCAGGGGGAAACAAAAGACAGCAGTCCGGCACTAAACGCCGCAAGCAAAGACACCTGGCTGATCGAATCGATCATATTGTTCTTACATCCGTTGGGAAGACTCTGGAATCGACTCTTGAAGTACCTCGGCAATTCCCCTGCGAGCTTCAGGGCTATTCCAATCACGGGATCCGAAGACCACCTGTCGGATGATGCCTTGACGATCAATCGCAAAGGTCATAGGGAGCGTCCGTGCGCCATAGGTCAACCCTACCTCATAATCCTGATCATGCAAGATAGGAAAGCTCAAGCCCATCGCCTCCTGAAAAGGCCTAGTCACGGCAGTGCCCTGTTGGTCAACGGAAACCGCCACAATTTCCAAACCTTTCGATCGCATACTCCGATACAAAGCCTCCATTGCGGGCATTTCAACCCGGCACGGCCCACACCAGGTCGCCCAAAAATTCAGCAACACTACTTTTCCCTTAAAATCGGACAGCGAAACAGCCTTTCCATGCATATCCATCAAGCGAAAATCCGGAGCGGGGGATCCCTTTGACGGACGGGAAGCTACAGAATGAGAAGATGGCGCATCGGCAAAAGAACTTTCAGAATAGCCGGAATCGCAGCCTAGAAGAAGGCAAAAAATCCCCATCCCTCCCAAAAAGAGTCCAGATTTCGAGAGGTAATGGCCTGCGGCCCTCAACCCAAGAATGGTTTTCAATTCACTGCCTCCCCACAAAACAACTATTCAAGCACACCCAATGGACTATACCGACAAACTCCTTCAACCTTCATCATAAGACCCGATAAATTTCATCGTCAACGCACTTCCTTTCTTACGGATTGACCCACCAGGATCATTGGGATTTTATTGGATCAGGTGCCTGCCAACTCCATATTTTTGAGGAGATCCATATAAATTACCAGGTCTGGACGATAAGATAACGGGAAAGCCAAATGTGATGGTTCAATTTATCCGGCAAGACCTTACGTAGCCGTGAACGAAACTCCCTATTCTGCGAGACTCGGGAAACTGTGAACGATAAAAGCCTATCGCTGGCGACTGTTTCCAACATCTTGTTACATTCCTAGACAACCTTCAAAACATTTCGTAGACTGCAAGGCTAACTTTTCCAAGTCTCTTACCATGACATGATCGCCATTCAGGTCAGCAATCTTTCCAAAGCCTACGGTTTCTATCGTATTTTTGAGGATCTGTCTTTTGACATTCATCCAGGAGAGTGTTTTGCCTTATTTGGCCCCAACGGGGCAGGAAAAACGACGTTGCTCAGGATTTTAGCCACCCTCCAAGCGCCTTCTCATGGTCAGTTTACCATTTTTGGCCAGGATGGCGTGGCACAGAAGGATACCGTTCGAGAAATCATCATGCTGATCGCCCACGGATCCCATTTATATGATGAACTCAGTGCCACCGAAAATCTTCAATTTGCCATGGGCCTGCGCGGGCAAACCCCATCTCCACCTCACATCAAACGGGCACTGGATCGAACCGGAATCGGGGCCTTTGCCGACCTCAAAATACGTCAATTTTCGGCCGGGATGAAAAAGCGATTGGATTTCGCCAAAACCATTCTGGCTCAGCCACAACTCCTTTTACTCGATGAGCCCTACAACGCCTTGGATCATGACGGGGTGGCTATCACCAACCAGCTCATTCAGGAAACGCTGGACCGCGACGGCACCGTGTTCATGACCACGCATGACCATGACAAGGCCACCCAAATCGCTACACGGGGCGGGATTCTCAAAGGCGGACACCTTCAACTTCTCTCCCCTGAGCAACTCACCACTGATGCCATTTTTTAAAACAATTCGCTGGGTCGTCTGGAAGGACCTGATCAGTGAATGGCGGACACGGGAAACCATGTCGTCGATGTTGTTCTTTGCCCTCATTGTCATTCTGGTATTTAGCTTCAGCTTTTCCATGGACCAGGATGCGGCACGTCAACTGATTGCGGGAATAATCTGGGTGGCCTTTACCTTTACGGGCATTATCGGCTTAGGAAAATCCTTCACCTCGGAACTGCAAAACGATTGTCTGGAGTCCCTGCAAATGTGCCCCGCTCCCAAGGGCGCCATTTATCTCGGAAAAGTCGCGGCCAATTTCCTCTTCATGCTCTCAGTCGAAATCCTCTTATTCCCCTTGTTCGTCTTATTCTTTAATCTGGATGTCTTTGAAGCCGTCGGAATCCTCTTGATTATATTTTTTCTGGCCACCTTGGGATTATCGGCCGTCGGCACGCTCTTTTCAGCCTTAACCGTGCAGATTCGAGCCCGGGAGGTCATGCTCCCCGTTCTCCTTCTGCCCCTGGCCGTTCCGGTCATGATTGCCGCCGTAGAAGCCACACGCGGAGCCTTAAGTGGCGATCCATTTTCTTTTTACTCGCAATGGCTCCAACTCTTAATCATTTTTGACATTATTTTCACCGTACTCTCATTCTGGCTGTTTGAATTCATATTAGATTCGTAAGTGTCCACAGCCCGTTCATCAGCACAATCCTGCTCCCGCTTTCAACCGATCTAAATGCCATCTTTATCGAAATAATCATCCTCAGCAAATCCCCTACCCGCCAACATCCGGCCCTCCACCACCCCGACATCACAATGCTTCACAACATTGATAACACCAGTGAACTTCCCCTCGCGAACCGGTGCGGGTCATCACGAGGCCTCCCATCAGTCTGAAATAAAGGACCAACCCGAGGGAACGGAAAGATTGTTGTAGAGGTCAAAACAGGACAAGACAACACGGGAAAGTCGGCCAATCTATCTATTCACTTTGACCAAATCGGAGGCGGAGGCGGGTTGATACCGATCAGCCGAAAGGGGCACAGGGAAACGCTTCAGTGATTAACTGAGTACCCTTTAATCTTACATACCAAATCCTTTTTCCGGCAAAGCATTCAAACGGATTCTCGCTGGAGGGAATAACCTTCCAAAAGAATGTAATCCTCCTAGTCGGCCTCGCATCATGCGATCCTCCTGGCTCACGGCCGCCAATGTGGCGCGACCATAGGGACAGAAGAGGTCAATTCGTCAATTCCAAGGGCAGTGTGTTGGAGAAACGATTCTGGCCATTGAACTGTGTGTTGACTTGAACGGGGTAGGTGCCTGCGGCCAAAGTCAAATTACCTAGGGTGACTTTGATCGTCATGTTATCCATGAGATCGACATTCGTGCCGAGGTTGATCGGCTGTCCGCCAATAAGCACCGCCGTCACGCTGCCAGGATACAGAAACTCCCCGGTGATTGTGACCTGACCGCCATCCTTCTGGACCATGGCCGGGTTGAGGTTCGTCAGGTGCGGCGGCGAGACCGTCCATGCTGAGAATGGGTAAGTGACATTACAGTTACGGAACCATTCAATTTCGTCGAAAATTGACCCGCCACTGTTAAGGTTAAGGATGCCGTAGGCATTGAGCCAGGTGATTTGTCCGCTGCCCGTCCCGCCATGTGGATAGGCGTCCTGTGGTATGAACCACGTCCAAGTCGGCGAATAAGAATAGGAGAATCCTGGAGTAAAATTTTGTGGGATAAATTCCCAGGTAGGCGATAGGTCTACTGAAACGTTCTTAATAGTCGTCGCAGGCATGCTGTAGGTCGTTGATTGGCCAGACGTTATGGAGCCACCCGCTGTAACGTTAGGACCATCCGAATCCACCCCAATCGATCCGCTTACTGTAGTGCTTGAGTCGTTGGTGTATGAGGTTTCAACAGTTGTCACGGTTTGGGGGTCTGTAAATTCGAGACCGGATATGGACTCATCAATCTTGTCACCCGAAGATGCCTCTACCAGTGTGGACTGATAAGCGGCCGCGAGAAACGCGTTCCCTGCCGTGGGATTAGCCGTCATGTATTGCTGAACAAGGTAGTAGTCCGCGCCAGGAGAACTGCAGGAGCCACAACCCATATCCGAAAAATTTCGCATTCCGTAGACATAGACATCCAGCTCGGCAGACCCTCCAGCAAGTCCCTTCGCTCCAGTGCCGCTGTCTTTGAAGCTACAATGCGTCGCGGTGGCGAGGTCCGTCAGGAACGTGGTCGGGTCGCTTGTCTCGCTGACATTGCCCTCACGAGGCTGTGGTGGACTCGCCGCAAAACGCTCGCGTAACCAAGCGCGATCCGTAGCTCGGTCCTGACGCCGGCCGAGACCATTCAGGCAAAAGGAGGAACTCTGCTCGGGGACTCTGGTGACGGACTGTTGTAATCCATAGAGCGGAATCCGTGTTTGCCCCGGTTGTGGAGTGCAATTGACCTCCTGCCCCGGACGCAGCAGCCGGTGGAAGGTGCGTGCTTCATCTTGGGTCGCGCCGACGATGGCGACTGTCTTGCCGACCTGGTGGGCCTCTCTCATTACAGCAATCGTCCCCGGGTCGTCGAGGTCTTGTGATGCGATCACCACATGCGTCGGGAAGTGCTCGGATGGGTTTTCCCCAATCGGAAGCAGCAGATAATCGCGGCGCAGCAGATCAAGCGCGGCACTCTCAACAACGTCAGAGACCTGGATGATATTGCCTGCCTCGCACAGGTTGCGTGCTTCCAAACCATGGTTGTCGCAGGAGGCTCCCTTTTTCTTACAATGCCCCTTACCTTCTTCCCACCCTGTGCACCGCTTCGCGGGGGAACCCCCCTCTGCCGCGACGGTTCCCGTGATGAGGAAAACACAAAATCCGACCAACCCAATTCTCATGAGGTCTCGCATGGCGTCCTTTCCTCTTGCTGGATCCCTTCTTCGCCCTGGCTTTACCCAGCGTTTGGTTTCTTGTCAAAATTGTGAAGATTGATAGCAAAAGATTAAAAAAAGAAAAAAATTCTTATGTCGCACAATAAAACGGCGTCTCGGATCTCCTCTTTTGTCTCCGGCCCGATTGAAGAAATATGCCGATGATTCGACGGTCATATAGATTTAGGCTTCTCTGGATATATCATCCATAGTCAACGTTGAGTTGGGGGAAGTCAATTCCACCTATTGACTTATTTATTGACATTGGCCTTATTCATCCTCATCTTGGCCCCGTGCATGGCGCAGAATGCCTTCATTACCTACCTTAGGGCGAAGCTAATATCCAGTAATGATGAAGAGAGGTCATCTGATTCATTGTCATGCAACATGTGCTAGAACTTTATTAGGTTGTTTTAATGACCCAGATCCTTATCAGCAGCATTTGAAGGAGTTAGCCCTTCCCTCCGTCGGGTTATCCGTTTTACAATGCCCAACATGATCAATCGCATTATTCGTCAGATTCAACGCTATAAAGGATGGTTTGGCGGAGGGGCCGCTCTCTGCATCTTTTTAGGCTTGTATATCGGCTTGCTCGCCTCACCGCCTGATTATTATCAAGGAGAACTGGTCCGGATCATGTATGTGCATGTGCCCCTGGCTCACACAAGCACGTTGGCCTATTCCGTATTATTTTTCGGGAGTATCTGGTATTTGTGGAAACGGGATCCGCTTGTGGATAACATGTGCCAGGCCTCGGCGAGCATTTGTGCCCTATTTACCTCACTTGCCCTCGTCACAGGTTCGATCTGGGCAAAGCCCACATGGAACACCTGGTGGACCTGGGACCCACGCCTCGTCTCGTTTACGGTGCTCCTCTTGATTTTAGGGGGGTACATCATGCTTCGGCGCCTCGTGGATGACCAGGCGCAGGGCGGGCGCTATGCGGCAATTCTGGCCATTGTCGGAGGCATCGATCTGCCCATCATAAAATTTTCGGTGGAATGGTGGAGAACACTCCACCAACCCATGTCGTTCTCTACCAGAGGAGTCAGCATTTCAGAAGACATTCTGGTACCCCTGACGTTAATGAGCATCGGCTGTTGGTTATTGTTTGCCTATATGGTAATGGTCCGCACTCAAATTTTGTACTTGACTGACTTATTGCATGCCAAAAAAGGTCGATTTCTCAGTCAGACCCATTTTTCTCAGACGACTCCATGACCGGGTTATATACACGCTGGGCGTTGATTCTGGTGGCAACCCTCCTTCTCGCCATCCTGACCTATCAGCACTACCAGCAAAACTTATCCACATTGTCCATGGGAACGCTCTTGAGCAGTCCTCCGGTCACCCAACCGGTCAGGATACAAGGGATGGTCAAAAGTGGTACCTTGCAGGGTGACGTGGAACATGGGCAGGCCACATTTGAATTTGTGGATGGGGCAGCCAGCCTTACTGTGGAATACCAGGGTCCTCCACTGGAAAACATTCGCGAATTAAAAACCCTCGTTCTCATCGGGCGCTGGGACAGCCAGGCACAGATTTTTCGCGCGCAAGACACGGCGTTGATTAATAATTTTGGATTTGTGGCCGCCGCCTATCTGATTTCCGTCCTGGCCTTGGGGTGGATGGTATTTGCCATGAGCCAAAGAGTCATGGTTTTATTTAAAGAGATCAAAGAATCCAAACTTTACGAACCAGAGGCAGACTCCCTTGGGTACAAAGAATAAAAAAATCGCCATCATTGTCAGCATACTCCTTGTTGCCGGTTCGCTTGGGTATCTCGCGTTTGGGAATTTCGGGGAAAATATTGTGTACTTCGTGACCCCCTCTGAGGTAAAAGCCTTTACCGCCGAAGCCTACAGCAAAAAAGTTCGTGTGGGTGGCATGGTGGTCAAAGGCAGTCTCAAAACCCAACCCGAGCCGGTAGGTCTGACCTTTGAGCTCACAGATGGTGCCGCCACGATTCCTGTCGCGTTTCAGGGTATTCCCCCGGACCTGTTTAAAGAGGGACAAGGGGCGGTGGTGGAAGGCCAATGGCGTGACGGCCGGACCTTTCATTCCACGATGATCATGGCCAAGCATTCCGAGGACTACATGCCCATGGAACTCAAACGAGCGGGTGTGGAACTTCCCAAAAAAGATTTCATGAAAACCCTCTCGCCCTAACCCTGTTCGCCATTCTCTATGATTATTGAAATTGGACATTTTTCGACCATTGTTGCCCTGGTGCTGTCAGTCTTTGGCATGGCCAGCGCCGTACTGGCCCTCCAAACCCGCAACCCCGATTGGGCCCGCTCCGGGCGCATGGCCATCACCCTCATCTTCGTTCTGCTGGGCGTGGGCATGCTTTCCCTGGTCTATGCCTTTATCATACGGGACTTCTCGGTTCTCTATGTCGCCAACAATTCCAATTCCAAACTCCCGTTTTTCTATACGGTCGCGGCGGTCTGGGGCGGGCATGAAGGCTCGCTTTTACTCTGGGTCTTCATTCTTTCCGTCTTCAGCACCCTGGCCGTCTGGCTGCATTGGCGCACCCAGCCCGCCATCATGCCGTATTTGATTGGCGTGGAATCGGCCATCATCTTCGGATTTTTATGTTTAATTGTTTTTCTCTCCAGTCCGTTTGAACGGCTCCTACCCGTTCCCCTCGATGGCAAAGACCTGAATCCGTTGCTGCAAGACCCAGCGATGGTCATGCACCCCCCCATGCTCTATATGGGTTATGTGGGATTTTCCATTCCATTTTCCTTTGCCATGGCGGCCTTATTTTCCGGGCGATTGGGAGAAGAATGGATCAAGGTCACGCAGCGATGGAGCATGTTCGCCTGGATGTGCCTGACGACCGGCATTCTGCTCGGCGGCTATTGGGCCTACTATGAACTGGGCTGGGGTGGGTATTGGGGCTGGGACCCCGTTGAAAACGCCTCGTTTATGCCCTGGCTGGTGGGCACCGCCTATCTGCATTCGGTTCTGGTGCAGGAAAAGCGGAAAATGTTCAAAGTCTGGAATTTATTCCTCATCATTGTCACGTTTTCTTTGTCCCTGATCGGGACCTTTCTCGTGCGAAGCGGCGTGCTCACTTCCGTCCATTCCTTTGCCACGGATCCTGAGCGTGGTCTCTATATTCTTATATTCGTCGGCACGGTCATCGGAATTGCCTTCGGCGCGTTAATCCTCAGATCCAATAAATTAAAATCGCAGGTTGAGATGGATTCGCTGGTTTCCCGTGAATCGATCTTCCTCTTTAATAATTTATTCTTTCTGGTGGCAGCCGCCACGGTCTTTCTGGGCACCCTCTATCCATTAATTCTCGAAACGTTGCAGGATGCCAAGGTGACCGTCGGGCCGCCCTATTACAATGCGGTATTTATGCCCATTGCCCTTGGACTGTTATTTCTCATGGGTATCGGCCCCTACATCCCATGGCGGAAAGCCTCCGTGGCGAGCCTGAAAAAAAGTTTCTCCACACCACTTTTAGCAGGAGCGGTCATCGTTGTCCTGCTGTTTGTAACCGGCATTCACAACCTCTATGCCCTGGCAGGAGGGTATGTGGTGGCCTTCGCCGGCATGGCGATCGTCATGGACTTTGGGAAAATTTCGCAACTGTATGCACAGCGGAACGGGAGTAATATCTTCCAGGGAAGTCTGGCGGCCTTTACCGCCAACCAACGACGCTATGCCAGCATGCTCACCCATATCGGAGTCCTCGTCTTAGTTGTCGGCATCATCGCCTCCACCGTGTATCAAACGGAAAAAGTCGTCTCGATGCGCGTGGGAGACGAATTCGAAATCGGGGCCTATCGCATGAAACTGGCAAAAATTCATGAAGTGGCCGGCGGAAACTGGAATGCGCAGGAGGGAGTCTTTCAAGTCTTTAAGGGAGAGGATTTGATCACCGAACTCCGGCCCCAAAAGCGAATCTATTCGGCCACCCAAACGCCTACCACTGAATCGGCCATTTATGCCACCAACATGGGGCACGTCTTTCTGACCATGCCGGAAGTGTCCGAGGACGGTGTGGCCGTCGCGCGTGGCGTGCTCAATCCGCTGGTTCTGTGGGTATGGGGAGGCGGTGTCATCATGGGCCTCGGCGTAATTTTGAATATTCTCCGCCCGCGAAAGAAAGAAGAATGAGCAAAGGCTGGCAATTAACCCTCATCCTCTGCCTTATAGGATTGTTCGCCTTGTTTTATCAGGGTCTCTGGGGAGATCCACGACATATCCCCACGGTCCTTATTGAGACCGATGCGCCCAACTTTGAAGGACCGGATGTTGAAACCGGACAGACCATCTCTCTGGAGCAATTCAAGGGAAAAGTGGTTCTGCTCAATTTCTGGGCCTCATGGTGCTATGAATGCAAGGTAGAGCACAAAAGCATCTTACAGCTTCATCAACTCTTTAAAGATAATCCCGACTTCGTGATGCTGGGCGTGAATTATCAAGACGAACTACCTGATGCCCAAAAGTATTTACAGGAATACGGCTCAACGTTTTCCCATGTCCGCGACCTCAAAGGACAATTGGCCATTGATTACGGAGTCTATGGGGTACCCGAAACTTTTGTGATTGATCAACAGGGAAAAATCCGCCATAAATGGGTCGGCCCGATTACCGGTGAGGTATATACCAACATCACACAAAAAGTCATTGCCCCGTTGCTCAATGCTCAGCCGACCACAACCACGACATCCTAATGTCCATCCGACTTACCTGGTGCCTTGCGGCTCTCTTAACGATTCCTCTTCCGCTGTTCGCTACCGTGCAGGATGAGACGGACGTCGACATTCAGGTCCGGGAAATTGCCAAAACCCTCCGCTGCACGGTCTGCCAAACAGAGAATATTTGGGAGTCGGGCGCTCCATTGGCCCAACAGATGCGGGGAGTGATTCGTGATCGGATCGCCCTGGGGCACAGCACGGAAGAGATTCGCGCCTATTTCCTCAGCCGCTATGGTGACTATATTCTCATGGAACCCCCAAAGCATGGTGTCAATTGGCTCATCTGGGTGGCTCCGTTTCTCCTGCTGATCATCGGGGGATTTTTTCTCTACAAGGAAGTGACTCACTGGGTCCGTGATACACCCACTCCGCCCAGCCAACCTGAACCGCCATTGGACGATCAGGCTCGAAAACGTATCGAGCGTGAACTCAAGTCCTGAATAGTCTCAATCCCCTATGTCGACGCTCGCCATTTTCGTGATTCCGTTTGTGATCATCCTGGGGATCGTGCTTGTCTCCCTGACCCTTCCGTTTTGGCGGCGGGATCCTTCACCCGTTTCCTTTGGCCTGGACGATGACCGTGCCCAGGAACTTCTTGACCTTCAAATCGAACGAGAAACCGTGGTCCGTTCTCTACAGGACCTCGAATTAGAACTTTCACAGGGGAGGATGGACCCGTCCGACTATGAACGGTTGAAGGCCACAGACGAACGCCGCCTACTCAGTCTGTTAGACCGCCTGGATACCTTCAAGGACACAGTTCACGACGAAACCAGCGAACACCAACCGGCAGCCTCGAAACGAATCAATTGGGTTCCGACCATCGCCTCTGGCTTGGTGGTCTTACTGGCCTCCATCGGCATTTACAGCGCGCTTCAATTCAAGGCCGCACAAAAATTAATGGCCGTCGAAGCCCAAATGGGCGGGGGCCCGAATCCGATGGAGATGGTCGCCAAACTGGAAAAACGCCTCAAAGACAACCCCGATGACCTGCAGGGCCAGATCATGGCCGGACGATCCTACATGGCCTTAAATCGAATGCCTGAAGCCAAAAAGGCATGGGAAAAAGCCTTAGAGCTGGACCCGAAACAGCATGAAGCCCACTTCAATTTAGGAGTGATCCAGATCGAAACGCGTCAAATTGACGATCCGGAAATTTTCAAACAGGCTCTCGCACATTTTGACATGGTTCTGGCCGACCTACCCAATCAACCCGCCGTCAATTGGTATCGGGGTTTAGCCTTGTGGTATTTGAATCGCCGCCAGGAAACCGATGCCGCCTGGACTCTCGCCGCACAAAACATGGAGCCCGGTACCAAGGACATGGAGTTCGTTAAAGACGCACTCGTCAAACTCCGCGCCGGTGAAGTTCCGTTTTAATTATTCTTTTCGGTTCCTCGCACTTCCAAAAATCTTGCCCATTGCTTACCACAAGTGGCCATCCAATCCTCGCTTCAAAAGTATCCTTTTTTTTAAAAAAGCGTGAACTCAAGACCTTTTCCCATAGGACCAGGGAAAATTTCACGCTTCCACTGGATGCGAAAATAGCGAAGCAGAAGAATTCCAATTAGTGAGTTCTCTGAAGGCAAACGAGATCACTGCTACTTCAACTGGAGTAAAAATAAACCATACGAAAGAACTAATGTAGGAACTGAACATGGGGAATTCAGAGAGTCCGATGAAAGGCAAAACATGTTTAAGATTCCCTACAATCAGTAGGAGAAAGCCAACTAAAACTGCCATGCGCCAACCATTATGTTTTGTTTGCTTCCATGACCAACTTAAGCTTGGTCGATGATCAATGGCAATAGCAGGAAACACTAAACTCCAGCGACCAAGAATGTAGAGGAAAGGGCTCAGAAATACTCCATACATAAACAAAAACTCAGCCAGGGTTTTAATCCAAACACTATTCAAATAGACATTATCCATTTCCGGTGAGAAGAACCCGGCGAGGGCCCCTATCCCTATTAGGGTTATGCCTGGAAAGATAAATAAAAATGCTCCCGTATACACCACAATAATCCAGGCAAAAAACCTCCATTCCCCTGATGCAAAAATCAATCGAAGATTGGGACATTTTCCCCCGTTATCAATAAGAATTGAACGATGACAATTAATAGCTAACATCACAAAAACCAAAGTGCTTGGTGTCGACGCCAAAAATATTATCGAACAATATTGCATCACCATCAGCACATTAGGCCAAGCATCAACTTCCCCTTCTTCCTCAATTTTTACGAATGGATCGACTAAATCTGTTAATCCGGAAAGGAATGCACCAACAACGATCCAACCCCAAAGTGCCCGACGCTGATCCCACGCAAAACTAAAAGCTTCTCGAGTAATGGGCAAAACTTTGAGTGGTTTAGGAGAAGGGTTAAGTTGAAGAGTGTTCATAAAGGCAAAAACGCCGTTAATTTGAGGCGATGGATTTTCCAACTAATATCGGTTAATCCGAATCCCCTCTGGAGAATACATAGATTTTTTTGGCTAAGGTGTTGTGGAGAGAACAGTAAAATGAAGAGACCAGACACATGGCAAAGCCCCCTCATCAAACTTCGAGACGGCCAAGTCCCGTTTTAATCCTACAATCCAACAGTAACGCATTCCTCCTTCATTAAATAGAATCCATTTCTACTTTTCACGAACCGCCTTCGGAAACTAATGGGGGTTTGGGGTGTAAAAAATGAGGATTTAACTGAAGATCAGACACAATATGTTCGGCTATTTCGCCATATGCATTATCCAGATTTGACTTCAGCAACCATCCATCCGCATCAGACCACTCATCATAGGTATAGGGACCTTTATCTACCTGGATGTCTTCTTCCATGATGGTGGCTTTGAGTGCATCAGACACTATCCATTTTACGTTTATTCTTAACGTCAATTCTTCGGGTCCATCCGTCGGTCCTTGAAAAAGCTGCAGGTGCAGAGGGGTTATCTGAATAAACCCATCAAAGGGGCGCTTATTTAAGCCGAATTCAAAGGTCTCCCGCTTTTCATTGAGTCTGGTTTTGTCAATCTTTTCCTGAAGGGAATCGCTGCGTAACCTCCTTCCCTTACTTATTAACTGTTTCCAAATAGCCTGAACCACATTTTGTTTGACCAATTCAAAACCTTTCCGAACGGTCTCCTCCTCCACAAAATAACTCAGTGATCCAATCGTTCCCCCCATCACCCATCCGACGCTGGTCCCCCCTATAACCCCTCCCCCGCATAAAAGAGCGAAGGGCAAGGCACCCTCACACGACCCCCTGCACTGTCCTACAATCACCATAGGCAAACAAAACACCTTTCCAATCGTAAAGCCAAGATGCCCCCCTAAACGCCCCCCGCGTTTCATCCCCTTCCACCCCAATTCAGCCCATTCCTGAGATTTCAGAAGAGGGCTTTCCCAAAAAATAATTTTTGGGTCATTCTCCAGTTCCTCTTTTGCTGGCACGATGACGATAATAGGTTCATTTTCCCTTGAGTCATCGTCCAGCAACCCGATATTCGTTGGAAATGTTGCAAGTTTTTCCTCCTGAACGTTCAAGTGGGCATCTGTTGGTCCACCCGGAAAAATCAACGATCCACATCCAGAGATATTCAAAAAAAGAAAACTTCCAAAAGTATAAAAGCAAAAAGATATCGGCAGCCGAAGGATGGATCGTTCCATATTTAATCTCAATTTTTCCTTCCATCAAACCATAGGCAACCAAGACCGATTTTAGGACTAACCTGGATCCGTAGCAGAAAACCCGGCAGTAGACGCAAAACTAGTAAAAACACCCTCGTTCATCTCCACACCAGCCAGAAACCGTTTTACTTTTTACTGCGGGGTCACCATTTTTTTGGCACCGTATCCTCTACAGGCCCCATGCAAAACTCAAATTTTCCCGAATAATGGGCCAGGTTTTAAGTGGAGAAAGGTTGAGTGACAGAATGTCCATAAAAGCGAAAGGAGTCAAAAATCGAGCCCTGGCACTTTCCATTTAGTATCGGTTAATCCGAATCGCGGATGGAGAAGACTTGGCATTTCTGCCTGAATTGTGAAGAAGAACAGTAAAATATGAGAGCAGGCACATGGGAAAAACGCCCTCTGTCTACTGAACACATCACAAAGAGTTCAACTAATTAGCCAGAGTTGAATTAGTTCATGTTATAGTTCAATTTTAAACTATGCTTAAACTCAACATTCACGAAGCCAAAATTCACCTTTCTCGCTATCTGGACAAACTCAAAAATGGCGAAACAATTCTTCTGTGTAAGCACAAACCAGTGGCCGAAATCAGAGGGTTACCAACGCCTCTCTCACCCAAACGACCCATTGGCCTAGCCAACGGTCAATTCACCATTCCCGATAGCTTTTTCGAACCCCTACCCGACGAACTGCTCAAAGCCCGTTCCGGACAATCCGAGTGAAGGTTCTGCTGGATACACCTGCACATTTTCTGTGGATCATTTCAGACGACAGGGCGCTTTGGCTGGTGAGTCGGGAGATATTTTCCGACCCTTCGCATGAAATTTTGCTTGAGTGCCATTTCCGTTTGGGAAATTCTGGTGAAATACTCTCTCGGTAGGATTCCCCTTCCCACACCAGTGGATCAATTCATCTCTCAACAGCGGGAGCGTCATGGTATTGGCACACTCGCGTTGGAAGAAGCCGCAACCGGACACCTGCCCAAACTCCCTACACTTCATAAAGACCCTTTTGACCGCATGCTCATTTGCCAGGCTATCCAACATGAACTGACCATCCTGACTCCTGATCCACTCATTACCCAATATGCCGTCCGAACCGCTTGGTAGGGGTTTTTCCCAAAATATTAGGTTCCTTTTACCAAGTCAGGACTGACAAAAAATCAGGCGGCTCAGGTCTGAGCCCGAGCCGCTTGCCAGCTAAAACACCAATTTAGGCCGCTGCACGTTGCAACGAGATATACCGCACCACGGGCAATTTCGAAAAGCCTTCCAATTTTTCAACGGACAGCCGCCCGATCACGAGCGTGCCCGTCTTGGGCTGGGCCACCACTTCAAAGCCCAATACTTTCAACTTTTCCAAGGTCTCAGGATTGGTATCCGTCAACCAGACTTGAAGCAATACCTTCCCATCGGTCACATGTTGCGCCATGTCCTGGGATAACGTGGACTTCTTCTCCACATGTTCCACCAACGATCGGAGTGTGGAATCCATTTTGCCGGAGGAAGCCCCCAGACGAGCATCATTCCTTTCGGGTTCAACGCGATCAACTATGGCCGGCGGGCTGGAGGCCACGGATTCCCGGGCAACCTTTCCTCCCAGAAAAGATCGACTCATTTTCGCAATCGGCTGCATCATTCGATGCCCAAAACTCCCTGCGTTCTCGTCCCTGCTGCCAAATATGCCTTCGTAACTTACCCCTTCCGGCAGTTCCACCGGCACTTCTATACGACGAGGCTGTCCACCTTCCGTGATGGTCAACTCTTCCACCGCGACAAATGAGGTGAACTGGGTCATCAGTCGATAATCCAACCCTAATTGCGTGATGGCTTCCCGGACATCCTTCCGGGGGTTTCCTTGCTGAATACCTTCGAGATCCTTAGCCATCAGCTCCACAATTTTTGTCCGCGCCCACAAAGAAGTCAGTACATCATGCTCCGGAGCAAAACCGGGGAGATCGACGGGAATATTCCGCACCACTGAACGCCCTGCCACTTTGCCACGCAACCGTATCGTGCCCTTGCCCGGAGTCGTATACCGTCCAGTCAGCACCAACGGTTTCGCGCTAAACAAATCTGGAAGTCGCTTTGGATAGACCTCCGACACATCCAGCCCATCCCAGTCCACGGACAAATCCGTGAGCAAAGGATGTTGGACCCGCTCATGGAAACGCCGGGCCGCAGCCGAGCCATCGTCATACAAGCCCACATACTCCACTTCACCACGACCCTCCTCGGCCATCCTATCCAATAAAAACCGATTGACGCTGCTGCCAATCCCAAAAGAAAAGATTCGGGCTTTTGGATATTTCTGCACTTCGCCCAGAATGGCCATATCGTTGCCGATATACCCATCCGTCATGAAACACACGATGCGAACATGTTCTTGCGAATCGGAGGGTTCCAACGCCGCCCGAATGGCCTTCATCATTTCCGTTCCACCCCCGCCGGACCGTGAGGCCAGAAACGCCTGGGCCTTCCGGACATTCGCCGAAGTCGCCGGAACAGGTTCGGGAAACAGAATATGGGTATCCCCCGCAAACGTGATGAGATTAAACGTATCGCGCGGGTTCAACCCGGCAATGGCCAGGCGCATGGTTTCCTTGGCCTTTTCGATCGGAAAACCGGACATCGACCCGGAGGTATCCAACACAAAGATCAATTCCTTAGGTGTGACTTCATCAGTTTTCACCCGATCAGGCGGCTGGAGAAGCAAGGTAAAAAACCCATCTTCTCCGATTCGATGCGTCAGGACCGCATCGTGAATATCATTCCCTGCTACAGCATAGGTCAGGATAAAATCTTTATTGGGAATAGTCGCTTCCTGTTTCAGGTGAACTTCTGCTTGGGAGGCCTTTGAATTGTTCAAATCAATATCATGCGTCGCAGAATGGACCTGTTTAATCGAGACTCCGGCATCTATCTTGACGGACAACGACAGGTCATGGCCTGACCGGGTGTCCGGCTTCAACACAGGCGGAGTGATATGGGAGGCATCCGGGACCTGATCGGTGTCATAGGCCCACCCCTCGCCGAGCGATGGTACCTGGGCTGTGGGTTGCCCTGGAATGTAACGGGGACCAACCACCATCGGAAACACCACCGAATAGATTCCATCGTCATAAGACAGTGTCTCCACATAACTGATCGTCACCGTAATCTTCTCCCCCGGAAGAATATTCGCGACCGACTGTGTGAAAATATTTGGCCGTTCCTGATCCAAAAGCCCCGCCACATTGCCCCGACGTTTGGCCGCTTCATAAATGGCTCTAGCCTCTTCTCGCTTTTTAATCGTACCTTTCACCACCCGGTCTCCCACCGTAAGCGTCATGGAATCCACCGCTGCATCCTGTGGAAGTGGAAAGGTATAGACGGCTTCAATTTTATCGGGATAGGGATTTTCGAATTCCTGAGTGACCTGAGCCCGGGCAAGCGGCCCGCTGACCTGGATGGACACATCCGTATGCTTGAGGGGAAAGGCTTGGGTGAATTTTCCTTCAGGATCCCGCCCTACCAGGCTTCCGGATTGATCTCCCACCCACCCTTCATTGGGATGGGTACCGGCATGGGCAGTGGGGACAGGATGTGTTCCCGCACCGAAAAATCCCGCTCCCACAAGAGCCAACAACCCGGCCAGCCCTCCACTAATCACCAAGCTCCAAAATCGTTTTCTGCCATGTGCGACGTTCATGTTCTACCTCCTTATGTGCAACGGCCCCATGCCGCCTCACAGGAGGGTATGGCAGGACTTTTAAAATCCTTTCAGGGAAAAAGAGGAGTCTATGTAAATTGTATTGCAATATTGCTTTACAGAGTTGACAATTAATCGTGTGACTAAGAAAAGTCCCCTGCCCAGGAAAGGAGAATAAAATTATGGGATCAGAAAATGTGAACGTCAGAGTGACAGGAGATCTTCGCGCTCATCTCCAACAACAGATTGGTCAATATGGGCTGTATGAGAATGCCGGCGAATATATCCGTGATCTCATCCGACGGGACCTGAAAGACCATAAAACTGCTTGGGAGTGGCTACGCAAGGAGTTAGAACCAGGACTCAGGACCGATGAAAATCAATTTATTCGAGTAACTTCCGCCGATGTGATTAGACGAAATACCAATCCCAAGAGGGCTAAGCCCTAATGGCTGACTATCGATTTTCACCGGCGGCGGATAAACGGCAAGATGAAATTTGGGAATATACCACCGAAAAATGGGGCGAGAACCAGGCTAAGAAATATCTTCAAGGTTTGCACGATCACCTTCAAAGGCTTGCAGACAAAGAAATCCCATGACCACTGCTTCCCCTACACCTGCTCGTACCAACGGATTTGAACCTCTCGGTCTTTTTTAGCCGTTACGAAAAGCATTACATATTTTTCCGGAAACTCTCTGGCAACGACATTGGCGTGATCAGCATTCTCCATGGAGCGGTGCAGGTCCCTGTTCGCTTGAATGAGGATTTGGAGAGAATTTTGGAAAAAGAAAAGGAATAGAATCTTGTTTGGCAGATCTAAGAACTACGAGGATTTTGTAGATCGAAAGTGATAGGGCGGTATTATGGAAAAACATCAGATACCCAAGTACCAAAGCTCCATTCTCATCAGTGCTATTTCATTAAGGAAACCACCACATGAAGTGGATTCTCTTTTACTAGGGTAGGTTGAACCACAAACACCGCACCTTCTATCCGCTCAACTTGAAATTCCGACATATCAACTTTACTTTCCAGCCATTGCCCCAGGTCATTTAGCGGCATAAGTGAAAGCAAAACGGTTAGAGAAGGAGCAACGGATTTGTTTGAGTTATCCGTTAATTGACTAAGTGAGAATTCCACGCGGTGGAATGCTTTCACTTTGATCCCCGCTTCAGTTTGCGCCGTCTTGTCGGATTCAATGGGCACCAGGTTTTGCCACTTGCCATTTCCTAATGGCGCCAGCACATAGAGATATCCTGACACGTTCGATTCCACGGCCAATCGAATTTCTGACCAATTTCCGGTGACCTGCCGGATTTCCATCTCCTCATCTTTGCCCTCTTTTGTTTGCTGAACAAAGCTGTATCGGAGCCCTCTGGCAGTTGGCATAGCTGCCCCACCTGCAAAATCTCGCTCCATGGGCTTTAAAGTTTTGGATAGTGCCCCTCGTGGGGCCTGGTCTTCCCTATCGACATCGTTTTTCTCGCCAACCACTTCATCGACTAGCGAGCCACTTGCGGCATAAAACAGTTCCTGTGCACTTGGTGGTAGTTGAGTTGCCTCATCCATAGCTTGATCGGCCATTCTGCCAGGGACAGGGGCTTGTGGGACCCCATCCGTCATCGGCACGTCAGGCGACGCAGGGACCGAAAGAGGCTGAACGGAGCGCCCGTCCTTAGGCTGGATCAATGCTGAAGGTGCTGGTGGGGATTGAGTCACTTGTTCATGTGTTCTTTGGTGCCTCATGGCTAGACCGCTTTCTCTCGCGTCGTTTTCCGTTTTGGCTCTACCTTGACGTTCCCTCTCAATTGCCTCCTCCTGAGCCGGTTTGGTCTCCAAGGCCTCCTTCTGTAACGATGATGTACCTTCATCCGAAGGTTTCTGTGTCCGAAATGGGAGTTCCTCTCTTGATGAGGATTTCGCGGCTTCCTGCTCCTGACTGACCACCGGCCCCCATTCTTTTTCCATTTGCCAGCCAAAGATGAGAGCCAGACCAACGGCAGCCATGCTCCCCGCCCAGGCAAGTGACGTGTGCTCCTTTAACCATCTCACCCATTTCACTTTCTCATCCGGAACACCACCGGAACGCTCTGTTGCTTCCAAACTGGCCAGAATACGCCGGCGGGCCTCAGGATCGGCGAGCATGACTTTCAAGGCTTCTTCATCGGCCAAGGCATTAAAGAGGGCTTGATCGTTGAGGGCTGCTTCATATAATTGGCGCTTTTCCTCGTCGGTCAGCGTATTTGTGGCATAGCCGCCAAGCAGATGTTCCCAGGATACGGCCATTATAGATCCTTCTCCACGGTTTTCTTTTTGTCTTCACCAGCCCGTGGGGTAGTGGTCCGCCAACGCCCTCCCATGAGAGCCAAAAGTTGTTTCCGACAACGGGAGTCCCAGGTATAAATGGTGTTGATGGATCGCTCACCGAATATCTGTTGAATCTCAGGAAAGGTGTGGCCTTGAAGTTTCAACCGGAATAATTCCCTGCAACGCTCACCCAATTGCTGAAGCGCCTCAATCAATTGCCCCACCCGCTCTTTCTGCTCGGCTTGCATGGCGGGATCATCTCCAGGATCTGCAAACGGCTGATCGTCAATGGATTCCTGATGATATTCGCCCCGTCGGAGGCTTTTTCGATGGAGATCCAGCATTTTATACCTGAGAATTTGAAAGGTCAGAGGAACCAGCTCGGTCAATGCCGTGACTTGAGGATATTTTTCGTGCAAGACCAGAAGAACCTCCTGAGCCAAATCTTCAGCCACATCCCTTGATCCACGAGATGTCGCAAATGCCACAATCCTTTCACGGAGTTGGCCAATAATTTGATCCCGGGCCATAGCCGGTTATGGCCTTTTCACGATATCACCAACCATTCAACCTCCGAACTTATTTTGCACGAGATTTTTCTGGCACAGGGTAACTTTCCGGAAAGCATACGGTTGATTATGGAAGGTGGCGCCCTCATGATTTCTGAAGCTTGTGGGCATTGTATCACTGGCTGGGGATAAATCAGCGAACCTGCATGAGAGCACACGCGAGCCTTAAGACAACCCCCGGAAAACTCGGAAGATGATAAGATGCAGAAGGCTCTACACTTTTTGCACTTCAAAATACAGAAGCGCGTGATCGGAATATTTCCTGGTCCACGCATCTCGTTTCTCAGGAGTCGTTTCTTGCGGCCACCCGCGAATATCGATATGGGCTGGTCCAAAGGCCTTAAACCGCATATGGTCCGCCGCTACCACATGATCAAGGTTGCCCGGTGAGTAAGAGGACTTCGAACCCGGCCAGTAGGTCTCCGGATAGGACTTGTCGAGTACCTGCATCTTCCGGTTTTTCACCCGTTTCTGCAGACGTTGGACTTCCTCGTCTGCACTGACATCCTTCGTGCTAAACGTCAGATTCATCCCCATCGTGTTGAGATCCCCCAGAAAAATATAATTCGCCTGGCCATCACTACACGAGGCCTTATCCAGGACTTTTCGCAATTTGAGCGCCCGTTCGGTCTGATCGTCCCGCAAGCCAAACCCTCGAGGTTCCGTCAGACTTTTTAAATGCAAAAACAAAAGGGGATAGGCATTCCCGTCCACTTGGATCGTCAGCAAGGAACCTGGCCGCAGCACGGATACTCCTGATTTAAATTCAAGCCGTTGAGTATAAAAACTTGAGAAGGTTCGCTTCACACCTATTAGAATTTCCTGTGCTTGAGGCCCCTCCGTAATATGAAACTGGTAATCCGGCATCACCGTCACGATGGTGTCATATACCGTCGAGCCCACAACTTCGTACACCGCGACCACATCGGCATGTTGTTGGGCCAGAAATTCGATAATGGGGCCGACCGGTTTTTTCGGCTTCCCCTTGTTTTTGTGCATCGCCCCAAAATGCTCCACATTCCAGGACGCAACGGAGAATGCTTTGGCCATCATGTCCTCCTTGGTGACGTGTGAGAGGTTATGAAATCTTCACCGTTTGCAAGGTTGTACCATAGGCATGGAAAACTTGGAAGAAAAGAACGCTGCATTCAGCAGGCCTCAAATCCGCTCGCGATTCCTTGAGGATACCTTTCAGCCATGAGACTCATTGGCAGAAAACGGAAGTATCAGAGGAAACGTGGCGCGCGTCAAATAGACGTCAAATAAGCCGCAATGAACAAGACGGCCAGACTCAGACTTAAGATGGCTCGTTGGACCCACACCACTTTGCCGGAAAACAGGAGTGGCTCCGTCTCATTCTTTTTGCTTTTTGCGGAGACACCATAGGGATCAAGAATAAGATCGTGGACGAAAATTAATCCTCCGACAATCGCAAATACAAAAAGCTTGAGCATCATGATCAAGCCCCAACTGGTTTCAATGCGTGCTGAGCCGCTTTCATCCAATAACTGAGACGCTCCGGTAAAGATCAGCGCCATGAGACTTACCCACCCCACCATTTTAAACCGTTGGCCAACTTTTTTGACCATCTCAAGAGCTTCCAACGACGGTAGCTTGGCCTTGCCTTCGGTCAAACTTGGCCGGACGACGAGCTGAACAAACATCCATCCGCCAATGAAGGTGATGGCGGCCAATAAATGAATCCACGTGACAACATAGGCGGGCATATGTTTTCTCCTACAATTTCCTTTCATCTCCCAAACGGTGCCATAATACCCACTGAAACGGGGAAAGACCACCAAGAAACGTGCTGAATTCTTTCGTCCCCTGACTGGAATCGGCTAGGGTTCTCTGAACAGCTGTGGAGGCCAAATGATGAAAATTCGCGTTCAGCTAATCCCAAATCTTTCCAAAATATTTGTCCTGGGGCTCCTGGGTCCGTTCGCCCTTGCTGGATTCATGGCCATTGACTCCTCGTGGGGAGCCGAAGCAGACAAGGAGCGATGGAATAAGAAATATGAAACCGAGAACTATCTATTCGGACGTGACCCCATTCCGTTCTTAACGGACCATGTCGATCTTCTACCCAAAGGGGCTGCCCTTGACCTGGCCATGGGTGAAGGACGCAACGGGGTCTTTTTAGCCACGAAAGGCTTTCAGGTCACCGGGGTCGATATTTCAGAGGCGGGTTTCAAAAAAGCCCGAGCCCTCGCTGCCGAGAAAGGCGTGCAACTGACCACGGTCGTCGCCGACCTGGAACAATACACCATTCCCCCCAATTCCTACGATGTGATTATCTGCACCTATTTCCTGCAGCGCGATCTCTTCCCAAAAATTACTGCTGCCCTCAAGCCCGGCGGTGTGGTGCTGATCGAAACCTATACAGTTGATCATTTGCAATACCGCCCACAATTTAACAGGACCTTCCTCTTGGAGCGGAACGAATTATTGACGCTACTCCCTGGCTTGCAGGTATTGCGTTACCAGGAAGTCAATACTGGAGATGCAGCCTTTGCCAGTATCCTGGCACAAAAACCCCTACAGCCCACGCGGCAATAAATGCCAGGACTTTGATTTCTCTCCCTGCTGGAATGGAAGAAATGGTTGCGGCCTTTTGGATCGATGGGGTACCCTGGCAGCTTCCTTTTTGTCCGTGCATGCTGATGACTAGAATCGGAACCCAACCCTCATGACCCAAACCCACGCCTCTCAACCCACTGCCGATACCTGGGCAGGAGTCACCCCTCAGGTCTTGGAGGGGGACATACTCAATCAACGGGCATGGCGCATGCCCGATATTGTGATTTATCAGCATGCGCCGGATGAATGGTGGGTGGCCCCGCTTGATGAAGAGTTACCCCTGGTTCGGCTCAATCGCCTGGGCGCAGCCCTGCTCGGCGCGATGGATGGTCGTATGACCATTGGCGCCCTACTCAATCAGTATGGGAAATGGGTTTGCAGCCCGACCCAACAGAATGGTCGCTGGCATTTAGAACGGTGGGCCCAACCGCGGTTTTCGTTAGCCTATTTTGGAACCGAACCCCCCAGCGGACACAGCGCAGAGGCGAAATGGGATTTGTTGCTGCAAAAGGTGCGGGAAGGTTGGCATCAAAATGTTCAAGCTGAAACCGAAGATCATCTGTCCAAATTTCACGTTCAGGGCATTCAAGGGCCTCACGGCCATTTTGAAATCATCGAAACGACGGTCTCTCATTTATTTCGCGAACCCTGCGAAGCCATGAATGGGCTGACCTATGGGCGACTGCTCGGCAAAACCCTGCGCCAAATGGGCTGGCTCTCCCCCAAGCCCAAACGCATTGTGGAAGTGGGCGCCGGCCTCGGGTATGTCTCAAAGGAACTGGCAGGAGAACTCTCAGCGGATGAGCGGAAAGACATCCAATACACCTTTCTCGATCTGACCGGCCCGTTTCTGGGATCCCAAACGTCGCTGGCGCGCCAAGCAGGGTGGACGGCAACGGCCATTCAAGCCAATGCCGAACGAATGCCCTTGGCGGACCGTGCCGTTGATTTGTTAATCGACAATGAAAATCTCGCCGACATGACGCCAATCCAATTTACCGGGGACGAACTCCTTACCTTTAAAGGGGAGAATCCCCTGCATGAGGAAGCTCTGGACCTTATCCGGCGCATGCGCCTGCCACTCATGCCACCCTTCCCCGACGAAGTGATTTTCAATTACGGCGCCATTCAATTTCTACAGGAAGTCTGGCGCGTGCTGAAGCCGGGCGGACGGGCCATCCTGGTTGAATTCGGGATCGAAGATGATTGGCCTTCTCCCGTCAGATTGCCCGGGCACACCGAATATGAAGTGCAATTCAGTCATCTGCGTCATGCCGCCAAATGGCTGGGCTTCCGCGAGCAGTATTGCACCCTGCCACAATTGCTCGGCATGAAACGGGACATTAATGTCTTATGTACCGGGGCGGCCTATACCCTACGGCGATTTTGTCGTGAATTGGAAAAGCCCTTCTCCGTCCGCGCTTACACAGAAAAAGAATTGGGCACCGCGCTGGGTGCTCTTCTACCCAAACTCACCGGCCTACACTACCATAACGTCTTAGATCCGGCATGGTTTGGTCTGTGGGATTTCAAAGTCTTGTTGGTTGAAAAGCCCGGCGGCATGAGCATCGGGCAACAACCGGCCTTCAAAGAATCCGGCGGCTTCCGCTGGTACACTCAGCGATAGAACCCATTCCTACCCTTCTTATTCCACGTTTTTCAATTTGCTGGCTTTATCCACCAGGATTCCTTCCCGAAGGCCGAAGTCGCTGACCAGGCATTTGTCAAAGCCGAAGGTCTCCATGATCCTTCGTAGAATCACCGTACCTGCCACAATGACAAATTCCCGCCCGGGCTCAAGACCTGGCATGGCCAGGCGCTGCGGTCCTGTTTTGGTGATGAGATCCTGCTCCAGCCCTTTGATGGTCGACAATGTTAACTCATAATTGTGGACACGTGCCGACTCATATCTTGGCAATCCTTGAGACATCGCGGCGAGTGTGGTGACGGACCCTGCTGTCCCGACCAGGGGTATGCCTGAAAAGGTGCCGAAGGCTTTTGACACCTTGGCCAATTCCTCATCAATACAGGCTTCGGCCTGGGAAATCTCCTGGAATGTGGGTGGATCCAGACGAAGCACCCGCTCCAACAAGCGCACCACTCCCAGATCCAAGGAAATGACGGCAGGAGCCATTCCAGAATGAGCCAGGATGCATTCGGTACTGCCGCCGCCAATATCCAATCCCAAAAAATTCGCAATGGCTGGTGGAAGACCAAAACGAATACCCAACAAGGTTCGCCGGGCTTCTTCTTCTCCCGTTAAGACTTCCACTTCCCATCCGGTTTCTTGAGTGACAAGGGCGAGAAAGTCTTTGCGGTTTTCCGATTCACGCACGGCGCTGGTCGCCACGACTGCCACCCCGTTGAGCGGATACTTCGCGGTCTGTTTTTTCCAATCTTTAAGGGTGGACACCACGCGATCCATTGCGGCCTGGGATAACCGTCGGTTTTGGTCAACCCCTTCCCCGAGCCGTAGGATCCGCCGATCCCCATCAACCACGGTCATTTCTCCTGGGGGATTCACTTCTGCCACCAACAAGCGGCAGGTTAAGGTGCCAATATCAATTCCTGCGAGTAACATGCTGTCGCTTCTCCGATCTTGAGATAGGCCCCACAAATTCTCCCTCACGGTCTTTCAAATTCCAAATTGAAAGAGACCGAAAGGTGAGGTCGACATCCATACCTGAAAAACACTCAAAAGACCAGGACATTGAAATCCGTCCTGACTTCTTTTCCCACCCAAGTTTTCTGTGTTAGGATTTTGAATTGTTCTGCATATTAATACGCATAAACTTTGGGCTTGTCACTTACAAAAGGAGAACAGGATGGCGCAAATTCATTGCCGAAAATGCGATAAAGACGCGGACCCGATCACGGACAATCTTTTTATGGGAAAACTGGAAGAAGAAATCAAACAGAAAGTCTGTCAAACCTGCTGGAATGAATGGGCTGGCCCGGGCGGAACGAAGACCATGGTTATTAACGAGTACCAGTTGAATTTAGGGGATGAAAATGCCCGTCAAACCCTGAAGACACAGATGCGGACGTTTTTGAAATTGGATGACGCGACAGGCGAATTTAAAGATTACCGACATTAATCTATCAAAATTTCCTAACAAATTTCCGAAGGGTTCGGATTGCGGCTCCTTGCTTACGAAGGACTTCTCCAGCTTTGTGAGGCAGAGCAGGAGGGGTCATCGTGCAGCCTTGTTGACGAGAGTTGGGAGTGGGCCAGCATTCCGATGGTACCCTTGCAACCATGTATGATTTTCTCCCGGGAAATGCCTCTTGATGGATTCCCCGTGGCACGTTAGGATGAGTGTATGGACACACCATTAGGCAAGGGGGTTTTCCTCATTGCCACTCCGGCATTGCGCGATCCCAATTTTCGTCAAACGGTCGTGCTGCTCTGCGAGCATGGACCGGAAGGCGCCCTAGGCGTGGTCGTGAATCGTCCGACCGAGATGAATATTGCCGAGGTCCTGCCGCAAGTTCCAGTGCTCGAAGGGCAGGAACATCGAGTCTATTCCGGGGGGCCGGTTCAGAAAAACAGCTTGCTCGTCTTGTACCGTCTAAATGAGGAAGTTGAAGATACCCATGCGGTGCTTGACGGCGTGTATCTCGGCGGGAATATGGAGACGCTGGAGCGCATTCTTGAAGTTCCCGGTGAGCACGAATCGTTTCGGGCATATATGGGCTATTCAGGCTGGGGACCCGGACAATTGGAGACGGAAATGGAAAGTGGGTCATGGCTCACCATGCCTGCCCAACCTCACCTCGTCTTCGATGAGGATTCTCAGGACTTATGGGGCGAGGTCATCCAATCCTTCGGAGATCAATATACCATGTATGCACACATGCCCGTAGATCCAAATTTAAACTAACCGCCTCCCTGGCTCGGCTGCATCCTCATCCCCAAGACACCTTCGGCTTCAACAAGACCTAAGCCTATTTCTTTGATAAGGTCTGGTGTATGACCACGCAGACCGAGCCAGGTCATTGGCTTAAAAATTTCTGTCTTCTTCTTGTCAGTCCCAAAATGCTGGTCATGCTGTTGACCGGCTTTTCTTCCGGCCTTCCTCTCCTGCTCATTGGCTCGACCCTCAAATTCTGGATGCGGGAAGAAGGGCTCGATTTAACCACCATTGGTTTTTTCGGATTAGTCGGCCTCCCCTACACGCTCAAATTTCTCTGGGCTCCAGTGATGGACCGTCTCGTGTCTTCTGCTCTGGGAAGACGACGAGGGTGGATGCTGGGCACTCAGATAGCGTTGATGCTCACCATCGCCTCGCTCGCCTTGACTCAACCGGCCATTCATTTATCAACCCTCGCGGTCTTGTGTGTCCTTGTGGCGTTTTTTAGTGCCAGCCAGGATATCGTCCTGGATGCCTATCGCCGTGAATGCCTCTCTGACGAGGAACTCGGCATTGGATCTTCCATGTTTATTTATGGCTATCGCTTGGGAATGTTGACCGCTGGAGCGTTGGCTTTATTTCTGGCCGATCAGGAGAGCCTTTCCTGGAATGCGGTCTATTTCATCATGGGCGCCATGATGAGTATTGGCATTCTCACGACATGGTTTGCACCGGAACCCACCATTCCCACACCACCACCAGCATCATGGCAGGAAGCCATCACAGGTCCGTTTCTGGAGTTTTTTTCCCGTCCTGGCGCTCTCATGATGCTGTTGTTCATCCTGCTGTATAAAGTCGGCGATAGTATGGCGTCAGAAATGCTCTCTCCATTTATGGTGGACCTCGGCGTCTCGAAAACCGACTATGCGATGATCGTCAAGGTTTTCGGCATGATTGCCTTGATGGCGGGAGGATTGATTGGGGGTCTCGTCGTCTATCGCATGGGGATTGTGCCTTCTCTGTTTATTTTGGGTTTTCTCCAAATGATTTCAACGGCAGGGTTTGTCATTCTCGCATATACCGGCAATCACCTCCCGACTCTTACTGCCGTCATTGCCTTTGAGACCATTTCCAGTGGGCTGGGACAAACCGCGTTCGTGGCCTTCATGGCCAGTCTCACCAACAAGCGGTTTACCGCCACACAATATGCCCTGTTGACCAGCTTCATGGGCATTCCGCGGGTCTTTGCCGGCTCCACCACCGGATTTCTGGCCACCTGGTTAGGATGGGAAGGGTTTTTTCTTCTGTGTACCTTAATTGCCCTGCCCGGCTTATTCCTCATTCCCTATCTCCGGCGCTTGGAAGAAAACCACCCATCCCTCACCAAACAATAGGCCTTGTTGCGCCGGCAAAGATGGAGTCGAGACAAGCAAGGACGACCACATCCCCTATTTCCAAATGAAGTTGGAACATTTCCTAATAGTTACCATGCACCATAAGGCAGTCAAAACGGCCAAAACCAGAAATGGGGGGTATCGGGCGGGGGCTGAATGACTGAATGATCAAAGGTTAAATCCGGTCGCAACGCCACATGTAAAATATAGGTGACCCCTTCACCTCTTCCCAGATTCATGGATGGAGAGACGGGCAACAAGACACGAAGAATCCATCCGAAATTTACCCGCATCGTCTTGCTATCTCCATATCGATAACGAAAGACCATTCCGCCGGCCCCTTCTTCAATCTCATCAGGAGCGCCTAATTTCCCGGCCACATCCTGCATCGTGCTTTTCCCTGGTACCAACTCTTTGAGAGAGTCGGCAACTACTGGATCATTGACCACCACACGACGAAAGTCACAGCCGGCCAGGGAAAGAACCAACAGGACGCCAAGGATTCCGGTTTTTCCAAAGACCAGGACCATCTTGTCCTACTCCCCAAACGGCCAGATTTGGAATTCCACATTCCTGGTCCGATTGCCAAACACCACGTCATCCACTAACCCTTGGGAATTAAAAAATACCCAGAGATGATCACTGCCGATATTCAGACGGGACAGAAACAGCAACCATCCCAACTTGCTGTCAAATCGGCGGTAGTGAAAGATCTCATAGCCGTTTGCCTGGACAATCTCATCGGGAGCCCCAAATTGTTGGGCCACTTCCTGGCGATTTGTTTTGCCTTTCTCAATCGTCTCAATCCGATCCTCCGGAAAAGGCTCACCCACTTCTCCCCGGACAAATGCACAACCAGTCACCATGCTCAACAACACCAGAAGGCCGGCTAAAAGTAAGAGTCCTTTTGGATTTCTCCAATGGTGGCTGAGGCAGGCTTGAGATTTCCGCATAGTTCTCCTCCTCTTTATCAGCTGTTCCGTCGAGGCAGCCAGGGAAACAATTTATTGGTGGTGCGTTGATAATTGCGATAGGCTTCCCCTCGGCTGTGTATAGCCTGAGCCTCGGCTAGGGGCACTCCCGTCACCCAGACAAGCGACAACATCATGAGCAAAGGCCACACGATCGCCATCCATGCCCCCGGCAATCCCACTGCCAAGGGAATATAGGCACACCACTGTAGGATTTCAAAAAAATAATTAGGATGACGGGAAAATCGCCACAAGCCCGTCTGTAAGACCTTACCCTGATTAGTCGGATCGGATCGGAACCGTTCAAGTTGAATATCCGCAAGAGTCTCTCCAAAGAAGGCTAGCAAAAAGATCCCGAGGCCCAGAAGATCCCAGCCTCTTACTGCCGATTCAGAATGACCCATAACCCAGCACAGAAGAAAAGCAAAGAACAGACAAGCAGGAACTTGCAGCATGAAGTACCCGAAGATTCCGACCGATTCCCATTTGCCTAGCACGGCCCGAAGGGTTTTATACCGGGGGTCTTCCGTTTTTCCCCAAACGCGATTCTTCCACAGGTGCCAGCCCAACCGGCAGGCATACGCACTCCCCATGCTCACAACGAGAGCCCGTCGCCAAGGGCTGCCCTCGCCCTCTATTCCACAAACAATACCGACAAGGCCCAATCCCAAACAAAACCCTACATCGGCCAGGGAGGCATTGCCCACTCGCACATGTGCAAGCCACAAGACAATGAAGAGCACCAGGAGGAGACCTATCATCTGAGACACATGCGGAAGAGTGAGCATATGCCAGGAAAACGGATTCACCTTAAATCAGAAAACACACGATCAACACCACGACCATGAAGATCTTAAGAAAGGGACTCAATTCGCGGCTAAAGCCAAAGGATTCCGAACAGTTTGTTCTTCCGTAACGGGACTGAGGTTGGGTTCGAGGAGGAACACTCGATCACCGGCTACCTTCCCCTCCTGAATGAGAAATTCACGAATGCCTTGAGCCCGTTGCTGAGCCAGGAGGCGAAGCTGCTCGTCCTCCACCTTGATCGATTCAAGCAATTTGGATTTCATCTGCTCCGGTGAAGGAATGTTCGGACCCTTCCCTTCGGGAGAAGAAGCCTGGGTATCGGGTTGCACTCCAAATTGCTCGGCATACACCTCTGCGAGCAAGCGACCTTCCTCCTCTGGACTGAGTTCAATCTGATCTAAAGACATCCCCTCCCTCGCGGAAGAGGAGCCCTGGACGAATTTTCGCTGTTGCAGTTGTTTCCGCAATTCCCCGGCAGCCAAACCCTGGCGATCGACCTGGGGATCGGCAGCCCCGGCAATATCCAGTCGCAAGGCAGGACGATCGCCCAGCGCTTGACCAAGCGTATGCAGTTTTTCCTGTTCAGCAGGAGACAACTGGGCATTACCCGAAGGAAAGGCCACATATTGCAGATCATCACCGCTGCCACCCACCAACCTTCCGACCATGGCAAAAGGAGATGTCGCAACTTTCGTCAGAAGATTTCTCAGGGTATTCCAGATCACTCCTCCATAACTAAAATCCGGATCGTCCAAATTCCCGCGAACCGGCAAATCAATATCGATCTGTCCTTTGCGGTCTTTCAATAAGGCCACGGCAAGAGGAATTGGCAACGACGTCGCATCCGGACTTTCGATTTTCTCACCCATGTTCAACTGGTCAATCAACACCTTATTTTCACCAACGAGAGTCTTTTCAGAAACTTTATACTCAAGATCCAACGACAGCTTCCCCTTCGTGATGGGATATCCGACATAATGGGCCGAATAAGGAGAGACGGTGGGGAGATCAAGATTGTTAAACGTGACAGTCAAATCCGTATAGGCCTCTTCACTCAAAGGATTAATCTGCCCGGCAATCTTGAATGGGGCGTATTTATCTACCGTCCCTTGTAACGCGACATCGGCTTTGGCTAGTTGGTCCGAAGAAAGGCCCTTAATCGTACCGCTCAAACCATCAATTTTTGTCACGACATTCGGAGTAACCGATTGATCGGTAAAATGAGCCAGAAGATTGGTAAGAGACACCGACTCAATTTTGACCGGAGTCGAGGACGATTCGGAAGATTCGGCCTCTACCGGGGTTTCATCTGATGTCGTTTCTTCTTGAGATACGGATCCTGGCGGTGAAAACAATCGTTGAAGATTCAACCTTCCTTCCTCATCAATCAACAAGGCAAGTGCGGGGTTGATCAGTTCGATTTTTTGAAGATTGACTATGGTCGGTTCAATCTGAAGGTCCAAAGCCTTCAGCTCAAACGCCTCCCATGTCAAAAAAGAGGATTCCTGGATGGGATCTCCAAGGGCCAAGTGGGATATCCCCATTCCTCCTTTAAAGGTCCCCATTGGTTGAGTCGTCGTTTCCGCCTGATAGTGTGTGCTTCCTTGCAGCGAGAGCGCGCCATCCTCGATATCAAATTGAACAAAGCGAGCTATGTACGGTTGAAACGGCTGAAGGGCAATGTTCTTTAATGACAGGTCAAGGTCAATGGACAGAGGATCTATCTTCAACACCCCCTGCAAATTAGCCTTGCCGGTTTGATTGAACTGAAACGAAAGATCCAGAGGAAGAGAGCGATCCAAATCCAATGACACGTCCGAGGTGTGAAAATGAATGGTGTCCAATAGCAGTTTGACAGGATCTTCAGGCTGGCGGTCCTCGAAATCAATCGTGAGGTTATCCAAGGCAAGATCCTCAATGACCATCTTCCACCGATTGGCCGGGGAAGACTCCGGTTCAGGAACTGTCTGATTTTCTAATGCCACAGGTGAAAACAACGTTTGATAATTGACCACTCCATCCTTCCCGACCCACCCGGTAAAATGAACGTCACGAGACTTTAGTGAAGGAATTCGAACGTCCTGCTTGGCCACATCAACCGAGACGCCGTTGACTTCAAAAAGGGGAATCGTGATCACGGGGGAAAGAGTCCCTTTCTCCTGAATTTGTAAATCATGAATCGTCAGGGTCCCTTCATCGACCACGACAGCCACCCCCTGATCGGTCGTAGACAATCGATAATGTCCCTTTATCGTCGTCCGTCCTTGGGGAATCTCAAATCGAACCAAATCCTGAGCATAGGTCCATAGGTGGGGCAATTGGTAATCTTCAAAAACCAAGCGCCCTTCGGACTGAAAGGGTTCTAGAGTGACCGTCCCCTCCCAGGTAATTTTCTCTCCTGCACTGCGTTCAGCTGAGAGAGCATAGGAATTGGCCTGCCCTTTTTGGGTACTAAACTGTTGCAACGTGAGATTGATTGGCACGAAATGCGCCACAAATGGAGTCGGGCGGGAAGAATCCCGAAATTCCAACATTCCCTGTTGAATGGAAAGGTGTTCGATGAGAATCGCCGGCAATTCTGCTGATTCTGGTGATGAGGATTCCTCAGATAGAGCCTCGGGAGGGACATCCTGAGATTCGGAGGAAGAGCCTAATGGGGCAAGATTCAAGGTCCCGTCGGGGCGAACCCATGCCAATCCATACGGCAGCTCCAACCGGATTTCCGCAAACGTGTAAGCCCGGTTCACCAGCGAAGCGGCAGGATCGAAATTAATGAACAGGTCCTCAAACCCCAACATAGGTGAGCTATCCTGTTCCTGAACATCAAACCCGTTTATCTGTAGTGTAAACAGAAAGGGATTAAACCGGACTTCCTGAATGCCCACCGGCCGACCGAGTTGCTCCGAAAGCCTTGGAGGAACCTTCGTGGCAATCGCCCAAGGAATCACTAGGTAACCCACAAACGTATAGAGTAGGATCAATCCAAGAAGAATACACAGAAGAATTTTGCCATTTTTTTTCATGATTGGATGTTTATACTCAGGAAAGAAAACGAAGTAGAGAAGATACGATCAATGAAACCCAATTGAAATTTGACGCGAGCCACTAAACTAATAGGAACAACTCAATTAACTGGACGTATCGGTTCATGATACCGGCCTGACCCTTTGAGAGCCAGCCTGATCCACCCCTCTCTTGTTACTCCTCCTCCATATCCTGCCTTCCCAAGTTGGTTTTGATATAGGTCCTGCTCGCCCATCACGGGGATTACACAAAGTTTATGAAAACAAAAGATTTCTGGTGGATACCCATCCCGGTTTTGCCCAACCAAAAGGTGGCACTCAACTTGACATGCCTGATGTTTGTTCACTATTGTCTTGGGTTTGCTTAAAATGGTGTATTTTCCATTGGGTCCCTTTTCATGTTTACCACGCTGACAGAGAAAATCGAAAAAGTTTTCAAACAGTTACGCGGCCAGGCCGTTCTGACTGAAGAGAATATTACTGATGCCTTGAAAGAGGTGCGCCTGGCGCTGTTGGAAGCCGACGTCAACTTCAAAATTGTTAAAGACTTTATTGAAAAGGTTCGTATAAAAGCCGTCGGGCAGGAAGTCCTGAAAAGTCTCACACCCGCCCATCAAGTGGTGAAAGTCGTCTGGGAGGAGCTGCGGGACCTTCTCGGCCATGAACAAAGTGCCCTTCATCTCTCTTCCCAGCCTCCTACCGTCATCATGATGGTCGGATTGCAAGGCTCAGGCAAGACCACCACCACCGGGAAACTCGCTCATTATTTTAAAACTGAAGGCAAGCGGGTCTTGTTGGTCGCGGCCGATCCCCGTCGCCCTGCCGCCGGAGATCAGCTGACCTCACTCGGAACTGACCTTGATATTACGGTCCATCGTGGGACGAACGAGGGGCAACCTGGCGCCCAGGCCGTTCAAACCTGTCGGGATGGAGTCACTCGCGGGCGTGATCACGGCTACGATGTGGTGCTCTTAGATACCGGCGGTCGACTGCAAATCGATGAAGAATTGATGCAGGAGTTAGTCGATATCCAAACAGGCGTTAAGCCACAGGAAATTTTGCTAATCGCCGACTCCATGACCGGTCAGGAAGCGGTTGCTGTCGCCGAACGTTTCAATCAGGCCCTCGGTCTCACTGGCGTCATTTTAACGAAGGTCGAGGGCGATGCCCGTGGCGGAGCGGTGCTCTCGATCCGTGCGGCGACAGGCAAACCCATTAAATTCCTAGGAATCGGGGAAAAGCTGGATGCGTTAGAGCCCTTTTACCCCGACCGGATGGCCTCCCGTATTCTCGGGATGGGTGATGTGCTGACCTTGATTGAGAAAGCCCAAGAGAACTTTTCGGAGGAACAAGCGGTCGCATTGCAAAAAAAGGTTTCGAGTAATACCCTGACGTTGGAAGATTTTCGTGATCAAATCAAACAGGTGAATAAATTAGGATCGTTCGATCAGATTTTAGACATGCTCCCGGGCGGGCAAAAAATTAAAACAATGATGGGTTCCGGCGCCGCCGGGAATGCTCAGGTACCAGAAAAAGAAATGAAACGGGTGGTGGCGATTATCGATTCGATGACTCCGCGCGAAAGACGGGATCATACGATTTTAAATGGGAACCGAAAAAAGAGGGTGGCCAAAGGTAGCGGAACATCCGTGCCAGAGGTCAATCGGCTCATTAAGCAATTCTTGGATGCCCGACGCATGATGAAGTCCCTGGTCGGAGGGCAAATGGGGATGGGAAAAGGAAAAAAGCGCGGGAAGCTGATCCGCCGGGCAATTCATGCCAGGTAAAAAAATAAAGTCTTCTTGAGCTTTTTCATTCATTCATATTCACGATAGAGGAGATTGCCAGTGGCAGTACATTTGCGACTTACACGTGTGGGCCGGCATAAACGACCATTTTATCGAGTAGTGGCAGCCGATGCCCGCATGCCGCGGGACGGTCGATTCCTTGAGGTCATTGGGACCTATGACCCCCTCAAGGCAAGCGATAAGGCGTCGTTTAAAGAAGATCGGGTGTTGAATTGGCTTCAAAATGGGGCTCAGCCCACTGATTCCGTCAGGGGGTTATTACGACAGACCGGCATCTTGAAGGCCTTTCGGGAATCCAAACAAGCCCCCGCCAAATAATCTCGGCATGTCAGGGTAATGGGAGAGGTGTTACCCTGATGTATCCTGCATTTAAGGATGCCACCGTCATAATGGCTAAATTATGGATGCTCCTGAGCTATCCCGGTCTCCCATGGTAACCATTGGCCGGATTCTCAAGCCGTTCGGCGTCCATGGGGAAGTCCGTATTGAATCCCTGTCGGATGTTCCCGGGCGATTTGAGGGATTGGAGACGGTGACACTGGCCCTTCCAGATGGAAGGATTCTGGAAACCCTGGTGACCTCGGTTCGGCAGATCAACCAGGGGGTGATTTTGGGACTTTCAGCGTTTTCGACACCGGAAACCGCTGCGTTGTACCGAGGGGCCTGGATCAAGATTCCAGAGAACCAGAACCTTCCCAGGGACACTGATACGTTTTATCAGTTTGAATTAATCGGGCTCAAGGTTGAAGATGCCGAGGGACATCCCGTAGGAACATTAGAAGAAGTGCTGGAATATCCCCAACATCATGTGTTTGTGATTCGAAATGAGGATCGTGAAATTCTGGTCCCTGCCAGTCGGCGAACCATTGCCATGGTAGACCTCGCCCATAAGGTTTTGCGGTTAACCTCACGTGAATGGTGGGATACCACGTATGCGTTGTGACATTTTGACGTTATTTCCTGAGTTGATTCATTCTGTGAGCTCACAGAGCATCATGAAACGCGCCCAGGATAAGGGCCTGCTCACACTCACTGTCCATAACATTCGAGACTATACCCATGATCCACATCGAACGGCAGATGATACACCGTACGGAGGTGGCGGCGGGATGGTCATGAAGGCCGAACCGATTTTTCAAGCCATTGATCGGATAGCACCGGACCTTAATGAAATACGCATCATCATCCCCTCTCCACAGGGCATCCCGTTTTCTCAAGAAATTGCGAATGACCTGAGCCAGGATACTCGCCCTTTGTTATTTATTTGTGGGCACTATGAGGGAATTGACGAACGGGTACGAACACATTTGCGGGTTGAAGAATTTTCCCTTGGGGATTATGTGCTGACAGGTGGTGAATTGGCGGCACTCGTGATGATCGATGCGGCCATGCGTCTCATACCCGGAGTATTAGGGGATCCACATTCTGCTCAACGAGAGTCCTTTGTGGAATCCCTATTAGACTATCCTCATTTCACGAAACCCGTTGAAATTCGAGGCATGTCGGTTCCCGACATTTTAATGTCCGGCAACCATGAAGCCATTCGCCGTTGGCGTCGAAAAGAATCCTTGCGCCAAACGCTGCTGAAACGGCCGGATTTGTTAAATCACCATACTTGGAGTAGTGAAGATCGTGAGTTATTGGAAGAGATTGAACACAATTATACCTCGACGTCCGGTCGTACGACGAGACCTTGAAGGAGGGAGACTCTCATGAATTTATTAGAGCGTTTAGAGCAATCGTTGGCACAGGGAACCGTGCCGTTTTTTGAAATAGGTGACACCGTCAGAGTTAAAGTGCGCGTGGTCGAAGAACGACAATACGGGAAAAAGAAAGAAGAGGCCAAAGAACGCATTCAGGTGTTTGAAGGACTCGTGATCGCTCGAAAGGGCCGAAAGGTATGCGAGAATTTTACCGTTCGAAAGATTTCATTTGGAGTCGGAGTCGAGCGAATTTTCCCCCTTCACTCTCCTAATCTGGCAGGCATCGAAGTCATCAGAAAAGGTCAAGTGCGGCGGGCGAAGTTGTATTACCTTCGAGACAAAAAAGGCAAAGCTGCTAAAATTTCAGAACGGGAGTTTTCGCGCACACCAAAAACGGTGAAAAACGCTGCGGCGGCAGTCGAGGTCCCTGAATCCGGTGAATCGGAACCCACGGAAGTAGCGGAATAACGCAGAAGAAAGGGCTCACCTTTCATTGCACACCGACTCTCCCTCATGGATGGGTACGGGTCCGACAGATTTCTTTGAACAAGCGGCCCGAGCCCTTGGATACCGGCGCATTGCAGGCCTGGATGAGGCTGGGCGCGGTCCTTTGGCCGGGCCGGTGGTTGCCGCCATCGTGATTCTTCCACGTCGGTGGTCACCGGTCCTTCTCGACGACTCCAAACTCCTGACTGAACAGCAACGAAACGTATTATATGAGGCCATCACCACCCGGGCCATTGCTTGGGCGATCGGCATGGCATCAGCACAGGAGATTGACGAACTTAACATCCTGGGGGCCACCCGATTGGCCGGTTGCCGGGCTCTGAGCTACCTGGCTACGCCACCCGATTATCTCCTTCTTGATGCTTTGCACCTCCCTAGGGTTTCTGTCCCTCAACGACCGGTTATCAAAGGCGACCAACTTTCACGATCTATTGCCGCCGCATCTATTCTGGCGAAAGTTGCACGAGATCGCATGATGATCTCCTATCACGAACGGTTTCCTCAGTACCAATTTCATCTCCACAAAGGTTATTCCACACCGGAACATCTCAGACGGTTACAGCAGTTCGGCCCTTGTCCAGGGCATCGACGAAGCTTCGGGCCTGTCCAGGCCTGCCTGAATGTGCCCTCGCTCGCATGAGCACGCCTTCTCACCAGTTTGGGCGATCAGCGGAGGAGTTTGCAGAGGAATGGCTCCGGAAAAAGGGCTATCGGATTCTTGAGCGAAATTTACGGGTAGGAGGTGGAGAATTGGATCTCATTGCACAACAGGACGATACGCTGGTGTTTATTGAGGTCAAGGGACGACGCACCGATCAATTCGGCGGCGCTCCCTATGCCATCGATGCGCGCAAAAAACGCCAAATCATTAAATTGGCGTCGTATTACCTTTCTCAAAAGGGCCTCAGCAACCAAGTTTGCCGGTTTGATGTGATCTTGATCGCAGGTACCCCTGAGGGTTCTCCGAAATTAACTCACCTGGAACAGGCTTTTGAGGTTTCCAGCTCCGACTGGCAATGGTAAATTAAAGAGGTTGGCCTCTGCATGAGTCCAATGTCTGAAGGTGAACGGTCGGCAGCTCTTCCTGGGTACTCTCACCCAGGAACCATGGTTCCGTTTTATCTAGACAATAAACCATTTCAAGGTCCAGGCCATAAGATAGCATGATTCAATTATTTCACGTCACCAAATATTACGATGGCTGTCTTGCGCTTTCAGATATTTCCCTACGAATCGAAAAAGGCGAATGTGTGTTACTCACAGGACCCAGCGGAGCCGGCAAAACCACTCTACTCAAGCTTATTTTTGGAGCCGAACACCCTGATGAAGGTCAAATCCTCGTCCAAAATCGCAACATTGCCAGACTCGGTGGATCCGATGTCCCCTATCATCGGAGAACCATGGGGTATGTTCTTCAGGATTTCAAGTTGCTCCCGCAGCGGACGGTCTCCGAAAATGTGGCTCTCCCACTCATTATTCGTGGATTATCATCGTTCGAATCGCGACGGAAGGTCCTGGAAGCCCTTCGCGCGGTTGGCATGGACCATAAACTCAGCACCATTGCCTCCGTGCTGTCCGCTGGAGAGCAGCAACGCGTGTGTATCGCCAGGGCAATTGTGAACAGTCCCATCATACTTTTAGCCGACGAACCAACGGGAAATTTAGACCCCCAACTAACCACCGAAATTGCGGCATTATTTAAAGCCATCAATACCCGGGGAACAACCGTCATGATGGCAACCCACAATCGACAAGTGGTGGAGCAATTGAATGGAAGAATCCTCAGGCTGGATTGCGGACATCTCGTGTCGGATCAAGGAGCCTATACGTGAAACGGCTTTGGTATTTTATCCGTGAAGCCTACACCAGCCTTCGCACGCATCAGACCAGTACGCTGATTGGTATTCTCATTACCGCGTTCACCCTGACCAGCTTTGGCATCTTTCTCCTTCTGTATCACAACGTGCATAATCTGTTGGGTCAGGTTCAACACACGATTCAAATCATCGTCTATCCCAAGGATGGCATTGAATCCGGCAAACTTCGTGATTTGCAACAGGGCCTCAAGACGGATCCAGCGGTGGACTCCCTCACCTTTATTTCGAAGCAAGACGCCTTAACGGAATTCAAAGAACAATTTCCAGAGGAAGTCTATCTCCTGGAAGGGCTTGGCGAAAGCCCGTTTCCCGCATCATTGGTATTAACCATGGCCGCGAAAACCCCAACCACCGATATGATTGCCAACCTGGTCAACCGGCTCAAACATCATCCCGATATCGATCGGGTTCGGTATAATCGAGATTGGATCGAACGCCTGACCCTCATCATCGCCTATATGGAGTTCGGCGCGTTAGTCGTTGGGAGCATCTTGGCCTTAGCCTCCGTCACCATCATTGCGATTACCGTGCAACTGGCATTTCATACCAGACAACAGGAAATTGAAATATTACGGTTGATCGGGGCGACGAGTCTCTTTATTAGCATTCCGTATCTCATTGAGGGAGCCATCCTAGGGGCTGCCGGGGGTGGTATCGCCTTAGGATTCTTACGTGGGGGATTTGAACTTTTCACGCACAAAACCCAAGGCATGAGCGTGTTCGGGGGATTTTCTTCCGCATTAGAATTTTTTCCCCTTCCCCTATCACTCATTTTGATGGCAGGAGGCATCCTCTTGGGGTGCCTGGGAACACTGACGACCATTTATGGCTCGTTGCGATTTCGGCTATGACGCGAGTTAATCTATTTTTCCACACAGGAGTGCTCCCAATTGGACTGCTCCTAATCTTAGTCCAAGCCGGTTGGAGCGCTGATCCATCCACCATCAAAGATGAAATCAGTCAGGAACGCCTGCGGTTGGAAAAGCTCAATCAGGAAATTGCCGAAACCCAAAAAGAAACCAAACGGATCGAGAAAAAGCATGGGTCGGTTTTGAAAACGATTGATAAATTGGATCGCCAGCTCTATGAGCAAAAGAAAGAACGCAATCGCATTAATGACCAGATCAAAGTAACAGACGAGGAATTGGCGAATCTGAGCACAAAGATTGGGGAAGTTGAGCGGGATGTTCAAACCCGGCAATCCTCCATTTCCGCCAGACTTCGGTTATTATACATGGAGGGACGCACAGGCTATTTGAAAACTCTTTTCGCAGCTGAATCATTTACCGAGGCCGCACACCGGATGGATTATCTTTCATGGGTTGCCCAACGGGAACATCAGCTTGTCCGACAGTTTCAACAAGACCTGTCGAATCTCCAACAGCTCAAGGAAAAACAGACGGCAGCCCGCGAGGATCTCCTTCGCTTTCAGGGAGAAACCCAACAGACCATCAAAAAAGTCTCAGGGCTCAAACGTCAAAAACGCTCTGTCCTGGTCAATCTCTCCAAAGAAAAGGACGCACATCAACGGATGGTTGAAGACCTTCAGAGATCAGCTGAACAGGTGGATAGCCTTCTCAAAGAATTGGACCAACGTTTCAAATTGGCTCAATCTCGGATGCGCCAACCACCTGGAGCTGTCCCATCCCTTGGATCTCTCCTATGGCCCGTTGAAGGAAAAGTGGTTTCAAATTTTGGTCGGCAAAAACATCCCACTTTTGATACATTTGTGACAAAAAAGGGCATAGAAATCAGCGCGAAGGAAGGGAGTCCGATTCGGGCAGTCTCATCGGGAAACGTCGTCTATGCCGACTGGCTTAAGGGATACGGCCTGGTCGTCATCGTCGACCATACCAATGGCTTTTACTCTCTTTACGCCCATGCCTCAAAGCTCTTAGTGGCTGAAGGCCAATCGGTCAAAAACGGGCAAGTCATTGGTGAAACAGGCGAAACAGGCGTCACCCAAGAAGACACTCTTTATTTTGAATTACGTAAAGGCACCACCCCCATTGATCCCCTGAAATGGCTGGTAAAACAGCCTTAATTGAACAACTGGAAGAAGGAACACCTCATGTCACATGAACGATTGTCGACGGTAGTGATTTCTGGTTTGACCTTAACCGCCATCCTTTTGGTGGGGATTGTCATCGGAAAAGGAGGAGACCGGGCGGGGTATGCCAGCGAACCCTACGAGGAATTGCAAATCTTCGCTGAAGTGCTTTCGCAAGTCAAAAAGAATTATGTGGAGGAAACACAAACCAAAGATCTTGTCCAGGGTGCCCTACGAGGCATGCTGGCCGGACTCGATCCTCATTCTTCTTTTATGACGCCCGATATGTTCAAAGAAATGCAAGTTGAAACGAAGGGAGAATTCGGAGGACTGGGCATTCAAATCGGCGTAAAAAACAATCGCCTGACCGTGATCTCTCCTATTGAGGATACGCCGGCCTTTGAAGCCGGCATCCAGCCCGGTGACACCATTATCAAAGTTGACGACAAACCAACAAAAGATCTCACCCTCATGGAAGCCGTTCAGCACATGCGCGGGGCACGAGGAACTTCTGTGGAATTGACCATAGAGCGTGAGGGACTGGAAAAACCACTGATCTTCACCCTCAAACGCGATATCATTAAAATTCAAAGCGTTCGTTCCAAGCTTCTGGAGGGCAACCTTGGATACGTTCGTCTGAACCAATTTCAAGAGGCGACAGTCGACGATCTCTCAGGGGAATTGGAAAAATTAGCTTCCAAAAACATTCAAGGTTTAATTCTGGATCTTCGAAATAATCCCGGTGGGCTGTTGACGGCTGCCGTAGGAGTCTCCGAACAATTCCTAGAATCCGGCCGACTCGTGGTCTCGATTCAAGGACGCAACGGCAAAAAGGATGAATATCGCGCACGGGCAAGTAGTAAGAACTATCAATATCCTATGATTGTGTTGGTCAACCACGGTTCTGCCAGCGCTTCAGAAATCGTGGCTGCAGCCATGCAGGATTGGGGGAAAGCCGTCGTTATTGGCACCACAACCTTTGGAAAGGGGTCGGTGCAAACCATTCTCCCCCTTTCCGATGGGTCAGGGCTTCGTCTCACCACAGCGAAATACTTTACGCCAAACGGCAAGTCGATTCATTCTATCGGAGTGCAACCCGATATTGTCATTGATCCGAAACCCGTTCAGGTGGCGAAACAGGAATCTTCCGAAGGGAAAAAGGAGGAGAGCACTGTGGGTTCCCCTGTACCTGCTCCTGCCAAGCCTGCCGCCCCCACGGATCCCCAGGACAAGGACCAGCCCCAACCCATTCCCCCCGAGGACCTTCAGTTACTGAAGGCAGTAGAAATGTTAAAATCGTGGAAAGTCTTTAAACAGTTGAAACCGGCCGCATAATGCGGCCGGCCTAAAACGCTGAAGAATTTAAAAGTCGAGAACAATTGCCGTATTCGTTTTAATGACCCCATCAATACCTCGAAGACGAACCATAATGAGGTCGTTCAGCTCCTCTAAAGTTTCGGCTTCCACATGGGCAATTAAATCAAACGGACCTGTCACGGGATAGACAGATTTCACACCTTGAATGCGTGTAAGAGTTTTATATGCACTCTTGGTGTGATTGCCTGTCGTGTCAATCAAAACAAATGCCGAAATTGCCATTACCTAACCATCCTGCTGAGGTGATTGCCTGGTATGTTTCCATACCTTTTTCCTGTTCGATGGCGATGGGGATTGCGTCCGTCCGAAACCATGGGAGAAGCGTCTCCCACTTACCTCCCCTCATTTATGACTCCTGACAAGCTGCTCGCTTTGCTTGAATCGCCGTTAAGATTTCCTCACCCCGATTCCCTAGACCTGGAAGAGTTTGCAGTAAATGCGATTGGGCCAAGGCTTCCAGATCTTCCCAAGTTGTGATGCCCAATCGAAAAACCAGATCGTGGACAATCGGTTCTGAAAATCCTGGCAGCTCCACCCATTCCAGGACTGAATCAGGAAGAGGAGTTTTTAATTCGTCATACGCACGGATACGACCCGTAGAGAGAAATTCCCGAATTTTTAGGGATAATTCCTTGCCGATGCCGGGAATCGTTTGAAGTTCGCCACGATTTGCCAACTCTGTCACATCTTCCTGGAGACTTTTCAGTGAATCAGCAGCCCGGCGATAGGCTTTCACCTTGTAGGGATTTTCACCTCTGGATGCCAACAAACCTGCCATCGACACGAACAAAGCCATGAGATCCTGGTTGATGTTTTTCTCCATGACGATCGCCTCGGTGGGACAAGCTTGTATCCTGACACCTTAAAGATCCACTGTGTGACTTAATCATTTTATGTCAGATGTGATCGATAAAACCAGGTCATAACAATGAGCCTTCGTTGGCTCAACAGAACCATTATTATCCTTTCTCACTCCAAGGCATTTCATTGACAAGAATTTCTCAAGTCCCGTAGGATGAAATCTTGCATGGCCGGAATACACTGGCCATTGCGTTCTTATCTATACGCATGAAAATCGTCGTGAATGGAGAGCACCGCGAGGCCGAGGAACCTTTGACGGTCGCACAGCTTCTAGAAACGCTTCACCTCCGTTCCGAACAAGTCGCAGTAGAAATCAACCTTAAAATTTTGGACCGCGGAGAATTCCTCAACTGGAATCTCCAGGATGGGGACAAGGTTGAAATTTTAAGCTTTATTGGAGGCGGCTCTCCCACATGAGGAAATTGAAGAGGAAGAGATGAATCAGGATCCGTTAATCATTGCCGGTCGAACTTTCCACTCTCGACTCTGGGTTGGAACAGGAAAATATCAAAACTTTGAGGAAACCCGAAAAGCGATTGAGGCTTCAGGGGCTGATGTGGTGACGGTTGCAGTTCGCCGCGTCAATATTACCGATAACAAATCAGAAAATTTACTGGACTACCTCGATCCGAAGAAATACACCATTTTACCCAACACGGCCGGATGTTATACCGTCGAAGATGCCGTTCGTTATTCTCGACTGGCCCGCGCTGCGGGAGTGTCAGATTTGGTGAAATTGGAAGTCATTGGAGATGAACGCACACTATTTCCCGATACAGCAGGACTTATTGAAGCCGCAAAAATTTTGATTGCCGAAGGTTTTGTCGTATTGCCATATACGAATGACGACCCCATTGTCGCCAAAAAGTTAGTCGATATTGGCTGTCCTGCCGTCATGCCACTCGCCGCACCGATCGGTTCCGGGCTTGGGATCCGCAATCCGTATAACCTCAAAATCATCATGGAAACGGTCAATGTCCCGGTCATCGTAGACGCCGGAGTTGGAACCGCTTCTGACGCAGCCCTGGCCATGGAATACGGAGCTGATGCCGTATTAATGAACACGGCCATTGCCGGAGCCAAGGATCCGTTGATGATGGCCACGGCCATGCGGTATGCCGTTGACGCCGGACGCTTGGCTTACAAGGCTGGGAGAATTCCCAGGAAGTTATATGCGACTGCCAGTAGTCCTATCGAGGGAATGTTGTAACCCCTCTTCGGAATGTCCTCGCGCATCCTTCCCAGACTCTACCTTCTGACCGACCGCCATCAAACCCTTCACCGTCCCCTCTCTTCCGTGATAACCGAAGCGGTAGACGCAGGAGTCCGGATGGTACAAATCCGGGAAAAGGATCTTACGACTCGAGAATTGACTTCCCTCTATCAGGAGCTCGGCCCACTCATCAAGCACCACCAGGGAACCATTTTATTGAATGATCGTATCGACTTGGTCCTTGCCCTGGGAGCCGACGGCGTACATCTTCGGACAGATAGTCTTCCCGTTTCCGTGGCCCGTCGCCTGTTAGGGACGGGACACCTTATCGGCGTCTCAACGCATTCCGTTGAAGAAGCCCGAGTGGCGGAAGGGGAAGGCGCCGACTTCATCGTGCTGGGTCCCATTTTTGATACGCCTTCAAAGCGAGCGTATGGACCACCTTTAGGAATACAGATTCTTCAAGAGACCAGCCGATTCCTCCACTTGCCCATCTATGCCATCGGGGGAATCATTCCTATTAAAATTCCTGACGTCTTATCAGCAGGGGCTTACGGTGTGGCCGTCATTTCCTCTATTCTTCAATCGCCGTCCATTCCAGACACCACCCGTGAACTGTTGGCACGATTGTCCTGAATTGTCAACTTATTTTAGCCGTCACAATGCGGGTGTTTGGTTGACCCTAATTTTTTTTGGGTGGTAAGATCTTTTCAGAGAAAGAACGTGCGGATTTCCCTTTTACCACTTAATAGACTGACAGGTAGGGAGATTTTTTGAGAGCGAGATGTGCCCTTCGGTTTCGTTGAAACCTTGAATCAGGTAGGATCTAACTATGGGTATACGAAAAACAGACGATCATATCCGTGAGATTGAAAAGTTACGAACCGAGCTTGAGTCCATGGAGCTCGAAATGCGGCAGCTGCATGAATCTCGACAGAAGCTGCACCTTTCTCAGCAGAAAAACGAGCAGTTAGTTTCTACGTTACAGGAAGCCAAAGTACAAATCGAAGCGCTTCGAAAAGAAGTCGACAAACTCACTGCGCCTCCATCAACTTTTGCCGTCTTCTACAACACCAACACAGACGGGACCGTGAATGTCTCACTTGGCGGCAGAAAGCTACGGGTCAACCTTCATCCGTCTATTCCGGCAGAATCTCTTAAAAAAGGCCAAGAGGTTATTTTGAACGAAGGCCTGAACGTGATTGAATCGCGAGGGTATGATCCGCAGGGGGAAATCGCCCATCTCAAACACCTTCTGGACGATGGGCGAGCCGTGGTCAGTCTGCGCCTGGACGACGAGCGAGTGGTTGAAATCTCGGATTCGCTGAAGCACCAGACCTTGAGTGTCGGCGACCACCTCCTCTTTGAACCACGATCCGGATACCTCATCGAAAAACTTCCCAAAAGTGAAATGGAGGAACTCGTCATCGAGGAAGTTCCGGATATTCAGTATGACCAAATCGGCGGGTTAACCAAAGAACTGGAGCAGGTCAAGGACGCCGTTGAATTGCCTTTTCTCTACCCTGAGCTATTCGCTGAACACCGCTTATCACCCCCAAAAGGTCTTTTGTTGTATGGACCTCCGGGATGCGGGAAAACCTTGATTGCCAAAGCTGTCGCAAACTCCATTGCGAAAAAACTCGGTCACCTCAAAGGCAAGGACGTTCGTAGTTACTTCCTCCACATCAAGGGACCCGAGTTATTGAACAAATATGTGGGTGAATCCGAACGCCAAATTCGAGAAGTGTTTGCGAAAGCGAAAGAAAAGGCGTCACACGGCAATCCGGTCATCGTCTTTTTTGATGAAATGGATGCGTTATTCCGAACAAGAGGGACAGGAATTTCCTCGGACATGGAATCGACCATCGTACCCCAATTTTTATCTGAGATTGATGGAGTAGAAAGTCTTCGAGACGTTATCGTCATCGGTGCCAGTAACCGTCAAGACCTCATTGACCCTGCGGTTTTGAGGCCGGGACGCTTGGATATCAAAATTAAGATTCCCAGACCTGATAAACAGAGTGCCAAGGATATCCTTGGGAAATATCTCCACTTGGACTTACCCCTTGCGGAATCTGAATTGACCCAACATGGCTCAGATCGATCAAGGTGCATCAATCATCTTATCGACACCACGGTCGAGGCCATGTATGCATTGACGGAGGAAAATCAATTTCTAGAAGTCACCTACGCCAATGGTGAAAAAGAAACCGTGTACTTCAAAGATTTTGCCAGTGGCGCATTAATCGAAAGTGTGGTCTCCCGCGCGAAAAAATTGGCTATTAAACGTGCAATCTCCGGCGACGTCAAAGGTCTCAAATCCGAGGACTTTCTGCGGGGCATTCGAGAAGAATTCAAGGAACAGGAAGACTTACCAAATACCACGCACCCCGATGATTGGGCAAAAATAGCAGGGAAAAAGGGCGAAAAAATCGTTCATGTGCGCACCTTAACCACCGATGAGGATTCAGAGCCACGAGAAATAGAAACCATCAGCGTTGGTCATTATTTTTAATCATATCTAGCTGCTTTTCATGAGGCCTCCTTGCTGCGAATTCTTGGAACGGAAACTGAATTCGGGATTATTTCTCGCTCCCCGGATCATCCTGATCCCGTAGCGAATTCCCTTCGATTAATCAGTCACTGTCCCCATCTCCCCGCTCCCACGGCTCTATGGGATTACGAAAATGAAAATCCCTTTTGGGATGCGCGTGGGTTTCCGGTCGAAGGCGAACCCGAACGACCAAGCGCCACCTATAATCGTCAACTCAATAAAGTATTGCCGAATGCCGGTCGCCTCTACGTCGATGGAGCTCACCCGGAATATTCCACTCCCGAATGCAGCAACCCCCGGGAAGTGGTGGCCTATGAACGTGCCGGGGACTATATTGTGGCTGAGTGCTTGGCCCGACTGAATCACAGTATGGGAGAAGAGAATTTTCTGGTTTACCGCAACAACTCAGACGGAAAAGGAAACAGCTTCGGATACCACGAAAATTACATTTTGTCCCGCCGGATTCCATTCGAGCAGGTAGCCAACGTTCTACTCCCTTTCTTTGTTTCACGCCCCATCTTTTGTGGCGCAGGGAAAGTCGGAGCCGAGAACGGCACAGATCCTATTCACTATCAAATCTCACAGCGGGCAGATTTTTTTGAATGTCTGCTTGATCTCAATACCATGGTGAATCGTCCCATTATCAATACCCGGGATGAACCCCATGCCCATCAAGCCGACTACCGACGTCTTCACGTCATCGTGGGTGACGCCAATATGTCCGAGGTATCAACCTTCTTAAAAGTCGGCACGACGGCCATTATCATGGAAATGTTGGAGCAGCAAGGATCTCTCCCATGTATTGAATTGACCGATCCGGTCAGGGCCATCAAGGCGGTATCACGAGATCTGACTGTGAAAAGTTCGCTTCCGCTTAATAATGGCCAACACACCACCGCTATCGCTATTCAGCGGGCCTTCCTGCAATCAGCCCATGACTTTTATCGAACCAGAGAGGTCTCCCCTATCACCAAGGAGGTGCTTGTCCGCTGGGAATCCACCTTGGATACCTTGGAGCGTGATCCTTTTGAGCTTCGGCGAGAAGTCGATTGGGTCGCCAAGCATGCATTGATTCAATCCTATATGGATCGCAAACACTGTTCCTGGAATGATCCCAGGGTGGCCATGATGGATTTACAGTATCACGACGTGCGACCAGACAAAGGGCTGTACTATACCCTGGAGCGGACGGGACAAATTGAACGTTTGACTCTCGAGCTGGAAGTCGAACGTGCCCGCCAGACTGCACCGGCTTTCACACGGGCATTTTTCAGAGGTCAATGTTTACAACACCTGCCAAGCCAGGTATACGGCATGAGTTGGACTTCCGTCCTTCTTCATACCGGAAATTCTACCATTAAGCGTATCCCATTGATGGATCCTTATCGAGGCACCCAACAGCTCACCCAAGAATTGTTTAGGGACATTACCTCCGTGGATCAGTTATTATCCCGACTCGTGAAGTCCTAAATGAAACAGGGAACCCAGTCGGTCAGGAAACATTGAGGTCGCATGAATTCTGAAAACGTCTCCCTTCCAAACTTCTCAGCTGATCCGTATTCCAGTTTCTACCAATATCTCACCTCCCAACGACCCGACTTACTCCCAATGGCGCGGTGGGAAAACTCACTCTCCCAGCAAAGCCAAACAGACCCTTCGTTGATGTCTACCAGGCATCTTCCCTGGCCACACGGCACCACGGTTCTCGCCTTTACCTATGATAACGGCGTCCTCATCGCCGGAGACCGTCGCGCCACCGAAGGATTTCAAATCGCCGCGAATCGCATGGAAAAGGTCTTTCAAACCGATGGCTTTTCCGCCATGGCTATTGCAGGAGCTGCAGGACCCTGCGTGGAAATGGCAAAACTTTTCCGCATCGAACTGGAACATTATGAAAAACTTGACGGACAACCCTTAACCTGCGAAGGGAAAGCCAATAGGCTTGGGCATATGGTAAAGGCCAATTTTCCCATGGTCTTACATGGACTCGTGGTCATTCCCCTGTTTGTCGGCTATGATCACAAACGGGAGATTGGTCGACTCTTCAAATATGACATTACGGGAGGACGCTACGAGGACAGGGAATTTCACGCCGTCGGCTCAGGCGGAAAAGATGCGCGATCGACCCTCAAAGAATATTTCCGGAAAAACTTATCAGAGGACGCGGCGGTCAAAGTGGCCCTTCGCGCCCTCCTCAATGCCGCAGATGAAGATGTCGGGACCGGTGGACCGGACCTGATCCGACGAATCTTCCCGACCGTCAAATTAGTTGATTCCAGAGGGGTTCGGGATGTGGATGACACCCAATTGGCTACTATGTGCGAGGCATTGGTGAACGAGAAACAGGAGACATAAACCGTGGCCTTGCCCTATTACGTTTCACCCGAACAAATGATGCAGGACAGGGCGGAATATGCCAAAAAAGGCATCGCCAAAGGCCGGTCGATCATCGCCATGGAATATGCAGATGGCGTCTTGTTTGTCGCCGAAAACCCCAGCGCCTCCCTGTTTAAAATTTCTGAGATCTATGACAGCATCGCATTTTCCGGGGCGGGGAGATACAGTGAATTTGAGAATCTTCGGAAAGCCGGCATTCAACATGCGGACGTTAAAGGCATGATGTATAGCCGAGAAGATGTGACCGCACGATCACTGGCAAATGGCTATTCACAAATTCTCGGCACACTCTTTAGCCAGGAAATGAAACCTTACGAAGTGGAACTACTGTTGGCTCAGGTCGGTGAGACACCGGAGCGCAATGAGTTATACCGCATCTCTTTTGATGGGAGTATTGTGGATGAACGAAAATTCACCGCCATTGGAGGACGATCTGAAACCATCTTAACTCTCCTCAGAAAAGAAATTCCTCATACTTGCCCATCCCTTAAAGAAGCCTTAACGCTCTGCCAGCATGCCTTTGAACAGGGCACGGATCCTCGATCAAACCTGGAAGGTTTGGAAGTCGCGGTTTTGGACCGAACTCGAATAGGTAGAAGATTTCGGCGAGTCCCGATCCTCGAAGCAACTCAAATTCTCGCATAACCCCTCATACGTTCCTCCTTCGTATCAGTTGATCATTACCTGATCTGGGTGTATTCTGAGTATAAGATTGATCGAAATAATGCCATATTTTCGAGCATGATCCATTTCCAAAACCCGGAAAGTGTAGATCGAAACACGCAAGAAGGCCTGTTTACGAAAACCGAAACACTCGAGGAGAAATATTGTCGATTGGCGGTCAGATCCTTCAAACGAGAAGGAGTCCTGTAGCGGAGATGGGATAATATGCCCTTATTAAGCCGCAGGAGAGAGAGGGGCCGGATATGATGAAACGCATTGTTGGCCTTGAGAGTGAATACGGCCTGACATTTTCGCCGAATGGACGGGTCTATCTTCCCATTGAAAAAATACTCGGGTACATTTTTGAGGGACTCATCCCCAATAGCTGGCCGTCCAATGCCTTCCTCACCAATGGGGCGCGGTTCTACCAGGACACGGGCTGCCACCCAGAATACTCTACGCCCGAATGCGACGATCTGCTTGATTTGATCATCCACGACAAAGCCGGTGAGCGGATCCTGGAAAGTTGTCTGCCCATTGCCGAAGAGCGCTTGCGCGAAGAAGGACTGTCCGGCGAGATCTTCATTTTCAAGAACAACACGGATTCCCTCGGCAACACGTATGGCTGCCATGAAAATTTCCTCATGCGTCGGGATGTGGATTTTTGGAAAGTCAGCGAACAACTCATCCCCTTTTTCGTCACGCGTCAAATTTTTTCTGGAGCCGGGAAAATACTGAAAGTATCCGGGAAGTCTCAATATTTTATCTCCCAACGAGCGCAACATATTCATGAAAAAACGTCTTCCTCTACGACGTCGTCCCGAAGCATTATCAACACACGCGATGAACCTCATGCTGATGCCGAAAAATACCGTCGGCTTCATATCATTCTCGGCGATTCCAATATGTCGGAGTTTTCCACCTACTTAAAGGTAGGGACAGCCATGATCGTCCTCTCCATGATCGAGGACGGATTCACCATTCCACATATTGAACTTGAAGAACCTGTCAAAGCGATTCGAGACATCTCCCGGGATCCCACTCTGAAAAAAACCGTCAAGCTTGAAGATGGGAGCAACCTGACCGCATTGGAAATTCAACAGACATTCTGGGAACGGGCGGGTGAATATTTGGCGTTGCAGCCTCCCAACAAAGTCATGGCAGAGGTGCATTATGAATGGGGTCGCGTGTTGAAGATGCTGGATACCTCCCCCATGGCACTCGTCCGCGAAATCGACTGGATCACCAAGCAATGGATCCTCGAAAATTACATGGCCAAAAAATCTTGTGGATGGGATGATCCCCGATTAGGCATGATGGATTTGCAATATCATGACATTAACCGACAACGAAGCCTGTTTCATCTCCTGGCAGAACGTAATCACATTCGAAAAATGATTGATGAGGACGCAATTGAACAGGCCAAAACGGTTCCTCCTCAAACCACACGAGCAAAAGTGCGAGGAGACTTCATCAGATTTGCCCGTGCAAAAAATCGGTCATATACTGTGGATTGGACCTATCTCAAACTGAACGGGTACTGGGAAGAAACCATTTTGTGCATGGACCCCTTTTGTCCTTTTAATCGACGCGTAGAAGAATTGCTCAGCCAGGTTCCTCATAATCGGCTCTTCCCATGATCAGCTCATTGTCCCCACGCCCTCCTTCAGCTTCATGGAAGGTCTTGTTTGTCGTTTCCCTGCTGCTCGCCAGCATTTTCCCTATTCAGATCGTTCCGAGTGCGGAACGGAACCGACCGGGTGCCAATGGCCATCTCAGCGGAAAACAGGGCCAAGTTCTCTGGATTGACGTGCCGATATCTCAACCTAAGGCCAAAGTAAGTGGCCTATTTCTCAAGAGGAAGATCCCCTTCTTCCCACATGGTGATACCCACTTTGCAGGCATGGTGGGAATCGACATGGAAGATCCACCGGGAATGCAGGAGTTGAGTATCACGGTCCATTCCGACTCCGGATCAGACCATCTTAGCTACTCCGTCCAAATCATCAAAGAAGACTATTCCGTCCAACACCTGACGCTCCCGAAGAATACAGTGGACCTTGACGCCAAAACTTTACAGCGCGTTCAAAAAGAAAAAAAAGAATTAGCAGAGGCCTTTCACCACATTGGCACACGTCCTTTATGGGACGGTCCGTTTCTTGAGCCTGTGAATGGGAAAGTCACTGGAGTTTTTGGCAGTCGTCGGGTGATTAATGGTCAAACCAGAAAACCCCACTCAGGAGAAGATATCGCGGCGCCAAAGGGTACTCCGGTTCAAGCCATTAACAAGGGTATCGTCGCGAAAACAGTCGATCACTTCTTCTCCGGAAAGGGTGTGGTCCTGGATCATGGGGTAGGCCTATTTTCCATGTACTTTCATCTCTCAGAGGTCGATGTCACTTCTGGCCAAACAATTCAGAAAGGAGAAGCCTTAGGCAAAGTCGGAGCCACAGGAAGAGCCACTGGCCCGCATCTCCATTGGGGCATACACTTAAATGGCTCCCGAATCAATCCATACGCATTGACCGCCCTCCCCATAGCCAATTAATTTAAGGACTCCGGCATTTTGGGTATTCCTCCGCTTCTCCTGACTCAACCTAAACCGCTTTTTTTTCTCGCAGACACCAGATTCATATCGATTACCAGAAAGTAAACAACTCATCCCATGCGAAATATTTGTGTTTTCTGCGGCTCTAGTCTGGGGAACGACCCAGGATATACCAACATGGCACAGCGGTTGGGACATGCGCTTGTCCAACAAGGAATGGGTTTAGTCTATGGTGGGGGGAATATTGGACTGATGGGGGTGCTGGCATCAACGGTACTGCAGGAAGGCGGGACCGTCATCGGAGTTATTCCCAAGCATCTGGCAGAAAAGGAACTCCTACATCAGGAACTCACAGCTACGCATATTGTGAACTCCATGCATGAACGAAAAACTCTTATGGCAGATCTATCAGCCGGATTCATCACGTTACCCGGTGGATTTGGAACGTTGGAAGAATGCTGTGAAATGGTAACCTGGGCACAGTTAAAACTTCATCACAAGCCCTGTGGCCTGCTGAATTGCTTTGGGTTTTTTGATGGGCTGTTGAAATTTTTCGACCATCAAGTCCAACAAGGGTTCCTCACCCGAACCAACCGGGCGTTACTCCTTGAAGCCACCACTCCTGAAAATCTTCTGCCCCTCATCCTAGACCGACTTGAGCCCGACGTTCGCTAACAGCCTCCGGCTTAATAAGCCGACGGTCTGGAGAGGGGGCGATTGGTCATCAATTCCATCGCACGAAGATTATCAAACGAAAACCCGCCATCTCCCATTACAACCAATCCCAATTTGCCCTTTTTAAATGATTGATCGTAGACATCAAGGGCCAGGTGGTTATCAAAAGAGATTTCGGTATATTCCTTACTGATAATGGTATTTCGTTGGATCCGGAGAGAGTGCCAATCAGCAGATCGAATGATTAAGGACTCCCTTCCTAATTCGGTTGGTTGCCCATCCTTAACGACATAAGCCACAACCTCGTTTGTTCTGGGTTCAACAACAGTGGCAAAGAAATTTTTATCATCTTGGATCCCATATGCCAACCCGGCTTTCCCGGTCGGTGTTCCCAAATTAAGCTTTAAGCGGACTGAAAGATCCACATATTCAACCACCGCGTCTTCTGCGATCAAAAGCTGGTAGCACCAATCCTCACCACACTGTAATCGTTGCTCTACCAAATAGGGCGGACTGGGAGCGGTGCTATCTTCTTTGACTGACCATTCCCCTTTTCCTGAAGATCCACCAAAAGCCTGCGTAAAGCCCTTTGGCAAGCCACTAAGTGACGGTTGATCAAAATTCCATTCCTGAAAAAGAGGGGGAGTCGTTTTATGAAATGGCTTGGGAAGCTCCTGAGGTGGCTCTTCCGAAAATCCCATGGAAGCCCCCATCACAAGAAAACTCAAGGCCGTCCCCAGCACCAGTCCTCCACAACTAAATAACCTTTGTGTGCCCATAACCCTTTGCCAAGACATCCGGCTAGACAGAAAACGCTTCTCAAGCAAACTCAACTCCTCGTGTTTCATAATCATCCCTACCCCAAAAAGACATGAATATTAAGTAGACGGAAAACCCATAGCGCTTAGGATGATACGCATTCTCACCGGAAGTCCACAACCCCTTTTTGGCAGTCAAGACAGGGCACCATCACCCGCCCGCCAACCTCCTCATGCACTCAAGTTCTGACAGGAAAAATTCATGAGCCCCTTCCCTCTCCTCACAGGACCGCGGATAAGGTCCAGGTGACCCACGAAACACAAATGTCATGAATTCTGTCTAATCATTTTTCAGAAAAAATTGCAGAAAAAATCAAGCTTTGATAGGTTGAAACTAGCGTTGGTCTCCTGGAAATCTGAAATAAACAGATATGCGCTGGACCACGATATACCAAGCTCTGACTGGACTGGCTTTTTTGGCCGGGATTTTCCTCAGCGAACTCGTATGGCCACCGATTAGTGAGAGCCGATCCGCCAGACCCGTTGAGACGGAAGAATGGTCCTTTCAGGAACTCCTGCCATCTGAATCCGTCATCACGCTGACGTTGCAGGAAGCCGTTATGGAAGCATTAGAACATAATTTGGACATTCAAGTGAGCCGACACACGAGAGATCTTCGACTCACCGACATTGTCTTTCAACAGGCACAATTTGACCCCACGGTTGAGCTCGGCGGACGGTACGACCGGACAGTCGTCCCACTCAATAGGCCCATATTCGGCCTTGGAGGCATCACGGTAGGATCGATTCCAGACACCTTTGATCAAAATGAAACAAATTTCAGCCTGGGATTGAATCAAAAGTTGCTGACCGGCGGATCGTACGATCTGACCTTTGACACAAGACGGAATTCCGTAGCCGGATCAACCAGCTTTCTTTTCAACCCGGCCTATTCAAGTAATGTCCTCTTTAATCTGACGCAACCACTTCTTCGCAACTTCGGACCTTCGATCAACAATATACAAATCACGCTCGCACAAAACGCAGCTGATGTGGAACAACTGACACTCCTTAACCAGATCCTGTCGGTGATCGCCCAAGTCGAGCAAGCGTATTGGGAACTCGTCTTTGCCCGGGAGAACCTAAAAGTCGCTCGGGCGACCTTACAGGCCGCAGAAGAATTACTCGCCAGCAACCGCGCAAAGGTTAAAGCCGGGGTGATGGCCGATGTAGAGGCCCTTCAGGCTCAGGCAGGGGTAGCCAACCAGATCGAACAAATTTTGCTGGCCCAAAAAACCGTCCTGGATCAGGAAGATCAACTTCGACTCCTCCTTAGTAAATCGGAATTCAACCTGACCCAAACCACACCCCTTGTCCCACTCGACCCACCTATTCAACATCTTCAGGAAACCCCGCTCAAAGAAAACCTAGAGGTAGCATTCGAGCAACGTCCGGACATTCTTCAAGCCAAAAAGAACATTGAAACGTCCAACGTCAATACCCGCTTTGCCAAAAATCAGCTTCTACCCGACCTCTCGTTTCAAGGAAGTTTGGGGCTTAGCGGACTGGGGAAAACCCCCCGGGATGACTGGGATCGTTTAGGCAGCACGGATTTTTATAACATGGGAGGAGGACTCGTCCTCAGTTACCCCATAGGAAACCGTTCGGCGCAGAGTCAATATCAACGCCGGATCCTGGAAACTCAACAAAGCCAGGTCTCTCTCCTACGCGTTCGCCAACAAATTATCCTGGACGTCAAAGAAGCCATCCGTCAGGTACAGACGAGCTTCAAGCGCACCAGAACGAATCAGACGGCTCGCCAATTGTCCGAAAGGCAACTCAATGCGGAGCAGGAACGCCTCAATCTCGGGCTCAGCACCACTCGATTAGTTTTAGAATTTCAAAGAGATCTTCGAATAGCTCGAGGTAGGGAATTACGAGCCATCCTGGACTACAACCAATCATTATCACGCCTTCGCCTCGTCACCGCCTCTACACTCGATCATTACAACATTAAAATTCAGTGAAGAAAAAAACGAAAATTCCCGTAAAGATTTTCTTCCCGTCCCTAGAATATACCCATGCTCAGGTAAAGACCACACCATTCTTATTTTGTGAGGCCTTGTCAAATTGACCATGCCGGCCTTTCTTCCCAAAGCGGAATAAGCTTCCACCAAAGGGATCCTTGTTACGTTCCTCTCCTTTTCACGGCGGTTTGTCTAAATAAAATCATACCTCTATGCGCAAAGGGGACAACCCTCTCATCCCGCAATTTATCCCTTTTCTGTCTTTCTATTTCCCAGGCGTTTGCCGGACTTGTTACCATACAAGTAAAGATATGAATAAAACATCTTGGATTTTGACCATCATCATACTTGCGGGAGCGGTGGGTGGTTGGGTGTATTATTCCCGGTCGACTGGTCAACCTTCTCCTGAGACCGCACGTCACAACGTGGTCGAAGTTGTCCGAACCTCACTTCAGACGAAGGTGTCGGAGACCGGGACGATCATGCCTTCTCAAACCATCGAAATTAAATCTCAATTTTCCGGCGAAGTCGCTCAATTGTTTGTGACTGCGGGGCAAGAGGTTCAAAAAGATCAGGTCTTAGGAATTATTCGACAGGAATCCAGCCAGGCCCGCCAGGTGGCCCAACTCAGGGCAGGTATTTCGGAAGAACGTTTAAACGTGGACACCGCTCATCGGGAATGGATCCGTGCCGAATCCCTCTTCAAAAAAGGGTTTATCCCTCAAAAAGAGTTGGAACTTTCGCATCGGGACTATCAGCAATCCCTGGTTCGTCTGGAGTTGGCCGAGCGACAACTGTTATTGGCCTTAGGCGGCAACAAGGAATTGTATGAACGATACCGTGATGGCGCTGCCTCAAAAACCCGCCCTGAAGAATTTCAGGTCCGGTCACCCTCCCAAGGTACCGTCCTGGAAGTTCTTGTCCATACCGGAGAAATCATTACGTCCGGAACCGCCACATTCGGCGGCGGAACAATTCTCATGCGCATTGCCGATCTGTCCCACATGGTGGTCAAAGCAAAAATCAATGAAGTCAATATTCCAAGAGTGTCGGTTGGCCAGTCGGTGGAGATTCGCCTGGACGCCTTGCCGGAAAAAATTTTTAAGGGCCGGGTGATGGCCATTGCCGCCCAGGGGGTCAAAGAAAACAATCTGGTAACCTATGAAGTCTCTATTGATATAAAAAATACCCACGTGGATTTAAAACCGATGCTGACGGCCAACATCGATATTGAGACAAAACGGCTGGAGAATGTCCTCACCGTGCCGCTTGAAGTCTTACGTGTCAATAAGGGGGACGATGTGGTGGATGTACTCGTGGATGGACAACCCCAGACCCGAAAGGTCCGTGTCGCCTTCCGGACTGATACGCAGGCCATCATCACTCAAGGACTTCAGGAACACGACCAGGTCGTCGTCCCCTCCTTTAAAGCCGAAGAGGCTCGCCGATAACGCCGGAAGTAGGTTTGGCCATGTTGATTGGACTCAACCACATCTTCAAAATTTACCAAGCCGGGCACGTCGAGGTCCCGGCCTTAATCGATATCACTCTCCAGGTCAATAAGGGAGAGTTTGTGGCCATTATCGGACAGTCTGGAAGCGGCAAAACCACCCTTCTGGATATTATTGGCTGTTTAAGTCGCCCGACAAATGGGGAGTATTGGCTGGATGGGGATTTGGTCAACACCCTTCCCGATTCCCGCTTAACCGGCATCCGTAACAAAAAAATCGGGTTTATCTTTCAAACCTTTCATTTACTTCCGCGGAAGACCGCCTTGGAAAATGTCCAACTCCCTCTGATGTATGCGGGCGCCTCACGAACAGTCCAACACGACACTGCACAGACATTATTAACCAAGGTCGGCCTGCAGGACCGCCTTCGCCATTACAGCAATCAGTTATCGGGAGGCCAACAGCAACGCGTGGCGATCGCGCGTGCGTTAGCCAACAGTCCAGCGCTCCTCCTGGCGGACGAACCCACGGGAAACCTGGATAGTCAATCAGGCAAAGACATTCTTGCGCTCTTTGAACAACTGCATCGTCATGGACAAACCATCGTGATGATTACTCATGATCCGCTCATCGCACAGCAGGCGGAACGTCGCATCACCCTGGCAGATGGCAGAGTCCTGACTGATGAATACACCCATCAACCCCTCACGGTGCCGGGATAAGATTATGTTACGTTCAATTTTCCTGGACGCGCTCAAAAATCTTTCAGGGAACGCGCTTCGTTCGGGGCTTACCATGTTGGGAGTCATTATTGGCGTCGCCGCGGTCATTACCATGATTGCCATTGTTGAGGGCGGACAAGTCTGGCTGGTGAATTCTCTTGAGCGCATGGGTACCAATTTGCTGTTTGTCTGGAAAAAGCGGTTGACCGTTGAAGAACGGCAGCTCTTTGCGGGGAGAAATACCGAACTCCGTTATGACGACGCTCTGGCCATTCAAACACGTTTTCCGGATCTGGTTGTTGCTCCCATTATTGAGCTGGATGGTCAATTAAAAGCGGGGGATCGTGACTACAGCGGCCGAATCACCGGCACTTCTCCCGAATATAGCCAGATCCGGAACTTTCGCCCCGAATCTGGACGATTTGTCTCATCCATCGACATCAAGGAATGGAACCGTTCCGTCGTATTAGGTCATACCATTGCCGAAGTGTTGTTCGGATCCCAACCCGCCATCGGAGAGGGCGTAAAAATCGGCGATCAACGATTTACGGTAAAGGGCATCATGGAGCCCAAGGGGGAGATTTACGGGCACGATTACGACGAAATGGTGATCATTCCTATCAGCACGGGCCTGCGCTTTTTCCAGGGATCCGACAAAATCCGATCTATGATCATTCATGTGCCTGACCGGCAGCGCATGGATGAAATCTCCCAGGCACTGCATCAATTTCTGGTTCAACGTCACGAAGGGGTAGACGACATTCATATCCGGAATCAGGGAGAATTTCTGAGTGCGGTGGACCAAACGCTGTTAACCTTCCGGCTTGTTCTGGGAGGCATTGCGGTGATTTCCCTCCTTGTTGGCGGCATTGGCATCATGAACATCATGCTCGTTACCGTCACCGAGCGAACCAGGGAGATTGGGCTACGAAAAGCCATAGGGGCCAGGCGGCAGGATATTCTGTTGCAATTCCTCATTGAGTCCACGACCATTAGCGTGATTGGCGGATCCATTGGCATTCTTGTGGGCATTCTCGCAGCCTATGGCATTGGGGATGTCGTCGCTCGGGCCATGCCGGGTGGAGGAGACTGGGGAGCAGTGGTTCAGCCGACCGCCATTGCCATTGCGTTTGCCTTTGCGGTCGTCGTCGGAGTGGGATTCGGTCTCTTTCCCGCCATGAAAGCTTCGAAACTGGAGCCCGCCGAGGCCTTGCGTTATCAATAAGTTTCAGGAGTGCGCTCCTTTTTTATCTGGAATCCGCCACACCGTCCATGACCATTGCCCAGCTGTGATACCTCAGAAAGAACGAGCCGCAGGATTAGCCTTCCTCCCGATCTTCACCACTATCGGATTTTACCTCTTACCCCCAAACTGGCAACTCCACCCGGTCGTCCAGTTTGTTCCACAACTGATGGCTTATGCCGCCTTGTGCGTCTGGGCTTATAAAAATGAGGATCTCCGGCACAAACTTGGGCTAGGATTCAACCACATCCAGTCAGGGGTTACCCGAGGGACTGCGGTTGGCCTCATGCTGGGTCTATTCAATACCGGGATCATCTTGTACGTCATGCCTGCTTTGGGAGTGGACATCAATTTTCTCTCTCAGACCCCTCATGCCCAGGTTCCGTTTTGGATCATGATGCCTTGGTTCATCATCCTGATTGCTATGACCGTGGAATTGAATTTCCGGGGATTTCTCCTGGGCCGATTACTGGTATGGTTTCAACATGTGCGTCAACCCGTTCACCCCTCGACCACCAGGATTCGCCTACAGGCCTTCCTCCCCTTATCCCTATCAGCCCTGACGTTTTCATTTGATCCCTTCATGGTGTCGACATTCCGTGATTTACATTGGATTGCCGTATGGGATGGCCTGGTGTGGGGATGGCTATGGATGCGCATGCACAATCTTTATACGGTCATAGCCGCTCATGCCGTGGAAGTGATTCTTCTCTATCTCATCATACGGGGAATATTGACATGACACCCTCGTTCTCTCCTCACCTGGTAAATCATCCCTTTGGAGACCCCGGCCTCTATGTCGATATACGGTGGAGCCGGCGTGCTCTTCTCTTTGACCTAGGGGATAATATGCCCTTGAGCCCAACCCAGCTTTTACGGGCGCAGGATATTTTCATCTCTCATACGCATATGGATCACTTTATCGGGTTTGATCGGCTCATTCGTGTAGCCCTGGGTCGTGGCAAACATCTTCGATTGCATGGTCCACCGGGCCTTATTGAAAATATTCAAGGCAAACTTCGTGGGTATACCTGGAATCTGGTTGATGGATATCCGCTCACCATCGAGGCCAGGGAATATCACCCTACCCATATTCAACCCGCGCATTTTCATGCGAAGAACGCCTTCGCCTGTAAACGGGAATCCATAATCCCAGGCGATCATTCTCACGTTTTTCCGGTTCTTCAAGAGCCGGCTCTTCTCGTAAAAGCCGTCGCACTCAACCATCGGATCCCTTCCCTGGCCTTTTCCCTGGAAGAACCCTTTCACATCAATATTAAGAAAGCCCGACTTCATGAGGCAGGGCTTCCGGTTGGCTCCTGGCTTAAGGAAGTTAAACAATTAATCGTAGATGGCGCCCCGGATTCCCACATCTTTTCCGCCACAATTTATGTTGAGCACCGAAAAGAAGAACGCGTATTTGATGTAGGCACCATGAAGCGAGAATTTACGACCATCACCAAGGGGCAAAAAATCGCTTATGTCGTTGATTGCCGATATGATACCGACAATGAGCAGCGGATCATTCAATTATGCCAAGGGGCCACAACACTATTTTGCGAGGCACCCTTTTTAGAAGTCGACCGGGACAAGGCTGCCAATCGCTACCACCTCACCGCTCGTCAAGCCGGAATCCTTGGACGAAAGGCCGGGGTACAACAATTGATCGTCTTTCATTTTTCTCCCAGATATACCGGGCAGGGAGACAAACTTCACCGGGAGGCCATGGAAGCCTTCCATGAGTAGTAATCACACATGACACGAGGAGGGACGATGTCGGAATGGGTCAGATATGGGTTGTACTTTGTCCTGGGTGGAACATTAGTGAGTGTCTCAACCTATCTGGGAAGTCATGGGAGAGGGTTCCTGGCTGCCTTGGCCAGCACTCTGCCGGTCATCAGTGGAGTGACCTTTATCCTCATCTTCATCAATGCCGGATCGGCTCCAACCATTTCATTTGCCAAACACATGATTTGGCTTTCTCCCCCATGGTTTATGTATGTGGGAACGATGATTGCGTTTGTCCCCAAGTTAGGATTTTGGCCGGCATATGGGTTGGCCATCGGGATATACTTGGCGGGAGTAGGGTTGACCCGACTATTACTTACCTCATAGAGACACCTGGAATTGGGCAATCAGGATAGAAGAGCCTTTAGATAATTATGTGGGCAGGTATAGAAGACGAATAATATGGGAGAATTCATCAAACCGATCATCCACGCATTTTTAGTGTGTGACACCATTATCATTGATAGTCTGACAGGGAAAAAAAGCATCATCGGGGCCTTTACCCATCTCTGGGCCAAGACATTTCCATGCCAGCACCCACAAGTCGGCGTGTATTTTTCGCTCACCGATGCGGAAGGCCGGTACGCATTCGAAATCCAACTGGTGTACCTTGATCAAGATCAGATTGTCGGCAAGGGTTCCCTCCCGCCAATTGACATTTCCAACCGGTTAACGACCCAGGACTTCGGCGTGAATATCCCGTATCTCGTGTTTCCAGGGCCTGGACGGTATGAGTTTCGTCTGTATGCCGATGGTCATTTCATTACCCAAAAGGACTTTCAGGTAATTCAACAAGAAACTTCTCCGAAACCCCCGTCATAAGAGAGCCATCCTCTCAGTTAGGAAAAATCAGACCTCTCTTCAGTTTGTGGCAAATTATCGACGTTGAGGAAAAAGTGGGTGTCCTTCTGCCAGTTCGTTGACTGCGCCCATGTCGGCACCAGCTGGTACGTGTAAGCATTCCGCCATGATGAACGGAGGGGGCGTGGGTGCAGGCTCCTCTTGTGTAAGAGAGAACCTTAGGACTCATCTTGTCTTGGAATAGACTTCTACTGGACAATTTTTCTAAAAAGACTACAATTGCTGCATCCACTATGATCTATCCTCTTCATCAATTATGCCATGGGGGGTTTCTGAACAGAAGCGATAGAAAGTCGTTTACACGCAAGATGGCAATGGTGTTATAAGTGGAACGGTTTAAGCTTACCTGTGGATATGGAATGGCCAACAGTGGGTGAAAGGGCAAAATCGCTGAGTCCCTAACAGGTGGGTAAGGTCAGCAACACAGAGATCAAAGGGCATTGAATGAAAAACCTGGTCAACATATCAGGAGGCGATAACCCTGAGCGCTGTGCCGATGTGGTCTTCGTCCATGGTCTTGATGGGGATGCTCGAACGACGTGGCACCCGAAGGAGAGCCCCGACAAGTTTTGGCCAGCCTGGCTAGGTGAGGATTTTCCTGCCATTGGGATCTGGTCGCTGTGGTATGCCGTCAGTTCATCCGCATGGAAGGGCACCACCATGCCGCTGATCGACCGGGCGACCAACACTCTAGACCTGTTCGAACTGGATGACATCGGCCATCGGCCGGTGGCGTTCATATGCCATAGCCTTGGCGGCCTGTTGGTCAAACAGGCCCTGAGACTGGCTGCCGAATCGAGAAACCCCGCGTGGCGAGCCATTGCCGAGCACGTCGGGCTCATCGTATTTCTGTCGACCCCGCATTCGGGGGCGGACATGGCAAGCTGGATACAATACCTCGGGAAACTTTTGCGCACCACGGTCACCGTCGAAGAGCTTGAAGCCCATCATCCCCGTCTGCGCGAGCTTAATGATTGGTATCGGGACAACGTTGAGAGTCTGGGGATTGAGACCTTCGTGTACTGTGAAAAGTTACCCACGGCAGGGATACTGGTGGTCAATGAAACCACTGCCAATCCGGGCATCGCTGGGGTCAGGCCAATCCCGGTGGATGAGGATCATGTGTCGATCTGTAAGCCGTCTTCTAGAGAGGCCCAAATTTACCGAAGGGTCAAACGCCTGATCGAAACGAACCTTCTCAATCGAGGTGTGTCAGAATCTGCAACCACGCAGACCACGCACGACAACAGGCACAGGAATCGTTCACCCGAACAAGGCCTACCATTCTCCGGGAAAGCAAAAATCGAATTTGGGCGGCGGATGACATCAGATTGGCCTGAGTTAGCCGACTACTTCGAGATTCCCACAGCCGATCGGGCACGCTTCAAACGGGGGCGCGAACCTCACGGGGTGTGGGAATGGCTGGAAGCCCGATCCCGACTGCGGAACTTGCCTGAGGCTCTGCGCGACATCGGGCGCGATGACCTCTTGGAGGAATTCTTCGACCACCCTCAGTAGGCCCGTCGCGTCCTGGTGCGCCGGACGCGACGGGCCCCATCACAACGGCGCAGGGGCGGGAACGACCCTGGCAACACTATTACAAGAAATGCCTCAGGCGCTGGTCGGACCTACGGTATGCGCTGGACACACGATTCGTTCAGTTAACCTTGCTGGTGGATCAAGGAGAGGACACCCAAGGTCCGAGATGGCAAGCGTCAAGTGAGACATTCCAAGGTCTTCGGGAGGTGCTGGATCGGGTGCCGGAGCAAGCCATCGTGCTCTTGGGACCGCCGGGGTCAGGAAAAAGCACGCTGCTGCGGCATTTCGAGCTGGACGGCGCTCGTGCTGTGCTTGACGGGACCGCTGAGCATTTCATCACCTCAGCACCACTGACATTCTTCATCCAACTCAATGACTATAAGGCCGACAGCCCCCATGATCCCATGCCCGATCCCAAAGACTGGCTGGCCGACCGGTGGGCCGCCCAGTGGCCGAAGTTGCCTCCTTTGGACACCCTCTTGCGGGAACAACGCCTGACCCTGCTCCTGGATGCCCTCAATGAAATGCCCTATCCCGGCCCGGAACCTGTGCAGCGTTGGAAAGACTATTTGCGCCATCTCGCCCAAGAGCATTCTGAGACTCGCGTGGTCTTCTCCTGTCGCAGTCTTGATTACAGTGCCTCACTGTCATCCAACGAGTTTCCAGTCCCCCAGGTACGGATCGAATCCCTGTCCGATGAACAGGTCCAAAGTTTTCTGGAGGTCTATTGTCCGGCTCATCACCAAACCCTGTGGGATAACCTTCGGAATTCGCCTCAGCTCGATCTCTTGCGATTGCCGTACTATCTCAAACTGCTCATCGACCAAACAGCCACCGGAGAGATCCCGGCGGGGCGGGCCGCCCTCTTTACGGGCTTTGTCCGGCAAGCGCTGAAGCGGGAAGTAGATGGGGACAACCCACTGTTTCAGCCGGGCCGACTATTGGATCACCGGGATCTTCGCCAACTCACACTGGCGAGTGCTGGCAAACAACCATTTGCCCTGCCTGAACGTGGACCCTTGGTGCCCCAATTGAGCCAACTGGCCTTCTCGATGCAGCACCGCCAACCCGTTCAACAGGAAGTCCCCCATCAGCAGGCGGGAAGGGAAAGCGGACAAGTGCGGGTGTCATACGATGAGGCGGTGGCTGCCATCGACCATCCCGCTGCGGAAGACATCCTCAATGCCGGTGGGGCGCTCGGCATGTTGGAAGAAGATTTGGGGCGCCTAGGACAGAATGAGATTCTTTTTATCCATCAATTGGTACAGGAATATTTCGCCGCGCGAAAGTTGGCGCACGAGCCGAATCCGGAATTGGTGGCCCAGGAATGGCGACAGGACCGGGTGATGCCGAACTTGGCCGACACGATAACCCGGCTGGCCGGTTCCGACCCCCTCCCGCTGTTACCGACCAGTGGGTGGGAGGAAACGACCATCCTGGCATCCGCCATGGCGGAGCAGCCTGACCGGTTCCTGACCGACATGATGGCCCATCATCTCCCGCTGGCCGGGCGCTGTGCTGCGCAAGGGGAGGGAACCGTTTCAGACCAGCTCAAGACCACACTCCGTCTGGCCTTGGTGGAAAGAATCCAGGATCCGGAAGCCGATCTGCGAGCACGTATCGAGGCCGGTCTGACGTTGGGTGAACTGGGCGTTCCCCGGTTTGAGTGGGAGGAAGGACCTGAAGGTCCCTACTGGCTCCCACCGTTGATCGAAATTCCCGGGGGAAGGTATACCATCGGCAGTGATGAGGGAAAAGAAGAAGACGAGAAACCAGCCCATGAGATCGAGCTGGAACCCTTTCTGATGGGGCAATTCCCTGTGACGAACGCCGAATGGGCCCTGTTTGTGAAAGCCGGCGGGTATGACGATGAACGCTGGTGGGAGACAGATCAGGCCAAAGCCTGGCGTCGAGGTGAAACCACCGCCGAGGGGCCGAAGGAGGATTGGCGCTCCTGGCGCAAACGGTTTCATACCAACCCCGAGAAAATTCGTGAGCGGATGAACCAAGGACGAATGACGTCAAAAATGGCTGAACAATGGGAAAAATTTGTCCGAATGAACGACAAGCAATTTGAAGCGGCTCTCGAGGAATGTTGGCCAGCTGGCCGCCAAACCAAACCAGCTTACTGGACTGATGCGAACTTCAATAATTCCCAACAACCCGTCGTCGGCATATGTTGGCATGAAGCCCGGGCCTATTGTGCCTGGCTCAGTGCGCAGATAAACGTAGGCTATCGATTGCCCACTGAAGCCGAGTGGGAAGCGGCAGCCAGAGGTTTCCCAAGACGTCGCTTTGCATACGGAGATGAGTTCGATGCGGTCCGGTGCAATTCGTTTGAAACGCACATTCGACGGACCACACCCATTGGTGTGTTCCCAGGAGGCCGAACCCCGGAGGGCCTCATGGACATGACCGGAAACGTCTGGGAATGGACCAGCAGCCTGTATCAACCCTATCCTTACCAATATCCCGATGGACGTGAAGTTCCCGTCACCGGGGCAGGCCGTCGAGTCCTGCGGGGCGGGTCATGGTACGATAACCAGAACCTCATGCACGCTACGTATCGCGGCAAGAGTCGTCCCGATGGCCGTTACAACCTCATCGGGTTTCGGGTGGTGCGGTCGTCCCCCATCTTTTCCTGATCTTCTGGTTTCTGATTGCCGCGTGAGCGGCAAAATGCGGTTTTTGGATAGTTTGGATTTCATTGTGCCAGTGTAAAATACTCGTGATGCTGGTTTCGGCCAGCGGGGCTCCCTGTGACAGGTAGGGTGGCCACGGACCTCCGAAAAAGGAAGCGGTGGGCGTTGGCCCACCCTACAAATTTGAAATGTTCTGGGTGTGAAACGGAGAGCAACGGCGGTCCCCGGATTGAAAGCCTGACCTTGTCCGTCAATATCGCAAATGGAGACAATGTCCAGAAATGGTAGGGTGGGCATCGCCCACCAATTAGATCGATGCCCCAATATCGACGAGCGAGGATACCCGGTGGAACATATTTTTTTACGGTCGTAACCTATCATCGTCAGTCACTTCTGGAAAATCCTTTATGTCAGGACATTCTCTGGACGGTTATCCAAGAAGTCAAAACGGAACTTCCCTTTACGCAGGACGCATGGGTGTATCTGCCTGATCATCTGCACTGCCTATGGACGTTGCCTGAAGGAGACTCCGATTACTCCAAGCGCTGGGGATTGATAAAAGCGCGATTTTCGAAACAGGCCAAAGGGCTTATGAAGGAAAACCGTGGGCTAGGAGTTTCTCCCGGTAAGAAGCGCGAAGCGGCAATTTGGCAGCAACGGTTTTGGGAGCATACCATTCGCGACGAACATGATCTTCGGAGGCATCTGGACTATATTCATTACAATCCTTTGAAACATAGATTGGTCGAACGAGTGGAGGACTGGCCACATTCGTCATTTCATCCGTTAGGAAAGGAATGTATCCTATGGATTGGGGAGGTAGAGTCGTTTTACCAGATGTTGAAGATTTCGGAGAATGAAAAAATGTTTTGGGGATCAGATAGGGCAGGCATTGTCCACCAATTTGGCCGGTGAGTATTACCCACCATTTCATACAGTCCGAGGGAAGCCAAGTGCACTGCAGACTGCTTCCACCGGTTCTTTTGTGACGCACTTCCTTTTTCATGAGTTGGCTGTGGAAAAAGCCGGTGGGGTACCGGGTATCTACGATATGTCGACGATCTGGCGCTGTTCAGCGACCACGCACGTGACTTGTGGGAGTGGAAACAGGCAATCAGCGAACGCCTGGCCATGCTCAGGCTGACTCTGCATCCCCTCGCCCAAGTCAGCCCGACCAGGCACGGCATCCCCTGGCTCGGGTTTATCGTGTATCCAAACCACCGTCGAGTGAAAGCCCGCAATTTGCGAAACTTTCAGCATCAACTACGGGACCGCTGGCAGGAGTATTGCGAAGGCCACATCACCTTTGCTGAATTTAACTCTAACGTTCAGGGTTGGATCAACCATGTCCGTTATGCCAACACCTGGGACTTACGCCGACATGTGTTGGCACAGCCCTTGTTGAAGCCAACTGCTACGAAACATGCACGCAATGCGGGGTACCCGCGCTTGAATGAGACAATTGAATAATTCGAAATTCTTTCAATGCCGGTTGGCTTTGGCATATTCCAAGAATTCTCAATAGCAAGAGGGAATGTTCAAAATGGCCGGTCCAGCAAGACCGCAGGGCTTTTGGCGCGCGGAGCGTACAGAAAGTACGTGAGCACGACAAAAGATCGAGAACGCCGCTGGCGGCATTTTTCAACATTCCCTGAATTGCCGCTTACGCGGCACCCCGTGAGCAGGAAGTCAGGAAGAGATGGGGGACGACCGCACCACCCGAAACCCGAGGCGGTTATTACGGTAATCGGGACGGGCGCAGAAGCGAGACGTGGCGAGCGCGTCGAGCTGGTGATTGAGCCAGGACCCCCCACGCAGGACACGCGAATTCTCGGTCGCACTATTCATCTCCTTTTTGGGGTTCTCGGATTCGTTGAGGCACCATTCCCAGACATTCCCGCTCATATCCAGAGCCCCCATGGATGATTGGCCCTGAGGATACAGTCCCACGGCTGTGGTGCGGGATAGGCCGCTTTCAAAGGTATTGGCGAACTCAGGATACCAATCTTTTCCCCAGGGATAATGATTGGCTGACTGACCTCCAGTGGCCGCCTGCTGCCATTCCCACTCCGTCGGGAGCCGAATCTCATACCCTACTCTGTGGCTCAACCACCGGCAAAACACCATCGCATCGTACCAGGACACATTTTCTGCCGGATGGTTGTCTCGCGTTCGATATTGGTTCCCTGGTTCTTGTTCTCTCCCGGCTAACCCTTTCCACCACTTTTTCCAGCGATAGCCATCCTGGGCTTCCAGAAAACTCCGGTACTGCACCCAGGTGATCGGATAGCGGCTGATAGCGAACTCCTTAACCGTGAAGGTCCCCCCGTTGTCTTCCAGCGTGATCTTTCCCGGAGGGACCTCACACCATTTGAGGACCGGGAGGCCATCGGCGTTGAGGCCAACCCCCTCTCTGTGGTCCCCAATGTCAGCCAGGCGATCGCCGATGATGGCACGTTGTTGGGGTGTGGTGGCCGGATTGTCAATGTTCTCCAGCAGTCGATCGGCTTCGGAGCGGATGAATGCCTTCTCGGGGTCTGTCAATTCCGGCTGCAACCGTTCACGCATGTGATGGACAGGCTTTAACCGCTCATGACGCCACAAATTCGCGTCGGGGCGTCCCTGCCGTTCCCACTCCGCCGCGTCCAGCCTGACCTGCCGCAACAGGCGAAAATCATCGAAGCGCGCCTCGATCCACTCATGGAGACGCGGCCAGTTGGTCAATAACGCTTCATGGGCCACTTCCACAACTTCTTCTCCGCCAGGAGCATCGCTTCCGACAAACAGACGGGCTTGGGTAAATGTGTTGACCAACGCGTTCGCAGCCGGGGAGTCTATGAAACGACGAGAGGGTGCTCGTTTTCTGGTGGGGACACCGCACTCTGGATCAACCTCCACTAATTCCTTGAACACGTTACCAAACGCGGTGCGGGTATCCTGATCCAGCTCCCCATAGGCCGTGTCGGCACGTTTGGCAATGGCTCCTCGTACTCCTCCAAAGCTGTCATAGGCGGAGTCGGTCATAATAGTGGAGGGTTGGCAGGCGCGATACAATTCCGCCAGGGCAAACGCCATAAGCGCCAAGGCTCCCGGCTCATCTCCGGTATCTTCTAGGATGCGCCAGGGAAGTCCCTCATCAAAGGATACGCCCGCTAAAGAGGCCGGCCCGGTAATCATCACATAGAGAGCCCGTTTGTCCGGTGCCGCCAACGAAAACATCCCGTCATTCAGCAATGTTTCTAGTGACCGGTGTTTCAGACAATGCGGGTAGAAATCGGCCCGCAGGGTGATCACGGTGCAAAGCTGCGGTATCTTTGTTGCTTTCTCCAGCATGGCCAGAAACTGATGGTGATGTTCGGGCTTCGTTCGAGTAAACAGTTCTTCGAATTGGTCAATGAAGAGGAACAGTTTTCCTTCCGGGCGACCTTTCAGGATCCGGTCGGCGTACTCGGTGAGATCCCCTCTGGCGCGTAATTTCACCGCGATGTCCTTGTCTCGTTGGCCATGCTCCACCAGTCTTTGGTCGAGCCTGGATGCCAGTGCCATAAAGGGATCCTCGAAAATCCCAGGGGTGAACCGCACGCACTCCCACTGAAACCCACCGGCAATTTCTTCAAGACGTGGGATCACCCCCGCGGCAATCAGGGAGGACTTGCCGGAACCGGAGGCTCCCACGATGGCCAGAAAAGGGTTCTTGGACAGTTTGTCCAGTAGGGCCCTTGTCTCCCGTGCACGACCAAAGAAAATGGGAGCCTGGGCTTCGGTAAAGTGGCAGAGCCCTGGATAGGGTGATCCCTTCCAGGTCACCTGCTGCGGGGTCTTGGGAGGGGCAGGGGGTTCGAAAACCTGAAGCACGATATCTTCACGGTCAATGTGACGCAAGGCATCCGGGAGTTGATGGAGTTGATTGCGGACTTCTGCCCATTCCCAGATACGTCGTGGTTCATTCCCCTGTGGAAATGTTCGTTGTGTATCAGATGGAATATCGAGATAGGCTGCAACCTTCCACCAGTCATCCCCCAGACACTCACAAAATTTCAATTTTTGTTTGCCGGAATACTGTGCCACGAGTGGGTGGTCCCTTCTTACTTTGCTCCGAGTCGGTCGGCTAAATCTGCCCTTTCGATGGCCGCCAGGGCAGGCAGCAGTTCCGGTAGCCGCTGGCGGTTCTCTAACCACACCCAAATTCCGCGACCTTCGTCTCCTCGCTCGAACCGCGCCTGGTCTGCTGGACGGATGTGAAGGTAGTCGGCCAAGCGCTTCCAGTCGTCTCCCAGACCGTCACAAAAGGCAATCTTGGCTTTGCCGGAAAATCTGTTTCCTGGGGACTGGATTTGAGCCACGCCTTGGACACTTTTGGTCTGGGGACTGGTGGGGTTTGGTACATTTTGACGAATTTTGGTGACGAGTTGCCGCATGTGTTCCCGAATCTCCAAAAACAGTCTTTTGCGGCGGCCGGGATCTTGAAAATGTTCCTCGACGGTCTGGTCGCCGGCAGGCAGAAATTGACGACTCGCCAACCAGGCATGCCGACGCCATTCGCAGGCAGAGAGGATAACGGGAATCAGATGGGTTGTTCTCTGCAGGAAGCCTTGGATCTCGACATCCTGGCAGTATGGCGAATCCAGAAAGCTCTGGCTGACCAGCACCAGTGCCATATCCGATTGTTGGATATTGGTCTTCACCACCTCATCCCACAATTCACCGAGAAGAATCTGGCGATCAGTACAAAAGACGACCTGGTCCCGCTCCAGTCCCTTAAGAAAGCCAAACAGAGAGTTGTCCTCAAGATAGCCGGCATCCTTGTGACTGTAGCTTACAAAAATTTTTATGGTCCGGACCACACTTGTCTCCTTTGGATAGCTATTCCAATTTGAGGTGACGCCACGAATTGTATCGAAATTTTTTAATGATGGGAATGGAGTTCGGGACTATCCTCTGAATGCTCCATGTCCCCTGGGCTTTGCGACCCCCTCTTCTCTTTGAGAGAAGTCAGTCGGGTCGACTAGACAGTGATACACGGGAGAGAAAAATCAAAAATTGTTTGCCCTGGGCCCGGACAAGCCCATGACACGAATTCCGGCCGTCCCCTCAACCGAACCGTTGGGCTGTAGGTATGAGTTAAATGCACGATCTGTGAATTGGAAAATATCCGAGATGAAAAGACGGTCATCTATGACGAACATTCCATAAACATGAACAACCAGTTGCACCGGTCTTATATAATCTTTTCTCCTCTGGTGATTGATATTTCTTCCTCACACACCGATGAACTAACCGGGTTAGTTGGTGCAGTCCTTGAACAACGGTATGGGATAGCCGGCAACCCGACATACGGAATTTTCCATGACAAAATTGAAACTTGCCTTAGGAAGGGACATGGGCATGGACATTGATCATCTACCATACTGGAAACAACATCTACGTTTTTTTATCTTACCGATTCTCTTGTTGATCGTGCCTGGCATGGTCCAAGGCCAGGTGGTCGGGGATGGATACAACAACAGCCTGATTTACAAAATCCAATCTGAGACGAATACCGTCTATATTTTGGGATCGATCCATGTGTTGGCCGAAGAATACTATCCTCTCACCAGGTCCTTCTCCTATGCCTATTACAATTCCCAAAAAGTCGTCTTTGAAATTGATCCGGAAATATTATTTTCTCCCGATTCATTTTCTCAACACGAAAAACAGTACACCCTCCCAAAGGGTAAAACACTGGAAACGGTGCTCTCCCCAAAAACTTATGGGCTGGTCAAACAGAAGATTCAAGCCTTGGGAGGGAACATTCAGGATTTCCAACAATACAAACCCTGGGTGCTCTATCTCACGTTAAGCGGACGATTGGATTCTTCCATAGATTTCCGGCCTGAATTAGGAATTGAAAATCATTTCTATCGCATGGCCAAGGATGCCGGAAAACCGACGGGCGGGCTGGAAACCATTCAAGACCAATTGAATGTGTTCGATACTCTTCCGTTCAGCATTCAAGATGCGCTTCTTCAGGAATCACTCGCTGCCGCCGGTTCAAAGGAACGAGAACAAGCGTTTTTACATATGGTGAAAGACTGGCACCAGGGAAATCTCAACGGGTTGGAACAATTGGTGGAGTCATTCAAAACCTACCCGCTGTTCTATAAAAAACTTCTCGTCCAACGAAACCAGAACTGGATTCCCCAAATCGAATTGTTCCTACAAGAGGAGAAAAACGTTTTAATTATTGTGGGTGCGGCTCACCTCGCGGGACAAGACGGATTGCTCGCGCTGCTGAGAGAAAAAGGCCACCAGGTTGAACGCGTGTCGTATGCCATGCCTTAGAACAGTACAAGAGTGTCCCGCGTTAGGGCCGATCAGCATCCACCATGCCCTTTCGGGCTATCCAATCAATGATCTGCGGGCTCATCAATTTCATCCACCGGCCCCACTGGCCTCTCAAGGACGTAAACACCAGTCGTTCCCGCCGGGTCATCCCCTTTATAATCATGTCCGCACATTTCCTCGCGGTTAAAAATCTGGCATGTCCTTCGAGAACTCGCCCGAACGGTTGACCATGAGGCCCGATACTTCGTTCATGAATTTCGGATTGCACAAAATCGGGGACCACAATGGTGACGGTGACTCCCGTCCCTGCCAGCTCAATGCGAAGCGACTCAAAAAATCCGTTCATCGCATGCTTACTGGCACAATAGGCTGAATGAGCAGGCACTCCCGTCAAACTTGCGACGCTGGAGATTGCCACAATCCGGCCTTGCGCGGCCTTTAAGAACGGCAACGCCAATTTGGTACAGTACACCCCTCCGAAAAAATTCACTGCCATTACGCGTTGATACAGCTTCACGTCATGAGCATCCTCCACCGTCGACCACATGGATATCCCGGCATTATTTACCAACACATCAATTCGGGAATACCGAGTCACGACCTGTTGGATCATCGCGGAACAGGCATGGGGATCCGTCACGTCCGTCGGAATGACCAGTGCCGAGGCTCCCAGGTTTTCACAGGCGAGCGCCACCTCCTGCAAACGTGCCCGATCTCTCGCGACAAGCACCAGCTGGGGAGCCTGTGGCGCCAACGAACAGGCGAGCGCTTTTCCTATACCCGAAGACGCTCCGGTGATGAGAATCACCTGGTTTGTAAATTCACTCATCATCCTTCCCTCAAAATTTCGAAAGGGGATGGACCCTATTGACAGATTTTTTTAACGAGCGTAGCATTACATCTGAGCTCATGAAAAACGATTATGAAAGGAAGGAGAGAATGAGCGTACATCTCCTTTCAAACCGTAAAGAGGAAAGGGGGTCTCATATGGACGACCTTACTCCACCGGATCATGTAGGCCCATCGGCGGCGAAACCCGCCTCAGTCTCCTGACGGGCCTTCTCGTTTTCGCCGAATCATATCCCTACTCAAACACAAGCACGCCTAAGGGCATCTGCCAGCGGGAAATGCACTGAGCTTGATGATAATGAGTCACAAGAGGGATCCTCAACCTTCACATCTGGAAGATTCGGCCAACCCTTAACGAGGAACGCGTCATTAGCCTACTGATGGGCCACGTTGAACATGAGGTTCACATTTTGTGGTGTATGCCACATAATCCGAGGGGCTCCCTTTCAAGGGACAAGCCCCTCGGATTGTTTTTGATGCCGGCGCCACAATCGGATAACCATTCTTCACACCTTCTTCCACTCAAACCCGTGACTTTCTAATATGAGCATCCCTTCTATCCGCTTTCACCCATATCGTCTTGAGTTACCAGCCTGGGTCGCCGATTACCTTGTCCAACAACCGGAGACCTACCCGACTCAGGATTCCCGTATGGACCTGGTCATTAAGCTTGCGCAACTCAACATTCAATATGGAACCGGGGGACCATTTGGAGCAGGGGTGTTCCGCTTGGACACTCAAGAACTGGTCGCGCCTGGAGTGAATCTCGTCCTTTCGTCAAAAAGTTCAATGGCCCATGCTGAAGTTGTTGCGATACTGATGGCACAGCAACTGGTGGGCTCTCATAATTTAGGAGCAACCGGATTTCCCACCCACGAGTTGGTCACCAGTTGCGAGCCCTGCTGTATGTGCCTGGGCGCGATTTCCTGGTCCGGCGTTCGGCAAATTGTCTGTGGCGCCAGAGGGGGCGACGCCGAAGCGGTTGGTTTTGACGAGGGCCCCAAACCTGCCAATTGGATTGTGGAACTTGGGCTGAGAGGGATTGCCGTGACCACGGATATTGCGCGAGGCAAGGCCGCGTCTGTCCTCCAGCAATATGTTCAAAACGGCGGAGTGGTGTATAACGGCGGGAAAGGGTAGATGAGAGCCCTCATTCACTTTCCCTATTTTAAGGAGAAACGTTGATGACTCCTGCACAGAACACATCCAATGCTTCACACGCATCAACTATTACTCTCGCAATTGATATTGGCGGGTCCGGCATTAAGGGCCTCCTCCTCAATCAGTCCGGCCAACCTCTGTCTGAACGGGTACGAATGGTCACACCAAAACCCGCTACGCCAAAGGCCATCGTCCGGCTTATTTCAGATATCGCCAAAACTCTGGGCCGGTTTGATCGCATATCAGTGGGCTTTCCGGGCGTCATTCACCAAGGGCGGGTGAAAACAGCCCCCAACCTGGACGCATCCTGGCCTGGAACCGATCTCGTTGGAGAACTGGAACAATACCTCCATAAACCGGTTCGGGCAGCAAATGATGCGGATGTGCAGGGCTATGGAGCGATCAAAGGCCAAGGGGTCGAAATGGTCATTACTCTGGGAACCGGATTTGGAACCGCCTTATTTATTAATGGGCACCTCGTGCCAAATTTGGAAATTGCTCACCACCCCTTTCGGAAACAAGAGACATACGAAGTGCAATTGGGTGCCAGCGCATTGAAAAATGTGGGGAAAAAGAGATGGAATCTCCGTCTGGCCAAAGCGATTGACATATTAGATCGAGTGATGAATTTCGACCATCTCTATATAGGGGGGGGCAACGGCAAAAAGGTCACCATTCCCTTGCCACCTCATGCCACAATCGTCTCAAATACCGCCGGGCTCCTTGGGGGAATCGCGCTCTGGGCCGATCCCAATGTGGTCATTCCATCTAAGCCTAAGGTCCCTGGTGAAGGAAACGCACGAAAACAGGCTCCGCGAAAAAAGTCATCGAAAACTCTCCGGAAGAAAAAGAATTGACTCCCATAAACCCTTCACCATCCCTCAGCTCGTTCCATGCCAAGTTGCACCTTCCCTTCATCTTGAGGGAAATTGCCTAACCGGCACACACCACCATGATTCCTTACGGATTACCTCAACTTTTCTGGGTTGGTTTGGGCGGGTTTTTAGGGTCGGTAGGCCGATTTGTGATCTCCGGCTTCTTTAACCGCCTGAGTCCGACTCTTGCCTTCCCGATTGGCACTCTGGCCGTTAATATTCTCGGCTGTTTCCTGATCGGATTGCTCCATGGGTTGGCCGAGTCCAGGAATATGCTAGGAACCGACACCAGAATCTTTCTGTTTATCGGCGTTCTGGGTGGATTCACGACCTACTCCACATTCGGGTTCGAATCCCTGGCACTTCTGAAAGACGGGGCCATGCTCAAAGCCTCCGCCAATATCCTCATCCATGTCTTCGTAGGTCTAGCCGCTGTCTGGCTGGGCGATACATTAGGACGGCTGTAAGCTCAGGTCCCTACTTCCTCCTTGTCAATTTACAAAATAGATTTTGGGAGTGGATTACTTCTCTTGAAGCCACTTGGCGAGAAGGGGGTGAACACGGTACAACCATTATTCGTCGTGTTCACTATCCGAATGGTTAGCATCCCTGAATATGTCCTCAAAGAAACAGTTATTATCTTCCAGTTCCCCCCATGCCGACCTGATCATTGAAGGCGCACGGCAAAATAACCTTAAGAATATTTCTCTCCGTATCCCGCACAACGCTGTCACCGTCATCACGGGGGTGTCAGGATCCGGAAAATCCTCTTTGGCCTTCGATACCTTGTTTGCGGAAGGCCAGTGGCGTTATGTGGAATCGCTCTCATCCTATACGCGCATGTTCCTGGACCGTGTAAAACGCCCTGATGTGGACCGACTCACCAATATCCGCCCCTCAATTGCCTTGGAACAAAAAAATCCGATTCGGACTTCGCGCTCCACCGTCGGCACTACCAGCGAAATTTCAGATTATCTCCGGTTGCTGTTCTCCAAAATCGGACGATTGACCTGTCCCGACTGCAAGGTGGAGGCCATCGCCCACCACCCCACCACGGTCGCGCAAGATTTACTGAATCGTTTTCCCAAGGAACGTGCCCTCGTCTGTTTTCCCAAACCCGCCCCCCATCCTGACGCACTGGATTTCATGAAAACGGCACTCCTCAAGCAAGGCTTCATTCGCGTCGTCATCAACCACCAACTGATCAACCTCAACACCGACCCCCTCCCCTCACCGCTGCCATCGGAGTTGTCAATCGTCGTTGATCGCCTGACTCTGGATACGGAATCGCGGAGTCGGTTGGTCGAAGCCTTGGAATCAGCGTTTCGCGAAAGTGAAGGACGCGCGAGTGTCATGATCGGGGATAACCACCCCCTAGCCTATAGTGCACACCTCTCATGCCCGGGCTGCGGCAGGACGTTCCCGACGCCACGACCCGTATCCTTTTCCTTCAATCATCCACTTGGAGCCTGTCCCGAATGTAAAGGGTTCGGCAACATCCTGCGCTACGACGAACGGTTACTGATTCCCGACCCCGACAAATCCTTACAGGACGGGGCGATCGAACCATGGACAAAACCGTCCAATGTGTGGTGGCAGAAAGAAATGCTCAAAGCCTTCAAGAAGAAAAATCTCGACCCGACCACACCTTACAACCAACTCACCCAAGCAGAACTAGACCTGATTTGGAAAGGAGAAGGAAAGCTCGAAGGCATTGATGATTTTTTTACCTATCTAGAAGGCAAACGCTACAAGATGCATGTCCGGGTCTTCCTAAGCCGGTATCGCAGTCCTTTCCCCTGCACAACCTGCCAGGGAACCCGCTTACGGCCGGAATCTCTCATGGTCAAGATTTATGATTGCCACATTCACGAGGTATGTGGATGGCCCCTCTCTGACCTTCATCGATGGCTTCAGACCTTGCCGCTAAGAACATTTGAGGAGGCGATCGCCAGGGATCTGTTGATGGCTTTGCAAACGAAACTGTCATTTCTCCTGCGCGTAGGGTTGGAGTATCTCACACTCAACCGGGAAATGCGGACGTTATCCGGAGGCGAAGCTCAGCGTATTCATCTGGCGACACAACTGGGGAGTCAGCTCATGGGCACACAGTATGTCCTGGATGAACCGACGATCGGCCTCCATGCCCGCGATACCGAGGCCATGGGCATGATTTTGCGGGAGTTGGCGGAGCGGGGCAACACCGTTATTGTGGTGGAACATGATCCGCAGATCATTCAACAGGCTGATTACATCGTCGAACTGGGACCTCAATCAGGCGATCAAGGCGGAGAGGTCATCTGCGCAGCCCCCTACCAATCCTTTCTGAAGCATCCCCAGTCACTCACCGCACAATATTTGCGTGGGGAACGAACCATTCCCTTACCGTCCAAACGTCGATCAGGAAATGGAAAAGCGCTTCAGTTCACAGGAGTGAACGAACAGAATCTCAAAAACCTCACCGTCAACATTCCCCTCGGCACGCTGGTCTGTGTCACGGGTCCTTCCGGTTCGGGGAAAAGCACGTTAGTCGAGGCCACCATCTATGCAGCTCTGGCGCGCTTTTTTAAGGTGGACACTCCTCCCCAACCCGAGCTGGCAAGCATGACGGGGCCGGAACACCTTCGAACCGTCTGCCTTATTGACCAGGAACCCATCGGCAAAACCCCGCGCTCGAATCCCATCACCTACATTAAAGCCTATGATGAAATCCGGGCCTTATTTTCTCAATCGCCAGAAGCGCGGGCGCACCGGCTCACGCCCGCGCATTTTTCGTTTAACACCGGGAAAGGACGATGCCCTCGTTGCCAGGGGAACGGGTATGAAAAACTGGAAATGTATTTTCTCGCGGACCTCTACGTACCCTGTGCAGACTGTGAAGGCAAACGGTTCAAAGAAAAAATCCTACAGGTCCACGTCAAAGGGCATTCCATTCATGATGTATTGAACCTCACCGTCGATCAAGCGGTACCCTACTTCGCCACGTCATGTCCCAAGGTCCTCAAAGGATTGCGCGTGCTTCAACAGCTTGGACTTGGCTATCTCACACTGGGACAACCAGCCACGACTCTATCCGGAGGCGAAACCCAACGCCTTAAAATCGCCCGAGAATTGACCAACGCCCCAAAACGATCAGCCGTCAACTCAGACCACAACGGTGCCCTTTACATTCTGGACGAACCCACCAGGGGACTGCACCTTGAAGATATCACGCGCCTGTTAACCGTCTTGAATCAACTGGTCGAGGAAGGGAACACGGTCCTGGTAGTCGAACATCACCTGGACGTCATCAAATGCGCGGATTGGGTTATCGATTTAGGCCCCGGCGGAGGCGAATCCGGTGGCCACATCGTCGCGCAAGGCCCGCCGAAAGAGATTGCCAACAGCCCTCAGTCACTCACCGGAAAATATCTCAAACCACTTCTCGGTCCTAAAGCCCAACCACTCAAATAGTTCCACCTCAAGATTTGCTGCCTTGAATTATTTGGGTCGTCTTCTTGGACAAAATGAGCTCGGCACGTTAATTGATTAGGAACCTTTCTCATACGATGTCCGTTCGCCTCGACAACCACAAACGATTTCAGTAACCCCTTTTTCAAAGTATGAGGTCAACACTCATTCCAGTTCATCAAGAACTTTGCTTTGGGTTGCAGAAGTCATTCACAGGCTTGTTAGAGATCTAATTCAAACCTCTATAGATATTCTTGCTCGAAGGGCTCCAACCTTTCGTCCGTGAAGCCAAACTTTTCTCTCAAAAGGCTTCAAAAGGCAGCTTCACGTCCTTGTTTCCATCATCCCGGATTTTCTTGGATAAGATAGGCCAGGGTTTTTACCAGCTTTCTCAAAGCCAGAATTTCCTTTATACTTTTTCCACAGTTCGTTTTTTGATTCAGAGCGCGCTTACTCTTATGCTCTTTCCTTCCTTTCAAAATCCATCCTTAGTGAGACAGGAAGTCCTCACTCTCTGCTTCTTCGTTATCTTGGCCGTCGGCATCCAAGGATGCTCTGATTCCGAGGACAAAGCCTCACCGACTACCCAGGAAAAGCCGGCACCGACAACATCAGCAATTGCGCCAATAGATGAGCAGGCTCCATCAAGCACGAGCGAGCAAGGAAATGTTTCTCTGCCTGCCACAACACCGGAACCCTCCCGCCAACCAGCCCAGGAAGAATTGGAACGCGCAAACTTTGCCATAGGAAAAGCTGAACAACTCCTTCGTCGAGCTCCCATGGGCAAGGAATCGGACCTGGCATTATCCGCTTTGGAGCGGGACCTGGATTCAGCTCGAACCCTTCTTCGAACCGGTCAAACTCATTTCGATGAACAGAAATTCGAAATGGCCCAAACTCAGGCCAAACAAGCCACGGAAAAAGCTTCGGCTGTGTATGAGCACATTGAGCAGGCCATCAGTACGGTTAACGAAAATTCACGATAGCTTGACGATTTTTATGGTTAATTTGGTCTCTGGTGGTGATGTTCCATCATGGCTCCCGACAACCGAGATCTTCAGTTTCCCCGGAAGACTTTTGAAACTATCAGAACCACCGGTTCCATAGTTTTCTGGGCGGCGGCAGCTTGGGGAGTCTTCATGCTTCCCCTGCTCATTGTCCTCGCATCACCATTCCTGAATTCTGCCCAATCCATCCCGTTATCCAAACCCCTCCTCCAGGTTTCTGCCAGTCTTTCTCCAGATGGGACTCTGGACGATACGTCGGCACACATTCGCCAGACCCGTTATAAGGAAATTGAATTTTCGCCATCCCAGCCACTCCACACCGCCCCTAGTCACGTACCAAATCCCATGCCCCTCACACCGCAGGCAACAGTCTATCTTCTTGTAGATACATCCCGACATCGGCTTTTCGTGAAAGAAGGCGATCGGGTTCTGCATGAGGCCCTTGCCTCAACCGGCAGCGGGAACACCTTAGCGGATCCCAGGAACCCGGAAAGAACGTGGACGTTCGAAACTCCCAAAGGGACATTCAGCATTCAGAGCAAGCTAGAAAAACCGGTATGGATTCGTCCCGATTGGGCCTTTATTGAACAAGGCGATCCCGTTCCCGGAAAAATGGCTGATCGGTTACAGCCGGGAGTGCTCGGACAATATGCGTTGGGTTTTGGCAATGGATATTTCATTCATGGGGCCTTGTACTCAAATTTATTAGGCCAGGATGTCACCCACGGATGCATACAACTGCATGCTGACGATCTTCAATTTGTGTTTGAAACCGTCCAATTGGGCACCCCGATCATCATTATCTGAACCATTTCAGGGGCTCAAAACTATCAATAATAGGGATATGCGAGCGGACGATATCCAGTATAAAAATCGGCTGGATAACCCCCACCCCAACCAAATCCTGAATAGCCTCGCCCCCAATACAGTGCCTTATCCCATATGGTCAAATCTTTGATGCCAAAGATGGGGACCTCTTTGGTATCTTCACCCACCTGGATAGTTTCCCTGCCTATAACCTCACCGACAATGGAAATGGCTTTGCCATTTTCAAGCACGGCTGGATCTAATGGATCCTTCCCCTTCGATAGCGCAATGAATCTTCCCTGAGTTTTGGTGCGATGAATCGCTGGAGTAAAATCATCGTTCAGTGGAAGTTGGAGTACTTCGATTCTTGTCGCATCCTGCTTTCGATTGACCGATAGCACTTCTCCTCCGACAACCATCAACTCTCCTTGATAATTATCAGGGTTCTCGCGAATCTGCTTAAAGTCCAAGGTGTGATTGACTTGATTTTCCAACCCCTCGGGGATCACCTGGTATTGAGAACATCCACTAAACATCAGCGAAAGAAATAGCATGGTTGAAATAGTTGAATTTTTCATGGCGGCGATTTCTCCTTAGGGATTTTAAAACGGGAAACACAGGTCGAAAAAAAAACGGGCCAAGTTTTTCTATCTTTTTAACCCTCTTTGTACTTTTTGAATTTTAACTTGTTCGCTCGGTTTTGAAGCCTGCCAAAAACCCTTGGAAAAAGTGTCCTATTACGGGACGGAAGGTTTGGGGGAAATCTGTTATCGGTTTCCAAAGACTTTTACAATCCAAAACTTTAGGGTGAAGACATTAGTGTGAAGACAGTGGATGGAATGGTCGGGAATAATCGGCCCAATGAAGAAATCGGACCGATAAAGGTGTCAAAAGTGACGACATCTTTTGCCCACTTTCCAAACAATCACCCCTACCGGTCGTAATTCGTGCGAACAATCTCACTCATTGGAGTCATCCCTACCTGAACTTTCTCCAGGGTTTTCTCCAGTTTGATACTCCTGAGCCTTGGGATACAGTAAAGCCCTAAATCGTTTACAAAGTTCAAAATATTTGCTGCTTATCCAATGATGAGGAGGATCCATGGCTAAAAAGAAAAATACGAATTCATCACGGAAGGATGCGGATACGATGATACGGCAATATATTGAAAATCAAGATCCTGCTGAAGAGGCTATCCAAGAGGATTTTAGCGAGACAAGGGTTCAGCAGGAATCGGAGGTAGTCCTTACTCGTGGAAACAATCGCCAAAAACAGGCCAGACTTTTCGGTGGAGATCTTGACGCAACCATGGACGCGGGGAGTTCCGGCGATGAAACTGTAGGGGGTTCCAATCCTACTCCGGATCAAGATACCGTGGATGAGTTGGGCGAAGCGGTGGGTTTGACCTTTGAAAATTCTGAAGAACTTGTAGGAGAAAAAGTGTATGACCGGGATACCCACCGATGGGAACTCGATCCTGCATCCTCTGAAGATTATACGGAACGAATCAAAAGATACCGATAAGCTTCTTCAGCACAACCAGAAGACAGGTTCAGTAGAAAGCGTTTTAAACACTCGTCCTACAAGCGGATTCATATGGGTGGGTGAGATTGATCATCCCCACCCATCCATGTCATAGCCGCAAAGGAAAAGCCTACAGGGAAAACATTCAAGGCGCGATCGGCTTTTCTCCAATTTCACACCCTTCAAACAATCCTTAACTCCAACCTCCGTGCTACATACTTCCATGGGGGGAATGTCCCTCTATCTGATTCATGCGCTGATGCAAGATCTCTCTAAATTTTCCGTATTGATCCTGAGTTAACACACCTCTCAATTTCAGCAGGGAATCAATGCGTGCCATCATCATATCTTCTTTAATGGCTCCAATGGTTTTGACCTGCTCTTCAATCGCCTGACGGTCTGGCTCACCCTTTCCGAGCAGGGTCGCAAGATCGACTTCCGCCGTTCGAACATCAGCGGTTTTTTTGACGACCATTTTATCGTAATCAAGTCGAAGCCTGTGAAAGGCCTCTTTTTGTTCATCGCTCAGCATTAATTCTTCTTCCATTGAGCCGGAAAAATGATGATGGTCCATATAATTTTGAGTTGCATGCGGAGATTCGGATTCGTGCGTATAGGATTCATGAGAACGTGTTCCCTCGGTAGAACTTTTGCCATCATGCGCACAGCCGCTTAATGCAAAAACCATAGAAAGAAGAAGAAGGAGACCAGTTCTTCCAGGATCATGCCGAAATAGATCTTTTAAGGTAGGTAGGAACGCCATAGTCGTCTCCTTTGGTTAAGCGGTTGGCCATTTCTTTTCCAATAGTTGATTGTGTCCATTATCAGAGAGCAGCATACACCCCACACCTGGCAAGAACCCTGGTTTCATTAAATCTCAGTAACTTAATGAGACTGGCCGGGTCGGTGTATCCAAGATACTGAATAGGTCTGGTGTCAGCATGTATTTCAATATCTCTGGCCATCTTCCCACCCATCCCACAGAGACCTCACGATATCTTAAATACTCCGAAGTAGGTGAAACTTGTTGTAAGGCATGGCTCTATCAGCAAATAGTTTAAGCAACGGAGAAACTACAACAACTTTCTGCCTAGAGGAACCGATTTGTCCGGGACACACAACGCCACCTCCCCGTTCTCAGTATGAAATCCGGTGACCAGACATTCCGACATCACCGGACCGATTTGTTTGATTGGAAAATTCACAACAGCGACAACCAACTTTCCCACTAACTCTTCCGGTTTGTAAAGATCCGTGATCTGAGCGCTCGACTTCTTCATACCGATGTCCTTTCCGAAATCAACTTGCAGAATGTAGGCAGGCTTTTTGGCTTCCGGGAACCGCACCGCACTCACAATGCGCCCGACGCGAAGCTCGACTTTTATGAAATCATCCCATGATATGGTCTGCACTTCAGCCTCCTTAATTAACTCATAACAGTTATTCGTATAAGAGTAGCACCCTTCTTCCGAAGCCCGTTCTCACTTTTATTCTCTATCTTTTTTTTACCTCCTGGAGGTCCAATAAAATCAATATTCTCCTATTCCTCTCATCCTGTTTGGTCCCCAGCTACGATTTCCAAGCTAGAGGCTAGACCATCTCCTCAATAACAGCGATTTCCAGAACAGATTCATGTCCCCAAGGAAAGTCCAAATATTTATTTAAGATTGCAAGAGGTTATTCCGAATTAACAGGCATTAAATTTAACCCTCTCTTAAGGAGAAGAACATGCCCAAAATCTGGCGATCGGTTCTGTTACTGACATGTATGTTGGCGGGATGCAGTACCACTGGAACTTTGGGGATTGTGACCAAAAGTTCAGCCGATCCAGCTTCGCTCTTGAAAACCAGCCAAGGTTATGAGGAGTTAGGGCCAGCTGAAGGGCAAGCTTGCCGTCATTTCATTTTGGCCATTATCCCATTTGGGCAATCGGACATGGCTAAAGCGGTGGATAAGGCCTTAGAAACCACGGGCGGAGATGCCTTACTCAATGTCTCAGCAGAAAGCAGCCTGTACGGTTTCATTCCCATTTACAACGTTTATACTTTTACCTGTACCACGGTCAAAGGAACCGCCATCAAATTTAAATAGAGTACTGAATTGACTTTGATTCTCTGGTAAACAGAAATCGTACGGCTTTTCTGTCGGATTGGCCCTTGCTATTTCCTCGATCTCATTCGATTGTAATACTGTTGAAGGTTTACTGAATCATGAGTACCCATACCTTAGCTTAGGCCGGCTCTGCCGCTTCGGCAGCCCTGATTCCCGCCGCTTAACTATAAGATAAATTACACAACGTTTTGCCCTGGAGCAGGGCGGAGGTGAGTAAACCGCATGCTTTGTAAGAATTGCTGGTTGTATTCATTGAATGTTTGCACTCTTCTCAATATTGTGGCGTGCACATAAAAGTTGGATATTCTCGACTTTCACAGAAGTCCCGCCCTTTGAATACGGAACAATATGATCGAAATGAAGCTCATCAGTCGCTCCGCAGGATACGCAACGGCCGCTATCCCGTGTCCATACCTCCAACTTTACGCTTGTTGGAATAATACGACTACGCTCTACAAGTCTAGTGGGCGGATCTTCGGCTAATGATTCATCTTCGATGCCTTCAATCGCGACCAACTTGAACTTAAATACATTTCTTTTTCCATCATGCTCGATCCACGAATCCACAAGGTGGAAGTAGCCGTTATCTGACCAAATCCCCGCCTTAATTTTCTCGTATACGCGAACAATGTCAGGTCCTTTCTCCCCCAACGTATAAGCTTGCGCAGCTTTGTGAAATTTTCCATTTTCCGTCAGAGAGTTATTTTGCCTTCGCTCTGGTTGGTCCAGGATTTTTGGGTCGACACCGCCGTTTTTCTTTGGCTCATCATGCCCTTCATAGACCAATACAGCGCCATCCTCCAACACTATATCCCTGTAGGGAGCATTAGGACGAACCGACATGAGAATTACTGAGTGTTTTCCCTTTAATCGAAAGTTCATCCCCTTCTGTAAACTCGTGCCTTCCTTCTGACACATTTGGATGTAGGCGATGATGTTTCCTCTCACTCTGGTTCCTTCTTATGCATTACCATGTATTATTGTGAGCCAGCATGTCCTGCTCAATATGGTATTCATCTTGCGGATAGCGAGTCGGAAAGCGCGCGAAGCAGTTTGGCGCCATCACCACGCCATGCACTCCCGTGCATGCACGCGAGTATGGTTGGATTGGTCGAGGCGAGCTTTTCCAGGAGCACACCATCCTTCTTCGTATGGGAGAAATAATCCATTTCGGATCGAAAGGATTCGCTGGGCTCCAGAATGTCCGACTCCGTAACAGGAGGGTGGTCTGCCCCTCCCTGCGTGAATAGATCGCCGCAGAACAACGTCGACGTCCGCTCTTCCATCAGTAAGCCGCATTCCCAGGCGTGAGGCAGATGCGGCGTGTCGAACCAACGCACAGTATGTTCGCCCAGAGTGAGCTGCTCTCCATCCGTTAGGGCGCGAGGTGCCCGATCGGCAAGGTCATTAATCGAGACCATGGCCGCAACTGTCCCACACAACGGCATAGCCTGGGGAGCAGCGGCCAGCCATTCGTTGAGTGACCCGCATTCGTCGGCTTCTACATGAGAAAACGAAATGTATCGAAGTTTCTCAACCGGCAACACGCTCGCCACGGCTTCACGGACGAATGGGAACATTTTCCGCGGGCCGGTATGGAAGAGCAGTGGTTCATCATCTACGATGAGGTATTGGTTAAACGAGAACCCACCCGCACCTTCGATGACGACCGGTGTGTTAATGCGATAGATCCCGTTAGCAATCTCATGCACGTTCGTTCCTGACTGCTTATTCGTTATGATCATAAAACTCTCCTCGTTACCGATTGGAACGCCACATTTAGGATATGAGAGATCCACCTGGTTGTTAAACTGGTAGTTAAAAAATTGTCGAGCCTAACAAATTGATTTTTGGTCAAATAACTAAGAATGTCAATTTGCCATAGGTTCAATGTTTTGATTTCTACATTGTCTGGACCATTATTGATTTCATGAATCCTTATGTAATGCGACGGTCCTAGATTCTTTGGTATCGTATTCCTGGCTCAGGGCAATCCGTGCTCAGGGCTACAATGCCTTTGAAAAGCATAACCAGGAAACGAGTTTCCCTCACCCATTTTTAACCAGGGAACTTCTATTTGCAAGTGAACGAAGGGAGTGGCTGACCATGTCTGATTTTGAAAAGCTCGGAGTGTTGTATTTAGGGAGGCCATACGACCTCGCCACCAAATCAGCAAAATCCGGCCCCCTCCTCTATGACTCGAAAGATCTGGTCACCCATGCGGTCTGTGTCGGCATGACGGGCAGCGGCAAGACCGGCTTGTGTATTGGCCTGTTGGAAGAAGCCGCGATCGACAATGTTCCTGCCATCATCATTGACCCCAAAGGCGATATCGCCAACCTCTTACTAACCTTTCCTGATCTGCAAGGCAGCGATTTTCTTCCCTGGATCAATCACGATGATGCAAAGAAACAATCCCTCACGCCGGAAGGTTTCGCGGACGAGGAAGCGGCCAAATGGAAAGCAGGCTTGAAAGCTTGGGGACAGGATGGAGCCAGAATCGCGAAACTCCGTGAAGCAGCGGACTTTCTGGTTTATACCCCTGGCAGCACGGCAGGACTTCCTGTATCCATTCTCCAATCGTTTGCCGTTCCCTCCCCCAACATCCTTGAAGACGCAGAACTTTTAGGGGATCGGGTGGGCACTACGGCGACCAGCTTACTCAATCTGGTTGGTCTGGATGCCGACCCCCTGCAAAGCCCCGAACATATTCTGCTGGCCAATGTTCTGAAAACCTCCTGGGAAGCCGGACAAGACCTCACGCTTTCTTCGCTTATCCAACAGATTCAAACCCCGCCGTTTTCCAAGTTGGGAGTGATGGATTTGGAATCGGTTTTTTCCTCGAAGGATCGCTTCGCGTTAGCCATGCGTTTTAATAATTTATTGGGAGCACCAGGGTTTTCTGCATGGCTGGAGGGCCAGCCGATGGATATCGATCAGATTTTGCACTCCCCAGCCGGCAAGCCCCGCATCGCCATTTTTTCCATCGCGCACCTGAATGATACTGAGCGCATGTTTTTTGTCAGTCTCCTGCTCACTCAAATGGTCAGTTGGATGCGAAGCCAATCGGGCACCACCAGTCTGCGCGCACTGCTCTATATGGATGAAGTCTTCGGCTTTTTTCCTCCGATCAAAAACCCGCCATCCAAAGCCCCGATGCTCACCATGCTGAAACAAGCTCGAGCCTTTGGCCTGGGTGTCGTGCTCGCGACTCAAAACCCGGTTGACCTGGATTACAAAGGATTGGGCAATACGGGAACGTGGTTTATCGGACGTCTCCAGACCGAACGGGACATGGCCCGCGTATTGGATGGATTGGAAGGCGCGGCGGCCAACAGTCAAGGAAACTTCAATCGTCAGAAGATGGAGCAGATTATCTCCGGCCTCGGGAACCGGGTGTTTCTCATGAACAACGTCCATGACGATGGGCCGGAAATTTTTGAGACCCGTTGGGCATTGTCCTATCTTCGAGGGCCTTTAACCCGAACACAAATCAAAACCTTGATGGATCCGGTGAAAGCAGCGCTTTCCGTTTCTACAGCCTCATCCGCTTCCACCAAAACCCTAACCACCGCTTCTCAATCTCTTCCCGGAACACCTCCTAAAGAAAGCACCACGCATCCACCGGTTCTTCCTCCGGACATCCGCCAATATTTCATACCCATTCGGGGAGCCAGGCCCGCAATCGGCTCACTCATGTATTATCCACGACTGTATGGTGCCGCATCGGTCCATTACCAGGATGCCAAAAGGAAATTGGATGAAGTCCGTGAGGTCCAAGCCCTTGTAGAGATAACCACGGGCGCGGTACCGGTCCATTGGGACCAAGCAGACCCTCTCGATATTCCACCTGCCGATTTAAATACTCATCTTTCTGACGGAGCACAGTTCGGGGAACTGCCAGGCGCCGCCACCCAGGCGAAATCCTATAAGGAATGGGAAAAGGATTTTGAGGATTGGGTCTACCGGACACAAACCTTGGATATATTCAGAAATGCCTCGTTAGGGGTGACTTCCGGCCCACATGAATCGGAACGTGATTTCCGCCTTCGATTACAACAGCTCGTCCGCGAACGGCGGGATGACGAGACCGACGCACTCCGAAAAAAATATGCCGGGAAAATGACGACACTCGAAGATCGAATCCGGCGGGCCGAACAGGCCGTTCAACGGGAATCCGAGCAGGCCAAACAACAAAAACTCCAAACGGTTATTTCCATCGGCGCGACTCTCTTATCGGTATTCATGGGCCGTAAAACCGTCAGCCGATCTTCGATGGGCAAGGCCACATCCGCCGTTCGAGGGATGAGCCGAACCATGAAAGAAGGCAAGGATGTGGACCGTGCCGAGGAAAACGTGGACGCCCTTCAACAACAATTGGTTGCGTCAGAGGCGGAGTTACAAGAAGAGATTCAATCACTAACCGCTCAGTGGGATGTCGAAACCATTCCCCTGGAGACTCTCAATGTGCGCCCCAAAAAGTCGAATATTTCGACAAAGTTGATGTGTTTGGCGTGGGTCCCGTATTGGGCAGAAACCAACGGCCAACAGACTCCAGCGTGGCGTTGACCCTCTAGTGTTTCCAGCCAAAGATTTGGCGAGTCTGGTTTCTTTTACAGCGGCATATCCCGTATCTTATCACCTACGGCTGATGCTTCAGCATCAAAGATCGACTGAAGTGGAGGCAATCGGCCCACCCTCACTCACTTTTCACCCGCGTGTCCATGCATTCGATTGTTTATCAGGAGGTCTTGCCATGGAATTGATTCAACAACTTGTCAGCAGTTTGAACATCAATGAAGGCCAAGCCAAAGGCGGCGCCGGTCTCTTGTTCAACCTCGCGAAGGAAAAATTGAGCTCAGGCGAGTTTCAACAGCTCGCCGACAAGGTTCCAGGGGTCAGGGACCTCTTAGGGGCAGCACCCGCTCCCTCCCCAGCAGCCTCTGCGGGCGGCGGCATGATGGGAGCATTAGGAGGAATGGCCGCTTCACTCGGCGCCGGGGGGTTAGGCGAGAAGATGGGGGGATTGGGAAATCTCGCCAATTTGGCAAGCGGGTTTTCGCAACTTGGATTAAGCCCTGATATGATTGGAAAGTTTGTGCCGATCGTCCTTTCCTTCGTCCAGAATCAAGGCGGGGATTCCATGAAGGGTCTTTTGGAAAAAGTCTTGAAGCCCGGGCCTTCGACAACCTGATGATTGGGCCAATGAATATAAACCCTTTGTACAAGGATGACATGATGTACCCTCAATATTCTCCAGGAGGTTCCCGCAGACTCTTTCCTTACCTGACATGGTTAACCATGCTCTTGAGTCTGAGCACATTTGGTTGTCAGAGTGTCTATTATGATGCGATGGAGAGAATCGGCTACCATAAACGCGACCTGATGGTCAGTGATGTGGAAAAAGCTCGTGACGCTCAAGAGGACGCCAAAGAACAATTCAAGTCGGCGCTTGACCGCTTCACCAAAACCCTTAATATCAAGGGCGGTGAGTTACAGGAGAAATACGAGGTCCTGAATGCGGAATACGAACGGAGCGAAGCCAAAGCCCAGGCAGTTCGAGACCGCATCGCGTCGGTGGAGGATGTCTCGGAAGCTTTATTTGATGAATGGGAGGCTGAACTCAAAGAATATTCCAGCGCCGCCTTGCGCAAAAACAGCCAAAAGCAACTCACACAAACACGCACCCAATATGCTCAATTGATAAAAGCCATGAAACGTGCCGAATCGAAAATGGATCCGGTATTGGCAAAATTCAAAGACCAAGTCCTCTTTCTAAAACACAACCTGAATGCAGAAACGATCGCGTCATTAAAGAGTGAATTGGTCTCGGTGGAAGGCAATATCGCCGCCCTCATTAAGGAATTGAACGCCTCCATTAAGGAAGCCGATTCATTTATCGCCTCAATGGAAAAAACAAGCCCATAACCAGGTTGGAGCATGTCCCATTTCAACCCGTCACTCTCACGGCCCTTTGATTGAAGGCCAGAAGCCAAATACTGCAGGAGTCTGTTGAATATTTCAAATATTTTCGTTTTTCATCGTCATTTGAGTGATCGAAACCAACACAAGAAAAATGAGGGAGTGTTCAAAAAGGCCCGTCCAGCAAGGCCGCAGCCACTTGGACGGGCGGAGCGTACGGAGGAGTACGTGAGCACGGCCAAGGGGCGAGAACGCCGCTGGCGGCATGTTTCAACACTCCCTGCAGTTCATCCTGAATCACAAGGAGGGTCCTCATTGGGCATCATTTCCTGGATCGTATTCGGCCTTATGGCAGGGGTTCTGGCAAAGATTATCATGCCGGGAAAGGACCCTGGTGGAATGATTATCACCATCCTGATTGGGATCTCCGGCGCCATGGTGGGAGGACTGATCAGCACCTACTTTGGCTATGGCGAGGTCACCGGGTTTAATCTGCCAAGTTTTGGCATCGCCGTTGGCGGATCATTTCTGCTCCTTTTTGCTTACCGAATGATCAAAGGATAACTATTTATACCCACACCACTAATCTTCAACTTACGTTCCTCTCTGTGTGTCCCCAGCCTTGCCCGTTCCCGATCGTATCAAACAAGCCCACATGGGGAGTGATAATAAAGATGTTCAAGGGCAAATTTGCCCAGGATTAGATTACTCATCAAAGGCTCCGGGTCGGTTCAAAAAAGCATGCCCTGAGTCTTCCCGAAGGGTCCGTCCAGCAAGGCCGCAGCCGTTTTTGCGCGCGGAGCGTACGCGTAGTACGTGAGCACGGGAAAATGGCGAGAACGCCGCTGGCGGCTTTTTTCAACAGACCCACATGGTGACTTCTGTCATTCCGAAAAGAATTTCCGTTTCCCTCGCATTCAGAAATCCCCAATCAGGTATCCTAAAAAATTTCATTCCTTTATTTAAGACATGAAGTTGACTAAACTCTTAGGTAATAGCCGTTATCCGGCATAGGAGACTGAACGGATCATACAAAACATCAGACTCTTCACGCCTTCACTAATCTGTATGATCTGTCTTACCTCCAATAATGAAAAAGGTCTCGTCGCTTTCCGGCAATAGGATTCCCCCACCTCCATGACGACTTCCGATACCCCCCAACAAGACACACCTCCGTCGGCAACGCCACCACGTTCAAGAAAAATCTTGAAATGGTTTGCCTGGACAGGCCTGGGCATACTGGCCCTTCTTCTCTGTGCGGGTCTGTTACTGACCTACTGGTTTCCTTCAGACATGGTCCGGCAAGAGCTGGAAATTCGTCTTTCCGAGCTTCTTCAAGGAACGGTCCGAATCCAATCCCTTTCGTTTAATCTGCTGACCGGCCTTCGAGTCAGTCAATTGGAATTGACCAAGCCGGGCCAAATCCCACTCTCACTCGAACACCTGACATTGGATTACAGCCTTTTCGGACTGTTGAAGGGCACCTTCACCATCAACGAAATCTCCATCGATCAGGCAGACATATCACTCAATCTGCCTGAACTCACAAAAGCCGAACCAGAACCTCCTCCCCCACCCTCTCCCGAACCGGCAGCCCTTCCGACTCTTCCTGTCTCGATTGATCTGGAAACCCTTAAAATTATCGAGAGCAATATCCAGCTTGTGGTGTCCCACGACCTCACAGTGAACCTGACCCATCTGAATCTCCAGAGTTCGGGAGGTGTGTCATCGGATGATGCACATCTCAACGGTACGCTGCAGGTTAAGCAGGTCGCGGTGGCGCTCCAAGGGAAACACATTCAACTGCCCCTGGTCGTGAAGTTTGACACTGCGATTCATCTTCCGACTCAACACCTCGATCTGAAACAGCTCACCATTGAATCGGATCCGGCCCTTCGTCTCACACTTGCCGGAACCATCAACGAATTCTTAACCCAAAAAGCCGTGAATCTTTCCCTTGCCGATACGGATCTTGACCTCGGGAAACTTATGGCCCTCGCTAAAGATTTTGTACCGCCGGAATTTGCCACGGCTTCAGTTGGGGGGAATCTGTCTCCCTCATTCACCCTCACCGGCTCACTTCCCGATTCCGGATTTGAGGGGACCATTCACGCGGGATTAGACGGGAAAAATGTCGAATTGCATCTACCAGGCCACGCCCTGACCGTGGGACCGACAAATCTGGCATTCGCTGCCAAAAGACTGCAGATCAAGGAGAACCTCCCGTTGACGGGAAACGTCTCGGCGAAACTTTCTACTCATGATGTGACGTTTCAAGCCTATGGAATACAAAACTTCGGTTTGAGTCTCCAGAGCGACTATCAGGCCTCCGGACCCTTTTCCGGAATCCTGCAGGTCTCCGGCACCACGGCATTACCCGGCGATTTACTTGGCACACCATTCACTCTTCCTTTTGCCGTGACCCTCGATACCAGTGGCAATCATCACACCCGTCACATAGAGGTAAAGCATCTGAACGCAGACCTTAGCCCCTATGGCACCTTACAGATAAACGGCGCGGTACAACCTCATCCTGCCCCGAAGGAAGGCATGGATGCTTCGCTGAAACTTCGTCTGTCCCCAAACATTAGCGCTCTACTCTCCCTCATCCCAAAAGACCGGCTTCAAGGACTCGTTCTCCAGAAAGGATCCGAACCGGATACCTTTGTGCTGCACGCCACCGGAGCACTTCATCCGGATTTCCGTCCCGAATGGGCAAAAGCGACGGCGGCGCTCAAGCTGTCCTCTCTTCAAGCTCAATTGAAACCCTTCGGCGCAGGAGGCACCATGCACCAACTCACCTTCCTGCTTTCTTCCGGCTATCAGGAAACCAATGGTGCGATTCAGGGAACGGTCGGATTTTCGTCACATTTCTCTGACCTCCATGCGGCTGAGACGATGACAATCGGGACCAGCCATGTGATCCTGAAATCTCACTTTCAAGGCCATCTCTCTCCGACCTATCAACCCACGAACCTTCGCTCCGAAGACCAGCTCCAGGTCACGCTCAGCAACCTGACCTACCAGGATCCCTCCCTGACGGCCACCCTTCCTTCAATCAGACTGACATTAAAAACCAAGGAAGATGTGCTCAAACAGGATTATTTACTGGAGAGCCTGCGACTGACCAGCGAAGAAATATTAGAGATGGGGATGAAAGCCCGGTATCAGCAGGCGAACCAACAATTTGACGTAGATCTGCAGCTACCCCTTCTCCATGTCGGCAACCTTCTCCCACATCTATCGGGACCGCTCATGAAGGGAGTAGATGAAATCAATCCAAAAGGACGGGTCAGCCTGATTCTGCGGACAGCGGGTAGGGTCCCCACGGAAGATGATCTCAAGAAATTGACCCTTCCGTTGGGAGTCAACGGAAAACTCACGATGCGGGACCTTGAGGGAGCCGTCTCGGGATATCGGGTTCAGGGAGGCAACGGCACCATGACCATGGCCTATTCCCCACAAGCGGCACCTCAAACCCAGCTCACCACTGATGTCACGCTCAATCGTATTCACCTGCCGGAAACCCTACCGATCAGGGAACTAGCCAACACTTCTTTGCACGTGAACCTATCGTCTCCTGATCTCAATGAGGTCCAGATTGATCCGATCCATGTGACATCAAGGGGAGTCGACCTTTCCATAAAGAGCACGGTGGTGGGCTTGCGTGAGCTATTGTCCTCCAACGCGCCCCATGGCACCCAATTGGCAAAACTCTTTGCCCAACTGCACACCCGCCTGGCTCTGGATGTGGAACCCTTTCAAGAAGCTCTCGAACCATTGGGGATTCAGGGAAACGGCAAGGCTCTGGTCACCCTGTCCATGCTCAAAAAAGAACAAGGGAGTCTGGATGCCTCTGTGGAGATCGGGTCTGAAACACTTTCACTGACTCGGGATGGCACGGAACTCCGTGACATGAACGGTGGAATACAGCTCAGAAAATCACTGGCCTGGAACCCGGATGGACTCCCGTCTCCGCCGAAAAAGCCATTTCAACCGTCCGACCGTATTGCCCAGCTAAAATCGTTTTCCCGAAAAGGACAGACCCTCACCATTGATCGCCTTCAGCTCGGGCCATTCACGGTCGAAAACCTCTCGACAAATTTGGCGTTTGAGCAACAGTCCTTGAAAATGCAAAATCTCGCCATGAATGTGTTGGGTGGAGGGATTGGGGGAAATGTCATCATCGCCGCCGAACATCCCTTGCGTCTATCGGCGGAGTTTGAAATAGCGAATCTCGATGCCAACCGACTCATTCAAACAGAATCCAAAATCAGAGGGGATAGCAACATCGCCGCCACCATTGGACTCACAACCCTATTGCAGGAAACCACGGGAGCCGTGGATTTGAGCCGGTTAGAATGCAATCTGCACATTACGCACATCGGAAACGAAGCGCTGGATCGTCTCCTCGTGTTCCTGGACCCGGAAGGGAGCAAACCGACGATTTCCAATGTTCGCTCCCAACTAAAATTCGCGAATCCCTCCCGGGTGATGGTGGAAGTGGCCAGAGGGCAATTAAATCTGACGATCCACTTTCAAGGCAGTCTGATCCCCACCTTTAGATTGGAGCGCATCCCGATCGCCAAAATGAAAAACATTGAAAAACTCACCGCCGCCATCCCCAACTGGGAAGACCTGGACAAGGTATTGGAATTAATCGGAGCCGAGACCTATTCGTTCACCCCTGAAGGAGAGATCGTGCTTCAATAAGTGATTATCCTCTTATCTAGTGTCATTCTGAGCTGAAGGCGAAGCCTCTGACTAAGCCATGGCTCAGTTGAGCTGGACACAGATCCTTCGTCCGACTCAGGATGACAAAACGGAGGGCGGGATGAACGACCGAGTTACCTTCTGCCTCGTTCATTGTTTATTGTCATGCTGAGCAGCGCGAAGCATCTCGCCAAGCCATGGCTCAGTTGAGCTGGACACAGATCCTTCGCTTTACCCAGGATGACATGAATCCGGTTCTAGATGACCATTTGGAGATTTTTCTTCAGCAGCTTTCCGGAATTTGATAAGATAAGGAAGACCCTACCCTCTTGAGGAGCCGATTAGTTATGTCCTACCTCCGATTATCGTCTTACACCAATATGCACACGTTCTTTTCCCATCCTATGTCCTTGGTCATGATGACCCTCCTTCCGGCCCTCCTGACAGCGTGCGGCGGTCCTTTAGTCGGGGTGACCGTGGTTGATGAACGCACGGCCTTGGAAAACCAGGTGCTTGGCACGTATCAAGAACTCAATCAGCAAGTCATGCTGGTGGCGTCCGTTCGCTATATCGATCCGAAGGGAAAATTGAAACAGACCCAGGAACTTCCCCCGGGGAAAAAGGACGTCGTGCGTGCCCTCCAACGAGTGTCTTTCAACAAAGATGATCTCAATCGCTATAAATCATTAGGAATCATCGGAGAAAACAATGAAGGCGGTGTCACCCTCCTGGAGCCGGAAAAAGTCCAACCTGACGATCGAGCATTTGTTGAGAATTTGATTAAGGAGGAGAATGAAGATCGCCTCGCGATCATGGGCCGGATTGTTGAAACCAACGAGACTCTGACACCTTCAGAATTACCACGGGTCCACAAAATGTTTGCCGCACTCAATCGGGATAAAGCACTCAAGGGAGAACGAATCCAATTGGACAATGGGACATGGACTCAAAAAGACGCCACACCCTAGCTCAAGACTCCATGTGGCGAGGTCATCTTCTTTCTCTCCCTCCGCACGAGGCTCGAAAGAGCACATCAGGAAGAAGAGAGAGCCGATTCTTTCATTTTCACCGAGCCCTATCCGGCTTAATCGCCTTCACCGGCCTGATCGGATTCCTGTGCTCCTCCCTCCCCGCTCTCGCTACGACACCTGAACGCCTGACCACTCACCCGGCCCTGGATTATCAACCGTCTGTCTCCATGGATGGACAAACGCTTGCATTCGTTTCTACTCGTTCGGGAAATTCGGATATCTGGGTCCAAACTCTCAAGAGTGCCGCCCTCACACTTCCCCGACAAATGACCACTCACCCGGCCAGCGATCAGGAACCGGCCTTGAACCGGGATGGGACCCGACTTTTGTATGTGTCGCATAAGTCCGATCCCCGTGGCGATGTGTACCTCCTGGATCTGATCACCCGTGAGGAACAACGACTGACGGATTTAACCAGCGGGGATGGGTCTCCTCAGTGGGATCAAGAAGAACAAGGATTTTTCTATCTCAAAAGTGATCCGCTTCACAACACCTCCGCCATCTACCGGAAAACTTTCTCAAACCAGTCGGAAGAATTGGTCGTGGCCCAGGCCACCAGCTTTTCTGTGAATGGTCAGGGACAGCTCCTGTATTCCACTGGTGCCCATTTGACCTTATTGAATCTTCAGGACAACAGCTCCACCTCCTTCGACCAGGACAGCCATGCTCTGGATCTCTGGCCTGCCTTGGACCACAACCCCTCTGACCTCACCACGACTCGTCACCTGGTGTTTACCCGCTATGACCGGGACACCAACGATGACGGGCTGGTTGATACCGATGATGAATCGTCCATTTGGATGAGACTCTGGGGCCCACAGCAGGCTGAATTCCAAACAATCTATCGGATCACTCCCGCGCACCAATTTCATATTTACCCTGCCGTGTCCGGGGATTTTCTCTATTACTCCGACCTAAAAGCCGGCGATATTTTCCGGATGGACATCCCCGCGTTTCTCAGGGATTACGTCGACCTCGATCACGCCAAATCGCTGGCCGCCTCCTATCAGGATCACGGGCAACTGGATCTCGCGCTCCTGGTTCTGGGAAACATTTCTCACAATCTGTTGGCACAACAACCTCCTGACGCACGAGCAGAATTTGACTTTTCCCTTGCCGAAGCACAGACACAGGAAGGAAATTTTCCTGCGGCCCGCGAATCGTTGGAGCCCTACACCCGCCAACCGGGACGGACCGGCGCGTTGGCCCGGATCTTTACCATCGTCTTGCGGGTCCAGGAGCAGGCACAGGGCATCAGCTCTGCGGCAAGACGCCGGTTGGTCACCACCGGCGTGTCCGATTTACTCACCATCGGGCAGGAGCACCGGGACATGGATGAGGTGTACGGTCAAGCCCTCATTGAAGCCGGACGGCTTTACCTCTTTGCGGACGATCCCCTGACCGCCTTGGAATACCTCGTCAAAGTCGAAGATCTGCACAACAAAGAGATTCGAGCCAAGGGTCTTTTCACCAGAGGGGAAGCCTATCGGATTCTGGGAGACGCTCCCAATGTGATCCGCGTGTTCGTGGATGTCATTCAATTATTTGGCGAGCGTTCCTCCTGGGGCAAACGTGCTATCCAAAAGGTCGTAACACTCTCCCAACAGGGTGAAACGGAACGTGAGCGCCTGACCGCCTTAAACAGGATCATCCCCCAATATCCTGACCTTCCCGTCCTGATCGCTACCGCCCGTTTAACCATTGCCGATCTCTATCACGAACAGGGAGAACAACTGTCCGCTCTGGAAACTCTGGATTTCGTCATCCCGGTTCCCGACCTTCCCCACGAACTCGTCATCCAGGCCTATCGAAAAAAGGCCGAAATCCTTTCAGAATCGGAACGGTACCAGGAAGCGGCGGATACCTATGCGGCCTTGAGTCAATTTACCGGGGAAAATCAGACTGAGCTCGAGGGAACCAAAAATCTTCTCATTTTACAATTGGTGAAAAAAGCCCTGAAGGACCGGAAGATCGGGGAGACCCGCATCGCCGCCAAATCGCTGAAACAGCTCATCGAGCAATATCCCGAATCCGTGGAAGCCCATCGGGCGTATATTGAAACCAAAGTCATGCTCAAAGAGACGATGGAGGTCCAAGCCTGGTATACCACCTTAGTTAAGACACATCCCGATCACGCGGTCTATCAGTATGGACAGGCCCTGGCATTGTCCTATGCCGAACCGCCCGACCTCCCGGTTGTGATCCGCCTCCTCCAACGAGCCATGAAAAAGGATCCCGCCCTGGGCTATGTCCACCAAACCCTGGGATGGGCCTACGAACAAACCGAACGGTCCGGCAAGCAAGGTTACCTTGAGAAGGCCGAGCAGGAGTATCGAATCGCGTTGGAGCTCAACGATGCCGGTCGCTTTCCCGACGTAGAATCCCAACTGCTGTTGAATTTAGGAAACACCTATCTGGCGCTCTCGAATGCCCGCGAAGCCTATCGACACTACCGGCAGCGCGAGGAACAATTCACTCCGTCAGGCGAATCTATCACCGAAATGCTCTATCGCAAAAACTATGGGGAAGCCTGTTTTAAAGCCGGACGCACCGAGGAATCGTTGGCGCAATACCAGTTGGCCTTACGGAACGTCCCTCCCGAGCAGTCAAGCCTACAAGCCGAAATCCTGGAACGCATAGGATTGTCCCATCAGGACATCGGCCAATATGCCAAAGCCATTGAGGCGTTCTCCCGGGCCTTAGTCCTCAACCGTGAGTTAGGGCAGGAACACAATGTCACATTGCTCCAGCGAAATATCGGGGTCAACCTGTTTAACCTGAGCCGCGCCAGCGAAACGGGTGGACGCGAGGAACTCAAACAAGCGTTGGGCAGTTACTTTACCAGCCTGGAACACCTCACCACCGGCGGCGGTAAAACTCTTTCCAAGGGACCGGGCTTGTTCAATGTGAATGTGGCCCTCAATGAAGGGGGGTCTCAGGCGGCCAGCGGGTTCGATCGAATGGGCGAACAAAAGCTCATGTTCAGTTATATCGCCAGCACCTATGAGCAATTAGATGAACCTGATCCCGCTCGAGATTTTTATCGCAAAAAACTCGCGCTCCTCAATCAGGGAGCATCGGCTGCGCAGGATGCGGCAACTCTGACAGAAAAAGCCATTGTCCTGAATCGGCTGGGAGTGCTTTCCCACCAATTAGATGAACCTGAGCAGGCGATGGAGTCCTTTCGTCAATCCTTGAATTACACCCGGACGTTGAATATCCCGTTCGGGACCAGCGTCAATATTTATAACTTGTCGACATTGGCCGTCGAAAGCATCCTACAGGGCCACACCCCGGACCACAGCCTTGTGGAGGCCATCACCTCGGGCATTCAGGATCTTCAACAACGAAACTATGAAGACCGCAATCTGTTTTTCACCCTCACCAACACCGCCATGCTCCTGTCCCTTCTTCCCGACCCATCGCCGGACCAGCGCCTCAAGCCGGCCGCTGCCGTCCAACGCATGCATGAGCAGTTCACAACCAGGACGCTTCCGTGGTCGTATTACCAAAAGGCCGACTCGCTCCTGAACAAGCCGGCTCTCTTTTCAGATTCAGAACGACTTCCCGCTCAATTCCTGGTGAAGTTGAATCAGGCCGAACTGGCACGCACATCGGATCAACCTCAGGTCTATCAGAACATTCAGGACGACTTACTTAAACTGGTGGAAGACCGGCAATCGCCCAATAGCTGGTTGTGGTATCTATCTCAAGCCGAAGCAACCGCGGATCCCCTTAGGCACGAGGAGCTTCTCACCCAATCTGTTGAGGCCGTCCTTCGTTTCCCCGCGCAAACCGACCCTCCCACGGGTCAGACCAATACCTGGCCCGCATATGAACGTCTGATTCAGCTCTCGGTTGATCAATTGATTAAAGCAGGCCGGCCCGACGACGCCTTTACCGTGGCGGAGCAACTGAGCCTTCGACAAGTAACCAGCGCCGTCTATGAAGCACTGGGAGAAAAAATCTTCCTCAAAGGGTTGGGAGACTATGAACCGGAATTACACTCGCTACTCGGAGAACTCCGGCAGGCCAGAAATCACGGGAACGTCGCGGCCATTGAAGAACTGGCTCCTGCCCTTCAAGACACGCTCTATGCCCTGTTTGAAGAATATCCCTGGGCCACCGCCTCCTTCTGGGCGTATCCGCCGACCAGAGACCTCATATTTTTGGGAGTGGACGCGCAACACCCCTACCTGAAAATTCTCAAAGGCATGCAAGGCTATCATGGCTTTGTGCATGATGGGGACACGCTCCATTACAGCCCGCTGGTGGTCACCGAAAAAGGAATCACGGGGGATCAAGAATTTCACAAGCGGCTCAAACAATCCGCCTCCGCCTATGTGGCGATGCCGCAGGAACTGGAATCCACCCTTCCTTCCCTGACGCTCGATCGGAAACCGCTCACGTGGGTCAGCAACTTCTATGATTTCCTGAATGGCTATCATCAGCGCAGCCTCTTTTTTTCTCACATCACCACCTCAAGCACGTTTCTCCCTTCCACGCCTCCCAGTGCGGGGGAAATTCCATTTGTGCTCCAGCAATTTAGCGGGGTCGAGACGCACGATCATCCGCTGGCCAGCCATACCAATATTGCCGCGTTTCTAAAAAATCCTGAGACGTTCGCCTTTGAAGTGCAGGAAGCTCAAAATGTCCGGGAATTTGTCTCCGTGCTTGATTTTGCCGGCAGTCAACACCATTCGATCCTGCTCTTCGGCGGTGTTCCGTCCTCATCGCCTTCTCCATGGGTGCTGATCTCCTCGCTCCTGCGGGCGGGATTTCCTCATGTCATCGTGAGCCGGACACCGCTCGATTCCCCAACCGCCACCAGGTTTCTGAATCAATATCTTACGCATCTCAATACGCTTCCTCCCGATGAAGCCGTCATGGCCGCGTCAAAGGATCTGTGGGGATCGGACACGGGAAAATACCCCTTCCGCCACTACGGATTTGCCGGCATGGGTCCGGACGAACGCCAGGAATATGCCGCCTCCATCTATGACCAGGAAGTGGCGGAAGCCATTCACGCATTTGAGACCAAAGACTTTCCCGCTTCTTTACGGCATATCGAGCATGCACTCGCCCTTATCGAGCATGCAAAAAAACGACAGGATTTCAAAGAACTCACCACCCTGGCCGTCGAAACCGCCTTTGAAGTCAGCGATTATGAAAAGGGCCTATTCTTTCAACAGAAACTTCTGGATGCGCTCACGCCGGAGACTCCGGCCAACGAACGGGCTGAGGCGGAATATCGCCTGGGCATCCTGCATTCCCGTCTCGAACATTTTGACCTCGCCGTGCAACATCTCGAACAGGCCAACCAGATCTGGGAACAAGGCGAACAGCTTGATCGACTCGCGGAAGGCATGGCGACATTGGGAATTGTCCGTGAAAATATGGGGGCCTATACGGAAGCCCTGGACCAATTCAACCAGTCGTTTTCCCTGTATCAGGAAATCGGGGAAATGGGGCACACGGCGTTTCAATACCGTCGAATCGGGCGTATTTATTACCTTCGATTGGGCCGGTATGAGAAAGCCCGTGAAAACTTTCTGGCCGCGCTCAAGCTCTATCAGGAACAAAGCGATCCCCAGGGAGAAGCCGAGGCGCTGTACGAAGTGGGATTGACCTATGAAAAAGTCGGCCTGTTCGACCAGGCCGCGGAACGCTACCACCAGGCCCTTGCCATTGCGAAAGAACTGGAGAACCCCAAGCTCCTCTCGACGGGCGATCTCTACCTCGCCAATGTGGCCTGGTTCCAAGGGAACTATCAAGCGGCCTTTCAACTTTTAACCCAGGCCGACAAAAAAGCCAAACAGGCCAATGACCCGCAATTACGCATTATGGTGAAAAATACCCGCGGGCTGATTTACTGGACACTGAATGACACCGACAAAGGACTCGTCCATTTACATGATGCGGTCACGCTCAGCCGGTCTTCCAATATTCAAACCGAGTTAGCCTCTTCGCTGAACAATCTTGGCTTGATCTACCGGCAACGGGGCGACCATGCCACCGCACTGGACTATTTTCAACAGGCGAAAACGCTTGACGAGTCCCTAAAAAGCCAATGGGGATTGGGCTATGACCATCGGAACATCGGCATCTCCCTACTGGCTCTGGGACAGTTGGAAAAAGCCGAAGAGCATTTCATCAAGGCCGAACAGATCAGCGCCGAGATCAACAATGTCATCAATTGGGTTAAGGCCCTGCTGGAACTGGGCAATGTCAATAAAGCGCTGCTGCGACCCGAACAGGCCCTGGGCTATTACGAGCGGGCGCATGAGATCTCCCGGCGATACGGCATCAAGGAAGTGGAATGGCGGGCCGCAGCGGGCAAGGCGACCCTGTTGCGAAAGGAAGGAAAGCTGCCGGACGCCCTGGACTGGTTTACCAAAGGCGTCGAGGTGGTGGAAGGCATGCGGGCCGCTCTGAAAATTGATGAACTCCGCAATAGTTTCCAGACGAACAAACTGGATCTGTACCGGGACATCATTACCCTGCTCATCACCATGAACCGGACCGATGACGCCTTTAATTTTTTAGAACGCTCCCGATCCCGAAGTTTTATCGACCTGTTGGGCAATCAAAAACTCGAATTCAAAAACCAGGGCGACCGGGAAACCTGGACCAAAATCAACAGGCTGGCTTCCACGGTGGATTCACTCAAATCGGAATTAGGATCGTATGAGGAGCCTCCTGCCGACCTTCAGGATCGGTATCGCAATACGAAGGCTCTCTATGAAGAAGCCATCCTGGAGGTCAAACAGCAGAATCCGGCCCTCAGTAGTTTTGTATCCGTGGATCCGCTCAATCTGGAGGGCGTGCAACAGCTCCTGGAACCTCGAGTGGGACTGCTCACCTACTTTATGACAACAGACCAGCTCTACCTGTGGCTCATTACCAAAGAACGGACCATCTTTAAAACGGTGTCGGCGAAGGAAGAAGATCTCACGCGCCTGGTAACCCGCTATCGGCAACTCGTTCAGCATCTGGAACCCGTTGATGATGAATTACAGAAACTCTATGGATCTCTGATTCAACCGGTTGAAGCCAACATCACAAACCTGGAGTATTTGGGAATTATTCCCGATGGACCGTTACACTTTCTCTCCTTTGCCGCACTCAAACACGGTCCGGCATATCTGGTGGATGAGATCCCGCTCTTTTACGCACCCTCGGCCAGTGTTTTTCAATTCACCTTTGCCAAACGGCAGGCCGTGAAAAATGACAAAGTCCTTGCGATCGGAAATCCGGATTTGGGAAATTTCAATTACGATCTTCCGCTGGCCGAATTAGAGGCCAAAAGCATCAAATGGAATTATCCCAATATGGATATTCTGACCGGAACGAAAGCCACGAAAGAATGGGTGGTGAAGAATATCTCCCGATATGGCATCATCCATTTAGCGGCCCATGGGGAATTCGATGAGGGCAATCCGCTGTTGTCTTCACTCTGGCTGGCTTCAGAAAACCCCGAAAACCGCCGACTGACCGTCAAGGAGATTTTCGGTTTGGAATTGAACGCGGATCTGGTGACGTTAAGCGCCTGCCAAACGGGTCTGGGCAAATTGGAGGCCGGAGAGCTCATCGGCCTGAACCGCGCATTTGTCTATGCCGGCACGCATGCCCTGGTGTCCGCCCTGTGGCGGGTGGATGATCTCTCCACCTCGGTGCTCATGAAACATTTTTACCGAAATTATGTGACGGCGAATAAAGCCAAAAGTTTGCGGCAAGCGCAACTCATCGTCAAAAAAGACTTCCCTCACCCGTCCTATTGGGCGGGGTTTAGTTTAATCGGAGACTATCAATAATGGGTGTGTTGAAAAAGCCCGCCAGCGGCGTTCTCGCCCCTTTGTCATGCTCACGTACTCCCACGTACGTTCCGCGTGCCAAAGAGGCTGCGGCCTTGCTGGACGGCCTTTTTGAACACCCCTTCATTAGGTCCCTTGATATATTAATGATATCGCAATGATTAAAACTCGTGAGAATTTTGAATAATCACGTCCTAGTCTCAAGCTGAAAGGGGGCCTCATGCCAGACCGTATCGCTCGAGTGATCGTCGGAATTGTCTTCCTCACGTTGGCTGCCTGGATATTACCCTCATCCAATTGGGCGGCCACACTTTATGCCAAGCAGGATGACGTCAAAGTTAATGCAGAGAAATCTCCGACCTCCGCGGTCATCGCCACCCTGGCGCTGGGAGATGCCGTCACCGTGCTAGCCGAGGAAGGGCGACTGGCCAAAGTCAAAACCGCCACAGGAAAAACCGGCTGGGTGTTTAAATTCCGGCTGGCAGAAGAGAAGCCTTCCACCGGTGGTGGCGGGCTTGGCCTCTCCGGACTCACGGGACGGAAAACCATTGCCGCGCGAGAGTCACGGGCAGGAGGTAGCATTCGAGGCCTCAAGGAATCCACCGAACAATATGCCAAAGCCAAAAATATCAAAAAGGAAGACCGTGATGCAGTGGATCGCATGGAGGCCTTTTCCATTGCCCCGGATGAATTGATGCAGTTTAAAAAAGCGGGAAACTTAGGAGAATTTTCGGGAGGTGTCCAATGAATACCGGAAAAATTTTGGCGGGTGTCAGCATTCTGAGTCTCCTCTTGTCCAGCATGGGATGCGGTGGATCACAATCCGGGCAATCGTCACAACAAACGGATCTCATTGGAGGTATCGGAGCGGCCCTTGGCATGAAACAACAGAAAATCGACCTTCTGAAAAAAGGCGTCGGTGTCGTTCAAGCGATGGAGCCTATCGGAGAAGAAGAGGAAATCACGTTGGGGGAAGCGGTCGCGGTGGAAGCCTTTAGCCGTTTCGGCGGGGAATATTCCAATCCAGCCTGGACACGCTATATCAATCTGGTGGGAAAGACGGTGGCGGAAGTCTCGGACCGGCCAACCCTGAACTACCATTTCGCCATTCTGAACAGTCAGGAACAGAATGCCTTTGCCGCTCCCGGTGGCTATATCTTCATCACCGTCGGGCTCTTGAAGACCTTGAAAAATGAAGCCGAATTAGCGGGCGTGTTGGCCCATGAGATTGCGCATGTCACCCAGAAACACATGCTGGACGCCATTCGCCGGGGAGCCCTGATGGGCAGTGTCTCGGAACTGTCACTCACCGCCATGAAACAGGATCCGGCGCTGTTCTCCAACGTCATCGACGAAATGACCGACCTCTTGTTCACCAAAGGTCTGGACAAGGACAAAGAATTTGAAGCCGATGTGGTAGGCGTAGAGTATGCCTATCGGGCAGGCTATAACCCGCAAGGACTGGAAGATTATCTGCAGACATTGGCCAAAGAAGAAGGGCATGTGGAGTCCAAGTTTTTCACCACGCATCCTTCCACCACCCTCCGTATCTCCAAAATCGATACACTCTTAAAAGAGTATTCCGACATCAAAAATCTGCCGTTTCTCGCGGAGCGGTTTCACCAATATGTGAAGGCGGGATAGCCTCTAAAGGTAAGGACGGGATGGAATTAGGCCTGTGCCCTTCGCATCTAGCATGACACAATGCTATTTTTTATGTCATGTCAACACTGAGTTGCGTAAAACCCTGAGAAGCCTATAAATTATTTCGTCAATTAGAGCCATTTTTCTGTCTGGGTTTTCAAAATTAACCACTCTGTATACTTGAAAGTTGGCTTTTGAAATTAATGATTGATCGATACATCACACTGAACCGGGCTGTTCGGGCAACCGCAAGACTTTCTCGGGAATTGCTTGAAGCAGAGAGATATGACGAAGGCAGCTACGCCGTCGGAGTCCTCATTTCATTAATATCACGCTGTTTGTCTGATCTTGAGCGTTTATGGCCCAAAGATCTTTCCGCAGAAGATATTAAACGCATCAACACTCTCTTAGGACAAGGAAAGCAAAGCGCTTACTATGACATTCTTGAGACACACATTCCAAACCTGGAGAATACAATTGATGACTATTTTCTAGTTCAGCCGTCCAGTGACCTTGCTTATGCAGTTCTGGATCTCCTACATCCTCGCGTTACAACCGCCGCATACGCTCACTTTCGTGGGGGTCGCTTCCGGGATGCAGTTCTAAATTCCATAGTTGTTGTCTTCGACATGTTGCGAGAACGGACAGGACTCGATGCCGATGGCGCAGAATTGGTAACAGAGACTTTTTCATTACAACGTCCGCGGTTAGTCTTTACTTCACTTGATACTGAATCGGGGCGAAATGAGCAAAAGGGTTTCATTCAAATTTTACAGGGTTACTATCTCGGAATTCGCAATCCGAAAGCCCATTCTCTGACAATCGAAACAGACCAGGTTTCGTCTGCACAGTACCTTGTCTTATCGAGCATTCTATGCAGAAAAATAGAAGAAGCAACCAAAATCGACACCGATCAATAACCAAAGGTCCATCGAACAAAGCGCAGTACCTGCAAAAGGAATTTAGGGTACACAAATTTTAGCCAATGTGAGGTAAGAAACACTCCACTGCCCCATTTGACCCACCATCTGGTGTGTCAGCCGGAACGAAAGCAAAATTCTCGCTTAACAAGGAACTTGAAACCATCGTCTGGACAAACGGGGCCGATTTCGCGCCTGAGTTCCTTTACCAGAAATTGTGCCCTACCTATTCCCTCAAGCCAACATCCAAAAGCAGCGTGGCTTAACGCTGCATAAACCACATCAAGTCCAAAAAAAACAGGGAGTCAAGTCTGTTGCTGAGGGTTTCGTGCGCTGGTATGCAAAAGCAGTCTGCAGACAAAGCCTTTAAAAACCAGATGCAACGGGTGGCAATTCATCAACAACAGATCTGACCCCATACCCGCTTTCAACAATATGTGAAAGCGGGTTAACTTGCCGTCAGGAAGAAGTGTCTGGTAGGAAGGTTAAATTATTCATCACTCTGATCGTCTATCCAGATAATACGAGAAGAGATCAGACCGTCAGGCGCTAGGACGTCGCATTGCTTGAGCGGCGTTGCTCAACCCTTTGCCGATCAGCAGCTGCACGAAGCTCCGTCCGTCTGCATCGGCCTGTTAAATAACTTCACAGCTCTACCACATAGAGCCGCACGTCAATTCTCTTCCCGCGCACAACTTGGACACCAGAGGTTTTGCGTTCGAACTGACGAGGATCTGGAAGATCCCTCACGGTGTCCAAAACCACAAACACGAGCGTCTCGCATGATGGATGCTCAGGGTAACACTGGATATCCGTGTGGATCTGCTCAAGTATCTTCTTCCATTGCCCTGTCTTGCCAATCCATTTGAGTTCGATGAAGAGACGGGATGCCTTGCTAGCCAGATCGACAATCTTGTGAGTCTGGACCAAAGATGGCGTAGGTTCCTCCTGGTTCAGGTCAAGCAAGCTCGCCCTCAGCATGACGTAGAGCAAATCACGCACATCGTCTTCTCTCGAGACGATCCAGGGATCGAACCCCTTCTCGCGTTTGCCGAAGGACCTAATCGCGGGAGTCAGGGCTGCTGCCCTCGCGATAGTAAACAGAGCCGATTCTCGCCCCAATAGTTCCAGAACCGTCTGACGTTCTGGTGATCCTCCGCACGATAGGGACTCCGAGTGCGGGCCGAGGAATGCCGCGAAGCAGTGATAAGGCGGCGGTTGGACAACGCCATCCACCGACTGCAATGAATAGGTGTCCGCATCTTGGGCGATATCTTGGGCGATATCTTCGTCGATTTCTGCGACATCACGCGCCCACTCGACTCCTTCAGCGCGGAAAAACAGTTCGTACGCTGCCAAAGTCGCTTAGCATGGATGGGGCATCGTCACGCGACATAGAGCTCAAGTTGATGCTCCTAAACCTGTCGACGAGCGGGACTGGTACTTGGCGTCGTGACGTGATAATTGCGCGACATCCGAGCCGCAACGCCTCCTGCAGCAGGACTTCCAAGTCGGCAGCTGGGGAGGCTTCATCATAGCCGTCCAAGAAAACCAATTTGCCCTCATGGGCGGCGTGTAGTTGCCAGCTCTTCAGTCTGCCAACGGCGTCTTCGAGCTTGACGACTTCTCGACCAGGCACATAAAGCACAGCTGCTTTCACCGGTTCGTCATACCCGAGGTAGCCAAGGGCGGTGATCCAAGTCTGTACCAGGCCACTCTTCCCATTTCCCCCGAGTCCCTGAATCCATGCGCCTCGGGCAGGCTCTGACCACCACTCGTCTAGGTGGCGAAGCTCGTCTTGCCGACCCGACCAATTACTCGGTTGTCCGAGTCCGTTGCCTTCGATCGAGACGCTCGAGACATCCGCGTTTGCGGCAATGACTCTTCTTGGCGTCGATCGTACTGCAAGGAGTTCAGCAAGGCTCTCGCACGCAACAGTGTCTAGCGGAAATGAGTTGTCCCACGGTGATCCCACTTGACCTTCGCATGGCGGAGAGTAGACGCGAGCGAGCGTGTGAGAGCGGCCCTCTCTGCGAAAGCGGATCGCCGTCTTGACTTCTCTTGACACCCAGTGGGACCGACGACTGAGAGGCGTATCCACCATCAGGAAGGCATCGGATCGTTGCAGCGCTTCTCCCAGCTTCGCCACAAAGGCTTGACCCATGGGGATGTTGGATTCGTCCAGCCAGCACTCGACTCCCTTACTTGCGAGGTCGCCAGAGAGAATCTTTGTCTCTGTGACATCAACTCTGGAATAGGAGATGAACAGCATCCCACCGCTTCCATATGGTCGTTGAATCGCCTAACACTCCAACATCAGCGGTGGCAAGCAGCGCCATCCGCTGCATGCCGTTGTTATGCGGTTGGAGGATGTTCTTCCTAATTCGTTAGTCAAAAGTTCCGGCAATCGAGACATTCCTAGGACGAGCCTGGGTGCTTTCGAGCGAACGAAGGCTGGCAGCCAGTTTTGTGGCCGACTTCACACCACCAAGACCCGTTCGACGATCTTCTTGGCGACTGTTCTTGCAAGGCCTTTGGCGTCGAGTCTGGCGTTGAACGAAACCGGCCCGAATGGCTGGCCAGCGTACTTCCCGCGCACGTGCAACGTCGCAATTCCCCGGCCTTGGCAGGCGTCCATGTTGCCGCTCACGTCGATTGTGAGGTTCTGGTCGAAGAGTGTCTTGGCACCACCCTGCAAGTACTTGATGCCCTGAGAGACCGGCGACGGCAGGAGCGCTAAGGCCCCGCTGATGGCCCATCGGAACCCGGCCCCGATCGTCTCGTACGTGGTCAAGTTGATCTTCAGTGCACCGTAGACGGCGATGTAGGCCTCCCATGTCGTGATGAAGTGTTCTTTGTTCCACGGCAATTTCGTGGCGTCGCGCCTCAGGCCATGGAGCGCCCACCTGAGTTTGGCGTCCACGGCCCTGTGAAGGGCCTGCTCCGCCTGGATCGCGGCTTCGGCGAGCACGAACGGCGAAAAGCTCTCATCGAAGTGACCCGTGATGGTCATTTTTCCGAAGGTGGACGGACTGAGTGTCCCGGCGGTTATCTGCAGTGCTAGGGTGGCGCTATCGCAAGGCAGCGTCAGGCTGGTCTTGAGCTCGAAGGTCTCGTGGGTGATGGTGAATGCGTCCTCGGTACGGGCGCCGAACAGCTTTACAACCGCGCTGCCCTTGGCGCCGAAACCCTCGGCCGTGATCCAGGCGCTCAAGTCGCCCTTCAGTTCGAGAACCTTTTCGAGACCCGGGAAAAGATTCGCCTCGCCGGCAAAATATATCCTCTCTGTCGTTAGCTCGGCGTCGGCCTCGAGGATCACGTGATCGCCGACGCTTAGCTTGGCCTGGCCCGTGAATCCGCTCGCAGGAAACGCGCCGCCGGTCTCGGCGGCATCGTCGTCATTGAAGAAGACGGCCGCGATGCCCTGCAGCTCGTAGGTGAGCTGGTTCACGAACGTCGTGCGCAGTCTCACGCCCGTGGCGAACCCGCTACGCTTGGCGGTCATCATCCCGAACTCACCCTCAAACTCGAACAGCTTCTTAACACCGCTCTTACCGCGCAGCATGAGGACGAGGCCGTCAGTGTTCGGCAGTGGGGGAGGCACAAGCGCGATAAGCGCGTTCCGCTCCTCCTGGCTCAGCCCTACGAGACCGGAGCCCGGCGCCGTGCTGGGTTTGCCCCACTTCAACCCCGTAGCGAATTCTTCGCGCGTCGTCGCCGCCCAGGCCATGCTAATGAACTCGACAGGACCGAATACCAAGTCGATCTTGCCGCAGCGGTGCTCGAGCGGGATGCCCCGGAGGAAATCCGAGAGCGAGAAGAACTTGATGCCGTTGAGGACGTTTGCGAATGCCTCATAGAGATCGACTTCCAGCAGCGGTGCTCCCGCGGCGCCGAATGACTTGCCGCCCAGCAGCGCGGGGAGCCGGAGGTACGTCTTCCCGATCTTCGGCTCCAGTTCGAGGGCACCCTTCGTCGGTAGCTCGCCCTCGGGGCGGTCCTTGTACTTGGCGAAGTTATAGAGGTCGCGGAGCGTCGTGAGGACCTGCTCGAGGCCATTGGCGAGCGGGTCGAACGTGACGCTCGCCTCCATCGCCAGACCGGAGGGCCTGAAGCTGTGGATCCCGAGCTCCTTGAAGGAAACCGGGACGGGGATCGGGACGACGGCTTCGTAGATGATGAAACCGACGAGGTTGTTGATCACGATCGTCTCACGGGCTTCCTTCGCATTGGGTAGCAGCTTCTGCATCGCATCGCTCTCAGCGGCCGCAACCGCCCCGCCGATCGCCGCCACATCGAAGACGTCAATGTCGGCGTCGAGCTTCAACATGAAGAGCGCGCCGCCGAAGACCGGGCCAAAGCTTAGGCTGTAGATCGTGAGACCCATGAGATTCGGAACGCTTGGGAATAGCACCCGGAGTGGCTTCGGGTCTTTCTCGCCGTGGCGTTCCCGATCGGCCCCCGTCGAAAGTTTGACCGTGAGCGAGCCACTGGCGCTCGCCGTGGCATGAAAGTGGAACTCGTGAGGCAAGCCGGCCTCGAGATACTCGATGAACCGGGCAGGAAGACCCGAGGCCGCCTTGCCTAAGGCCTCGATCGACTTCCTCAGTACGGGGTTGAGCTTGAAGTTTTGGTCGGCGTGCTTGCCGATCTTCTCAATGGTTTCGATCAGCTTGTCGGTGAAGAGCTTGCCTTTGCTGAACAGCGGTGGCCGATCGTGCAGCAGCAAGATCTTGTCGGGAAGATGCTTCCCGATGCCACCGAGGTGGTTTCCGAGCAGCTCTTTGAACGGCGTGAGCGGAAGGCCGATCGGGTCGTCATCGTCCTGCTTGAAGCCGCCCCCGACCTCGAAGGCGCCGTTTGCGCCGGCCTTGAAGACCGGAACATCGATATTGATCGTGCCCGCCGGCCCGAGCTGGCACGGCAGGTAGCGCCCGAGCTCACTATCCTCCTTGATTTCAAGCTTCGCAAAAGGCAACTTGGTCAGGGCAAAGGATGCCCCCGGAGAACCGCCAATGAGCCCGAAGGCCAGCTCGGCGGCGATGGCGGCATCGGTCGCGAAGATCGTGTGCTTCTCGAGGCCGTCCTTGGTTTTGCCGAATAGCACCTGGTTGATGTTGTCGGGCAGCTGAATCGTCGGCTCTAGCGAGAACGTGATATCGCCGCCAAAGTTGACCGTCACCGTGGGTTTGTAGGCGTTCACCTTCAGGTCGTGGAGTTGCGCCCCGCTCAGTGGGAGCGCCGGCAGGTCGATCGGAACGTCTTCGATGACTTTGCTAACGGAGAACTTCACCGACGCCGCGTCGACGCTGATTGTGCCTTCAATGGTCCCACTCGGCAAAACCTGCTGAACACGCTCAGGGAACGATTCGAAGCTCACTTGCGTCCCGCCCGCCAAGGTCCAGGGGCCATTGCCTTGCTGCGCGAACTTGATGGATGCCTCATGGATCGAAAGCGTGGGTGGCGCGGCATCAGTACCGACGAGTATGCTCGGAGCCCGGATCTCGAGCGGCTTCTGGGCACGAAGCACGAACTCGAGCCCCTTCTCTTCCATTTCTTTCTTGTCGGCTTGGGCCCGAAGCAGGTGCTCGGGGAGCGCTCCGAGCTTACCGCATTGGAGGCGGCCCTCAAGGTCCAGCTTGTCTAGTACGGTCAAGCGGGCGCCGGCGTCGAACATGAAGGTCGTTAAACCCTCGTTCCCATCTGGCGTGACTTCGCGCGCAAGGATGAAGTTGACGTCTCGGACCTTGAGCGTCGCCTTGTCGGTGAAGGCCAGCACGTCGAGATCTGCCTCGCCGCGCAGCGACCGGAGCAGGAGCTTGTTACGTTCGTCGGCGTTCTCGGCGTGGTGCTTGCTCAGCACGAGGGCGCTCGACATCTCACCGTGCGTGTACATGGCGCCCAGGCGGATGTCCTTTGCCTCGAAGAGATCGATGACAAGCTCGCCTCCAGCTGTCCACCCGTCTTTGTTGTCTTTATGGTGTTTACCGTGCGAGAACTCGACATGAAAGCGCTTGGCGAGCACCCCGGCGACGATCGGCTCAGCCCGCTCACCATTGTCCGCCGATACCTCGATCGAGAACAGATAACTCGGGGTGTCGCCGTTTTTCTCCCGCGCGAGTCGAAAGGCGGCGCGGTCCAGATGAAAGCCGGCACCGTCCTGCAGGAGATCCCACTTGCCGTGCATCTCCCCGCGGAATTCGAAGGCTCCCGTCGCCGGCGTGACCGCGACGCTGACCTCGTCGAAGACCAGCTTAGGGACCATGGCAGGGAGTGCAACGTGCGGCATGCCAAACGTCTCGACCACGTCGGCGACGAGTTGCTCGAGGTCGACGTGCGTGAGGGTGCCTTTGAATGTCCACTGTTCCTTGCCCTTAACCGCGCCTCGAACATACCCTTCAACGGTTCCGATACTGAAGTGCGATTCAATTTGCACGGCGACCTTCATCTTGCCAGCTGCGGAAGGTGTGGCGGTTACGGACAACGTCGGCTGCAGAAGCGTAAAGTGGGGTACCAGATGAATCCCGTGCTCCGGGGCCACCACGAGGTCGAACCGCGCTTCCGTGAGATTTCTCGCGTCAAAGTCATAGCCCATCACCAGATCACGCAACTCGGCACCTGTGTTTGCAAATGCATCGGGGAGTATTGAACGGAGGTCTTGACCGCCGATCAGATCCGCGACATCGGACAGACTCGGAAGTGATATTCGTGAAGCGCCAAACTGAACGCTCCATCCAGCATCGCCAAGGACCACCCTCACCTCTACCTCTGTCTTGGTCCCAAGGTTTGCTCGGGCGACAATCACCGCGCCGATGCCAGGGTGACCACCGTTCCTGGATGGGCGCATACCAACATGAAGAGACAGGTCCCGCACCTTCAACCACCCCGGCGTAAGCTGCCAGTTTTTGTCCACCGTTAGCCGCGTTGAAAGACGTACCCATGTGACCACATTGTTCTTGGGATTGAAGTTTACGTCCAAGCCAAACAGTGCTAAGTTCTCGATCGCCGAATTGAGCCCCGCGGGCAGGAAGTCCAACCCTCTCCCCAGAACGGCATTCGCCAAGTCCATACTAATAGGCTCATTTTGACAGGCGATCGAAAATATCCAGGAATCGTCGCATTTCGGGATTTCGAGTCTGACCGGCAACGTCATTTCCCCAACATGGGCTTTACCGGTAACCCACCCAGACTCTTGGCTTCCTTTCACGACCGTGTGCACGTCGATGTTCTTGATGGACAGCCACTTCAGACCGGGCAACGAGAGGTCATGCTCTCTGGAAAGGCTCAAATCGGTTGTGACTCTCAACTCGGGTTCAGAGTCCGCGAAGCCAAGTTGGAGCTGCGTAGTGCCGTTTCCAAAGGCGGTCGTCGTACCGATTAGGGTGAATTCTGGCTCGTCTGAGATGCGGCAGTTGTCCAGCACAATTTGGTTCCCTTGGACCGCCTCGCCAATAAATTCCCACCAGGAACCAAGCCCGAGTTGATTTGGATCGAGCTCAAGCTTGCCTCCATGTATAGCACCTCTCAGGTAACGCTCTAGAGCTGCAGCGTCCATTACTTCTTCAACCCTACTAGGCTGAAAACTCTCGCGATGAATTCTGAAGACTCTTTAATTTTAAGATAATCTAGAATTGGGTCTGAGTAAGTTCTAGTTTCCACGCTGTTTCTGATTGTTTTTTTCCATTCTTCGAATGCGTTCACCCCTTTCTTGGGCTTGGGCAACACCTCCCAATCCACAAGATCACGTTCAATGTTGGATCCGGACGCGACTTTTTTATCCATATTGCTGCCCACCTTTGAAGCAGCCTCCAAAAGCTGAACTACGGTCGACTCTTTAACAACCTTACCTGCAACCTTTCTTTCTTGCACCGGTATATTGAATTCGTCAACTATACGTTTGAAATCTGTCCATTCGCCCGAAAGATAGGCTTTGCCCCAGGCGCTTCGATAATCCTTAGATTTTTTTTCAGAGTCAAAGTCCAAACCATGCTTCTGAAAGTATTTTTTTAACATCTGTTCGACAACCCGAATGAAGATTTCATATTTTGGTAGATTTTGGTCGTCGACCATGATTTCGATTTTCAGATCATTATTCTTTTTGTTTCTGCGGTAAGTTATCAAACGAGCCAGAAACTCAGTGAAACCCTCATCAACGCACCATTTTATAGTTTCGTTAATATTCTGTTGCGAGGGTTTCCAGTCGTTGAAACCACCATTGTGAGCATGAAGGTGCAAAAATTCATGAGTAACTAGATGCTCTAGTTGATTGGGTGCCCTCTTTAATTCGGGACATGCTGAATTCACATATAACGCCTTTTCTGTTGGCTTCTTAAGCCTGACCCCCCCGAAACCAGGGTAATTGTGACTGAATCTGCCCCCCGTCAGGGCATCTTTAAAATCTCGGTTGTCCCGCAGCGCGAAGTCCAGAGTTGCCAACCCTGGAATAAGGCAAATCGCCTTTTTTTTGGCCGTCGTCTCCTTGTAATATTCGTTGAGATTCAGGCGGTCATCAACGTTAAACTTCTGTAACAGAGGATTCAGCCCTTTGATAAGCTCATCCGCATACTTATCTGCGCCGTCTTGGAAGAGCATCTTGAAGTCATAGGCCAACGAGAACGCCGGATTCTCCATCTCGAAGTAATTCTCACCGAGTTTGATGCTGAGTTCTAAAGGCTCCGCCCCAAACTCTTTACGAATTTCACTGATTCCTTTCGCAATGTCGCTGCAGCTTTTTGGTGGTATTGGCATGCAAGCTCCTTCCGGATCCCCCGGCCTGGCGCCTCAGTTATGCACACGGTGTGCCGCGCGCAATGCGCGTCGTGTTGACCACTTTGGCGCTCGCGGTCCGCGACAGGTAGATGCGCAGATTCTTGGGATCATAGTGGCAGTCGGGAAGGTTCACACGATCAATCGCTGACTGATGCACTGCCTCATCGTCGCCAGCCTGTTGGCCGATTAATCTGGCACGTGGTCCCATCACTTTGCACATCGCACTCATCGAATCCTGGAGCACCAAGTTGAAGCACGGTTGGTAATGGTCTAGGAACGACTTGTCAAATTCGAGTCCCAACCCTTCAGCCTTTTCAACCATCCAGTGCAAAGCTTCGTTCGCCAATCCGTCTGGATGGTAGCCGCCGCCGACGTTGGAAAGCACGCCCGCAAACCAGACTTGCTCGAGCGTCCCGGTCCAGCCCGATGGTCGCTGCCAGACACTAGGTGCAAACGGTTTGCGGCGTTCGTCAATGGCCAGTGCCTGATAAGCATGCAGGATAGTCGGATGCAGACCGACGTCATGGTATTTGTACTTGTTGCGATTGAACAGTTGTCCCAGCGCACCCGGTACACCAAGCGCACCCACCGTGTCCCAGACACCGATGAAGTGAATCGGTGGATATGCTCTTGCCTCCTTCATATTACGAAACGCATGTTTCCACTGCGGGTCATCCGTTGGTGTGTTGAGTGATAGAGGTCGTAGATCTCGGCGGTGTAATACTCGTCATCCTTTTGCAGCAGCCCCACCTTATGCATGAAGCCCGCAAGCGTCCGCACCGTGAATGCGCCGCGGCTAAAACCGAAGAAATACACCTCATCCTCCGATTCGTAGTTATAGACGAGAAAGCGGTACAGGGCACGGACGTTGTGCGCCATACCACGGCCAAAGGCTCCGCCGGTCCATTTATCGAGCCCGCGTTCGGTCCCCACCCCCTCATGGTAGTAGACCACCTGCTCGACCCCCGCGCCCGATCGCGGCCGCACTGCGCGTGCCACCTTGAGCACGTTAGTCGGCTGCGGTCGACCGGATTTTTCGTCTTTCCTCTCAGGTCGTTCCACGTTCCATCATCATTTTTCGCGCTGCCACAATTCCCTACATACACCTCAGCACACCGGCCCTCGCCTGAGTTTAAGCAATCCAGATAAGGTGCGAACCGCAGAGTCCGTACTCTAGGTTTAGAGGTTTGGCTTTGCGGTTAAGTTATGCACAGCCATAACGTATCCAAACAGGGTCCAATGGTGCTGGTAAGATCCCGTTATTCCTGAGCTTGGCTCGTTCAAGAGTCTCGCAAATATAGATTTCAGCGTCTCGATCACACCTGTTCCGCTCGCCACGGTTTTGGGCGCCCCTCAGACACACAAGGTAATCGGTCTCGGCCTTTCTGATTTCGTCGGCTATGTAGTCGAGAATTGGTTTACTGATAATAAGCAAAGTGCCTACGAATTCAATACCCTCATCTGTCAGGAACACAGCCTGAGCGTCAGCCGGAATAGATTGTCCTCGGCTGGTCGAAGAAAAGAAGTTACGAACGCTTTCGACTGTGGCGCGAAGGCCCTCAGATGTCAGAAACTTGGCGATCTCAAGTGATGCCCAGAGTTGAATTATGTTGTCGGGTGTCATATTGTCTCCTTTTGGATGGCTTTGCCTCTGCAACGCCTAATATTCCTCCGCATGAGCGGCGCGACATTCAAATTATTTCCTCGGCACTTTATTCATATCCGAACCCGCTCCATGCGGTTGGTAGGAGGCGGTCTCAGCAACGGTTGTTGTTTCCAGTGCGTACCAACCGGTCCCTCAAGCCATGAATCGATTAGTGTTCCGCGGACAAACCGGCTGAGGTCGCTATGGCATGTCGAGGTATACGCAAGTTGCTTGGTGTCTGAATACAAGGGGCCCAACACAATCGTGTTCATGTGATTCAACCATTTGAGCAAAAATTGAGCACAGACTTTCCGTCCTTTGAGAGGGAGGGTGCCCTCATAGGGTTGAACCACTCTTCTCAGAACCGCTTCTGATCGAAAATTTCTTAGCATCCCACCCACGGTCCCCATCGAACTGAAAGACCAGACCAGGTTCGCGCCAGCACGGAGCTAGGCCATGCGTGTCGGTAGCTGCGTGCGAATTGCAAAACGAATACGAGTAGCGCAGTCGAATACAGAGCTGCTAAAGATGAGCTCTTTGCTCTCAAGTGACATCGCGTTTCCTGCATCTCTTAACATTGTTTAGACGGATCCGCATAAGAGCCGGATCTGTCCGTTTCTGTCCGTATAACACGCCATCGAATTTTCTGAAAATAATGACATGATCCTTGCCATTTCTAGTGAGTCCACCCGAATGGCATTCGGTCGCATCTGCTTCCCTTAAATGTTCTGCAGTCCCCTGGCATTTTCGGTCACTTATGTGTGCTCTCGAAACACAAGGACCACACCATACAGCCAGCCTCGATGCGACGAATTCTTGTACAATGTTGTAAATATGTCAAGGATTCAGATCTTCATTTATAGTGTCTCCAGAGCTCTTTCTTTGCCTCCTGCCAGTCAAAAATCTGCTCCGGTCCGGATGGGTAAATATGATGGGTGCAAGATTGCGGTTCATCTGGCCGGTATAGTTTTCTCATTGGTGGACACTCAATGGCACACACGCAAAGGGAGGCAAAGTATCCTAAGCCCTTTGACAAATTCCGGCCAAATTCAACGAAAACAGGGGGTCAAGTCTGTTGTTAAGAGTTTCGTGCGAAGGAATGGGGAAGCAATCCGCAGGCAAAAGCTTAAAGAAGCAGTTGGAACAGGTGGACAGAAATTCGTCACCAACAGATTTGTTCCCATACCCTTAAAAAAAAAGTTCCATTCCCCCCTGATCCGTTGCCTGCCGCCCGTCCCATGGTCGGACGCTCTTTTTCCTGGCGGGCCTTGTGTGAGCCTGCCGAGTTGGCCCGCTCTCCCGTGGTTAGCGTCCGATCAATCAGATGAGACGGGCGGGGGCGTCAATGGTTTTAGGTCCTTTTGCCTCCACAACAATGGTCGCGCTCTTCGAGACGCAGCAGGCAAAACCTCGCCTGCCGGGGCGAAACCCGGCAACACAGAACATCACGCTGAGACGAGGAACAGGGGGTGGCAGTAATTCAACAACCGATCTGACCTCAGACCCTACCCGGCATCATCTGCGGCCCGAAGCGTTGTTAGCTGCATGCCATAGTTAGGCTACTCTTAATGTTTCTCGAATCCGCCTCACATCTGTTTCAGGAATTCCCTGCGCCGCTGGATGATGTCCTCTGCCTTTCTGGCCGCTGGACTGACGATCTTATCGTCAAGCGATTTTATCAGATCTTCTAAGCCATCATAATGATAGGGCGTGAGAACCCACGGATAATCTCTGAAATCCGAGAACATCCCATATTCATATGTGGACGAGAGAATAATCGGCTGTATGGGAAGCGATGGCAGGCCCGGAACGATCCGTTGCAGCTCCTGTGGGATGCTCTTCGCTTCCGTAATGTCGGCGATAACAAATCGCGCCATGTGAGCGAGCGTCGATATCGTTTCCGTGAGATTTCGATTCGATGGCCTCTCAAAGTCGAAGACCACAGGCACCCAACTTCCGAGTCGGAGTTCACGCCGAAGCGCATCCAGGATCGACTTTCGCTCCGGTGTAAATCTGCCAAGGATCAGCACGACCTTAGAGGTAACAACGTCGATGACGTCACGAATCTCCTCGTTACCGAGCAGAAGATAAAGGAATTGAGCTAACCGCAGGTCGTCCGTGACAACGTCGTTCTCTCCTTGCGGTGTAATCACCAGATTCGTTTGATCCTTGGGCTTACCTTGGATTTGCCAAGCAGACAATCCGTAAACGAAGGAGCCCGTAAGAACAGCGTCAGACAAGTCGCATTCGATAAGCGATGCATGCTCGAGAATGGCGTTGCTCAGGTTCGCGTTCGTGAATTTCGTCCTGAACAGGTAGGTCGCGGAAAGATCGGAGCCCTCAAGGTCGGCGTCTCTGAAAGTGGAACCGGTTAGATTGGTTTCTTTTAACACGGTCCTATGCAGTATCGCTCGATCGAGATTGACATAGGCCAAATACGACCAGGCCACATGCGCGCGGCTGAGGTCGGCTGATTCGAAGCTAGCCTGGGAGATGTAGAGACGCCATAGATTCGCTCCAGTTAGGTTAACGTTGTCCAAACGGGCCCCACTCAAGTTAGCTTCACTCAAATTGACACCAGTCAGGTCCACGCCCGTAAAATCTGAATCTCTCAGATCGGGGCGAACTCCAGGATGTTGGTCTCTCCACTCGTTCCAGGCAGAGACCCCCTCAGGCCCTTGCGTCAACAGGGCACGAATCTCGCTCGGGATGGGCTGCGCGATTGCCATATGACTATATCTCTACCTGTGCGCCTAACAATGTTTAGGCGAATCCGCATAAGAGCCGGATCTGCTCATTTTCGGTCCATAAAATACGCCATCGAATTCCCGAGAATAACGACATGATCCTTGGCATTTCTCGGTAGCATCTTCCTCCCTTAATTGTTCATGCCGTTCCCTTGGATTTTCAGTCACGCCTGTGTGCTCTCAATCCATAAAGGCCATATGGGTTCACTTAACGTGCGGCACGGAGCATAGGGAAAATGGGTTGTGAACTGCCAGCCTGAATTTCTCCCACAATCTCGAACCCGAAGCGCCTATAGAGAGGAATATTGACCGGGTTGGTCGCCTCAAGATAAGCGGCAACGTGAGCCCCATCACACACTGCAACGCCCTGCGCAAGCAACGCACTGGCGTACCCCTTGCCCTGAAACATCGGCTCAACCCCAATGGCAGGCAGGTACCAGTGTGCCACCGGGGGATGTGAGGCGCTTGCCTGTTCTAATATGGCAAAGACTTCCCCTTGCCGTTCAGTGGCCACGCCTTCTTGCAAGACCGTGCCGAGCCCCTCTTCGTCAGGGCTGACGCCGGGAGGGAGCCAGAGCGCTGCGGCTTTAAAGTCCTCGGAACGATAGGCCGATCCGTGGTCGAAGGCGCGTCCAGCAAAGTTTTTGAGTGCTTGTGGGAAGTAATGCAGATACTGCTTTGCGTCGGGAAACATCCAGCGAATGAACGGATCGGAGATAAACGCGGTCACGAGAGTGGCGATTGTTCTCTCGTAGTCGGAAAAGGATGCGCATGTTGCTGACGGTGCGGACATTTTCCCTCTTGGAATGATGGTAGGGTGGGAAGGTATTGACTATGGCCACAGGAACTGCGAGCAAACGTGACTGAGGCCAAATGCCGCGTGCAGCGCTTTGTTAAACTCTTTTGGTTTCGCTTAACCTATTCCCCTGTTCATGTTGTTCCATACCATTTTCGGTCACTCATATGTGCCCCGAAACACAAGGGCCACACGATTCAGCCAGTCTCGATGCGACGGCATTTTTGTACAATGGTGTAAATATGTCAAGAATTCTGATATTCATTCATCGCGCTTTCGTAGATCTTTCTTCGCTCACTGCCAGTCAAATATCTGCTCCCGTCCGGATGAGAAAATATGATGACCAAGATCTCGCTGAAACCTGTCTGCTCTACCTGCGCACAGATCCCTTGCCTCCCGCTCAGGATGACAATAGGTTGATGGCTTTTTTATCTTATGTTTAGCCACCTGTGCCACGGTGATCTTCGCTCATTCTGGCACAAATCTTTAATGAGGATTTTGGAAAAATCAAGATACTGAGAAATGCGGTTTCTCGCTCAAGGCTCACACAATTTCATTTGATACAATGAATTCATTAACGTGTTAGGCTTCATTAATTATCCCGCTACAAATTCTCAAAGATTCAACTATGGCTGATTGTTGCAATGACAAAGCGTGTGAAATCGAGGTGCTTCAAGATCGCCAAAGCTCGATACTCAAAATCGTGTTGGCGATTAATGCGGTTATGTTCTTCGTCGAACTGATCGCAGGACTGCTCGCTGGTTCTGTTTCCTTGATCGCTGATTCGCTGGATATGCTGGGCGATGCTCTGGTCTATGGCTTCAGTATTTACGTTGTCGCGCGCGGCGCAAGAATGAAAGCCAAGGCCGCTCTTCTCAAAGGCGGCATCATGGCGGCCTTTGGTCTGTTCGTGTTTGGGCAGGCGATATATAAAATGATTCTTCCCCATGTTCCCGTCTTCGAGACCATTGGCCTTATTGGCTTGCTTGCGCTTGCCGCCAATAGCCTGTGCCTTGTGCTGCTCTGGCGACATCGGGGAGATGACATCAATATGAGTTCCGTATGGTTATGTTCCCGTAACGATATTATTGCGAATATGTCGGTGCTGTGTGCCGCCGTGGGCGTATGGTTCACCGGTTCAGGCTGGCCGGATATACTTGTGGGTTTGGGACTCGCGGCCCTTTTTCTGCGGTCGTCGATATTCGTCTTGCGGGGTGCGAAGGAGGAGCTTCGAGTCATTCAGACCTGAATGGACGCTTAATTTTGGGCACCACATCTCCTCGTGATCCTAAAGAATCCTGGATTCTCCATCTGAGCACCGATCTTTCGCCCTTGGAACAGGATAACTTCTTGTTGACGGTCCGCTTGTTTCTCATGGTTCCCTACCGATTAACGTGTTTTACGCCCATTTCAGCAAACGTTCTATAATCGTTCCATGCGCATTCTTATTTTGAACAGCGGCAGTTCCTCTTTGAAGTTCCGGCTGGTTGATTACCCGCTATCTTCGTCCGAGGCCGAAACCAATCCCAATACGTTACTGCAGGGGATTGTGACAGGTATCGGGAAAGAGGCCTCACTGAAGATCAGTGCTCCCGAGCGCGCCCCATGTACCTACACCCGGCAAAACATGCTGAACCATGGACAGGCAGTGGGTTGGGTATGGGAAAGCCTTCAAGGCCTGATGACACCAGAGGGAGAAACCTTAAGAGGATCCGGGATCACCATTGATGCGGTCGGCGTTCGCGTGGTGCATGGCGGACACCGGTTTACACAATCTGTCCTGATCGATGAAACCGTCTTGGGCCAAATTGAAGAATTGAGCCCCTTGGCTCCGCTCCATAATCCACCCTGCCTGGAAGGCATCTATCAGATTCGTGCTCTACTGGGTCCACAGATACCCATCGTGGCGACCTTCGATACCAGCTTTCATCGCACGCTTCCCGAACATGCCCGCACCTATGCGATTCCCCGGGAATGGACGACACAGCATGGCATTGAGCGCTTTGGCTTCCATGGAATTGCCCATGCGTCTCTGGCCCACAGCTATGCCCGCTATTCCGGTCGATCGTTGGAGGCAACCCGTCTCATCACCTTTCAATTGGGGCAGGGCTGCTCGGTCACCGCCATGAAGAATGGAGCCGTGGTTGACACGTCAATGGGATTCACACCGTTAGAAGGTCTGGTGATGGGCACACGATGTGGCGATATGGATCCGGCCATTATTGGATACGCCGCCGAACATGGACACCTTTCGATAGAAGAGATCGACCATCAATTGAATACACAATCCGGCCTATTGGGCTTGTCCGGCCAGACCTCCGATATGCGTCAACTTTTGAAGGCGGTCCAGGAACGACAGGATCCTCGCGCCACTCTGGCCGTTGAGGTGTTCTGTCATCGGGCACGAAAATATTTGGGGGCGTATCTGGCCACCTTGGGTGGAGCGGATGCGGTCGTCTTTGGCGGCGGCATTGGTGAACGGGCTCCTGACATTCGCGCTCGAATCTGCCAGGGAATGGACTGGTGCGGTCTCTCACTGGATAGCCCTCGAAATTTCGAGGCCTCTGAAGTGCAGGCAGGAGAGGCCATTCCCATTCATAGCAAGGAATCCGCTATTCAATTGCTGGTGATTGGAACCGACGAAGAATCGTGGGTGGCCCGTGAAACATTTCAATGCCTGAGAAATGTCCGATGAACACAAGCGAAAACGTATTGGCCAGACGAAAATGCCCTTCAGGAGCTGACAAAACCATTCTCATTTAGTTGATTATCAACAAGGCAACATCCATTCTGTGGATAAACCATTTTTAGATGATCATGATGAGAGTTTGAAGACACTCCCGAGGATCAACTAAATCAAAAAAGTCAAGACATAATCTTCAATCTACCTTTACGACTACGCCAAAAATTTCTCACCCCTAGATGTAGTATCGAAAAATATTTTTCATACAATGCCCAAAATATGTGCATTCCGCTCATTTCTTTATCAATCCATCGGAAAGAGGCCTGTCCTGGCCATTAACCACCAAGTTATCCACAAAATTTGTGGACGGCATTTTTCTCTGCTGGTCTGTAATTTGCCAATTATAAAAATGTGATTTTTTTCTAATGCCTCCGATCAGTATCGCGGCATGATATGGTCTCTATAGCAATCGCCACTTCCTGATTTACAAAGATTTTTCATTCACCCATGGCCCGGACACTTCAACAGGTTCCCTTATCGCCGACTTCCCTCGACATTCGGATCGTGACCTATAACGTTCACCGGTGCTGCGGGATGGATCGTCGAATCATGCCCAGACGGATTGCGGAAGTTCTGTCGGACCTGCATCCGGATGTCATTGCCCTCCAGGAAGTCCTGGGGCTTGGCCCCAAGGGCCGGGGACAGGATGAACTGCTTGGTGCATTGATGGGGATGGGATGGGTCATGGCATCTGCCAGGCTGCGTCACGGATATCCCTTTGGGAACATGATTTTAAGCCGATTCCCGATCGTCAATGATGCACAACATGACTTGACCTGGAGAACCCGGCGCGGCCGATGTTGTCAACGCGCTGACCTCCGGTTGGGTAATCAGACCTTACATGTCTACAACGTGCATATGGGGACCGGTTTGCGGGAACGCAAGTATCAAGCGGAGCACCTGGCTATGATTTTGGACCAGCATCGAGGGGCCGGACCGAAAATCATTCTCGGGGATTTCAACGAGTGGGGGCGTGGTGTGACCACCGATATCCTCACCCCACGATTTCAGAGCCTGGACATTCGCCCCTTTGTCAAACGACGACGGACCTATCCGGGATTTTTGCCCCTCTTGCATCTCGACCATATTTTTTATGAGGGCCGGATTGACGTGAGCCATGTGCACCTTCCGAAATCTCGTGCTGCACTCATCGCCTCAGATCACCTTCCGCTCGTCGCGGACCTTCGCATTCATTTCTGACCTCGTGCTTGCATTTTTTCCGGACGGTTGATCCGAACGTCGATATTTGAATGAATGTCGTCCCAAGAAATCCTTTGCCTTCACCACTCTCTCTCCTTTCTGAATCACCACTGTAGGGCCATATCGGGATCGGGGCATTTCGGTAACGGCTTACAAATGAACGCCAGTATATAAATGTTCTTGTCAGGAACGGTGGCCGGAGGCGATGCCGGCGTTGCAGGACGTGGCGCCGGCCTCCGAACCGGGGTCGTCGGCAACCGGGTATAGGCCGACGCCTTCAGGGTCACCATGGACCGGGGAAAAGCCGGTCGAGCGATCATTGGAGTCATGACCGCTGGTTTTACCAAGACATTCCCTCTGGTTGGCTGAGTTGGCACCCTGATGGCCGTTGACTTAAACGAGGCCATCGCCTGGGGCCGCATTTTCATGATTAAGGGTTGCACAGGTTGGGCTTTCATGTGTTGTGGTGGTATCGGCGGCCTTTTCATCAATTGCGGTTGCACGGCTTGCAGGACAGCAGGATTTATTCTTTTTATCGAATTTTGATCCTTCACCGCATAGTTAAAACGCAAATCTACAGACATTTTCGGGTTGGAAGAAGTTGATGGGGTTTGTTTTGCCTCGACGACCACCTTCCGTGCAAAAACGATTGCCGTGACATAGGCCGGACAATCTCCGGAAGGCGGACTGCCACCGTCAGAAAAAACCTTGGTCGAATCTGACAACCGCCAGAACCGTGCCCGGAATATTTCAGAGTCAAACCAGGACCGCTTGATGGCCGCAGAACTGAATTCCAAGGTCACAGATTTCATCGTGGACACTTTTCCATCAGCCGAAAATCGCTCGCGGAGATCTGCCGGTGCTTCATTCACCAATGTTTTGATCTCCGCCTCGCTGAGAGAAAAGGGATTCCACGAACCTTCTTCCAAGGCATTTGACGGGGTAAAGCTGCTTGGGAAAACCGTAAAATTATCCTGCGCAGTGGTCTCACTGTCGAGGTCCTGATTAAAACATCCTTTCCACTCATCCCAGGTCATTGTGGGAGATTTGGCTCCAAGATTCTGGTACTGACTTCTGGCAATATTGACTTCATTCTTGTAACCCTCCAGGATCCACTGATTATCCAGATCTTTGAGCTTTGCCCGAAACGCAGGCTCATCGACCTCCCGCCAGTGTTTTTTCTCGGATTCATCCTCTGCGGCCTCACCCGTACTTCTCGCCTCCATGAATTCCTGCTCAGCCATAATATAGGCATCCTTATACTGGTTATAGACCCTGACCTTCGGGCTGTCCTGTAAAAGGCCTCCCTCACCGGGTACTTTCAGAAAGGCCAATGCCTCATGATAGGCCACTTCTTCTTCCGGTGTACGCGTCGAAGATGCAAGCCTGCCTTCTCTCAACACATATTCCAACTCATTCCACAAAAAGCGTGTTTCGGTGGGTAGCCAGGCCTCATCATGGGGAATCAGATTCACGAGCGTTGAAAATGCAGCCAGATTAGCCTTGCTCTTGAGAAGATCACTCCCAGTTTCTTGTGAAAAGAAATCCAGATCTTCTTTGGTATAGGCCAACGGTGTCACAGGAAAACTCAGAAACGTTCCTTCCTTTTCAAAAACCTTTTTGGCTTTGGACATCAAGGCCAATTGCACAATAGAGTCGATAGCCATGTCTTACCTCATTAAGTAGTTATGTTGGTCGAATTCCCGCATTCCCCTGATAGCCCCGCCCCAACTTTTATTTTTGAGGCGGGGCTCCTTCGAGAGTTAAATCCAATCAGTGATTTCGCTTAACGGATCAGGGCTCTTCGGTAACACATGACATTTGAATCCAATGATTTGATGACCCGGCACTCGCATTTCTTGTTTTTCCGAATCGTAGTGGAATTTTGAGGACCGTTCTCCGCTGGCAGAACTCCGTCCATGCGAGCCACCGAAATGAAATGGCCCAAAATGCACGGCGCCACCACCACTCGCCGACGACCGTTGCCAACTTTGTGCGGCCTCTGAAAAACCACTGCTATTCCGAAAGCCTATCACGAGATCTTTGATGAAAATGATGGCAGTGGGATAAGCCGGGCAGAGTCCTGTTGCAGGTTTGCCGCCGTCACTAACAATTTGCTTTGATGATTCGGGATTATTTTGGTCAAAGCGCCACAACTTACTATTAATAAAACTTGTTTTAAACCAAGGCCGAACAATTTGGCATTGGGTAATCGAAAAATTCATATAAAATTGGTTGCTGTCAAACGTAATTTTAGATTCCGATTGTCCACTGGCATTGCTGGCAGACGCGCCACCGCCGAAAATGCCTAACCATCCCCCTCCGGCACTGGTCTTAGACCGTTTCATTTGGTAACTGGAATTGGAGGAATTATTATAATCCGAAGATTGGAAACTAAAATTGGTCCATCCTGCCGCCTGCATGGGGTTGCTGGGCACGAGCGAGGTATAGAAGAAATCGCTTCCGGATGACATCCCGGTGATTCTGGCTTTCTCCAAATCATCCTGATATTGAGCTTTCAGCAGTGCCATATCCCGTCTCATAACCTGATCAATAAACGCGTTAATGCCTTCATAATCATTTTTGTACCCATTACTGACCCAATCTCCCATAGCTGCCTTGACCCTGTTGCGCAGAATATTGGCGTTCATCCCCCAATAATGCACCGCTTTGACATTGTCGGCTGTCAGGGCATCGATGCGGGCACTGTTGTATGCCAATGCCGCCGCTTCATATTCCGTCATCTTCTGGTTATACAGATTCACTAAGGCACTGGGTTCTGAGACCTCGACCTCTTCATCAGTCACAAGATTCTTTTTGACCCTCGTCGTCGAGAGCAGCCCTCTGAATTTTTCAATTTTTTCTTTTGTTTTTTCATCTAATTTAGTTTCCATGATCTGGCTCATGCGTAAAATGTACTCGAAACGCTCTGAAAGCGATCCTTCATTGTTCATGATACTCATGGCCGCGAATTGATTATTCGTTGTTGCCGCCAGGTCGGGGACAAAATCGACGAGCCGCGCAAAGCTTTCTGCATTCATATACTGTTTGCTGGCATCTTGTGCACGCAATCCTTCTAATACTGCCGGTGTCAACTCTGGCTGATTTGATTCACCTTCTCCGGCCCCACCTTCAATCACCATGTCCTTCAGGGCTTTCTTTTTCACCACACCCGTTAACCCTTGTGTTAAAAAATCAAAATCATCAGGTTCAACAGCCAATCCGGGTGTGCACCAACTAAAAAAATTGTCTTCCGATTTGGGGACGGTATCATCCCCGTTGGTTAGCACATTGTAGATTTTCCCCATAATCGAATTAAGCATAACGCTCGGTTCAACCTGTGGCATGACGACTCCTCCTTACAGTAAGACGTACCCTTTGAAGGATACGTGAAGATTAAATAATTGGGCCCATTTGGTTCATTGACGTGAGCAAGACTTATTCCCAATTTGCATGTGGTATGTTGACGAGTGTTGTAAAGACTTATCCCCCTTGTATTGCAACTCTTTTCAACCTTATCTTCAGTGCTCCCCTGACGCAGGCGTTCCTTTCATAAGGTTCACGGTGTATCCGATTGTTAGACATGGTTATCTGTTTAGATAACCGGTACCATCTTCACGGTTTGTTAAAAATTTGATTGGAGGCAGGACTTCACATCCGATCTCCACGTGATCCCCTGCCATTCACGAAGCCGAACAAAAGATGATGAAAGACATGACCCAAAGTTTATACGTCGAGACTTCGAAGATCAGGGTCAACCGAAAACGGGTAGGACATTCTGGAAATGCACTTCCAAAATGAAATTCATGGACAGGCCAATGAGCCGCTCACGAACCGGAGCGGTAACAAAATGAGAGAATGACGCCAAGAGAGAGAGGAAAATGCCAATGGAATATTTTGTTTAACTATATCTTCATCGGCCGGAACGCTGTAGGTTAAAGAAAAAACTATGAGATTACCTGTTGAGTCTCGATATCCCAAATGCAGAATGTCGGAAAGAGCAGCAGTGCAGGTGGATTTCCGCGAAAAAAAATGGCGCCAAAAGAGGCGATTGGCCATTTCCATTCATACCCGTTGTGGCTTCCACAATAAGGGGTGAGGAGAAGATTGAAAATTTTCTATAAATTGGTTGACCTCATCATCCTATTTTGTTAAACAATCAGTGTTTCATGCCGCTTTATTCTCCCGCTACACTTCCCCATTCATAGTTCGGAGGGTGTCACCATGTCTCAGGAAACAGAAGAACTTTGGTCCAGGCGTTTTTTCCTGAAGTCCTCCCTTGCAGGCATGCTGATTCTTGGCAGCCGGTTGATGTTTCCGGAATCCGCATGGGCCCAGTCCCTGCCTGAAGGCCGGCTTCACCTCTATAACGCCCACACCGACGAACGACTCCAGGTGACCTATCGCAATCAATCCGGCCAATATGACCAGCAAGCCTTAAAAGACATAAATTATCTCCTGCGATGCCATCATTCCAAAAAAATATGCCAGATGGACATTCAATTGCTGGAATATATGAATCAGGTAGAAAAGTTAGTCGGTCAGGGGAAGGAAATTCACGTCTACTCTGCCTACCGTTCGCCCTCATACAATAAATTGTTGATTCGCCTTGGTCGAGGCGCCGCGCCAAATAGCCTACATACGGTCGGACAAGCGATGGACTTCTCGATTCCCGGCGTTCGGCTTTCAAAAATTCGACGCGCCGCTGTGAAGCTTCGGTTGGGTGGAGTCGGCTATTACGGCCGGCGAGGATTCATCCATATCGATACCGGAGCGGTCCGGTACTGGTAAATCCTTCTTTCATTATCACGTTCCAACCAACATCTTCCGGTTTTATAAGGGCTCTGAGGAATAGTCGGGGAATTAAATCCTGCCTATAGGATGGGCAAATCCCATGGGTAAATTCCGCATAGGACACCGGCCCCGAACTTACGCTTCAAGTGGCAGCCACTTCCCTTTTTTATTACGAATTACCTTGCGATTGGCACAAAGGGAAGCGACCCATTCAGGATTTTTACCTCTTTCACGGCATGCTTCAATCGCTTTAACAGAAAATCGCGATCTATCAACTGGCGACAGAATTCCATCTGGGCCATCACCTGACGGCTTAAGACTTATGACGAACAGAGCCCCCAAATGATGCCCCTCCGGCGTTTTCAGTGGAGCCCCGGCATACAATCGAAGGTTCGGTTCCTGGGTGACCAAAGGATTATCAGCAAATCGGGTATTGATAGCATCAGACACAACCACGACGTCCGATTGCAGGATGCAATGTGCGCAAAACGCCACGTCCCTGGAGGTCTCTCTCTCTCAGAGATCCCAACCTTTGACTCTGCACATATTTCCTGACATTGATGCTTCGAGGGTGTGAGTCATATCCTTTAGAAAAACAGGCCTCTCCAAACTCAACCCCGTCAATGAAAATTTTTTTGATATTGACTGCCCCTACTTCTGTGCTAGCCTTTTACGGGGGTATTTTTTACATGGTCTTATATCTTAATCCCGCATTATTCCGGCTCTCTTCCCGAACTATGATATCGTTATGTGAACAGGATGGAGCATGCCCTCCTCAAATGAGTCAGGCATCGTATTGTCCCCTTTTCCAAAAGGAACCCTAATGATGGAAGATGGCTTGTCCACCCCGGTAGGAACCCGCCGGTCATTCTTTATAAAAACCACCGTATTTATTTCATCCCTTATCGGAATTTCCCTTGCTGTCCCATTGATCGGATACGTCATCGCCCCTGCTCTTCAACGACGAAACAAGGAATGGGTCTCACTGGGAAAAGCCGATGCGCTTCCGGTTGGTGAACCCAAGGCGATGGATTACACCTTGACGCAAAAGGATGGCTGGCAGGAAATCCACACCACCAAGGGCGTGTGGGCGGTGAAACAGCCCGATGGAGAGGTGACAGTATTTTCGCCAATCTGTCCCCATTTAGGCTGTGGTTATCGATGGGACCAACAGGACCGTCTATTTAAATGCCCCTGCCATGGAAGCGTCTATGACATAAACGGAACCGTGAAAGCCGGCCCCGCACCACGCCCGTTGGACACACTGCCCTCCAGAATCGAAAATGGTGACTTGCTGGTCCAATACGAAGAATTTAAATCCGGCCTGGCGAAAAAGGTTGAACTCTAAGCATGGCCTCCCGTCTTTACCAATGGATCGACCAGCGGCTGAAATTAAAGCCCCTGGAGCAAACCCTCCTGGACGAGCCTATTCCCGGAGGTGCCAGCTGGAACTATGTCTTCGGCTCGGCCACACTTTTTCTCTTTGTTTTACAAGCACTGACTGGCATGTTTCTCATGGTGTATTACGTGCCGGCGACTGACCATGCCTACGACACCGTTCAGTATATTCAACATGAGGTGTGGGGCGGATGGTTTGTCCGTGGCCTGCATCATTGGGGTGCCTCAGCTGTCATGGTGGCCATCGGGCTCCACATGTTGCAGGTTTTTTTTGACGGTGCGTATAAACGCCCTCGAGAACTCATGTGGATTGTCGGCGTCATCCTCCTCGCCATCATGCTGGCGTTCGGATTCACGGGATATTTGCTTCCTTGGGATCAAAACGCCTATTGGGCGACCCAGGTGGGAATCAACATGGTGGGCAGCGTTCCTCTTATCGGAGATTTCCTGGTGAAAGCCCTTCGTGGCGGGGAAACTCTTGGCGCCCTGACCATTTCACGTTTTTTTGCCATTCACGTCGCGTTCCTTCCCCTAATCATTGCAGTGGGAATCATGCTCCATCTTTTTATTCTCAGACGGGTGGGGCCCGCCGGCCCTCATGATGAAAGGAGAGCCAGAGCCGGGAGTGAAACCTTCTACCCACGGCAGGTTTTCATGGATGCGGTGGTCATGCTTGGAGTATTTGGCGTTGTCGCCATGTTGGCGATCAGCGTGGAGTTCCCATTGGCTGACCGGGCCGATCCGTCAGACCATTCATTTGTCCCCGTCCCGGAATGGTATTTTCTGTTTTTTTATCAGCTTCTCAAATATGCCCCAGGGGCATGGGGACCTCTGGCGACCTGGCTTCTGCCCACACTCTTTTTCATCGGATTGCTGCTCCTGCCTTTTGTGGATCGCAACCCCGAACGACACCCGTCCTCACGCCGGGTCGTGTTGGGTGCGGGGTTGGGGTTTTTGGTTATCGTGTTCAGCCTGTTGAGTATTTCTTTCCGCGACCTGTACGCCGTCCCCAAACGTGATCCGTCAGTGGCTCGGGGAATGGCATTAGTAGAAGAACACAAATGTCAAACCTGCCATCGGATTCATGGGGAAGGTGGAAACTTGGCCCCGGACCTCTCGTATGTTGCCGATCGACGACCCGACCGAGAATGGCATCTTCAGCATTTTAAGGATCCGCAATCCGTTTCCCCTGGTTCCTTCATGCCGAAATTTCCCCTAAACGACAAACAGCTGAACGACCTTACCAATTACATGCTGACGCTCAAGAGTGGGTAACACGTCTTCCTACCCTGCGAGTATCGGTTACTCTCGTTAAGAGCAGCCATCAGCATGGAGCAAATTGTCCTTTCAACTGAGGGCTGGGGGAGAATAAATCAGCCACGACACCGGCATCAGATTCGGCCGATTGCGAGGCGAGAGTCAATAACCTCATACCCGATTGCAGGCACATCCCGACTGAACACAACGTGTCCCCCACGGCCATGTTCAACAGCCGTGGGGGATAGGCTCTACCCTCGACGTTCGCCACGGGCTTGACTGAGCCAATGCTCCATTTGTTTGCCTGCTGCTTCCCGACCTCCTAGACCAAAGGATAACGCCACCGCCACCGCAATGGCTCCAAGCGTCAGGCCAAATGCCAGGTTGACGATTTCATTGGCCAACCCCATGGCTCGGAGACCCATGGCGAGCACCAACCCGAGAATCGCGAATCGGGCAATATTTGCAACCCCTCCAGAATTCGCTCCATGAACACGAATGATGGCTTCATATGCGAGATTCGACAACCAGAACCCGATGGCAATGATCGCACTGCCCAATATCACCTGACTACCAAACTCTATAAACATGGTGACCAATTCAGACACCTGATGAAAACCTAACTGGTTGGCCGCTTCAACAACCGCAAATAACATAATAAAAAAGGCCAGAACATTTCCGACCACAGACGAAGGAGTGGTTTGACCGAATGCCTGTCCCAATCCCAGCTTTTCCGGCAGAGCGTCGAAACCGAGCCCGCCTAATAAACTCGCCACGATTTGCGAGACTAATCGGGCAATAGCAAAGGCGATTCCTAAAATAATTGCCGCCGCAAAAATATCGGGAATGGCCGACATCATGGTATTCAACATATCGGTGGCCGGTCCTGTAATCACTTCAATTTCCAAGGCTTGCAGTGCGGCAACGACCGCAGGGACCAAAATCAGGATATACACCACCAAAGCCAGTAAATGAGACAAGGACATCGTTCCGCGCAATCCTATTTGTTCACCCAACCGGTCGGTTCCGGCAGCCGTCAACAAGTTACTCACCAAGTCCCTGACGATTTTGGCCAAGAACCATCCAGCAACTCCAATTAACACTGCACCGAAAATATTCGGAAGCATGCTTAACATTTCATTGACCATGTTTTGGACCGGAATCAATAGGCCGTCAATCTCCAGAGTCCCTAAGATGGCGGGGAGGAATAACAGCACAACCAGCCAAAACACCACATTCCCCAAATTAGCGCTGATGGGTCGCACCCCGGCCCCCGCACTCAATTTTTCATCCATCGTCGTCGATTGCAAAGCCTTGGACACAAGGGTTCGAAGTACGGTGGCGATAACCCACACGATTAACATCAATACTCCACCAGCCACTAATTTCGGAACAAAGGCCATCACCTGATCGACCAAAGTCCCTAGAGGACCGGAGACCATTTCCAAATGTAACGCGTTAAAAAATGCCACTAAAACTAATAAAAGAATTAAATAATAGATTCCTACCGCTGTACCTCCTTCCACATCCATGGTGGTACCGGTGGTCGAACGCAATCGCTGATTGACGTTCAACATGCCCAGACCCTTTCTGATTCCAGCTCTCACAACCAGAGCCACTATCCATCCCAGGATGAGGATACCCAATGCACCCAATACATTTGGCAACGTTTCCCCAAGATTCACTTGTAACGTTTCGGTCAATTTACTCATGTCCATAGATCACTCCTTTCGATAAAAATACATAACGCCGAACACCCCGTAGATATTCTCTACAGTTTGATGGTGAGACAGGAAAATACTATTGGTCAGCTTATATTGAGAAAAATACGAAAGGTAGCTATCGAATTAGGAAGGCTCTTACCTTAACAATTGAGGAAAATTAAGTCCACCTACGCGCAGAAAACCTCAATTTCCTGGATATTTTTCATATTATTTAAAAAACGGCATATGCTCATTGTCGGGCTGGACACCGTGTCAGAAATTATTTTTTACCCTTCAAGTCGGGGTTTTGTCGTCAGCACATTTTTTTAAATGAACCAGTCGGCTGGTCACAAGTCATCTCTATTTGCCCTAACCTTATGCCAACCCTGGGCCAGTTATGATCCATTACGCGGACTTCGCAAATTCGGAAGTACAATGTCCGCACTTGGTGGCTTGTATGGGTATCGTCATGTGGCAGAATTTGCATTCTTTCGTTGTAGGATCGGCAGGCGGGGCCTCTTTTTCTTCACGTTTCATCTGATTGATGGCTTTAATCACCACAAAAACGGCAAGGGCCACAATAAGAAAGCTAATAACCGAATTGAGAAATACTCCATAATTCATGGTGACAGCGCCCGCTGCCTGAGCGTCGGACAAGGCCAGATATGGCCCTGGAGGCACACCCTCCTTAAGGGTGACAAAGAGGTTGGAAAAATCAACGCCACCCAACAAGAGTCCAATTGGGGGCATCAACACATCGGCCACCAGCGATTTGGCAATGGTGCCAAAGGCCCCTCCAACAACGATACCGACTGCCATATCGATAACATTGCCTCGCATGGCAAACTCTTTGAACTCTTTAAGCATCACATCCTCCTTATCATGAGTGTGAACTTTAGAACCGGTTGTTTTCCAGGATGATCCTAAAAAGACTGCATCATCCTCTCTCAACACACACACAAATGCAAGATTATTCCAGAGCTTCCCGGTCATGGCCTAACCGGGCTTTCACCTCAAAATTTTCTTCATTCCGTGAAACAACGGGACCGGCGGTAGTCAAAAAAACCTGGGGCGGCCCGCCTATCCTCGCCCACTTCCAGTTGAAGACCCCCTCTAAAAGCCCCAACTGTTAAGCTCAGCTCGAATAGGTTAGCCGCCCTGCGCGTTCCGCACCCTGACAAACCGTCTACCGTTACGATCCCCCTTTTAATCATCTTGTGATGCGCATCTTTGCGTTTTCAAAAAAAGACATTCATCCATTAATCTTCCCATCTGACGATAATCCAACGGTTTTTTCAGCTCACGAAAATGCCTCGTTTCACCCGATTGAGGAAGATCTCCCAATACCACCACCATCGGAGAACCTGAGGCATGGGATGTTCCAGACCTCATGCCATGCTTCAATTGCTCCAGAAAGTGGCTTTCAATGAAAAGTACATCAAATCCCTTCCAGGTTTGTTCCATCATGGCCTTTGGAAATTCCTCAAGGTATTCGCAATCATACCCGTGCAGTTTCAATATCTGTCCCAGAAAATCACGAATTGAATGATCCCTCGTGATGATCAAGACGCGGCCTGGCCTTGGGCTAGACTGAAGAACTTCATTTTTCGCCGTTCCCATAAGGTCTCTTCTTTCCCGGAGGATGCGAAGAAAGTCTGGTCTCGACACGTCCCATTCCGAGTTGGTTGCTCGATATTCATCAGGTCTGAATTTGGAATAGGCACAATGCTCTCCTGGCGTTCAGACAGGCCCCCATCTTCCATTTGACTCACTGATCTCTGTTGGATCTCGTCTATTCCTACTCCAGCAGGAGGCTTCTCTTTGCCAAAGAACATCTGAATCGGATGCGAATTCCGTGAGCGAGAACAAATCCCTCGACACCTCCGGAATATAACTCCTGACCGTGATGACCGTTCCCTTATCTTTTTTGACCACTTCGATGACTGATATCCCTCCCTGAACCTTTCCGTCACAATGTGAATAGATGGCTGGTCTCGCGGAAATTTTCTCGCCATCCCAGGCAATCCGTGGCTCAAGCCCTTCCGGTTCTATTCCCAAGCCGAAAAACACCCCTAACATTCCGATGGCACCGCAGAGACTCATGAAGGAAATTGTATGGAAGGTTTGAATGTTCATTGTTTGGGTTCCACCTAGTCTCTGTGTACCCATAATCATTAACAATAATGATGCCAAATGAATTTCCCTTAGAATTCAATCATTCCCATTCACAATAGGGAATGTTTCCCATTGTGAAACAGCAGGGTGTCTCAGGGTGTCCCAGTCAAAAACACTTTGAAGCAGGCGAGTGAGAAAACAAAAGGACACAGGAAAGTAACAGCGTTGAGGGCCCGAACATTTACCCTGTCCGAGCCCCTCCGATTAGAACCTCGCCTTATGCATCACATGCATATCCGAGCGACAGGATAATTAAGTGTCCGATTTTTTTTGGTTCCAGGAGCCGGGAGTTTTATGCCATATGGCCATGCACATAGGCCGTCGATGGCAACCGATATTGACGGATACCCCATTACTTGTACCCTGGTTTTAATCCCCGACGAATGTTCAGGATTTATACAGAAATGGAGGAATCAGCGGGAGGATTCTTCTTGAGAGATATTCAACTCGGTTAAGCGGCGGTAAAAGGTAGAACGGCTCATACCGACCAATTTTGCGGCTTGCGCACGTTTTCCTTTCGTTTGGGTCAGGGCATCAAGGATAAGCTGGCGTTCATTTGGTTTACAAAAAGGCGAGGCCTGAACAATCGGAGGCCCGTCACACAATTCAGGAGGCAGATCGGTCGGAAGAACGCTTCCTCCACGGCAATGTATCAGTGCATATTCCAAGGCCCCTTTTAATTCCCGGACATTCCCCGGCCAAGAATAGCGTAAGAACCGCTGCATCGTTTCCGGAGCAATGCTCAGAACATGCATTTTCCCAAGGGCGACGCGGCTTTTCACGAAAAAGGCCGTGCTCAACAACGGAATATCCTCGCGGCGCTCTCGCAGAGGAGGAAGCCTTAATCGCGCAACACGGATCCGATAGAGTAAATCCGCACGGAAGGCACCCTTGTCGACCAATGTTTGAAGCTGCTGATTGGTGGCCGCCAATACCCGGACATTCACTTTCCGTGGCCGGGACTCCCCGAGACGGATAATCTCTCCCTCTTGCAGCACACGGAGTAGGGTCGTCTGAATCGATAACGGCATATCTCCGATTTCATCCAACAATAACGTGCCGCCTTCAGCCGACTCGAAAAATCCTGCATGGTCACTCGTCGCTCCCGTAAAGGCGCCGCGTTTGTGACCAAATAACTGACTCCCTAAGAGGGAATCGGTCAATCCTGCACAATTGACCGGCAGAAATGGATGATCATGACGCGGACTTAATTGATGTAACGCACGGGCGACTAATTCTTTGCCCGTCCCGGTTTCCCCATCAATGAGCACCGGCACATCTACCGTGGCAATGTCTCGAATCCGTTCATATACCATGCGCATGGCGGGACATTTTCCAACCAGATCGTGAAATTGTGTTGTCCCCACCAACTGCCGGCGCAACTCTTCTATCTCGGTGACATCTTTTAACAACAAAATGGTTCTTCGAGAATCTCGAGGATCATCTTGAACTTCAACTTCCACCGCGCGTGGAGAACGGTTTTTCCCATCCATCGCGACCGACACAACCTGACGCTGCGGCCCAGGTAACCGGCCCATTGCCTCGACCCTGGCATTGTCTTCTGTTTTCCATGGAAGGCCCTTACCGAGAGAGCGGCCGATCATGGTGTCAGGATCGATCTGCAATAACTCACGGGCTTTTCCACTCACAAACGTCACCTCCCGATTCGCATCGACCATGATGGCCCCCAATCCCAGCCCGTCGAGCAGGGCCATCACATCATCCCGCTCTTGTTCGCTTTTCGCTAATCGATTACCAAGTTGAGTTTCCGTGCGTTCATGATGATCGACGGCCTGACGGTGCGAAAGCTGTTCTTCACGGGCCTTTTGCAGTAAGGGCTGGATCGGAAGGATCTCGGGTCCAAAGCGTTGTAAAATGACATATCGAACAGACCCATGACGGACGGCAGTGGCTTCCAGAACAACGTCTTCTCCAAATAATGCCGGTTCACTCCACAAACCGGATTTCCATTGGCCGGTCTCAGCTGAATCCCACCATGCCTGCGCTTCATGGAGAAAATGTTGAAGAAAAAATGAATGCCCCATTAATTGTCCAGGAGACACCTCACTCCCCTGGGACAGGCCAGGAGGAGGAAACCAACTGGGCAAATCACCCACACAGTCGAAACGATCCACAGTTTTTTGGAAAATTAACGCATTAAAGACACTGAGAAGAGCGGGATCGTGGATGGAACCGGACATGAGTCTCACCAATCACTGCTAGCGACAAGGGGATGAGGGAATCCTGTTAAGGATGCTAAAGAATATCTACCGGTTGACGCGTTTTTCATCCAGTCCGTCTTCAGGATTTCAGCATCGCTTCAGATAACGCGGAAAACGCCGCCTCGACACCTTCCCCGGTTTTTGCGCTAACCATGGACACCAGACAGGCCTGGCCACTGAGATCAGATACCATGGGACACTCCACCACCCACTCGTCCACCAAATCATGTTTATTAAGCAGGAGGACAAAAGGAACAGGACCGATGGTCTTCAAAGCTAATTCATGTAATCTGCATGCCACATCAACCGTTTCTTGCCTTGTGCCATCAATAACCAGGATATATCCCGATGACCCCTGCAAATACGACGCCCGAACTTTTTGGAAGTCATCATCGCCATAGAGATCCCAAAGAACCAGCAGAATGTCCTGCCCGCGTACCGACAAAGATTTTTGGTCAATCTTGACACCAACCGTGGTGAGATATTTTTCGGAAAAAATGCCGGAGACCAATCGTTTCACCAGGCTCGTTTTCCCCACGGCAAACCCACCCAACATACAAATTTTTTTCTGAATCACGGTCCGGTCCTCGCTCCCGCTTTCCTGGTCTGTGTTATCCCGGGCTCCACCACTTTGAAGGACACTCGCCGACTGGCAGAATACGCCTGTCCTTCCCCTGTCCCAGGCTTCACTTCGGGGTCAACCCCTTTGCCCTGGGCTGACAGTTTTAAGACATGAAAAGGCTTTTCACTGATGAGCTCCAGAACTTTGTTCGCTCGCCGTTCACTCAGGGATACATTGATCGGGTGAGAGCCCGCAGGGCTGGAATATCCCATGACCTCAATAGCGGGCTCCCGACCGAGCAGCATAGCTTTGTTATCCAATTCCTGAAGAATGTGTTTCACCTGCTGAATTTTTACCAATTCCCGATTCGGCAACCGCTCCTGCCCTGGCAAAAAGTAAATCGCCTGCCCTTCCAATTCAACTTGAAGTGCTTCAAATTGTTTCATGTCCGTGTCAATGAGACGTTCCAGGGAAATCTCCGAAATCCCCGGGATTGCCAATGCGGATTGCGTTACTTTGGAAATCCAGTCATGGGAACTTTCCCCCATCAGGATGATCCGGCTATCCTCAACGCGTACCTCTACCGATTGGGGTGGTTGTAAAGCTGTCACTGCCCGCTTACGAACCATCTCCGGAGTAAGGGCAATAAACGGTTCCAAATGAAATCCGACCGCATGGGAAGAATATCCCACCTCTTCCAGCAACCGTTCAGGATCCACCGCCAGAGGGTCCCTCAACCCATGGAACACCGTTCGCCCCCCTTCCTCCTGAATCGTCGTTACCACAATACCCGGCTCGGCCCCGATGCGCTTCAACAACTCAGTCCACTGTTGATGATTGAGAGAAGCCTGATAGGCCCACCATCCCAAAATAGCCAGAAGAAGAGCACACAATACCCAGAATACGACCGGAATGCCTTTTCGTTTTTTCAGGAATTGTGCTTGGAGACAATCTTCCAAATGAGGCCTGGTCTCTAAAAACACAGCGGCATCGCCTTGAAAATTCTGCAGAGAATCGGAATACTGGGCATGAAGGGATTCAAGCGTGTTTTGAAGAAAATCCCGCAATTTCACAGGTGGGGTTCCCCGAATCACAGTGGCCAAAATAGCCTTGGACCCCTGTTCTATCCAGACCGTCAAATCGCCAATCCTGAGCGATTCCAATCCTTCATCCTGACCTTGCTGAAACGAATCTCTCACAAAATCCTGAATGGCCGTCAACATGCCGGAAATGGCCGCTTCCCCCTGGCTGGAAATCCCTTCGGCCATCACGTGATTGAGTAACAATCCCGTTTTTTTATGAATCAAAAATACCTGCTCCACTCTAAATCGAAGGGTATGCAACAACACCACTTCCACAAAAGGTCTTCCTGTTTTCCAGGCCTCCCATCGCCACTGAAGTCCTTGCCAGGACATACTATATTCCAACGTCTGGTTGAGAGATTGGAGCATTTCCCGCATGGCCCGGGAAATGGCTTTTCGAATGGCGGATCCCAAGATGGGGGCAATGGAATCACTAATAAGCTGGGGAGATTGTTTGATGGAAAGGGCCAACGCTTCTTGTGTAATCGGGAGCATAGAAGCCAATAACCGATTATCCTGCCGAGCTCGAAGCCGTATCGCATCCGGTAGGACGCGGCTCACCTCCTGCGCATCGACCACCAACGTATCGAGTCGTTGTCGTAACCGATCTAATTGAACCTGCTCGGGGGACAGCAACAACCGGCGAAGAGCCGAAAAATCCTCAGACTTTCCTTTGTCATATTCCGATGGTGCCTGAGTTGGAGACGAACGACCCGTACGTTCCATAATTGGCCTTCAGGGGGAAGCTGACGTTTTTCTGATGGTGGGAGGGGGAAAAAATTCGTGGAATTGATCGTCTGCCTTCGTCATGGGAGGTATAACGCCAAGGACCGCTATCAAGGCTTCATGATTGGTTCTCAGTGTCCTTAGCCCCCACTTTGAGGCGCAAGGCGACTTCCATCAACATTTCGGCCAATACAGCCCGATCGGTTTTCTCAATCTTCAATTCATTGACCGCTTGGTGAAATTGAGATTCCATTCGGCGCATGGCCTCCTGATCCTGCTCAATCAGCTCATGCTTCTGCTTCTGCATTTCCTCGTTCATTGCCCGGAATTGATCCGAAGCATGTTCCGTTAATTCCAAAATCCGTTGACTGACTTGGGCTTCAACGGTCTTGATTGTTTGTCCCATGTCCTGAATGGTAGAGACGCGTCGGTCCTGTTCCTGCTGTAATTTTCCGACCAACCCCAGGATTTCCTGATTCATTTGCATTTTCAGATCCTCAACGGACTTGGTGAGGTCTTCTCGTAGCCGCCCGCTTTCCTGTAACAACCGATTCTCCAATACAGCGAATCGTTTGTCGATTTCCCGACTTTGGGCCCCGAAGAGAATATCCCTGACTTTATCCAGGCTCCCCTCTTCCGACTGCGTTGCCCATTCCTCCTCTTGAGATGACGAAGCTCCCTCTGAGGAACTCGAAACTTCATACGCCACGTTTTTGAATGTTTTTTTTGAGGGTTCGATCACGCTCATAGTCGTCACTCCACGAGGTAGGTCAACAACTTCTACGTCTTAGGGGACACTTATTAAGCGCCATTATCCTAACATTGGTAAAAAATGGTAACAAGACACCAACCCCAGCAAATACAGCGGGAACTTTTTATCTTTAGATGAATTTTTTGTTGAAGCGTCAGAATCCCGTTTCATTTTTTCGTTACAGCACGAAGATGAAACGGCCACACGTATTTAGAACGTCTCCTCCAATTATCAAAGACCATTTCCATCTTAATGCACAATGAATTCATGCACTTAGAACAATAAATCATTAATGAGCGTATCAAAAAGGACAGAGGGAAGGCCTACGCGTTGGAAGGGGTAAAACCCAGAATCTCTCTACAGAGGCAACGCGAGGATTAAAACCACGATATGGGGGAATGGGAATAAGACGCTCGGGAAAGGCAGGAATCTAGATTGGTCTTTTCCCTAATCTTTTTCGGGCTCGGCATTTCCATGTTTATGCGTGACTCGATCCTCGTCAAACAGATCCGCCATTTCCTGAGCCATCACATCATTATCATGCGGGAGAGACATAACCGACAATTCTTTTTTGATTTTTTTTTGAGAGACAGCCTTAGGATCCTCGGCGTCGGTACGTTCAGGATCGTTGGGTTCTTCGGACGTGTTATCGTGATTCATGATGACATTCTCCTCTACGATGATTATTCAAACGATTCCAAATGGGACCGCTCAGGAAACTTGAGCTGACAACTGGGACAGGTTACAAAATAGACCGATTCACGAACCGAGAGCACCGCTCTGAAATCCAGGGACACCCCGCGATGCCGACAAGATGGACATGGGATTTCCTTGAGATGATAGGGGATATCCGGCTGTGTTTGTACATAAAACTCCATATCGGTATGGACGGGAAACATATAATGACACCCTATGCAAATCGCTTTCCATTCCCCATCTTCCGTTGCCGTCCTGGAGTCGATTCCAAAGCGATTGGCCTTGCAAATAGGGCACTTCACTTCTCCTAACCGCGCTTCAACCTGCTTGACGCTTAATTGGGTCATTCTTCTTCCTTATCCATTCTGTTGAACATTTCTCTTTTTCAAGTATAGGCTTCCCCCCAGAGATCCCGCAACCAACGACCCCAGGCCGCCGGAGGACTTTTTCAACACCCTGCTAATCTGATACAACCTTCCAGGCCATCAGGTAAAACTGACCCACGCACGCTCAACCCTTTTATTTTCCTCACGTCACCACCCTTTATGCCCGAGCTCCCTGAAGTCGAAGTCATTCTCAACCATCTGACCCGGCAGGTCCTGGGTGGGACCATTGCAACACTCACCATACACCGTTCGGACATTGTGCGCACGGGGCACGACCTCATCCCCTGGTTTCAGCGCTCAACGATCACCAATATCACCCGGAAAGGCAAATGTTTAATCTTTACCTGCCATCGAGGCAACGATACCCGGTATTTGCTTTCGGAGCAGGGAATGACCGGACTCTGGTTTTATAATCCTGCCTTGGCCTCAACTCCTCAACACATCCATTGCCGCATCGAGATTTCCGGAGCGGCGGCCACGGAACTACATTACTGGAATCCTCGCCGGTTTGGCCGGCTCTGGCTGTTCACCCCACCGGAATTGGATGCCTTCATGCAGCGCCGATTCGGCGTTGACGCCATGGATATAGGTGCACAACCCTTTATCCAGCTCATTCAAAGTTGTCGAGGCAGGCTGAAACCCTTTCTTCTCGATCAACATCGGCTCGCGGGTATTGGAAACATTTACGCCAATGAAATCCTGTTTCGGGCCCGGGTGCACCCCCAAGCTCGCGGCTATCGGCTGGGCGTCTCAGCCTGTCAACGGCTTTATGACACCATGCAGACCGTATTAGGTGAAGCCATTGCCGCTGGAGGGTCCTCCATCAGAGATTTTCGTGCTCCGGATGGGTCGTATGGACGGTTCCAGCAAGCGCACCAGATATATCAGAAGGCAGGATTGCCTTGCTTGCATGGATGCCCCACTCTGATCACCCGCCTGCAGAGTGAACGCAGCTCGTTCTTTTGTTCGATCTGCCAAAAGAGACGGTAGCCTCCCATTTCATTCCTTGAGCCAAACTGAAACCTTTGCTAGAATCAAGTATCAGTTTAATGGCGGCTAACCGGAGGTTGAGTCGAATACGACGTGCGAAAAATTAAACTACGAGAAGGGGTCGATTTAGCCAATCTATTCGGCCCGCACGATCTGCACCTCAAAATGATCGAAGGGGAGCTCCAGGTCCGAATGGCAGCCAGGGGCGATGAAATTACCCTTCATGGTCAACCGGAGTCAGTTCTGCGGGCCGAACACATTTTGCGGGAGTTGGCTGATTGGACCCGAACCTATTACGAATTGAAACCCGACGATATTTCACGAGCCATTCTGGCGACAGAAGAAAAACGAGATACCCCACTCAAACCCTATACCGTTTCGGCAAGCGCGCTTCCGACAAAAAAAGGGAATGTCAATCCGAAAACTCCCAATCAACAGGCCTATCTGGAAGCCATTAACAAGTCAGATCTGGTCATAGCCATTGGCCCCGCCGGAACCGGGAAAACCTATTTGGCGATGGCCATGGCCCTTGCCGCTCTCACGCATAAACAAGTCAGTCGCATCATTCTCGCTCGGCCAGCCGTGGAAGCAGGGGAACATCTCGGCTTTCTTCCGGGCGACCTCTTTGCCAAAGTGCACCCCTACTTACGTCCATTGTACGATGCGTTGTACACCATGATGGATATTGATCGGGCCAATCGGCTCATCGAACGTGGCGAAATTGAAATCGCCCCGCTGGCGTTCATGCGGGGACGAACGCTGGACGATGCCTTTGTCATTCTGGATGAAGCCCAAAACGCCACCACCGAACAAATGAAAATGTTTTTGACGAGGCTCGGACTGAATTCCAAGGCCATTGTGACTGGGGATATCACCCAAATCGATCTCCCCGATTCGCAGAAATCCGGATTGGCGCAGATTGCTGACATTCTCCTCAATATTGACGGAATACAATTCGTATATTTTTCCGAACAAGATGTGGTCCGGCATCGATTGGTTAAAGAAATTATCAAAGCGTACGACCGGTATGAGCACCAACTGCCCAATAACAACCCCCACAATCTCTCAGCCGACCATTCCACCGCATCTCCCGGAATCCATTCAAAATCAGACACCAACGGCGAGAGGCCCACGCGGTAACACCCGATGGCTGTGTGGCTTCGTTCTCATCTCCGGCGAGTATCCGTTCGCCCCAGAACGGTGCGCCGACTGGCACAAGCCGTGTTACAACAGGCAGGGTATGCTTCGGCTAATCTGAGTCTCACCTTCGTCGGCAAGATTCGCATGCAGAACCTCAACCGGACGTACCGGCAGCGGGACTATGCGACCGATGTGCTAGCCTTCCCCATGCAGGATGCCTTACAGTCGCCACTGGCATTCGTGGGTGATGTCGTGATTTGTCTTCCCGTGGCACTGGCTCAAGCTCCACGGTTTGGCAACACCGCCGATGAAGAAATCCTGCGTTTACTCATTCATGGCATCCTTCATCTGCTGGGGTATGACCATGAAACAACCGATCGGGAAGCCAAACGGATGAAGCGAAAAGAACGCACGATCTTCGGTCGCCTTTCTTCGCCTGCCCTCCGTCTTCTTGCATAACCAAAAGCCATGCATCACGTATTTGTCGTAATCGTCGGGAACATCAACTATGAAATGGGTTGAACGTCTTCAACAGGGGTTAGCAAAAACACGTCAGACCGTGCAAAAGTCATTGCGCCGCCTGGGGCGGGGTCACCTGGATCCCGTCGCCCTGGAGGATGTCGAATCCAGTCTCCTGGAAGCCGATGTCGGCATACACACGGTCGAGCGATTTCTTGAGATGCTGAAAGATAAAACACGGGTGTTCAGTGGGACCGATCCGACAGCAGTTCTCCATACTCTCCTCACGGACATTCTTCGGAAGGGCGAGTCCGAACCGCTGGAACAACTCATTCGACGCGGCCCTCGTCCATTTGTGATCTTGATCATCGGCATCAACGGTGTCGGCAAAACCACGACTATTGCCAAACTCGGGCATCGGTTAAAGCAACAAGGGTTACACACACTCTTTGTCGCCGGCGACACCTTCCGGGCTGCTGCGATTGAACAATTGGATATTTGGGGAAAACGCACAGGCATTGAGGTCATTAAACAAAAGCAGGGCTCCGATCCTGCCGCGGTAGTGTTTGACGGCATGGTCGCGGCGAAAGCTCGAAATGTGGACGTCGTGCTCATCGATACCGCCGGTCGGCTGCATACCAAAATTAATTTGATGGATGAATTGAAAAAAATCAAACGGATTATTGCACGGGAAATGCCCGACGCCCCACACGAAACCCTCCTGGTCCTGGATGGCACGCTGGGGCAGAATGCCATTGCACAAGCCCGACAATTTCATGAGTCACTCGGCGTCACCGGCTTAGCCTTGACCAAACTGGATGGAACCTCCAAAGGCGGAGTGGTCGTGGCGATCGTCGACGAACTCAATCTTCCCATTCGTTTGATCGGTGTGGGGGAAGGGGAAGCGGACCTCCAGGATTTTCAGGCTTCAGCGTTTGTCGAGGCCTTGCTCCCGACAGAAAACTCAGAGGACTGACCCGACCCAGCATTCTTCCACACAGCATTCTGTCGGAGAAAAACATGGTGTTCGGAAATTAACCAAGGAAATTGGCTAGTGGATTTTATGCACCGAATTTTCCCGCAAGCTATACGAGTCCCATCATTTGTCCTCGGATTGGTATTGCTGTGCCTGGCGATGGCGAATCCCGTCCAAGCCAAGGCATTGATGCCTATTCACCATGGATTACATATTGAACTCAATCCAGACACCCATGCCATTACCGGATCGGACATCGTTCATCTTCCTCCATCCCATCGCGCCAACTCATCTGTCTCATTTATCCTCCATCCTCAGCTCACAATCGATCGGGTTGAATTCAACGGCACACGGCTTCCAATCCCTCATCCCTCAAAAACCGCGATCCCGCCGTCATCAACGCGCCGGGTGATTGAAATTCCCCTCCCTCCCCTTCATGATCCGGACCAACCGGCAGTCCTGACACTGACGTATCACGGGCAGATTGATGATTCTCCAAAAGCCTCAGGTGGACTTCGCTTCGTCAAACCGGATGACACCAACGGACATATTGGACCCAACGGGGTGTATTTGACCTATGAAACATTCTGGCATCCCACATGGGAACAGACCCTCTCGACGTATGATCTCACCCTCAGCCTCCCTTCAGACTGGGAAACGATCACCCAAGGCCGGGAAGTTATCAATACCGTGACTGCCGGACGCCGAACCACCCAATGGAAGGTGAGTCTGCCGAGTGAAGCTCTGACGTTGGCGGCTAATCATTTTGTGGTGCAAAAGCAGGAATGGAAGGGCATTCAACTCGCCACCTATCTTTTCCCCGAAGACGCGCACTTGGCTCCGCAATATCTAGAAGCGACCATCGATTACCTTCAAATGTATACCGATCTTTTGGGTCCTTACCCGTTTACAAAATTTGCCGTCGTGGAAAACTTTTTCCCAAGCGGACTTGGTCTCCCCTCATTCACCCTCTTAGGTGAAGGGGTCATTCGGCGCGGATATACCCAACCCTATTCTCTCGGTCATGAAATCGTTCATTCCTGGTTCGGAAATTCCGTCTTCAATGACTTTGCTCAAGGCAATTGGGTGGAAGGACTCACCACCTATCTTTCCAATTACTATTTTGACGAGGCCAAAGGGCATCAGCAGGAGGCCTTCAATACCCGACGGCGGATGGTCTATGAATATAATCTGTATGCCGAGCCGGACAAGGAATATCCCGTGCGGGCATTCCACCACAAAGAAACCCGGTTGGATAATGCCATTGGCTATCAAAAAACAGCCATGGTGTTTCACATGCTCAGACACGAAATGGGAGACGTGAAATTTTTCAACGGAGTTCGCGGAATTATTCAGGAAGGGACGGGCACCTATCTGGAGTGGAACGATCTTCTCCGGATCTTTTCACAGGCGGCTGAAAGAGACCTCAGTTGGTTTTTCCATCAATGGATCGATCAACCCGGCGCACCAAACCTGGACATCCAGGATATCTTGGTCCAGGAAGATCCCGCGCAACAGGGACAGTTCACGCTGACCGGAACAATCCTGCAGGCGGACCCAATGTACACCATCCGCCTTCCCCTCCACCTCGATCTCCAAGGAGGACTCATGCATGACTCCGTCCTCAACGTGCGGGCCACACAACCGTTCACGCTGCATCTCCCGGCGAATCCGACCACACTGGCCATTGATCCCGAGCACCATCTTCTGCTCCACCTTCTCCGTGCACACATTCCGCCCATGTTAAATAAATGGGAAACCGACACCCGTCGGATTCTCATCAAACCTCAGACCCTGACAAAAGAGGAGGCTCAAAGCTTAGGATCTCTATTTCAACGTCTAGAGGAACAACCCGGCATCGAAACGATCCAATCCGATGATCCGGTCATTTCTGAAGCGGCCTCCTATCTGGTCATCGGGCCCTCTGCCCGTCGTTTGTTGGAATCCGGTTCCTTCAATAGCTGCGAAAAGTTCATGGACATGCATCCGGGACACCTCTCCATTGGGGAACAGACATTCGAGGGCCCGGAAATGGCCTTCCTGATTTCGTGCGCCCATCCCCAGGATGCGAACCATACCGTCACATTCTTTTTTGGATGGTCTCCTGAAGCCGTCAAGCCCGTTTCACGGCTGTTGTTTTTTTACGGGTGGGATAGCTATCTGGTCTTCAAGCAAGGAAAAGTGATTGCCCGGGGGATGTTTCAACCCGTACACTCTACACCCGAGATTATTCGCCATTCACCGTGAGGTTCATGAATGCATCCAACCTTCTCTAGCCTTCGATCCACATTCTCGATACGAAACATTCTCCCGTTAACCCTGCTGTCCTTGTTGCTAGTGTGGCATAACGCCCTGGCTGCCGAACCACCCAAGGATCAGGAACAACCGGAACCTCATTTGGCCAATATCCGGCAGCTCACCTTTTCAGGAAAAAATGCCGAAGCCTATTTTTCAGCTGAGGGTGACCGTTTGGTGTACCAATCAACCCTGGAACCGGATGGCAAGACCCTCAGGTCCTGCTATCAAATCTATATCATGGACCTCGATGGCACGAATGTCCGGCGAGTCAGCCTGGGCTTGGGCGGCACCACGTGCGGATACTTTTTCCCCGGCGGCCGGCGTGTTCTTTTTTCCTCCACGCATATCAGTAGTCAATTTTGTCCACCCGTCCCCGAAAGGACCGAACGCTACCGGTGGGCTCTTGATGATTATGACATCTTCTCCATGAATATCGGCGGCCGGGACGTACAACGGTTAACCTCCGCCCATGGGTACGATGCCGAAGCCACCATTTCTCCGGATGGAAAAACCATTGTCTTCACCTCCATTCGTGATGGAGATTTAGATGTGTACACCATGGATATCGATGGAAAGAATCTGAAGAGACTGACACAGGAAGTCGGATATGATGGCGGGGCCTTCTTTTCTCCCGACAATACACGAATTGTCTATCGGGCCCATCATCCGAAAACTGACGAGGACGTGAAGACCTATCGCGACCTGCTCAGTCAAAACCTTGTGGAACCCTCAAACCTGGAAATCTTCATCATGAATGCTGATGGCTCCAACAAGATACAGGTCACTCACAACGGGCGTTCGAATTTTGCTCCCTTCTTTGCTCACGATGGGAAACGCATCATCTATTCCTCTAACTTGTCGACACCGCCCGATCATCAGGGGCGTCCCTCTTTTCACTTGCATATCATCAATGAAGATGGCACGCACCCCGAACAAATTACCTTCAAAGGGCACTTCAATAGCTTTCCGATGTTCTCGCCTGACGGAAAACAGGTAGTATGGTCATCCGATCGGAATGCCGCCAACCCAAAAGAATTCAACATCTTTCTCGCTGATTGGGTACCCTAACCTGACGAATATCATGTGGACTGAGCGCTTTGATTCCTCGCTTTGATCTTCACTGGTCGGGAGGGGGATCAAGGAGGAGAAGAATTTCCATAGACGGAAGAAAAAATACGACCAAGGCTGTTGACGAATCCCGTTCCCCAATCCTGTGACTGACCAATCACCCGCACCTCCTTCACCTCGACGTTCGCAGTTTCTTCTCCGCCAGACTCCTCTCGTGATATTCGTGCTATCCGGGCTCCTTTTTCTTGGCTTATTTGCTTTTCTTGCTCAGATAGATGGTCCAACTCTCCAGATCGTTCATAGCTTCACGCATCCGGCCATCGACCACATTGGCACTATAGGAAACCATATAGGAGACGGGGTCACCCTGGTCCTCATTTCCTTGGGAATTGGGGCAGTGGGATTCCGATTTGGATGGCCTACCTGGAAATCCGCATCTATTCATACTTTACTTGCACATGGAGTCGCCGGACTCTTTACCCAAATATTGAAACACACCATCGGCCGCCCTCGCCCGAGACTCAAGCAAGGCCAGGACTGGGAAATGGCCCCGTCACTTGAAAGTGGATGGGACTCTTTTCCCTCCGGTCATACCACTGCATCCTTTGCCGTGGCCACAGTCCTGGCCTATCATTTCCCAAAAGCCAAAATGCTCTGGTTCGGACTTGCTGCATTTAGTGGGGCCTGTCGCGTCATCACCGGCGCCCATTTTCCTACCGATGTGCTTGGCGGTGTACTGGTGGGAATCGGAACTGCGCTGATAATCATTCATCCTCCTGAAAAGTGGAAGACATTCTTTCAGCGCACACTCACCCATGGTCTCCCCTGGCTGATCACGGCCTTTGGTATCGTATGGATTAGTGTTCCCCATCCAGGTATGGAATTGGAACCATCCCTCTCACTCTTTCTCGGCCTGATAGCTATAGTTATTGGATTAGGGCAAAGACTCTGGTGGATACGGGAACTCTCTTCCGCAGGATTTCCATCTGCCGGACAAATGCCCCCTCAATGGCCACGCCTGGTCATGGGACTTGGTTTAGCGACCACAACGGGAAGTGCTGTGGTGCTGGGAGCAAGTCTGATGGCGGGAATTATCTGGTGGCGGGGGACTCAATCCGAATTAACAACTGAGTGCAGGAATCGCTTTTACGCAGGTCTCAATCCCATGTGGATTGAAGTGATTATAGGACTCGGCATATTTTCCCTCACCATTGTGACTTTTGTCATTCGATCCGGTTCACTTTTGCCGGCTTAATAATATAAATCAGAAGTCACCAACTGTTGGGATCGAGTACTTCCTCGAAAATGCCTACAATCTTTCTGCCGAGGGGGTTTTGCATCCCCCCTCGGAATGACCGTTAACGAATGGCGAGAAATTGCCTCAGCGGAAATCCTATGTAGAATTTGGTTATTGTCCAAGATTCGGGTTTTGTCCCTCCATTGAATTTCCGCTCTCCATCCCGCTTTGGCTCTGGCTTTTAATTTGGCCTTGGCCTCCCATCTGATTATGACCTTCATTTTGGCGCTGCCCGGTAGTCTGGTTTTGTTTCGTCATATGTTCTTGTCCCGTCATCTGTTCCTGGCCACCCATTTGAGACCGATCACCCATCTGGTTCTGGCTCTCGGATTCGTTTGCTCCCGGTACACCGGACCGACGGGTTTTCAGATCTTCAGTATACTCTTTAGTTGCAGCTTCCAAGGCTTTTTGGCCATACAAATTTTCTCGCCCTGGGTCATTGGCCGTCGACACACCACTCACCGGACTTTTCGATTCTTTCATCGGATAACCGGGATGATCCGGCACCATGGATGGATTGGCAAAGGCGACAGTCCCTAATAAGCATATTCCGCCCAAACTTCCCAAAATTACGGAAGATTTATTTTTCATCACGTTTTTCATAATGCCTCCTGAGTAAGTTATCTTTAAAGTTGATTTGGAGTACCCGCGAAATTCCCGGATCCTCACTCTTCATTTTCCTCTTCTCAATCCTCGCTAATGAAAAATAGTGTCGCTAGGTTAAAATTAAGGAAGAGGATTAATGCTTTGTGTATGCCTCCTTCCCGAAAAGCGATTAAAAGTTGAGGCTCCAACAGGTAGAAAATTAATACTATTCAACTTCATCCTAAACCTCGTTTGCCAAGCCGTAACTGTCAAAAACCCTTGAAGGCCATGTTTAGGTATTTTTTTATTTCCGGCTGATCGGGCATGTCTGGTACGGAGAGGAACACCTCAGTAGCTTAACCCGTGAAGGTATTTACATATACCTACGGATGGTCCCGGCGGTATGGTAGTGGAATTTGTCCTAAGACGGGCCACTATCCATCATTCTTAACCAAAATGAAGGAGGTCTTTATGCAACCCCTCACTCATGATCTCCATCCTTGGTAAAGGACTTTTGTTTATATGAATTCTTGTTCCACACCTTGGACTCGAATCAGCGCTGCCCTTCTCACTCTTCCTTGGATGAACAGTTCTAGAGGTTGGCTTAGGACTCAGACTCTGGGGGATTCATAAATTGCTCCACGAAGGACACCTATCTCACAGGCGTTTCCCCTCAAAATAGCCGTGGCCTACTTATAAGCCGTGGTTCAGCAACCACAACGGAAAAAGCGGTGGTTCCACGAGCAAGCCTGGTGACGGTGACCATCAGGCAGTTAGGGGATTATCTAATCACTCGCATTTAATTGGGATAGACTCAGATCATTGGATTATTCCCACTGTCATCTGGACTCCTCATGTCATGGCTTCATCTTTTACTTGAAACTCGTCTCCTCAATCGTTATAAAAGTAAGATATTTGCCGTTTACCCCTATCCAAATCAGGCATGAATGCAAGGATGATAAATATGAACGAACGATTGACGCCTCCAGTACAACCGTCCAAAAGGCTAACGATATTCTACCTCCTGTCTATTGCTGTTCTCGCAAGCCTGATCGCAAGTTGTGCGGAGAAAACATGGGATATCAACAGATACATTCATGCTCTTGAACGCCCGGAACGTGATCAGCACCAACAACCCGAAAAAGTCATCGAGGCCTTGAATCTCGCGCCTGGCATGATGGTGATCGATATCGGGGCAGGCTCGGGTTATTTCACGCGCCGCTTCGCAGAATCAGTGGGAGACAAGGGGCGGGTCATCGCCATCGATGTCGAACAAAAAATGCTGAATTACAACAAACAGCAGTTGGATAAACTTGGGCTCGCCAACAGAGTCCGTTTTGTTCTGGCCGAGTCAGAAGGTCCCACATTTTCCGGGAACAACGCCGACATCGTCTTCTTGTGCGATGTTTATCATCACATGGAAGATCAGATCGATTATCTGGCCAACACCAAGCCTGCGCTTAAGCCAAACGGACGTGTGGTCATCATCGACTACTATGCCGATGCGCGGTCCGGCACACTCGGCTTTTCAAAACGCCATCTGGTTTCCAAAGAACAAGTGATCAAGGACATGGAACAAGCCGGCTTTACCTTAGCCAAAGAACACACCTTCCTCCCCCGCCAATACTTCCTGGAATTTGTCCCCAAAAAAACAAAAGATGACAGAATGATCAGTTCGAATTAATCAGGATCTCTTCGTGGGTTCCCTAAGGGGGGATGACTTCCTATAAATACTTCGTGAATTCAACTCGTAAGTGCAACTCTACCATGATGGATAGAAGGCAAGCTGCAGTAGGATCGTGGCTTTTCTCACCGCCAAGTAAGAGGAGCACCGATGAGTTACACACAGCTTACCGAAGCACAACGCTACCCAATTTATGCACTGATGAAAGCCGGTCATCGCCAAACCAAAATTGCTGCGGTCGTGGGGGTCCATAAGTCCACGATCAGCCGTGAGGTGCAGCGCAACAGAGGCTTGCGAGGCTATCGGCCCTTGCAGGCCCACCAGATGGCGGTTCACCGTCGCCAGACCAAGGCGCAATGCCGTCTTACCCCAGAGCACTGGAGCCTGATCGAGCGTCTGCTGCAGGAGGACTGGAGTCCCGAACAGTTCAGTCTGTGGTTGGCTGATCAACGGGTTCTCACCATCAGTCCCGAATGGATCTATCAGCATGTTCTTCACAATAAGGCCCAAGATGGCACCCTCTACCGAAATCTGCGCTGCCAGAAGACTCGCAAGAAACGGTACGGAGCCTATGACCGCCGCGGCCACCTGCGTAATCGGGTCTCCATCGAGGAACGCCCCGGCATCGTCGAAAACCGCACCCGCCTCGGGGACTGGGAGCTCGATACCATCATCGGCAAAGGCCGCCGCCAAGCCCTCGTCTCGCTGACCGAACGCCGATCACGCACGCGTGGCGCTGATCGCGAAGGTGCCCAATAAGGAAGCGGCGGGCGTCACCCGTGCCATCTTGAAACTTCTGGCGCCCCTGTCTGAGCATGTCCATACCCTCACGGCTGACAACGGAAAAGAGTTTGCCCAGCATGAAGCCATCGACAAGGCCCTTAAGGCCGACTTTTATTTTGCTTATCCGTACGCCTCCTCGGAGCGGGGCCTCAACGAAAACACCAATGGCCTCATTCGCCAGTATTTTCCGAAGAGCGGTGATTTCACGACCATCACCCAGAGGGATCTTGACCACGTCATGCACAAACTCAACAACCGACCCAGGAAATGCCTTGGTATGCAAACACCCAATCAAGTATGTTTTGGCATCAACCCATTTGTTGCACTAGTGAGTTGAATCCGCGTTTTTAATCTTTGGCTCTAGCCAGGATAAAAAACATTCTGAAACGCCCAAGGGACTAACTTCTTAAAGACAGATAGCGCTTGGCTGCGGCATCGTCAATCTGTCCGAATGTTCACTGTTCATTCCCAGCCCACGCTTAAGTCGTGTAGCACCATCTCCAACCTTTTTTGTCCGTCGGACAACGGTGCACATTTCATATTCCACACTAACAACTTCGAGTTTCTGCTGCGCGAGTGACAAACCGACCCAAATGCTTCGGTATACCCGTGGAATCTGTAACCCTACTTAGCTCCGCTCAGCCAATCAAGTTCGCGCCTCACCAAAGAAGCGTTGTCCTCGTTCTTCAGAAACTCGCCTTGGTCCCCAAGCAAATCCCACGTGCCCATCGCGATCACCTTGCCGCGGCCGCACAGACTAGGCGGCGCCTGAACCGCGACCGGGCACCAATGCGCCGCGCCGTTACGCTCAAAATCCTGTTTGCCTGCCGTGAGTGTTCCGTCTGACGCGTAAATGGTCTTATCACGACAGGGGCGAAATACCGCGTTTGCGCCCACTCGCAGCCACTCGATGCCGCCTGGTTCAACCCTCAGAGTCTGAACGTTGGCAAAGCGTAGCACCGTTAAACCTTCGGTGAACGGATGGGGGTCAGCGTCACCTGGCCCAACTGCGAAGTCGACGGGTAGGCCATACGGCTTCCCCTCCTCCGAGGCTGGACCTACGATATCGGTCACAGGCTCGATTCCAAAGTGGCGGGCGAGTTCTGACAGGTTCCCGTTGTGGTGACGATCGCCCAGCTCGAAGCCGAGCAACAAGACTCGTCCTCCATCAAACACGAATTGCCGAATCGCATCGATCGTGTCCGATTCGAAGCGAGCACGCCAAGGATTACCGATAACGAGTCCTCGGAAATCCGAAATACGATCGAGCCGAAGTTGCTCAGAATCGTCGATGAATCCAATGGCCATGCTCGTCCAAGTAGATTTGGGAGCCTTCCATGCAGCAGGTCGAAGATGGATCCGTATTGTCCCTGAGGCCAGTGAGCCTGACCTGCAGTGCGGACGATGCCCACCTTTTCCCCTAGAGTCCGATCAGCCTCGGCCACCTGGCTTAAAGTGCTAGCAATAGCTGAAATGTCGGCCCCCTCCCTCAACGTACAGGCCAACGCCCCGACAAGCTTACGAATGAGATCCTCTACCCCGTGTGCCCCGCGAGTGAGCGTCAGGGCTTGGAACATGCTAAATGGATGCGGCAGTTCCTTCTTGATGAGACCTCCGTGACATATTGGGATAACTTGGACCCGCCGTCCCCACCCGCCCCCGCTCTCGAAGTTGACCCAGGGCCGAGCAATTGAGCGTGGACTGCACAGAACTAAGACCGCGCTCGAATTATCAAAGGCACGGTCAAGCGCGTCAAGCCACGCCCGACCCAACTTTATGTCGACTCCACTGACGAATACCTCGAAGTCGGCGATCGCCTCTTCCAACGCCCGCTTCATTGCTGCGGCGAGCGGCCCTTCCTCTGCAATGTGGCTCAAGAACACCTTCATCATCGGGCTCATTTCTGTCTGAGGGAAGCGCCTGCCAATCCAGATATTCCAATGGAGCGTATGTAAAAATCAAGCAATCTGGCTCTACGACCGCGGCCTAACTGAATCCGCGGCTGAGCAGGGAAACGGAGGCCCATCGGTTCGAACCGCGCGTGACTGAATTTTGCTAAACTCTTCACAACCATCCTCTAATAGAATAATAGCGCGCTCAAATCCTAGACGACCTTGGAACATTCCAACCTCATGAATCACATTCATGCGTGCGTGGTGATTCCCATCAGCTTGTTCATCTTCAGCGGTCATCAAAAGAAAAGCAAAGCATGCTTGATCTAGCATTTGCGCAAGCCTAGTTATATTTGTTTTTCCGACTACTGGAACTCGATTAAACTCATCCCATGGCAGTTTTAATCTGTCACTCACGAAACCTTTAAGCTCTCGCCAACCTTGCGATCTCCCATGACTTATAAAAATATTGGTACCTATCCTTTCTTCCCTTACCCTCTTCCCCTCTATGTTTTGGATATGACTTGCAAGCCTAATAATTAATTTATGAAACTCATTGCACGCTTTGAAAGGAAAAGTGACAGAATTGGTCTTTGCTTATACAGACAAATGAGGAGGAGCAACCTGACCTTTTTCTATTCCCACCATATTTCTTGACATCGCCTGGCCTTTAGGGCACCAATATTCTATAAAGTCACTTTCATTTAGCATCTTTGCGATTTCAATTTTCTCAACTATCCCAGTTAAAAATTTATCAGTCTCTAAATCATAGTTTGCGTGAACGAGTGACAGCACAGACGATTTTGCTTCCTCAAAAAACTTTCTGAGGTTTATTAGCAAGCTCCAGTTCTTTATCAATAGAGGGGTTACTAGCATTTCCGTAGATCAGTGTAACGACATCATCAAAACGGTACTCCTGCCACGCTCCGCGAGACCTTGAAAGGGAATCCATAAGTCCCCACTCCTGGCTAAACACAGCCCCAGGCAGAGGTACTTCGAAATTTTGATAGTAAACACGCGAATGATACCCAAACCACGAACCCGACCATGCCTTGCCAATATTAGTAGCAGCCTCAGACAAAGCATTAATTTCGTCTGATCCATACTCCTTGTATGAATCAAGTGTACTTGCGATTTTAAATAGTTCAGATAAACTCAAATCTTTGTTCCTTGATTTGCCCAACAATGGTTGACCGGATCCGCATAAGAGCCGAATCTGCCAATTTCTGTCCGTAAAAACCGCCATCACATTTTCTGAGCACACCCTCCGTTTTGCCATTTACCTGATTCTATAATTATTCGAAAAAATATTCCAAGCGTTCATGCCTGTTTAGCAAAACCACAACCGTTGAACAAACGGGGAATCCCGTCGACCACCAAGAGCGAATACTCCACTGCAAGGTGAAATCCCCCTAAAGCCCTTAAGTCACACTCTTTATCTATTTTTCGACGCCTGCCGTCAGGCTTCAGGGGTGGACGCCCTAATCATTGGTCGGGCCTTGTGTGAGCGCAGCGAGTTGGATCGCCCCTCCATGGCCTGCATCCGCCCCATCCGATGAAGGCGAACGGCGCGTCAATGGTTTTGGGTCCTTTTGGGCAAACAAAAAGGCCTCGTCTGCCGGGGCGAAACCCGGCAACACAGAACAACACATTGATACGAGAGTTGGGTCAAAGTGCGATGCATTCACCTGCCAGCACTTTTTTACTGGCAAACCTCAAGATAGATTCTCGATACACATCGTAAAGCTGTAAGGCCAATCCAATTATTCTATAGGTTCCAGAAAAATGGAATCAGCAATTGATCTGAGTATTACTCTCCTTTCCTACTTCACAAATCGATACAAGAAGATTCCCCATATCTCTCGACATGGAAGGATATAATCCTGAATGTTTCACTAGAATTATTTAGGTGCAGCAGGCGCGGAAGGACGGTTCACCTTTTTGGGAGACTTGTTGGGAGCACTCGATTTTTCTTTCTTGCTGGACTGTTTTGATTTCGAGATGCCCCCATCATCCACAGCCTCCTGAAGCCGACGCACTTCGTCAAGAATTTTCAAAAATCGACAGCCGAACGGGGTGAGTTGATATTCCACTTCAACCGGAGGCTTTTGTCCCAACACCGTGCGCCGCATGATGCCGAAACGGATCATCTTTCGCCATCGCTCATTCATGACTTTGGCCGACAGACCTGGACAGGCCCGGAGCACCATACCTGGGCGATTGTGCCCCTCGGCACAAAGCTGGAGTAAGCGGACAGACCACTTACAGCCCACAATACTCTCCACCATCGAGGCCACAGGAATTTTCTTGCCATCCTGCAACTCCGACTCCACCCCCATCGACGGATCATCCTGAACCATTCAGTCACCCCCTTACCAAAAAGTGCCTTCTTGAGAGATTCCTGCAGGCTTAGTATCTTGCATGAAAGACCAATACTCAACTATCAATCACCCAAGGAGACTTTTGATGGAAACCCAGTTAGCTCCAGAATGGCAGACCACAGACTGGTTCAATACCCCCGAGCCCCTCAGCCTGTCCGGGCTTCGTGGACAAGTCGTGCTTCTTCATGCATTTCAGATGCTCTGTCCCGGCTGTGTATCGCATGGCCTGCCACAGGCTCAGCGTGTCGCCAAGCTCTTTCCCGACGTCCGGGTCATCGGGTTGCATACGGTATTCGAGCACCATGAGGCTATGGGGTTGTCGTCGCTGCGCGCGTTTCTGCATGAGTACCGCATTCGTTTTCCGGTTGCGATCGACCTGCCAGGACCGGATGGCGATCCACTTCCCCGAACCATGCGAGCGTATGCGATGAGGGGAACTCCAACCACGGTGCTGATTGACGCACAAGGCAGACTGCACCGCCAGGTGTTCGGAGTGCATGACGATCTCCTTCTCGGAGCGGAACTTGGATTATTGCGGGAGCACGCAACATCTTCAACAGAATTCCCGGCAAGACCCGAACAGCTGGTGAAGCCTTCATGTGCAGACGACTCCTGTGCAATCGGATAAAACGAATCTGTTTGTTGGTTCTATTCGGCCCAGGACTCACCGGTACAGTGCGCACAGGCTACTTGTCCAAGTAGATAGTCCGGAGACTTCCAACATCCCTTGCCGGCTTTTACAGCAAGGGTTCGCTGGTGAGGAGAGAAAAACCGCCGTGGTCCAAGACGACAATCCAATGTGCCATGGCTTCGGGAAGTTGTCCTCGAAGCTGAGTTTGGATGATGGCCATTTTTCGGCCGGGAGCCGCGAGGTGTTGGGGGAGTTCTTCGTCATTCACTCCAAGAAAGTGTACTTTGCGTTTGGCATAAAAACTGAGGGAGGGGCGCTTCCGGCCAAATTGAATTAATCGGTCGTCCCGGCCTAAGTTATAGCCGGCGATGACAGCTAACTCCTGCGGTGGTCCAATGAAATACTGTTGGTAAATTGAGAGTCCTCCTCGTGCGACCAAAACCGTGAAAATCAGCATCATCCCGCATCCCACCCAAAAGGCCAGATAGCGCTTGGTGTCAGATCGCATACACTGACGCATGAGCATGGTCCCTATTACCATGACAAGGCCTACCAGCGATGGAAGCCATGCCAGATCCACCTGGACCGCGGCCGGGAATTCTTTGGCAATTTGTTTCATGAACAACTGAAAGACCGCCGGCACAAACATCATTGCGATGCCTAAGAGGTATCCCACCCCAATGAGGAGACGAGTGGATGCGGTGAGTCCAACTGGACTTTCTTCTGTCAAAAAACGCTTCCACCACAGTGCGATGAGCACGGCTGCGGCCGGAAACAGCGGATAGATATAATGAGGCAGTCGCGTGGCCGAGAAGGTAAAGAACAACAACAATCCCACCACCCAGAGGCTCAGGAAACACTCCAAATGTTGCTCTTGCGTGGCAGGGCCTTGTCCCCGCCAGAACGCTTTCCAGCGCTTGACCGTGTGATACAACACGGAAGGGAGAAAGGCACTCCATGGGAAAAATCCAATCAACAACACCGGCACATAAAACAAGAGCGTCCCCCCATGGCCTTCCATGGGATTCATAAACCGGCCGGTGGTATTGGCTTGCGCCGCAGCCCAATAGGCTTCCCCATGGATTTGGAACATCATCACATACCAGGGAGCGGCGACAGCGGCGACCAAAATGATTCCGAGAAGGGGAAAGCCCCGTTGCCAGAAGGTTCCCCATTGGCGCGTGAGGGTGAGATAGGGGATCACACCCACCAGCGGAATGATGATGCCCACGGGTCCCTTGACCAACATGCCACATCCCATGGCCAGATAAAAGATGACGAAAAGCCCTCGCTTGGCCTGTTCATGGTGGAGCGCGTGCCAAAAACTATATCCGGCTAATGTGGTGAACACGACCAGTTCCGGATCGGTCAGCACCATCCGGTTGATACCCAAAAACTCCAGATTCAGCAGCAACATGCAGGAAGCAAACAGGGCTACCATGGGGCCGGCCCACTTTCGCACAAACACGTACTGGAGCCACAGCAGGCAAAGACCGGACAAAGCCGAAGGCAACCGCGCGGCAAATTCATTGATGCCGAACAGGGAATACGACCCGCTGATGAGCCAATACACAAAAGCCGGTTTGGCATAACGTGGTTCATAATTGAGAGTCGGGGAAATCCAATCACCGGTCTCCAGCATTTCCCGGGCCGCTTCGGCATTACTCCCCTCATCCCGATCTGTCAGCCCCAGCGCGCCCAGATCCGGACCAAAGAACCATCCACCATCTACGCCCAAGAGCCAGGCAGCCAGGAGCAGCACACACATCAACTGAAAAAGAGGCGATTGCGTTATTGAAGAGCGGAAAGAGGACGGAAAGAGTGCTTGAGGGGGAGGGCTATCCACTCATGACTCGCTTATTGGCCTGATGGAGCAGCATAATATTGCGGACATACACCACGGTTCCGACGCTTTGGCCGGCCATGAATACCAGATCGGCGATGTGAATGGCATAGGTCAGCACAATCACACTCCCCACCAGGCTCATGTACCAGAACGACATGGGAATTTGGCTTTCCTCGTTGCGTTCCGACACCACCCATTGCACCAACCAGCGTGAGAAAAAAATGCCTTGCCCCAAAAAACCAAAGCCGATCCAGAGGAGTTCCTCAGACGACATGGCCAGGAAAGCGTGCGTGAAGGAATCGAACATCGTTAGTAACAGGGAATGAATCGCCGAAAGGGGTCTATCAATTCAGATCCCTCCCGGTGCATAAAATGATTGTGGTATGTCAATTGTTTCCAGTAGGTGGTCAGCTCAAGAAAACTACAGTTCGGATTTTTCGGGATGACTACCCTTCATGGTGTAGTTCAAACAGCGTTTTTGCATCCATCTGACGGCGAAGAGATCATACAGACCGGCAAACAGCCTGTTGCCAATTCCATATTTGGATGTCCCATGGGCTCTTGGAAAATGCTGGACGGGTATTTCAGTCACCGTAAACCCATACATTTGGGCCAACGCCGGAAAAAACCGGTGCATGTTTTTAAATGGAGGAAGTCGTTTGACCACGGCCTGCTTAAAGACCTTCAAGGAACAGCCGGTATCTGAAATGCCGTCATGCACAGCCCAATTGCGAACCTGGTTGGCAATTTTTGACGACCATCGACGAACCAGATTGTCATGTCTGGATTGTCGTCGCCCACACACTAAATCATATCGTTCCACGAATGGAAGAAGTTTCGCAAAGTCATTCGGATCATACTGTAGATCACCGTCCATGGTGGCAACGAGTTCTCCTCTGGCCTCCCGAAAGCCGGCATCGAATGCTGCCGTCTGCCCGTGATTCCGGTCTAAATGAATCACCCGTATCTCAGGAAACTGTTTGGATAACTCATCCAGCAACGGCCCACTCCCGTCCACACTCCCATCATCCACAAAGACAAGTTCAAATGCCGCGGAGCCACTTTCAGGCCTTGACTCAAAAAATTTGAGTAATTGGCTCGCTAGTAGCGGGATGTTTTCCCGCTCATCTTTAATAGGAATGACAACGGAAATCCAATGGCGCGGCGGGTGGAGACTCATGGATTGCGCGAACTACGCTACAGATTTGAAAATAATGACAAAACTCACGTTGCGGACCCTCCTACCCGGTCACCATTTTACTGAATAACTAAAAAATCGGTCAAACCGCCCTTCATCACGAGAGGCACTCCCCGTGATCTCGTGACCCCGTGATCGTCATGCTACACTCCACACCGACGGTCACAATAAGTTGACCACGGGAACAGCCTTTTGTAAGGTGGAGGACATTTTGAAGGAGGAACATTCATGCAAGAAGACATTCTGCAAGCCTATTTGGAAATAGAGCAAGCGATGCAGCGCTATTCCATGTTATTACAGGAGCATGTGAGCCGGCTCGAAACACAGACCGATGCGGAATCCAAAAACCGATTCCATAGAATGAAAGCTGGCTCAAAGGCCATGAGAGATAGCAGCCAGATTTATCTCTCCTATGCAAAATATGTGGCGTATGGAATGCCCGAGGGTGAGGAGCTGGCTGAAGAGGAGGACTTACAAGCCTAGCGAGCCTTCGTACTGCCCAATCGATTCTCCCCTATGAACACACCGAGGAGATGAAGAAACCATTTTTGCTGAAAAGAAAACATGGTCGGGGCGAGAGGATTTGAACCTCCGACCTCTCGCACCCCAAGCGAGTGCGCTACCGGGCTGCGCTACGCCCCGACATTAACCTGACCAATCGTATTCCCATCCGTCGTCATTGGTCGAAAACCTACACCGTCGTTCGCCCCAGAATTTTCAGAATGCCTTGCAGTTCCACCTTCGCTTTTTCCACACGGTCTTTTGGGACTTGCACGGCTTTTTCTGACCGTTTTTTGCGATACCAATATCGCTTCAAGCCCGCAATCGTATACCCTTCATCATAGAGCATTCGTTTAATTTCAAAGACCGTTTCAATGTCGGCTTTCGAATAAACCCGATGTTTGCCCTGACTTTTCTTCGGTTTAAGAAAAATGAATTCCGACTCCCAAAACCGCAGGACATACGCGGGAAGGTTCGTCAAATCGGCGACTTCCCCTATTTTATAAAAGGCCTTATCCTCGTATTTGGTTCCACCTCCCATACCTGCAATCACCCCACGGTGTATCTAGCAAGAGAGTGAACGAGACCGATTGCGAGATTCTCGCCCGTCAAGAATTGACATATTTCTTAAAGAGTTGGCTTGGTCGGAAGGTCACCACGCGTCTGGGCGTAATGGCAATTTCTTCTCCGGTCCTCGGGTTCCTCCCTTTCCGCTCTCCCTTATTCCGAACAACAAAGTTCCCGAATCCGGCAATTTTGACGACTTCCCCTTGTTGAAGCATGGACTTGATCAAATCCAAGACATGCTCCACCATTTCCATGGAATCGGTTTTTTGGATAGCTGCCGTCTCTGTGATGATCTCGGCAATGTCAGCCTTGCGCATAAATCAAAACCCCCTCACCAGTGGTCTTGAAGACCGTACATACGGATTGTGAATTCACGCCTTTGACCCTTGTTGCTGGCAGCAACGTAACGGGCAACGCAGATGATGTCAAGAACCGGGCTCTTCAGAGGATTCCCCTTTGTCAGCCCATACGGAGGGACCGTTATCACTTTTACGGCTTCTCCTTCATGAGCTTATACTCAATACTGTCGGCCAGGGCCTGCCAACTGGCTTCAATGATGTTCTCCGATACCCCGACCGTCCCCCATTTTTCCTTGTGATCCCCAGACTCAATCAGGACTCGCACACGAGAACCCGTTCCATGTCGTCCGGTCAACACACGGACCTTATAGTCCAGAAGTTTGACTTCCTTTAACTGCGGATAGAAATGCTCCAGCGCTTTCCGAAGGGCATGATCGAGCGCATTCACCGGCCCATCCCCGACCGCGGCGGTATGTTCAACCACTTCCCCGACTTTGACCATGATCGTGGCTTCGGAAATAGGATTTTCATTCGTCTTTCGTTTTTCCACAATGATCCGGCACCCCAGGAATTCGAAGGAGGGAGTATGGGTTCCCATGGCTTTCCGCACTAACAATTCAAAAGACCCTTCTGCGCCTTCAAATTGATATCCTTCATATTCCAACGTTTTGAGAGAATCCAGTAATTCGAGAACCTTGGGATTATCCTGAGGAAGGTCCAGTCCGAAAGTTTCCATCTTTCCAAACACGGCACTTCGTCCGCTGCTATCGGAAATTAAGACGCGGCGATGGTTGCCGACAATATCGGGATTCACATGTTCATAGGTGAGCGGGTTTTTTTGCACCGCATGAATATGCACCCCCCCCTTATGAGCAAACGCGGTATCTCCCACATACGGCTGCCGTTTGTTGGGAGTCAGATTGGCCATCTCGGCCACATAATGAGAAATGGCGCGAAGGTGTGCCAAACGTCCGTCCCCCAGGGCTGTTCGCTCCATTTTTAATTCTAAATTGGCCATCACGGAGCACAGGTTGGCGTTCCCGCACCGCTCTCCGATGCCATTGATGGTTCCCTGGACCTGGACCGCTCCCGCTTGCACAGCAGTCAAGGAATTGGCGACCCCCATCTCCGCATCATTGTGTGCGTGAATGCCCATGGGCACAGAACAGCTCTGGCGAACCTTCGCAAAAATCTCACCAATGTCCCATGGCATCGTTCCCCCATTCGTATCGCACAACACGATTCGTTCCGCCCCGGCTTCTGCTGCAACTTGAATGGTTTTCATGGCATAGGCGGGATCCGTCTTATAGCCATCGAAAAAATGTTCGGCATCGTAAAAGACCTGCCGTCCCCTCGACCGGAGATAAGAGATGGAATCGGCAATCAGTTCTAAATTGATTGCCAACGTCGTTTCCAAGGCTTCCGTCACATGGAGGGTCCAACTTTTTCCAAAGATGGTCACAATATCCGTCTCAGCGGATAAGAGGGCTTCCAGCGTCGGATCGGCCTTTGCCGTATTTTTGGCTTTTCGCGTCGAACCAAACGCCACAATTTTGGCGTGCTGCAACGGAGTCGATTTCATGACTTGGAAAAACTCAATGTCCTTCGGGTTGGCTCCCGGCCACCCTCCTTCTATGAAATGGACCCCTAGCTCATCTAATTTAAGAGCGATACGAACCTTATCCTCCACCGAAAAGCTGACATCTTCGGCCTGAGCTCCATCCCTGAGGGTCGTATCGTAGATTTCGATGACCGGAAATTTGGAATTCATATCACCCATTCGCCCCTTCGATGTCGACACACAATCCCACGCTAGGCCTTTCTGCTCCCCGGAGGTACTTCTAATTCAAACTCCTGGTGCAAGGCCCGAACAGCTAACTCCATATATTTTTCTTCTACCACACAAGAGATTTTTATTTCCGAGGTACTGATCATCATGATATTAATGCCTTCACGGGAGAGTGTCTGAAACATTCTGGCTGCGACACCGGAATGCGAACGCATTCCCACTCCCACTAGCGAAACTTTGGCAATGGATTCGTTCACCTCGACCGTCCGCGCTTCCACTGATTTGGCAATATCTCTGATGAGACCCATGCCTCGAGGAAGGTCAGCTCTCGGCACGGTAAAGGAAATATCCGTCAGGGAGTCCTGACTCACATTTTGTATTATCATATCCACATTGATGGCGGCATCGGCAATGGAGCAGAACAATGTGGCCGCAATTCCAGGGTGATCGGGGACCCCGACCACCGTGACCTTGGCTTGATTCCGGTCGCCCGTAACCCCCGAGACTAAGACTTCTTCCATATCGACATCCTCTTTTACCACGCAGGTTCCAGGCCCGTCCTGAAAACTGGACCGCACTTCTACAGGTACCTGATATTTCGCCGCTAACTCCACCGAACGAGACTGTAGAACTTTCGCACCCAGACTCGCTAACTCTAACATTTCTTCATAGGAGATTTTATCCAATCTTCTCGCGCCCGGCACAATATTGGGATCGGCCGTGTACACCCCATCCACATCGGTATAAATAAAGCAGGTATCGGCCTTGAGCGCCGCCGCCAAGACCACGGCCGTCAAATCCGAGCCGCCGCGCCCTAATGTGGTCACATCGGATGCGGCGTTGATACCCTGAAATCCGGCCACGATGGGAACAATCCCGTCACGCAAGGCTCCCAGCACCCGGTCCGTATCGACACGGGAGACTCGGGCTTTGGTATGTGTGCTATCGGTCACAATCCCAACCTGACGTCCCGTAAAGGATTGCGCCCTGATCCCAAGACCCTTGAGGGTCATCGCCATCAGCGCAATCGTGACCCGTTCTCCAGAAGAAAGGAGCACATCCAGCTCCCGATCATCCGGATCAACGCTCAAGGTTTTGGCCATTTTCATGAGGCGATCCGTTTCCCCGCTCATCGCGGACAACACGACCACCAGTTGATGCCCCTCTCGGAAAGTGTGCTGAATAAGCCGGGCCACGTTTTGAATTCGTTCCAGGCTCCCCACTGATGTACCGCCGAATTTTTGAATATATAGGGCCATGGTTTTAGTGAGTGGCCATAAATCGCTCAAACAGTTTGGTAGCATCACGGAGGGGGCGATTGGCGACCTCACGTTCATTCATTGGTCCCGCATGATTTTCAGATTTCTCCCCTGGCCCTTCAAACACCAGATAAGGCGATATGAAAGACCCTCCATCCTTCTGCCAATTCGGACATGGAGTCACTATAACAACGATGCGGATGGAGTTGGTGCTTCCAACAGACGCATGAATGGCTCCAATGACCTGTTCGTCCACTTGCCCAAGATATTCCACTAATTGTGCGGGTGGCACCACCTGTCCATTCTTCAAGCCCCACTCGTAAAAAGGAATGTGCAGACAGACCAGGTCATGCCTGTCCAAGGCCGTCGAAGCCTGATTAGCTACCGCCTGCAACCATTCGATATCTCCCCCTCCCACATGTTCGACCTTGACCGTCTGAAGTCCAGCGGCCATTCCAACACCGATATACGGCCCATCGGGGGAAATCACGAGACCGTTGACTGGCCACCGCTCCTGTAAATGAGGCAATTCCACAGGCTTTCCTGACCCCCACAACCACAGACAATTGGCCGGTTTCAAGCCGGCACTCAGGCGCTCGTGATTCACAGGATGATGGCAGAGGATCACCCGGGACGCCGCCATGAGTTCACGTAAGATGTGCGATCCATCTCCGGTCGGCAGATACGCCTCGATCGATTGTCCTAAAGCCTCATATGGGTTGCGACAGGCCACTTTCCCGCTTGCGCCCACCCAGACCATAAGGTGACGATGATGGCTGCCCATGTAAAATTGAATATTTTCAGAAATCAATTGTTCATTAACGGCATCAATGAGTTCTCGGGCCTCCTCAGTCCCGATTCCTCCGCCATAGGGATCGGCCATAAATAGGTGAGGACCAATTTTTTTCTCATCCCCCCATCCATCCTGACCCCGGAGAGTCACCAAATGACAAAGATAGGCCACATCATGGGCGTCCAGAACAACCTCTAATCCCCCTGCCTCGAAAGCACCAGCACCGGTATACCATTTATGGGGATCGTATCCCAATAAAGCCAGCAGGGCCATTTCTCCGAAAAAGGGACGAGTTTCCCGGGGAACCCCTAAGCGCCCCAATTCGCCATGCTCCGCCAATTCATCCAGGTGCGGTGTCCGAGCATATTGTAAGACGGTTTGGTCTCCTAATTCTTGATACGACTGTCCTGTCAATCCATCGACGTGAATCACGATCGTTTTTCGCACGACCTGAGCCTCGCTGTGTTGAATTAATGAGTAGTTGAACGAACAATCCTGGTTTTCAGAAGACCATGAGGGATTATTGATTCGTTAATTGCGCTCTGACCGCTTCATGTGTTGCAGGAACCGTCACCGGTCGATAGGAGACCGAGATGGCCGTATCCGGATCCTTTAACCCGTGTCCGGTTAAGGTACACACAATGTCCCCCACCTTCGGCAACAACCCGGCACGATTCATTTTGTCAATCCCAGCCAGAGACGCAGCGGAAGCGGGCTCGCAAAAGACCCCTTCTTCACTCGCCACCATTTGATACGCTCGAAGAATTTCTTCGTCCGATACCATGTCCAGATATCCGTGTGATTCTTCCACCGCTTCCAGAGCCAAACACCAACTGGCCGGATTACCAATCCGAATGGCTGAAGCAATGGTTTTCGGCTCCTCCACGACATGACCCCTGATCAAGGGCGCGGCTCCTTCCGCTTGAAACCCGAACATACGAGGCACCCCTTGCGTTTGTCCGGCCTTGTGGTACTCCCGATATCCTCGCCAATACGCAGTAATATTCCCGGCGTTCCCTACCGGGAGGGCATGAATGACCGGGGCATACCTTAACTGATCACAGATTTCCATGGCCGCCGTTTTCTGACCCTCCAAACGAAACGGGTTAATTGAATTGACCAATTCAATGGCGGTTTCCTCGCACAAATCTTTTACGATCGTGAGGGCCTGATCAAAGTTTCCTTCAATCTGAATGACTCGAGCCCCATGCATGAGCGCTTGCGTCAATTTACCCAATGCGATATTCCCTGCCGGCACGACGACATAGACCGGCAACCCCGCCTTGGCCCCATAAGCGGCTGCCGAAGCGGAAGTATTGCCTGTCGAGGCGCACATGAGTCCTCTGGCCTTACTTTCTACGGCCTTGGAAACCGCCATGGTCATGCCCCGGTCCTTAAATGAACCGGTTGGGTTGGCCCCTTCGATCTTCAGATACAGACCCAGGCCAGGACAAATTTTCCCGGCTAAGCGCATTGCTGGAATGAGTGGAGTATTCCCCTCCAGTAGTGACACGATCGGAGTCTGCTCTCCCACCGGAAGGAATTTCCGATATTCCTCGATAATGCCACGCCAAGGAATCATAATGGCTTGTCCCCCTTCGTGACGCGATTTGGCTTCATGTCTTATTCCACCCCTTCCATCCGAAGTAACGTCGTTGGTTCTGATACCATAGGAAGCGCATTAATTTCCTGGAGTGCCTCTTGAACCGCTCGCTCTACCGATCGATGTGTCAGGATGACCAATGGCACCGTTTGTCCTTCCTTTCGCCCTTTTTGCAGGACAGATGAGATGCTGATCCCACGCTGTCCAAGAATTCCCGATATGGCCGATAGAACGCCGGTTTGATCTTTAACCATGCACCGCAAATAATACCGGCTTTCAATCTCGTCCATCGGCCGTATGGCAATAGGCTCACGCGATTCCCATTGGAATGAGGTCACAGGAACCCGTCCGGCAACCCCGGCGATACGATTGCGTGCCAGATCGATAATGTCTCCCACCACGGCACTGGCTGTGGGAAGCGATCCAGCCCCTTTGCCGTAGAGCACAACATCTCCAACCGCGTCACCAACCAGATGAATGGCATTATAGACCCCATTGACCTGTGCAATGGGAGATCCGGCCGGCACCAGAGCGGGATGCACTCGTGCCTCAATGGCATGCTCTTGAAGTTTTGCGATCCCCAGCAATTTAATGGTAAACCCGAGTTCACGGGCAAACTCGATATCCACAGTCGAAATACGGGAAATTCCCTCAGTGAAGATGGCTCCCATGGGCACGGGGGTCCCATACGCCAGATTCACCATAATAGCCAGTTTGTGAGCGGCATCCACTCCATCAACATCCAGTGATGGATCCGCTTCGGCATACCCTTCCCGTTTGGCTTCCTGTAAAATTTCCTCAAAATCACGGTGCTCATTGGTCATCCGGGTCAGAATATAATTTGACGTGCCATTCATGATCCCCGTAATCGACAAGATCCGATTTGCAGCTAAGCCTTCGGTAAGCGAGCGAATGATGGGAATGCCTCCCCCCACACTCGCTTCAAACCCGAGATCAACGCCTGCCTTAAATGCCGCCTCGAATATCTCTTCCCCATGGTCGGCCAACAACGCTTTATTTGCCGTGACTACACACTTTTTTCGTTCAAGGGCCTGAAGAATAAACCGTTTGGCCGGTTCATACCCGCCAATCAACTCCACCACAATATCAATAGCCAGATCATCCAGAATGTCCCTGACATCCGTCGTAAGTACCCCTTGAGGTACCGAAACCCCACGATCGGTTTTCACATCCAGGTCCGCAATTCGGACGAGGGCCACCGGAACTCCAACACGTTTCGTAATGAGGTTGACATTTTCCTGGAGAATCTTCACCACTCCTGTTCCCACCGTCCCAAACCCGATCAGCCCAACCTGGATTGTCTTTCGCATTACACCGCTCCATCCAGTTTTAACGCCTGACGGATTCCTCGAACGGCCTGGAAAATCCGGTGCTCATTTTCGACTAAGGCAAAGCGAACATACTCATCGCCGCCTTCGCCAAATCCAATTCCCGGTGATACCGCCACTTTGGCATCTCGTAACAATAACTTGGAAAACTCCAACGACCCCATTCCAAGGTACGGTTGCGGGATTTTTGCCCAGGCAAACATGGTGGCGCGAGGATAGTCGATCGACCAACCAATGCGGTTGAGTCCACGGACCAAGGCATTGCGCCGTCGCTCATACCGTCCCACAATTTCCTTTACGCAATCCTGTGGACCGTTCAGGGCAATTATACTGGCAATTTGAATAGGCTGGAACATCCCATAATCCAGATAACTTTTGATTTTGGTCAACGCACCAATGACTTCACGATTCCCGACACAAAATCCAACACGCCAACCCGGCATGTTATAACTCTTCGAGAGGGAGTAAAATTCCACGCCAATTTGTTTGGCCTCAGGAATTTGAAGCAGGCTGGGCGCTTTGTAACCATCAAACACGATATCCGCATAGGCCAAATCATGAATGACCCAGACTTGATGTTCCAGGGCAAACTCCACCACCTTTTTGAAAAATTCCAGATCCACCACTCGAGTGGTGGGATTATGAGGAAAACTGATGATCAAGGCCCGAGGAGCCGGTTGCGTCTGCTTGAAGGCCTTTTTCAGATTTTCGAAAAAATCCGAATCCGGCCCTAGTTCAACCCCGCGGACTTCACCACCCGCGATGATCACACTGTACATATGAATCGGATACGTGGGAGTCGGGGCCAGAACGACGTCACCCGGTCCCACCATGGCCAGGGCCAGATGCGCCAACCCCTCCTTCACCCCAAGGGTCACAATCGCTTCCGTCTCCGGATCGAGACTGACCTCGTAATTTCGTTGATACCAATCGCAAATCGCATGACGCAATTTCGTAATACCGCGTGAAGCCGAATAGCGATGATTGCGCCCGAGTCGCGCGGTCTCAATCAATTTGTCTACAATATGACGGGGTGTGGGCTGGTCAGGATTGCCCATACCTAAATCAATGATATCTTCTCCCCGCTTCCGGGCTTGGAGTTTTAACTCTTGAACCTGAGAGAAGACGTATCCTGGCAGACGTTGAATTCGGTAAAAAGGTTCCATTGTTTGTGTAAAATGACGAATCGTCCTTGATGGTTTGGGAAGGAAATGGATAGATAATCTTACGATTTAATAGAGTTTTTATTCTAGATGAGGTCACGCGACCAGTCAATTTCAGAGTGTGGGAATTTTCAGTCAAATTTTCACGATTCACTCCCCTGAACTGAAAATCTCTTTATTGCAGGAAGATTTTGCCTTTTGCCATAATGAGATCTCGTTAATTCATCACTCGCCCTGACTTTAAAGGACTTCCATGGCACGACTCGGCGTGAATATCGACCATGTGGCAACTCTTCGCCAAGCTCGTGGAGGTCATGAACCAGACCCTATTGTTGCGGCTTCGTTGGCTCATCTTGCCGGCGCCGATGGCATTGTGGTGCACCTCCGGGAGGACCGGCGGCATATTCAGGATCGGGATCTGACCATTTTGCGTGAAACCGTGCAGACGCATCTCAACTTAGAAATGGCCGCTGACGATGCGGTGGCCAAAATTGCCTTAAACATAAAGCCCGATCTGGTGACCCTGGTGCCCGAACGCCGCCAGGAACTCACCACAGAAGGAGGGTTGGACGTGATCGAACATCGGGAGCGTATTCAGACCATGGTGCAATTACTCCATGAAGGCGGCATTCCCGTCAGTCTGTTCATTGATCCTGATGTCAATCAACTTCGCGCCGCCCACAAGGTCCAAGCAGACTGCATAGAAATCCATACCGGTCGGTACGCCAATACCCGCCGTCAGCAGGAAGAAGATGTTGAGCTTGACGCGTTGGTTCAAACGGCCAAACTTGCGTCGAAATTAGGATTGCGTGTGAGTGCGGGGCATGGTCTGAATTATCGGAATATCAGGCGGCTGACCGGCATCTCAGAAATTGAAGAATTCAACATCGGTCATAGCATTATTGCTCATGCCATGTTTGTCGGACTTGAACGAGCGGTCCGTGACATGAAACATCTCCTGGGATAAGGTCTCCGAGAAGAAACAGGATTTCCTCAGTGTGAACGGTGAATGCTCCGAAGACACCCACGAGTCAATGCAAAAACTATATAAAGCTCGAATGTCGTCCTAACTCGTCTACGCATGACTTGCTGTTGCTCATGCTTTAACCAACCATTTCTCCTTGTCCCTAAAGTTTGCTTATGTGGGTCGTGACCGCTGAACAGATGCAAACACTTGATCGGCGTACGATTCAAGAAACAAAGGTTCCCGGTATCACCTTAATGGAGCGGGCGGGAACCGGTGCGATGAGCCACCTTATCCAAGCCCATGGTTCCCCTAAAGGCAAAAAGGTCGTCATTCTTTGCGGCAAGGGCAATAATGGTGGAGATGGTTTGGTTGTTGCCAGGCTCATGGCAAAAAATGGTGCAAAGCTGAAGGTAGTCTTGATGGCTCCACTCAAGGCACTCAGTCCCGATGCAAAGATTATGTATCGACGACTTAGCAAAATCATCAAACCATCTCTGGTAACCGTCAATCCCTCGGAAGAATCCCTGCATTCCCTCACCCAAGACGCCGATATTCTTGTCGATGCGCTCCTTGGTACGGGCCTCTCTTCTGCAGTTCGACCACCCTACTCCTCCGCCATCGAAACCATGAATGCCTCGCAGGCCTTTACCGTAGCCATAGATATTCCGTCCGGCTTGGATAGCAACACCGGAGCCATACTGGGAGCCGCTGTTCAGGCCGATCTGACCGTGACGTTCGGATTCCCGAAACTCGGCCTATATCTTGGTTCAGCCATAGACAAAGTTGGAGTCATCCAAGTCGTCGATATTGGGATTCCCCAGGAATTTGTGGTGGATCTGAACCCCCAGGTTCATCTTCTGTCACAAAAGATGGTTCGCTCCCTTATTCCTCTTCGCCCCCTGTCGTCACATAAGGGGACCTTTGGACATGCAGGAATTGTTGGTGGTTCACAGGGGAAAACAGGGGCCCCGGCTATGGCTGGACTCGGGGCACTTCGTGTTGGAGCCGGCCTGGCAACCGTGGCTACTCCTCAAAGCATTTCCCCCATTTTGGAATCAAAACTCCTGGAGGTGATGACTGAGCCCATGCCGGAATCGTCCCAACATCTCCTGGGAATGGAAGCCTATCCAGGCCTTCTTGATTTCGCCGCTAAAAAATCGGCTCTGGCTTTCGGACCCGGTCTGGGGACCTCTCCTGACACAACCGAGGTCTTGCGTCATCTCCTTCCTCAACTGGAGGCACCCTGCGTTCTCGACGCCGATGCCCTCAACGGATTAGCTCAACATCACCAAATATTTTCAGCATTCAAGCGGCCGCCAATCCTGACCCCACATCCTGGAGAGATGGCCAGGCTTCTGGGAGTCTCCTCCAAACAAGTCAATGAGGATCGCATCGGCGTCAGCAGACGGTTTGCCATGCAACATCAGGTGGTCCTGGTACTGAAAGGTGCCCGAACCATCATCGCCGAACCCAAGGGGCAAGTGGCCATTTGTCCGACAGGGAATCCTGGAATGGCTTCCGCCGGAATGGGAGATGTTCTAACCGGAATCATTACCGGTTTATTAGCTCAGGGCTTGAGCGGTTGGGATGCGGCCCGGGCCGGCGTCTATCTGCATGGATTGGCAGGCGATCTGGCTGCCGCCACCATCGGTGAACCAGGTCTGATCGCGGGGGATGTGTTAACCACTATTCCTCATGCATTGACCCATACCCTCTCTCATGCGTAGAAGCTCATGAATCAGGATCCCTCTCACGCCACACCTCATCTGACCTCAAACGGGAATGTTCTTCAACTACGGATGGCATCTGTCCAGGAAACCATCCGATTCGGTGAACGGTTAGGGCAACAGTTAACAGGTGGAGACGTGCTGGCTCTTACGGGTGACTTAGGAGCAGGAAAAACCGTTCTTACCTGTGGCATCGCCTGTGGGCTAGGCATTCCCATGGATCACGTCAGCAGTCCCACGTTTACCCTGATTCAGGAATATCCAGGGACTATTCCGCTTATTCATGTGGATTTATATCGGCTTGAGGGGCCATCCGATATATCCACATTAGGATTAGAGGAATATTTCACTCCAAACACCATTGTCCTCATTGAATGGGCGGAGCGGTTCCCTCAGATATTACCCTCCGACCACCTGGCCATTTGCTTGGAATACGGAGAGGAAGAAAACATCCGCCTCATCACCCTGTCTGGAACCGGACCCAAAACTATCCGCCAAATGGCCAACATACAAGGAAATTTGTCAAAACCACATTGACTCAAATTATCGATTCCGCATACAACTGAACCGACGTATTCGCGCGACCATCCCATCCAATATTCAAGAAAAAAGGAGCGGCATGGATCCACAAATGACATAACCTGCACACTCATTTCAGACGATTCTTACCACATCCAACAAATATAAAAACGAAACAGCTCACCTGATGAAAGACCAAGAACTCTCCCCGCTCATGCGCCAATTTCAGGATGTAAAGGCTCAACATCCTGATGCCATTGTATTTTTTCGTGTTGGGGATTTTTATGAAATGTTTTTTGAGGACGCCGAAGAAGCCTCAAAACTCCTTGGCATCGTCTTAACAGCACGAGGCAAGGCCAAAGGGGAGGCCATCCCTCTTTGCGGAGTCCCCTATCACACCTCAACCGGGTATATCGCAAAGCTCTTAAAGGCTGGGAAAATAGTGGCCTTATGCGAACAAGTCGAAGACCCTAAGCTTGCCAAAGGTCTCGTCCGTCGTGAAGTCGTGCGAGTCTATACCCCTGGCACCTTATACGATCATGAGTTGCTTCCCGCAGGAGAGGCCAATTTCCTGTCAGCGCTGTGTTACACCCCGTTATCCTCATCGGAGAATACCACTCTAGCCAATCGCTTCGGACTGGCCTCCTTAGACCTTTCAACCGGGGAATTTTGGATATCGGAGTCCTGGATGAAGCATTCGCTACAAAGTGTCGTCGATGAACTGGTCCGCCTTGAGCCCAAAGAAGTCATCTTTCCTGCTGGAATACAGGAAGCAATGACTTCCGCATTCCAATCCTTGCCTATCGCCCGTATCGTGCCTCGTGACGCCACGACCTTTGGGCTTGAGGAAAGCCAGGCCATCCTCACAAGAATTTTCCAAGTCAATCATATCGAAGACCTCCAGCTCCATGGCCTTCATTCCGGACTTCAGGCTGCGGGCGGCCTTTTACACTACCTGGCTGACACTCAGCCCACACTCGTGCACGCCCATATACGGCGACCATGGATTCGACTCCTCGAACATGAAATGCAATTGGATCAGACCACCCTGCGAAATTTAGAAGTGCTCAAGCCCGTATCCGAACTACGACAAAGCCCTACCCTACTCACGACATTGGACAAGACCAAAACTCCCATGGGCACAAGACTCTTGCGGGAGTGGATCGTCCGTCCCCTGACCCAGGTCACGGCCATACAACTACGCCAGGAAGCCGTGAAAGAATTGACCCTTCATCTTGGGATTCGCATGACGATTCGTGAGCATCTGAAAACGGTACAAGACCTTGAACGACTGAATAGTCGAATTGTTTTGGAAGTGGCCAACCCACGCGACCTCATGAATCTACATCGCTCCCTTGAAAATTTGCTGGTACTTCAACAACTTTTATCGTCTCTTACGTCTCCCATGCTACAAACCATCCATGAGACGTGGGATCCCCTCCTGGATGTCTCATCCTGGATTGGCGACGCCATTATTCCCAATCCACCCCTTTCGGCCAAGGAAGGAGGCATCATTCAAGCAGGGGTGAATGCAGAACTCGATGAGTTGCGAATTCTGGCAAAAGAAGGCACCAGGGTACTGGCCGAAATGGAAACTCGTGAACGCAACCGGACCGGCATCGACTCTCTCAAGGTAAAATTCAATCAGGTCTTTGGCTATTACATTGAAGTAACGAAAGCGAATTTATCGCGAGTCCCTTCCGATTACCACCGGAAACAAACCCTGGTCAATGCCGAACGGTTTACTACCGGTGAGCTGCAAGACCTCGAAGGTCGGCTCTCGAGCGCCGACCAAAAGATGAAAAATTTAGAAGGGCAGTTATTTGGTGAAATCCGTCTCCGTGTCGCATCTGCTACCATCAGAATCCAGGGAATGGCGCAGCAACTGGCCAGGTTGGACGTCCTGACAGGTTTGGCGGAGGCAGCTTCCGTCAACCGGTATCATCAGCCGACGGTCCATGAAGGCGGAACAATCCAGATCACGGAAGGTCGACATCCGGTTATTGAGCACCTCCAACAGACTGAAGGATTTATTCCCAACGATACAATACTAGACCTGGACACCAACAGACTTTTATTAATAACCGGTCCCAATATGGCAGGAAAAAGCACCTATTTGCGGCAGGTTGCCCTTATTGTACTGATGGCTCAAATGGGAAGCTTTGTGCCGGCTGAATCCGCCAGAATAGGAATCGTGGACCGGATTTTTACCAGAGTGGGTGCAGCAGATGACCTCAGCGCCGGCCAAAGCACATTCATGGTGGAAATGAGTGAAACAGCAAGAATTTTGGACACCGCGACTTCGCGAAGCTTATTGCTGCTGGATGAAGTGGGCAGAGGAACCAGCACCTATGACGGACTGAGTATTGCATGGGCATTGGCCGAATATATCTTAGATCGCGGACATCTGGGAGCACGAACCCTTTTTGCCACCCACTACCATGAAATGACTCAATTAGAGGCCCTCCGGGAAGGAATCAAGAACTATACAGTCCTCGTCCAGGAGAAAGGGCAGGATGTTCTGTTCTTGAGAAAGATCGTCCAGGGAAAGGCCGATCGAAGCTACGGAATTCAAGTCGCCAAACTGGCAGGGATACCAAAACCGGTACTGGATCGTGCCAAAAATATTCTGTCTCAGCTTGAACAGGATACCTCGTCTGCAAATGTGTCAATCGGTGAGGATTCCTTAGATTCCACTCATCTCGAACACCTCTCACCAAAACCTCATGTTATATTGGATGAAGTTAAACAAATGGATCTTTTTTCTATGACTCCTCTTGAAGCTCTCAATAGGCTTGCTGACTTTAAAGCCAGATTGAATGCGGACAATATATAAAAAAAGGGCCTGCGGACATCCGCAGGCCCTTTTCACAAAACCCTTTTAGTAAAGAGTTTCTTGTTACTTAATGTTTATCACCACCAGATGCCGGAACCTTGTATGGTTCTACTTTTTCAAACTTCCCTTGTGCAGGATCGTATATTTGGCCAGTCCCTTGATCAGAGTAGGGAATGATACCAACAATGGCCTGCCCGTCTGGGATCAATACATCATAGAGCATTTTACGGTTATTTGGCCAACTATCAGCCCGTATTGCCTCTAATACAGGCAATGCCCGGAGGCTATGAATACTTCGTGGTTTGTCAGGAGTTCCTGCTACCTCTGGAACTGCCTTGGCTGATGAAACCACCCGATGGTTTTGCTCGGTCTCTTGAACAACAATCTCCACCAACCCATAATTTGATGGCTTTGTGTCTGTCATCACGGCTTGGCTGGATGAATCCTTTCCTGCCTGGACAAGTGTTTTCCACACTTCTTCGTTGGCTGGGTAGACCTTGAGGTTCTTTCCTGGGAAATACTTCTGCCAGTAATACCCACTCTCCGCATTCCCACCAAATACGGCAACATTAACCCACACGGCCTTATCGTAAGGATCTACCACAGCCACCCGCCCCTGAAGGGTCGTTGGCTTGCTTAAATCACCCCACTCAAACCGCTCCTGGAAAGCTTCGATTGCCATTGCACTTGAGGCCATAGCCCCAACTAGCGCCACGGCTCCAACAAGGGCCAACCCTTTCTTCTTAGCACTTTTCATAATGGCTTCCCTCCTCGACTAAAATTTTAATTCTAATCATGAATTATCAGACAATTTCTTATTCTGGCTGTAACAGTTTAAATCCCGTGACCGTACGACCATCTACTTGCACTTCCATGGCCACGAAATCTTGGGCCGCTTTCGTGATTTGGTCCATTAACGCTTTATCCTTGACTGCTAAACGGACTGTCGTTTGAGGGGTATACCATCCTGAATATGGGTTGTTCTTTTCGTTCCCACCCTGATAACCCCAGGCACAACAGGAATACAATGAGTCAGGAAGCGTTTGAATTCGATCGTCGGAAGCTCTGCCTGGAGGATTGCCTGTTTCTGCCGGTGCAGAGGTGTTCCAATACTGAATTCCGAATAAAATTTCTCCCTCAGGGTTGTCCGCCCAATGGCCAAAAACCCGCCCCTTTAAACTGGTAGCTGGTACACCTTTGAAAGAAATATCACCCTGGTGAGTGATATCATTTGGGTCACCCTTTGACTTGTCAGGACCAGGACCAGCTGCATACCCAACGCTCACTAATCCAAGACTCAACAGGCCAAAGGCACAGAGAGCTACCAATTCCTGACGTAGAGATGACTTCTTCATCTGCTCCCTCCTTACAGTGTTAGAATGACAGAAAATTAAAAACGACTTACCCTTTGTTTATCTTCTAAAACCACTTTTCCTCAGTGCTTTATACCCCTAATCCAAAAAGGAAAACAAGGTATTCGAGAGGGTCCAATGCTACTCATCCAGGGCATGGTTGTCAAGCGAAAAAATAAGCGGTTTTGATGATCATCCCCACCTCGGAATTCCCCTTTTTGGGATGGGTCCCAATGCCGTGACCACAAACTGCTGTAGATCAAATAATTTCTGGCTTAAATGACGAATTTGTTCAGGGGAAATCCGATCAATCGCCTTCACCATCTCCTGGAGGGTGACATGACGCCCTTGGTACATTTCGTCTTTTGCCAATTTATTCATCCGCCCATATGTTCCTTCCAAGCCCAACATCAAACTTCCTTTTAATTGAGTTTTGGTTCGCTCTAACTCATTGCTCGCCACTTCCCGACGACATAATTTCCTGGTTTCTTGACAAATTCGGTCAATGACGGCTGCCATTTCATTCGGGCGAGTGGCGGCATAAACGGTAAGCGTCCCGCCATCAAAAAAACCAGAAAGATGCGAATAAATGGTATAGGCCAATCCGCGTTTTTCGCGGATTTCCTGAAATAATCGCGAACTGACTCCGCCTCCAAGAATGGTGCTTAAGACATGCGCCGCATACCGATCAGGATGCCCCACAGGCAATCCCTTAAATCCAACACACACATGAACCTGCTCCAAAGGCTTAACGTGAAGACTTTGGCGTTCCTGCGGCTGATCGGGCCATGGTGTTTTCTGGACGGATGAGGAAAGCTTGCCGTATCCACCATGGTTCCACTTGCCAAAATACGTGTTGACGGTATCAATGATTTCTGGAAAGGAAAAGTTGCCGGCCACTGTAACAATCGTGTGTTCAGGGAGATAATGCTGTTGCCTATACTGCATCAGCGCTTGACGGCTGAGTCTTTTCATCACCCCAGGCTCTCCCAGGATCGGACGCCCCAACGGGTGGGAGCCGAAGATATCCTTGGCATGCAATTCATGAATATAGTCCTCTGGGTCGTCCTGGGCCGTACGGATCTCCTCAAGGACGATTTGTTTTTCCTTAGCAATATCTTTGGCCGAAAACCTTGAATGGTGAAAAAGATCGGCAATGAGATCAAAAGCCAGCCTCATCTGCTGATCCAGAACCTTGACATAAAAAGCCGTGGCCTCATGAGTGGTAAAGGCATTCATTTCACCACCCAAGGCATCGATCTCATTGGAAATTTGAGACGCAGTCCGCTTTGGCGTGCCCTTGAACATCATATGTTCAATGAAATGAGAGAGACCACCCTCACCCTTTCCTTCGTCACGACTTCCGACCGTGGCCCATACCCCTAAGGCCACGGACTTCAAAGATGACATCCGCTCCAGGACAACCCGGACTCCATTATCCAATATGACTTTTTTATACACGCGTTGCGACTCAGGCAGGCTTAAGAGGTGAGCTGATCCTTATCCGTCTGTTCAGCCATGGCGTCTTTTCGGCTAAGACGGATTTTCCCTTGTCGATCAATTTCCAGAACTTTCACCAGAATCTGTTCCCCTTCGGAAATTTCGTCCGTAACCGATGCCACACGGTGCGGGGCCAATTGCGAAATGTGCACAAGCCCATCCATACCGGGAAGAATCTCCACAAAGGCGCCAAAATCTACAATCTTTCGCACCGTTCCGAGATAGATTTTCCCAACCTCCGCTTCTTCAACGATCCGCTGAACCATATCCATTGCCTTTTGGGCCGACTCCCCGTCTACGGCTGCAATCGTCACCACTCCTGAGTCATCGACATTCACTTTCACTCCACAATCGGCAATGATGCTACGAATCATTTTGCCCCCAGGCCCAATGAGGTCCCGGATTTTATCTTGTTTGATCTGGATGGTGGTGATACGTGGCGCATAGGCTGCCAGCCCGGTACGAGGAACAGCCAAGCATTCATCCATTTTCCCAAGGATGTGCAATCGTCCCTCACGGGCCTGCGCCAACGCCTGCCGCATCAGGTCGGGGGTTATTCCGGCAATCTTAATATCCATCTGAAGGGCTGTGACTCCATCTCGCGTTCCGGCAACTTTGAAATCCATATCGCCCAGATGATCTTCCATTCCTAAAATATCTGAAAGAATTGCGACGCCACCCTGTTCTAAAATTAACCCCATCGCGATTCCAGCCACCGGCGTTTTAATGGGTACTCCCGCATCCATCATGGCCAATGCCCCACCACAAATCGTGGCCATTGAAGAGGACCCGTTTGATTCCAAAATATCCGAGACAAGTCGAATGGTATAGGGGAACTCTTCCTTGGTGGGAAGCACTGCGGCCAACGCACGTTCGGCTAATTTGCCATGGCCGACTTCCCGCCGACCCGGACCTCGAAGCATTTTCGCCTCACCCACACTAAAAGGCGGGAAATTGTAATGCAACATAAATGACCGGAAATACTCCCCTTCCAACGCATCAATCCGTTGCTCATCATCTGAAGTGCCCAGGGTCACGACAGCCAATGCCTGGGTTTCCCCCCTGGTAAATAACGCCGAACCATGAGTCCGGGGAAGAATCCCTGCCTCAGAAGATATGGGACGAATGTCGGATAGACCCCGTCCATCGGCTCTCTTCTTCTTTTCCAGGATCATTCTCCGGACCTCGGAATATTCCAAATCGGCAAACACTTTTTTAACCTTCGCTTTTCGATCGGCATCGTCTCCGGCCACGGTCTCAATCGCTTCTTGGAGAATTTGGGCAAACCGATCCTGGCGTTCGGCTTTGGCTGCAATATACATGGCCTCACAAATGGGAGCGGCCGCGACTTGGCGTACGGCTTGCTCAATTTCCGCGTCGATGGCTTCCACCTGCAATACCCGCTTGGCTTTGCCAGCCTTCGCTTGTAATTCTTCAATTTTGGCAACAATATTCTTGATTTCACGATGAGCCAATTCGATCGCATCAATCATCGTGTCTTCCGAAAGCCCATCCGCACCAGCCTCGACCATCATCACAGCGTCCTTCGTTCCGGCCACCACGAGATTTAACTCGCTTTCCTCCTGTGCCTTCTTATCGGGATTGACCACAAATTGGCCGTTCACTCTTCCAATTCGTACCCCTGCTAATAACCCGGACCCGGGAATATCGGATACGGCGAGTGCTGCTGACGCGGCCACAATGCCGATGACGTCCGAGGACATGGTCTGATCAATAGAAAGCACTGATACAATGATCTGGGTTTCATAAAAGTAACCGTCCGGCATTAAAGGCCGAATCGGACGGTCAATGAGTCGGCTGGTTAACACCTCTTTTTCGCTGGGCGCCCCTTCCCGCTTGAAAAATCCACCAGGTATTTTCCCAGCTGAGTAGGCTTTTTCTTGATAGTTGACGGTCAGAGGCAGGAAATCGGCGTCAGCCTTCAAAGTCTTTGAGGCTACCGCCGTGGCGAGCACCACGGTATCGGCATAGGTGGCCAACACGGCACCATCCGCCTGCTTTGCCAGGCGACCAGTTTCCAAACGAAGCGGGCGACCACCAACTTCCATTTCAACGAAATGAATCATGTTTCAACCTTTCTGATCCTTGAGTGGATATATTGATATGGAGTGTGAGGCTTCGCGTCGCATTGAGAACCGGGCATCTGTCTCCCATCTCATTGATTCTGCTCACCCTAAAACCTGTAATCTGTCTTATTTTCGTATGCCCAGTGCAGCAATCACCGCTTGGTATTTTCCCTCATCCCGACGCCGCAAATAATCTAATAATTTTCTTCGCTTGCTCACCATTCGCAAAAGGCCCCGTCGGGAATGATGGTCTTTTTTGTGTGTCTTGAAATGTTCGGTCAACCCGGTAATTCTATTTGTCAACAAGGAAATCTGCACTTCAGACGAACCCGTATCCTTGTCGTGGATCCGATGCGATTCTATTGCCGCGGTTTTTGCTTCTTTCGTTAAACCCATAACTTCTCCTCCAGTTCCTCAAGGTTACATGAATTCAGTAAAAAATTTCATCTACGAATATTGTCTTATCCTCACTAAACAAACCCGATTTTTTTTGACTAGGCAAACACCGTTTCAATCGCCAATACGGGACCTCCCTTGGCTGACTGAAACACCGGGCCTCTCCCCAAAGCGAGCAATTGCCCATCTTTCTGTTTCACTCTCACCATTTTGTCCCCCATGAGCGAAACTTTTTGTTCCAAATACGAGTTGACCACACGATCCCAGGAGATCGCATTTCCATGGAGCACCTTTCGAGCGTCATCTCCATCGACCTCCACTGCGGGAAACCCTTCTAAAGCCTGGTCTAACCCCAAAAATGCACCATCCAGACGTGTGAATTCAAGCCCCCCAAGCAGGGATTCTATCCCAACTGCCTGATCAACATGAATAGGCCCGACCCGTCTTCGTTGGAGCCATTTCAAATGTCCACCCACCTGCAATATGTTTCCAATATCCTCGCAGAGCGTTCGAACATAGGTGCCCTTAGAACAGACAACCCGAAATGCCACCTCAGGGACATTCAGACTTTGGATTTCTAAATCATGGATCACCACCGTTTTTGCCGGTCGGTCAACCGTTTCCCCTCTTCTGGCTTTTTTATACAGGGGCTGCCCCCCGATTTTCACCGCCGAATACATGGGTGGCACTTGCTGGATAGACCCTTGAAAGGTCGAAAAGACGGAACGAATACGGTCCTCCGTCAGAGATTCCAGCGGGGATTCTTCCAATACCGTGCCCCAGGCATCCTGCGTATCAGTCCGTTGGCCCAATTGAAGCACAGCGCCATATTCTTTATCCCATCCCAACAGATACTGGGCAATTTTGGTTCCTTTTCCAATTAAAATCGGCAATACACCTGTCGCATGGGGATCCAAAGTACCAGCGTGTCCGACTTTCTGAATACCCAAACCCGACCTGAGGCGTTGCACCACATCATGTGACGTCCATCCATCAGGCTTATTTACATTCAAAACTCCATGTAAGGCCATCCCCTTCGCTGCCTTCCCTGAATTAGAATGGTCGATGCAAGACCCCACTGGTGCCATTACCCCTCTATACTCTTTCTCTTATTGGGGAGAGAGGAGGATGCCTCAGTCTCCCCAGAATCCCCGGATTCCTGGTGAAGGGAATCCAATAACTGTTCAATTCGATTCCCATACTCTGCACTCGTATCACGATAGAAGACTAATTCCGGCGTATAGCGCAGATTCAATCGTCGTCCCAATTCGGTCCGAACAAACCCCACTGCGCTTTTTAGACCGGGACCCGTCACCTGATCAAAATGGGCTTGATCCAAAGTGGTCACATATATCCGAGCAATTTTGAGATCAGCCGTCATCTTCACACCTGTCACGGTCACGAACTGGATACGTGGATCTTTCGTTTTTCTGGAAAGAATCTCTGCCACTTCCATCCGGATCTGATCGGCAACCCGCGTTGCCCGGCTACTATTAATTTTTGCCATGACGTGAAAAAATAATGGGAGCTTACAAGACTTCAATCTGGGATCGTAAAATCTCGAGGGAGGGATTTGATCGTATAAAGTTGAGGACTTGGTCTAAAACTTGATTGACCCTTCCCGTGTCATTCGCCACACACACCACCCCCAAAATGGCTTTCTGCCAAAGGTCTTGTTCATCAATTTCAGCAACGGAAACATTAAACCGATTTCGCAATCGGGTAATTAAGCTTGAGAGGACCTGACGCTTTCCTTTCAACGATTGGACATCAGGGATATGGAGTTCGAGCGTGCACAACCCCACGATCATCCCCATTCAGCATCCCCTTATCCATACAGCATTATAATTTTGTGGCCTCCTCTTCCAAAACGTAGGCCTCTAACACATCACCAATTTTTAAATCATTAAAATTCTCAACTCCAATTCCGCATTCATAGCCCTGCTGAACTTCCCGTGCATCATCTTTAAACCGCCTTAATGATCCAATTTTTCCTTCATAGACCATCACCTGATCACGTACAACTCTCACTTTGGTATTCGAACGGGATATCAACCCATCATTCACATAACAGCCGGCAATGGTGCCCATTTTCGGAACGGTGAATAGTTGCCGAACCTCCGCATGCCCCATCACTCGCTCCTTGATTGTTGGAGCCAGAAGCCCCTCTGCAGCCGAACGAATATCATCAAGTATATTATAAATGATGGTGTACAACCGAATTTCCACACCCTCACGTTCCGCAATAGCAGCCGCCTTCGAATCCGGACGAACATGAAATCCAATAATAATCGCTTTTGACGCAGCCGCTAATAACACATCGGTTTCGTTGATACCACCTACTCCACTATGAATGATCTTAAGCTTTACCGCGTCGGTAGATATCTTCAGAAGGGCATCGCCTAACGCCCCCACCGATCCTTGCACATCGGCTTTGATCAGTAGTGGCAATTCCTTAATTTCCCCATCTTTAGATTCTGCATAAAGCTCCTCTAGGGTTCTTCTGGACGTGGATGCGAGCCCTACATCTTTTTGCTTTTGCTGCCTGGCCTGGGCAATTTCTCTCGCAGCCCGCTCATCCTTCACCACGACCAGCTGATCCCCGGCTTCAGGAACTCCCAATAAGCCAATGACCTCAAGCGGTATCGATGGTCCAGCTTCCTTCAAGCGTTCACCTTTGTCCGATGTTAATCCTCGCACCCGGCCGCTCACTGACCCCACGACAAACGAATCCCCGATTCGTAGGGTTCCGGCTTGAATTAACACCGTGGCAACAGGCCCACGCCCCTTATCCAATTTCGCCTCCAAGACAATCCCTCGAGCGGAACAGGTAGAATCGCCTTTCAATTCCATAATTTCTGCTTGAAGTAACAACATGTCAAGCAATTGGTCTAACCCCTTGTTTTGCTTTGCCGATACTTCAACAAAAATGGTTTGGCCTCCCCATGCTTCAGGTTGCAAGCCATGCTCGGCTAAACTTTGCTTAACCCGATCAGGATTAGCCCCCGGTTTGTCCATTTTATTCACGGCAACAATAATCGGCACATTAGCCGCTTGCGCATGATTAATAGCTTCAATGGTCTGAGGCATCGGCCCATCGTCTGCAGCCACAACCAAGACGACAATATCAGTAACCTGAGCCCCACGTGCCCGCATGGCCGTAAAGGCTTCATGGCCCGGGGTATCCAAGAACGTCACGCCACGTTCACCAGCCTTCACAAATGACGCCCCGATGTGCTGAGTAATCCCTCCCGCCTCTTGATCGGTCACCTGGGTCTGCCGAATGGCATCCAACAATGAAGTTTTTCCATGATCGACATGTCCCATAACCGTCACCACAGGCGCGCGAGGCTCTAACTTTCCTTGCTCTCCTCCCTCAAGCACCTCATCCAAGAGGGCTTCCCCTCCCTTTGCAGCCACTGCTTCAACGACGAGGCCATAGCCCTCCGCAATAAGCACTCCAGCTTCCAAATCCATGGGTTGATTGAGAGTTTTTGCAATATTTAAATCCATTAATTTCCGAATAATTTCCGTGGGTTTTTGGCCGATCACTTCGGCAAAATCTTTCACGGATATCCCAGCAGTGACCTTCATAACTTTTTTCCGGGGTTTGGTGACTTCACCCACCGAAGGCTGTTGAACCTGACGGGTACGTTCCTCACGTCGCAACGTTGGTAATGGTCGAAGATCTTGCCAGACCGCAGCATCCTCAAAACGTGCGGCGAAGAGATCTTCGTCTTTGACACGCGCAACTTTTTTAATTTTCTTGCCTTTTTCCTCTATTGGAACCTCTCGCGAAATAACCGCAGCCTTCTTGTCGGGCTTTCCTTCGCCTTTCCTCTCTTTTTCAGGAGATTTACTAGAGGGAGGGGTTGCGACACTTTTCTCCTCAAGAACAGTTGGTGGGGCCACATCACCCTGAAGCCCTCCCGAGTCAGTGGGCGATAAGGCGGGAACCTCTTGATGAGATTCCACGGCCGGTATGCCAGGACTCTGGGTCAGAACGGAAGCCGTCTCCAATGGAGCCTCTGATTCCTCCTGGATGACCGATGCCTCCTCTCCCTCACTTTCCCCGACTGGAGACAATTCCGCCATCTCTTCCAGGATTTCTTCTTCTGTTTTTTTCTTCTTAATCAGTATGTGCTTTTTTTCGGCTTTTTTAGGTTCTTCGGCCATTGCCTCAGACCTATGTCTTCCGGAAGTCGATTCTTTTTTCAGTAGGCGCCCCCCCTCAGAGCTTTTTACACCCACAGGCCCTGAAACGGATGATTCCCCAGGTTTGGGAGTTGTTTCAGGAATTTTACCAAGAATAATATTCATCGCCCATTTGGCCATATTGTCTTCCACGGTATTACTATGGGAACTAACCTGAATGCCAAGTCGCACCAATTCAGGAATAAGCAAACGGCTCTCCATCCCAATTTTTTTGGCTATCTCATGAACTCTCATGCACGTCCTTTACTGTGAAGCCGTATCCTTACGATCCCGAGCTCTGCCCTGATTCTGTTGGTGCCACCGCTGGATTCTCCACGCTTTCCTCTTGTGAGGATCTTTCAATTTCCTTGGCGTTGTCCGCCGCCGGCTCTTCCGTAATTTGAGCTGCCTCTTCAGCCAAAGCTGCTTTAATTTCCTGGTCTCGTTCTAGCTTTTGCTTTTCGTATTCTGAGGAGCTAATGATATCAATTTTCCAACCTGTCAATTTTGCTGCCAATCGTACGTTTTGCCCATTTTTCCCAATGGCCAAAGAGAGCTGAGAATCGGCCACCACCACCAAGGCTGATTTTTTTTGTTCATCAATCCCTACTTTTTCAATGGAGGCAGGGTTCAGGGCTTCCCCGATAAAAACCCGAGGATCATTTGTCCATGGAATGATATCTATTTTCTCGCCATGCAGTTCACGAACAATAGCCTGAACCCGTGAACCTTTGACGCCAACGCATGCGCCAACCGGATCAACCGCCTTATCCCGCGAAGCGACTGAAATCTTCGTCCGGTCACCCGGCTCACGTACCACCCCTTTAATTTCAACAATTTTCTCTGTAATTTCAGGCACTTCCAGACCAAATAATTTCACCACGAATTGAGGATGCGCTCGGGAAAGGATCACTTGCACGTCCTTTGGAGTTCGTCGAACTTCTAGCAGCAAAGCTCGCACTCGATCGCCCCGTCTATGAGCTTCCCGTGGGATTTGCTCCTGAATGGGGAGAAGGGCCTCTGTTTTTCCAATGTCGACCAGGTAATTTCGACGCTCCTGGCCCAAAATTACCCCATGAACGAGCTCCCCTTCTTTTTTGGAATATTCCCGTTCAATCGATTCCCATTCAGCCTCTCGAACTTTTTGACAAATGACCTGCTTCGCGGCCTGTGCAGCTATTCGCCCAAATTCTTCCAAATCAATGAGTGAGCCAATTTCGTCTCCCATCTCAGCTTCATCATCAATTTTTCTGGCATCTTCCAATGAAATCTCTGTTTTAGAATCCAGCACGTTCTCGGCAATCGTCTTTTTCTTCACGATAGAAATTTCGCCGGTTTCCATATCAATGTCGACTTGAATATTTTCACCATGCCCAAATCGTTTCTTCGCAGCCGTGAGAAGCGCTGACTCCAAGGCCAAAATGACTTTGGCCTTATCAATTCCTTTCTCCCGACCGATTTGATCTATGACCAACATGAGTTCACTTTTCATATGTATCCCTCGCAAGGCACGATGAGCGGTTCAAACGGACATGGGCGATTGGTGCGCATTTCCAGTAAAACATTAGAACGAGACCTCTAATCTCGCTTTGGCAATATCTTCCCAGGGCACAACGACTTCCTGAGGATTCTTGGTTTTGTCATCCATCAAATGAATTCCCATGTCTGTGACAGTAATCAATTGCCCCAAGACAACTGATTTCTTGTTGATCGAGGTTTTCAGAGTGACTCGAAGTCGTTCGCCCACCACTCGTTCATAATCTTTTAGATCTCGGAGCGGTCGATCTAGACCAGGCGAAGAAACTTCAAACCGATACGCGGCTTGCTCTGGATGAAGAACCTCCCAGGTTCGACGCAGGGATTGATGGAATTGTTCACAATCTTCAATTCCAACTCCCCCCTTTTTATCAAGAGTCAATCGAACCAAAAGGTTGGCGGGTCTCCCGGTGCACTGAACCTCGAAGATATCCACTCCTAAGGCTCGAGCAATAGGCTCGCCCACTTGGCGAATCACTTGCTCAAGATTTTCAGCCGAAAAGGCCACCACAATTCCTCACTACGAGCGGCCACAAACCTAGACCAAAAAAAAGTGGGCTCACGCCCACTCTACTCGAAAATAACCTAGCACTTTCCATTTTTAAAGGCAAGAGCTTACACGATTCACCATCATCTCCCTAGCTAAGATACATCCATCCCTTAACACTCCCATCACCCGTGGAGTCGCGGTCCATGGGCATAAGACAGACTCTATGATAGGCTATTTCTGAGTAGGGTTGTACTCACTTGCAGGTGAAATCAATGAGAGAGGATTAAAAATCGATGCCTTGTATAATTTCAGTGGCCTCCGGTAAGGGCGGAGTTGGGAAAAGCATGGTCGTCAGCAATCTTGGACTCCTTCTCGCCAAAAAGGGACTTCGCGTTACGTTGGTCGACATGGACATTGGGGGAGCTAATCTCCACATCTTGTTCGGGATGTTCCATCCCCCATCCACTCTCACGGATTTTTTGACAAACACTCTCACTAATTTAAATGAGATCGCCCACCCTATTCCCAGCCTCTCTTCCCTGAAGCTCATTTCTGGTACCGGGGAAACCCTGATTACCGCAAACGTGCAACATGCCAAAAAAAAACGCCTTATCCGGCACTTACAGAAGCTGGATGCAGATATCATTCTGGTTGACGTCGGCGCGGGCACCAGTTATCACGCACTGGACTTTTTTCTCCTCGCGGACTATTACCTGGCTGTGGCCACTCCTGACCCGACTTCGGTCTTAGATCTGTATCGATTCATTAAACTTGCCGCCATTCGAAAGGTCCTTACAGCTTTTTTAGCCCGCGACCCAGTGGCGGACGCCCTTATGGACAAAGACTTCCATAGTGTCACAGCAGTCCTGGAAGCCGTTGGAAGGACGAACACATCAGGTGTGGGAATTGCTCAAGAAGCCCTAAAAAGGTTTCAACCGGCCCTCATCGTAAATCGCATGACTCCCAAATCCCGGGTCAATACTCTGCACTTACAACACCTTCTTAAACAATATGTTGGAACCGACCTCTCTATTTTAGGAAATATCCCGGAAGACATGCACGTGCAACAATCCATTTTAAAATATCTTCCAGTGGTAGAACTGGCCCCCACATCCCCAGCGACCATCGCGCTGAACCAAATTGCCGACAATGTACTTGAGATGGTGGAGCGAACAGCTGGATCACTTGGCCGGATGGAAGAGCCTAGAAAGATCCGAGCATAAATAAATGATTGACTACCGTCCTGGACTTGGACTTGTTTTTTGGAAAAATCCGTCGGCTCGCTTTCCATTATGAAAGGGTCGAAAGACTGCCCACAAGTTGGCTAATCTTCGCCTAGACTTTAAAGTCACATTTCCCACGAGACCTGCCGCAAATCGCCCGAGCTAGTTTGATGTCTTTGAAAGTTCTGCCAATGAATCTTGCAATTGTTTGACCTTTTTCTCTAACACCCTGCAATTCTTTTGAGCCGCCTCAGCTTCCTCCTTTAAAACATGCAATTTCTTCGTGAGTGTATCAACCATATCTTCGGCTGCTTGCAGGCTCCTCAAGGCATCAAGTCGATCTTCCTCTCCTTCCAGACATTGTGAATTGAGATGTTCAACTACACCTACCCATTCTCGAGCAACACCCCCAAGGGAACCAGGAACTGGAGGCAGGGTGGCCTCCTTACCTAACAGTCCAACGGCTTTCTGTACCCAATCGATAAACAGGATGGCTTCCCAAAAATTCAGATCACCCGCACCCCCGGATTCCTCCGCACGGGGTGCTTCGGCCCGTCCCCGCAGATCGGAAGGAGGAGCCGGCTCCTTATGATTTTCCTTGGCACCCGACTTGAGTGAGGAACCGTTATGGAATTGATGCAGTAACACCGCCACACAATGGCGACAAAAAGGTTGCTCAGTCGATGGACAGGAACACTTGGTCGACAAGGTCCCCGCTCGCAACTTAATAGTTTGCGTATACACGCCATAGACGCCATGGACCTCGGCCGTGATTTGGGTCTGGTCCGCATCAAGGATCTTGACTCGTTGGGTGGAAAAATATTGATGGCCTTCTTCGAAGACCGTTCCCCCAACCACGGATTGAATCATGTCAGCATCTAATTGGCTCAGCTCCTGAGCCGAGCAGGAAATTCTATTTCTCATACAGGTAACACCCAATCAAAATAATGAGTCCCACCTCCACCTCAAAGGGAAAGCACGGTTTAATGTTTCGGAAAATATTACCGAGAATTAATCTGAGAGCCAATTACCTCATTCCATTGCCATGATCTAGAACTACCACGTCATTGCATCACCGCCTGGCACTCTACCCTGCCGGACGTGCCATCATGAAATCCGCCATTTCCACAAGCCACACGTCCCCTGCTTCCTTTCTGGAAAGTCTGCTCGCCCAAGCCCCGGAAACATTGCCTATCCTCAGGCAAAGTTGCATCCAAGTTCTAAATCTTACTCAGGATAAACGCTCAAATGCCAGCGATATTGGAGAAATCATCATGCGTGATCAAGCCATGATGGCCAATGTCATTAAAATTGCGAATAGCCCTGCCTATCATACCCGCACACCAGTCAAAACCCCAACCTCTGCGGTGGCCCTTATCGGTTTTGACGTCATTCGGGCCATGGTGGTCTCTGCCCAATTAATTGAACAGGCCGATACCTTTGGGGCCGATACCACCAATCTGAAACACCTACTGGCTCGCGCTCTGGTCGCGGGGACCCAGGCACAGGAACTGGGAAAAGCCATCAATTACAGGGAGACGGGATCGTTATTTACCAATGCCATGCTCTACTCTCTCGGAGACCTCATCCTCGCCCTCTGTCGCCCCGACGTCGCCGAACAACTAGAAGTCCTACGCCGCGAGGATCCAGCCAGGATACCAAAAGCCGAACTCACTCTCTTGGGAAGACCGCTGCATGTCATCGCTGCCGCCATGGCCAAGCATTGGAATCTGCCGGACACCCTGGTTCAGCTATTGGAGAAAAAGCCCGCCTGGCCTAAATCCCATCCAGAAGCAGATCAACAGATCATGGAAGGTATTGTTCGAGCCGCTAATGAATTAAGTTATTGCCTCCTGAACCCATTAATTATCGGACAGGGAGAGGTCCTTCAAGGCCTGATCGAACAATTTCTTCCCCCTTTCGGCCTCTCCATGATCCAATTGGAACACACTGTCTCCAAAGCCTTTAGCCAGGCCTCAGAAATCGCCTCGGCCATCAATATTGACCGACAGCACTTTCTTCCCGCATCTGAGGCCGATGGGCAATTTCTTCACAATCAACACCTACATCGGCTCACTCAAACGATCCATCAGGCTCTAGACCCCGAAGGGATTCTTTCCAAAGAATCAGCAACATTGGCCCAACAAGCATCCTCTTCTCTCCAGTCCTCTCCGGCTTCCGATAAGCCATTACTGGATTTCACCATTCAGTCCATGAAAATTTCCGAACCCTCCTCGCTGCTTACATTTGTCACCCGAACGCTCCATGCTTCCTATGGATTTGAACGGGTCTGGCTCGCATTGGTCATACCAGGAAAAGATATGCTCCAGGCCAAAATCGGTTATGGTCCGCATGTGGAAACCATCCAATCAGCGTTTCATTGCCCTCTTTCCCATGGAAACTTCTGGGATCGACTGCTCCACAGGTTTCACCCTATTCAATATTCTTCCTTGGTCAAAGAAGGAGAATCCGGAGGGATGCCAACCGCCTTTTTAAAATGCTGGGGCGACCAACCCGGGTTTGCCGGAACCTTATATGCGCCCAACAGGCCTATCGGGGTCATCCTGGTGGATAGGTGTTCTACAGGGCATCCATTGACCGACACGGATTTTGCCGCCTTTGCCTTAGTGTTGTCCCAAACCAACGCTAACCTGGCTCGATTAACTCAACGCCACTAAGTACTAGACGTCACAATCTGAAGTTCTGCGGCACAAAAGCTCCCCAGCGTCGTTCTTGGGTCTGTTGAAAAAAGCCGCCAGCGGCGTTCTCGCCATTTTCCCGTGCTCACGTACTACGCGTACGCTCCGCGCGTAAAAACGGCTGCGGCCTTGCTGGACGGACTTTTTTGAACCGACCCGGAGCCTTTGATGAGTAATCTAATCCTGGGCAATTTTGCTCTTGAATCCTTATTATTCAACACTTCGTTCTTGCATAGCGCGCAATGAAAAACCACAAGAATTGTACCTTCACATTCCACCCTGAACTGATGACAGCCAGAAAGCTGTTCATGCCGGGAGGATCATGACCAAAGGATATGGTCTAATGACTCACAATGGAGAACGAATCTGTTTAAGATGGGGCAGACGGTAGAGGGCATACAGAAGCATGGCGATGGCAATCAACATTTCTTTGTGTTCATTCAGACCCCACAAAAATTCTTCATAAAAACGATCTCGGTAGCCCAATGGCGTTAGCCAAAAATAAATACCCTTGAGTTCACGATAGAGGGTGGCAAACGCAATGGTGAAAATGACCGGCCCTTCCGGGATAGCCGGTTTTAAATTTTTCGGCAACCGAAGAGGTCGTTGAAACTTCCAGACAAGGGGTAACAGAAAAAATATCATGAACAGAAATATCGCTGCCAATGTGCGAACAGGAAACCGGCTGCTATGGAGGTCGGTTGATCCACCAAAATTCGTACTCCACCAGATGGGAGTTTCCCACCCAAAATGGATCTGCCCCCAACCAATCTCTTCTCCGGCAAAAAGAAGCGTAGCGCCGGAAACCGCTCCGATCACACCAGCCGCAGGCCAATTTCCGCATTTCCAAAATTTCCAGCTTGACGTTAACAACATGCCTCCGCCTATGAGTGCGGACCAGAATGTCACAATCTCCACTGCGCCTTGTTCCCGGTGAACCTCTTCCAGGATGTGTGCCAAATAGAATTCTGGTGCCATTACGTAGATCAGTAAGAGCCCGAGAACAATGACAATTGGCGTGGCATACCCAATGCTATCTAAAACCTTTGTCATAGTAGTATTCATACCCTAAAGCCTGGCACACAAAACTGAACATGCGGAGGAAGCGACCACACACGAATAGGTAACCAGCAGGAAACCTTGGAAATGATCATGTCCTCACCACATTCTCCAAGTCCTAGAAAGTTAAGAATATTACGTCTTATACCTTCAATTGCACTTGTGTAAAATAAAAAGGGACCCTAGATACACCAAATGAAAGGCCGTGCCTTCCCCTTCGAGAAATTTCCCATTTTTCTTTTCCCCAAATCGAGCCCAAAGTGAAACTCCCCCACCAAGCTGGGGGCATCGTTTAAATATGTTGTCTAATGACATTTGCGTACCCTCCCCTCAAGAAACTGATGGGTAACTGCGCTGTTTTTATGAAATTCGTCACACAATGAAAGAGGGAAGATACTCAGGGAGTGGACTTATTTTTCTTAGAACTTTATTCAAGTCCAGCAGGGCAGAAAAGCTAATCTAAAGAGGAGAAAAGGAAAAATTTTTTCAGATGAGTCTTACAGCACGTTACACGAACACAACCTCGTGTAGGATAACTTGGTAAATCTAAGATTTTCTGGGGAAAATTTTTGAATTAACGTGACAACGAACCCTGTCACTCTCATAGAAAGAGATTGAGATGGAATGGCAATCTCTTGATACTTATGGTGAGCCGCGTGCGGCTCGAACGCACGACCCTCGCCTTAAAAGGGCGATGCTCTACCAACTGAGCTAGCGGCTCACCGGGTCGCGATGCTAACAATGGATTCTGTTGTTGTCAAACTTACAGCCAAAAAAACACAAAGAAGCATGTTAATTATTAGCCCTTGCGGGACCGAATCATTGGATTCTTCACAACAATGGTATCTTCACGTTTGGACCCGGTCGAAATCATATCAATTCGGCATCCGGTTAATTCCTCAATTCTGGCCAAATACCTTTTAGCAGCAGGCGGAAGTCCCCTATATCCTTTCAATCCCGTGGTGTCGGTTGTCCACCCACTCCATCGTTCATATACCGGTTCACAACCGGCCAGCACTTGTAGGTCACCTGGCATTTCTTTATGAAGTTTTCCCTGATATCGGTATCCTGTACAAATTTTCAATTCTTTGCAGCCATCCAGTACATCCAACTTTGTGATGGCCAATGAGGTGAGGCCGTTGATTCGAACAGCATATCGCAATAACACCATATCCAACCAGCCACACCGGCGGGCCCGGCCCGTCGTCGACCCATACTCATTCCCACGCTGCATGAGTTGCTGACCCATTTCATCAGTCAATTCTGTCGGAAACGGACCTCCACCCACTCGAGTCGTATAGGCCTTCGTGACACCTAAGACTCCCGTTATGGTAGTGGGACCGACCCCACTGCCGGTGCATGCCCCACCCGAGCAGGAACTTGAAGAAGTGACGTAAGGGTACGTACCAAAATCGACATCCAAATGGGTCCCTTGTGCCCCTTCAAACAAGACACGTTTCCCTCGCTCAAAGGCCCGGTCCAGGACCAATGCTACATCCGTAATATGCGGACGAAGTCGCTCACCATAGGCTTGATAATCTTTAAAAACCTTCTCAACGGTAAAACCATCCACATTGTAAATGCGCTCTAAGAACGCATTAATTTCCACCAGATTTTCCCGGATCTTTTGTTGCAACACATCCGGATTCAGCAAATCTCCCATGCGAATGCCAACTCGCGCCATTTTATCGACATACGCCGGCCCAATGCCTCGGCCGGTCGTCCCGATTCGGCGAGCCCCTTTCGCCTGCTCTTCGGCCTTATCAATAGCCTTATGATAGGGCATGATGACATGGGCTCGATTACTAATAAGAAATCGTTTTCCAACCGGAATCCCCTTGGTAGTCAAACGATCCAACTCCTCGATCAACCCAGCCGGATCAATGGCGACTCCGTTCCCCAAGGCGCACACCTTTCCTCGATAGAGAATACCCGAAGGAATCAAATGAAAAATAAAGGTGCCTTTATTGGTAATGACCGTATGGCCGGCATTGGACCCTCCCTGATAGCGGACAATGACATCCGCATCTTTGGCCAGAAGATCCACAATTTTTCCTTTTCCTTCATCTCCCCATTGGGAGCCGACGACAACCAACGCGGCCATAGCTTCCTCCACACGCACAGGACAAGAGCACGGGACAAAAAAAAACTCGGCCAGCGGGTCAGCCAGAGCTTCAAGGGTGAATCGTAGGTCTCAACGCATAATTTGTCAACGAGGGAGCTCTGCCTTTCTGGCTTCTGATTTTCTTGACCGAACCGTAGTCGCGTGATAGCATCATTTTCGGTGTGGGGCTGTAGCGCAGTTGGGAGCGCGCGTGAATGGCATTCACGAGGTCGCCGGTTCAATCCCGGCCAGCTCCACCAATTCATCCCTCCTTTCCGTCTTTTTGACCATGACAAAGGGGTTTTGACTCAGTTTTCATCTCACATTTTGGATGGTGTTTCCGCATGCTGCATATTGAACAAATCTCCAAGAGCTACCCCACGAAACCCCTGTTCATTGAGGCTTCGGCCCACCTCAAGCCTAACACCCGTGTGGGACTCGTTGGTCCGAATGGATCAGGGAAAACCTCACTGATGCGCATGATCCTCAATGAGGAGGAGATAGAAAGCGGAAAGATTCGACAACGGCCATTTCTTCGAATTGGCTATCTGCCACAGGAACTGGAGTCTTTGCCGGGAAATACCATTCTTGATGCCACACACCGGAATCAATTTCCCGATCACGAAGCCAAGCGGATTCTTGCGGGATTGGGATTTCAGGAGTCGGATTGGGAACGCAAGATTGACACCCTTTCCGGCGGCTATCGCATGCGGGTGGCCTTGGCTCACTTATTACTGTCAGCCCCCGACGTTCTCATGCTGGACGAGCCGACCAACCATCTGGACAAGCCCACGCAGCGTTGGCTGGAATCATTTTTACTCTCTTCAAATTTCACACTGTTGATCATCAGTCATGACATTGGCTTTTTAGACAACATGGTCACCCATATTTGGGAAGTCCGGAACCATACCTTGCAGGAATACCGGGGCAATTATACGCGGTTTCAAAAGCTCCGTGCAGAGCGAGACGCCCAGGAAGAGGCCGCCGCCAATCGACAATCTAAAGAAATTGCACGTGTCCAAAACTTCGTCGACCGGTTCCGATACCAGGCCAACAAAGCCAGCCAGGTGCAGTCCCGCATCAAACAACTTGAAAAAGTCAAACGTATTGAATTGCAGCGGGACACGAAACGGTTGCGATTTAAATTTCCGGATCCGCCGGCCAGCGGGAAAGACGTATTTGAACTACGGGATATCGGGAAACGCTATGGGGATAAAATCATCTATGAGGGCTTGGATTTTTCGGTTGAACGGGGACAACGCGTAGCCTTGGTCGGAGAAAACGGGGCTGGAAAATCTACACTTCTTAAAATCCTTGCTGGAGTCTTGGAATTCGAAAAAGGGTCCAGAACTTTGGGTCACGGGGTCACCCTCCACTATTTTGCTCAGCACCAGGCCGAAATCCTGAAATCTGAACATTCCATATTGGATTCACTGGAAGAAGCCGCGCCCATGACTGAACGAAATTTTCTAAGAGGATTGGCCGGCGCGTTTTTATTCTCCGGTGATGATCAGAAAAAACCCATCAAAGCCTTGAGTGGCGGGGAACGCAATCGAGTCGCCTTAGCCCGCATGTTAGTCGAGCCAGCCAACACCCTGCTCTTAGATGAGCCGACCAACCACTTGGATCCCACATCCGTGGATATGTTAACGGACGCACTGCTCCAATTTCCCGGAACCATGGTGTTTATCTCGCACGACCCCACATTCCTCATGCGAGTAGCCACGCGCGTCGTGGAAATCGACGATGGACAAGCCCGCGATTACATCGGCGACTATGAATACTATTGCTGGAAACGGGCCAAAGAATTGGAAGACCAGATTCCGCCGGAAGCCACACCCGACAAGAAAAAATCGAAGAAAAAAGAGAAGCCCCACAAAGAAAAACCCACCACCGAGCACCTCACCAATGGGAAAGCCAAGACAGCCGTCGCCACTCCTGACGCTCCCTCACGACGAGACCTCTCCAAAAGCATCGCCCGCCTGGAAAAGCAGGTCGCCACCGCTGAAAAAGAAATTGGTCAGCTCGAAGAACAAATCAAAGCTCGGGACGTGGAACTCGCCGACCCGGCAACCTATCAAGACTACTCCCGCTGGAATGCCCTCCACCACGAACGCGAACAATGGGGACACGACCTGGACCGCCTCACGCACAAATGGGGCGATCTCAGCGCCCAACTCGAAAAACAACAATCCCAGATTTCCTAATACCACACATTTCTGTTTTATCCCGCACAAAAAACCACTCCACCCGAAAAAGAGCCCAAGGCTTCAGACTCGCTGCATGCTCTAATCCAAAGGAGAAAAACTATAGAAACGATGCATACTTTCCCTTCAATTCCATTAAAATTAGGTGAATTTAAAATGACGCATGTAACACTATAGGGTGTTTCGTTACATTTTTAGGTCTTCCCTTCACCAATATTAAAGGTATCTTATTTTAAGAACCACTTTCCTTAAACGAATTTTTGAGATAATCCATTATGGTGGTATATGCCCAATGTCGTAGCATCAAAATCTCCAGACCAGTTAATTTGACGACTCCATCAGCTAAAAACGGTTTCAACGCTAAAGAACCCGTCCTCAAATCTTTAGGTAAGCGTTCAGCTAAGCTGTTCAGTCTAACTTTGCTCTTCTCTGATAATATGCCTGCACTATGAACTATTGCGTGTCTTATTTCTCTCATTTCATAATAGCGATCAAAGACCATATCCAGAGTAGACCGCCGGCCTTTAGGTGATTTAAGACCAGCATCATTAACAAGGAAATTGAAAATATTTACATGTTCGTTTTTATCTTGGCACCAAGATGCCCTTACTTTTTTAGTGATATCAGCTTCACTCAAATCTGGAAAGACTAAAGGAAGCGTTTTTTCATATATATCTTCTAGTACATCGTCCATTACAGCCACCATTCGAATTATGAAGTCTTCAGCTAATTTTTTTGGTGCCTCGCCTCTGTAAGCGCCTGGCAAGTCATTTCGATGAAATACAACCTCTACCTTCCTCTCCACCTCAACTGGTAGCCGTAGAGAATCAGGTATATACATTGTTGTACTTAATTGAAAATTATCTTTACGAGCTTCGTACCCTTTTGCTGCAACATCACAGGCATTCAGTAATAGAGCAGTATATGTATACAAATTTATGATTTTCTGAGTTCCTTCTTCCAGACAACCGATCGCAGCATTTTGTACTTCTGGCGTCATATACAATCCTTTTACCTAGTCAAGGACTTTCGTTCGCATTTCTACCTTTTCCACGTTATAGCTAATTTTGATGGAAAAGATTTACGTATTCGTTTAGTTTTTTTCGGTGTTTTGTGTCAACTCATTTTTGAATCCGATTAAACCTGTTCCTTCCATGTTTCCGCCGTCTCTCCTGGCCTTGTGGTGTGGCCGAGCAGTGCAGGCGACTTCGGGAAAAAGGCGCGCACTGTTTGAGCCCTTCGAGAAGACTCAGGCCAAGCTCCGCGAGTTTGCGCGCCGCCGGAGTCGGCGAACCGTGAAGGGAACCCGAAGGGCCACACCACGGCCAACATGGTTTTGGGTCCTTTTACCGAAACAAAAGGACCTCGGCTGCCGGGAGGAAACCCAGCTCTTAAATTCGGTACGCCACAATTACCAGGACGCGTTACGATCTCATTCCTCATCCAGATTAGACGAGGGAGAGGAAGGGCTCTTGGGGTGATAATATTTGCGACCTTCTAATTCTTTAGGAAGATGAGTTTGGGCTTTGGCTCCGCTTGGATCATCATGGGCATAACGGTAATTTTTCCCATAGTCCAAATCCTTCATGAGTGAACTCACTGCATTGCGCAGGTGCAGCGGGACGGAGAGATTGCCCTTTTCCTTGGCATCTTTCCTCGCTGCCCTCAGCCCCATATACGATGCGTTGCTTTTTGGAGCAGCGGCTAAATAGGTCACCCCATGCGCCAAGTTGATTTGTGCCTCGGGTAATCCGATGACCTCCACCGCATGGAAAACACCTGAGGCAATCAAGAGCCCCTGCGGGTCGGCCATCCCGATATCTTCAGACGCAAAAATCATCATGCGCCTGGCGATGAACTTGGGATCTTCTCCACCTTCCAACATTCTCGCCAGCCAATACAACGCCCCATCCGGATCGGAATCCCGCATACTTTTAATAAAGGCCGAAATTAGATTGTAGTGCTCTTCTCCATCCCGGTCGTATCGTAAGGCCTTCTGCTTCAAGGCTTGCTTGACGTGCGGTTGATCGATGGTGATCGGTTCGCCTGGCTTCGCAAATTGGCCAACGACAAATTCCAGGCCCGTTAACATCGACCGGGCATCGCCATTCCCATATCCAATCAACAGACGCTGCGCGTCGGGAGTGAGGGTGACGCGTGAGGAACCGAGCCCACGTTTCGTATCCGAAAGGGCACGATTCAAGATATGCCTCAACGCCTCTTCATTTAAGGATTGAAGCACCACCACCATAGACCGGGACAACAAGGGAGCAATCACTTCGAAGGAAGGATTCTGTGTGGTGGCTCCAATGAGTATGATATCTCCCCGTTCAACATAGGGGAGGAAGGCATCCTGTTGCGCTTTATTGAATCGATGGATTTCATCCACAAAAAGAAGGGTACGCTGTCCTGACACCTTCCGGCGTTGTTGGGCCGTTTTCAGCAATCCGCGCAACTCCGGCACGCCACTGAGCACCGCTGAAAACGGGACAAATGTTGCCCGGGTTTTATTGGCGATTAAACTTGCTAGGGTCGTCTTCCCCGTCCCAGGCGGGCCCCAGAGAATAAGTGAGGGCGCACGATCCTGTTCAATGGCCACACGCAGGGGCTGACCTTCGGCCAGGACGTCTTCCTGTCCCACAAACTCATCAAAGTCCAGCGGCCGCATCCTCTCTGCTAACGGAGCGTCGCGTTTATCGGAAGGTTCCTGAACGGGGAAAAGATCTTCTTGCGACTGTGGCTCAAAGGATTCCATAAAAATGCACGTACCCCTAAGCATTTCTGGAAGGCGATTCTGTGATTACCTCTCTATTCTCAGTATGCTATAACCACCGGTCATGCACCCGCAAATGAAACCAGCATATGGCTCCTTGATGACATCACTCGAGAAAATTCGAGGTGGCTCCCATCGACAAAAAAGGAGAGATCGGTGAAAGCGCTGATTCATGGAGTTACCGTCGGGTATTCCGATCAAGGGGACGGCACGCCGCTCGTCTTCATCCATGCCTTTCCACTTTCCAAAACCATGTGGCAACCTCAAGTCGATGCGCTGAAGGACACCTATCGAGTGATCACCATTGACCTTGGAGGACATGGAGAATCTGACATTGTGCCATGGAATGATACGTTGGACGATTATGCCAAGGATATCATGCACCTGCTCGATCATTTAGGGATTGCTCAAGCGGTGTTTGTGGGCTTATCGATGGGCGGATATACCCTCTTTTCGATCTACCGACATTATGCTGATCGGGTAAAAGCCATGGTTTTGGCAGATACACGAGCGCAAGCGGATAGTGAAGAAGGAAAAGTTGGACGTGGGTCGATGGCTCAAGTCGCTTTTACCGATGGTGCACCGGCCATTGCCGACCTCATGCTTCCCAAACTTCTGGCCCCTTCCACCATTGAGCGTCATTCTGAAATTGTGGAGCAGGTTCGACAGATGATTCTTCAAACATCAACGGGGGGAATTGTCGTCGATTTGGTGGCTATGGCCGCTAGACCTGATTCAACAGACATTTTATCCACAATCACCTGCCCGACTTTGATCATTGTGGGCGAGGATGATGTCGCTACCCCGATCTCAGAGTCTCAATACATGGCCAACCGGATAACCGGTTCAATCCTGGTCACCATCCCTGAAGCCGGCCATCTATCGAATTTTGAACAACCCGCCGCCTTCAATGAAGCACTTCGGAGCTTTCTTACATCACACCGGTTATGAGTATTGCCGCAACCCCAAACCGATCAGAAAAATATCCGATGAAGGAGTTGGGTTGGAACTACAGAAATGGAGAAACGACGGGCCTAACGGAAAGGAAATTGAGGGGAAATCAAAAAGAGCTTCTCTTGTCCCAGACCACACACAAAACCAGAAAGAAAAATAAGGATGAGACCGGCGCCTCCTGCGCAACATGCCCTTCCATGGGAAAAACCTATGAAAACTCAATAATGTCGCATTTAAACTGATTCCACTATAAGAATCAACTATCTAGAAAATTCCAGCCATCAGCTATTTTTGAACGGGAAAGATGAAATGGATGGAAACATCTAATCGCCGTCACATCCGCGCTGGCGAATGAGCTTAAGAAATTCGTTACGGGTTTGTTCTTGTTTGCGAAACACACCCAGCATTTCACTGGTGACCGCCACGGTATTCTGCCTTTCTACTCCCCGCATACTCATACACAGATGGCGGGCTTCCATGACAACAGCCACCCCACGCGGTTTGAGCTTCGTGTGAAGGGTGTCTGCAATCTGGACCGTCAACCGTTCCTGGACTTGCAGACGACGACTAAACGCATCGACAATCCGTGGGATTTTGCTCAAGCCCACCACATGCTTATTGGGAATATACCCGATATGACATTTCCCAAAAAACGGCAGAAGGTGATGCTCACAGAGGCTGAAAAAATCAATATCGCGCACGATGACCATCTCATCATAGACGATAGGGAACAGAGCCCCATTCAATAATTCATCGATATCTTGTTGATAACCTTTGGTAAGGAAGGCAAAGGATTTGGCTACCCGCTTGGGCGTATCGGTTAAACCATGCCGTTGGGGATTTTCTCCCAAATTTTCCAGTAGTTGCTTTACAATGATTTCCAGATTCGGGAGATTGGGCATTCGGACTGGCTGGCTATTGTGTGGATCGACTGCCTGTGGTTTGACAGATGAGGGCCGCTTCGTCTTACTCGGCATTAGTTCTCCTTTATCCCGTTACTGTTGGAAGATTCGCTGGTCACTCTTGGAGCACCCATATATTCAAAGAAGTTATCTCTGGTTTCAATCACCCCAATTTTCTCCAAATACCCGGAAGGAATCTGATCAACCAGTAGATCCCAAATTAAACGCGTTAAATTCTCACCAGTTGTCGTGACTTGTGCAAAGGCGGGATCAAAATTGAGATGTTGATGATCAAAACGATCGATTATCTTGTCTTTGACGAGTTGGTCCAAGGCGTCCACGTTTGTGATCAACCCTGTGCGCATATCCAATTCTCCGGCCACCGTCACCAGAATCGTATAATTATGTCCATGCCCGTTCAGATTATTACATTTTCCAAAAATCTTTTTATTAGTCTCCTCTGGCAATTGATCGGTATGGAGACGATGGGCGGCGCAAAACCGATAGGTTCTGGTGATGGACGATGCAGTCGGCATAACAGTCGGTCTCAGCATTCTTTCACATTGCAAAGCATGAACTGAACAATACGGCTGAGGCGGGTCCCCTCACTCCCTACCTTTACCCTTGGAAAAAGGACAAAGCTAGGCAGATCGTTCAACATCGGCTTCACCCCATTTTTCTTCGGGGACTTGCACAATCACATCTCCTAACACTCGAGCCTGACAGCCTAACCGATGGTAAGGCTCAGTCAGTGCTTCCCGATCGAGCAAATCCTGCTCATCAAAATCGATATCAGAAAGATTCCCTTCGCCCGCAACCACATCTACCCGGCAGGTCGTGCAGGAGGCGTTGCCCCCGCAATCATGATTCAATGGAAATCCAAGTATCTCCGCGACTTCTAAGAGGGAAAGACCTTCAGAAACTTCGCCAGACTTCCCTTCCGGATGAAGAAATGTTACGCGAGGCATAAAATCTCCTCCTTACTCAGCGCCAACTGGAACCGGCTTGAACGGACATCGTCCCAGGCGAATATGATCTTCGAACTCGTGACGGAACAGGCGTAGGCTATTTTGTACCAACACCGCAGCTCCGGTCACCAGAGTACAAAATCCGGTGCCTTTGACAAACCCACAAATTTGCAACAGTTTGGCCAGATCGCGCTCTTCTCCTGATCCATCTTCGATTTTCCGCATTAGGATCGCTAATTCCTGCGTACCAATTCGGCAGGGTGGACATTGCCCACAACTTTCCCGTTCAAAAAATCCGGAAAACTTGAGCGTTTGCTCCACCATGCACGTCGCATCATCGACAACAATGACGCCAGCAGACCCCAATCCAGTGCCAGCTTTCTTAAGCGAATCAAAATCCATGGGTAAATCCAATTGATCCGCCCCTACCATGGAAAAGGACGGTCCTCCGGGGAACACGGCTTTGACACCATGTCCGTTCGGCACGCCCTGTCCACAGATCTCAATCAGATGTCGGATGGACGTTCCCAACGGCAGTTCATACACACCGGGCCGATTCACGGCTCCACTGAGCGAAAACAACATCGTCCCTGGGGTAGTACTGGTGCCGACCTGACGAAACCATTCTGGTCCGTTTCGCAACAGTTGGGGAATATTCGACAGCGTTTCAACATTATTGACCAAGGTCGGCTTGCCATGCAGTCCAAACTCCGTGGGATAAAATGGTGGCTTTTGCTTAGGCTGAGCTGGACGACCCTGCATGGATTCCAACATCGCAGTTTCTTCACCCGCCACGTAACTGCCATATCCATCAAAAATTTCAATATCCAGGGTGAGACCTGTACCAAGAAAATTCTTTCCCAATAAGCCCTGCTCTGTGGCCTGCTCCTTAGCTCGCTCAAAGATGGCTCGCTCTTCGGAAAATTCATGATTTAAATAGATATACGCCGCCTTCGCTCCAATGGTATACGCCGCAATCAGGCATCCTTCGAGAAGTTGGTGAGGATGATGTCGAAGCAAATATCGATCTTTGAACGTCCCAGGTTCATGCTCCCCGGCATTGCAGACAAAATATCGCTCTTTGACGCGATGATTGACCACCTTGTCCCATTTCAGTCCGGTAGGGAATCCAGCGCCCCCTCGTCCTCGCAGATGGGCCTCTTTCAATTGTGCGATTATGGCATGCGGATCATTCTTCGTGACACATTGAACCCAAGCTTCATACCCCCCTTGCTGGCGGTACGCCTCTATGTCCCCTGGTTCTCCCTTTACCTCCCGCAACACCCGAGGTGCGAACGCGTTATCCACCGAAGCCCCCTTGATCTATGGTTTGGACCAACATGTGTTTTCCCATTTTGTTCACCACTTGGACGATAGTCTTTTTTTTACAAATCCCTTCCTTGAAAAACCAAATTTCCTTCCATATTCCTAAGGAAAATCAGGCGTCAAGGCGGGTTCAGCGTACGAGCACTACCCACTATACGAATGGGTCGCTAAAGTCGTCAAGGTAACAAGAGGACCAGAAGGCACGTCTATTTAGTGAAGAAAAACGATGGGCATGTTCGTCATGCCATCTATCACGTTTAGAGGGACTTTTTCATCATCTGATCGACATGGCTGCACAATTCCTTAACGGCTTCGGCTGAAACCTCCAGAGCTGCGTGTTCCTCGGGGGTGAGCGCATACTCAATAATCTCTTCCGCTCCGCCTGCCCCTAGTTTTACCGGCACACCCAGAAAGAGGTCGTGAAAACCATATTCCCCGGCACATAACGCCGCACAAGGCAGGATTTTCTTTTGATCTTTAGAGATTGCTTCAACCATTTCTACGACTGAGGCAGCCGGGGCATAATAGGCACTCCCTGTCTTGAGTAGATTGACGATTTCGATTCCTCCCTCGCGGGTCCGCGTGATCAGGGCCTCTAATGCCTCCGGCGACAACCATTCGGTCACCGGCCTCCCTGCCACCGTGGTATAACGATTCAAGGGCACCATTGAATCGCCATGCCCCCCCAGAACCATTGCGTGAATATTCTCAACCGAGACCTGCAAGGCCTCCGCAATAAAGGACCGGAATCGTGCCGAATCCAACACGCCGGCCATTCCAATGACCCGGTTCCTGGGAAACCCACTGACCCGATGCGCGACGTGGGTCATCACATCAAGAGGGTTGGAGACTATAATAAGAATGGCATCAGGGGAACGTGTGGCCGTCTCACGGACTACCACGGACACGATTTTGGTATTGGTTTCCAATAATTCATCACGGCTCATCCCTGGCCGGCGAGGTACGCCTGACGTAATCACCACAACGTCGGAATCTTTGGTCGCCTCATATTGATTCGTACCTGTGACGGCGGAATCGTAGGCACAAATTGGGCCGGCTTCGACCAGGTCCAATGCTTTGCCCTGCGGCAAACCTTCGACAATATCGACCAGCACAATGTCGTACCAATTTTTTTCTGCCAACCGTTGCGCGATGGATCCTCCAACATTTCCAGCTCCCACCACAGTCACTTTGATACGGCTCATGAAACCACCCATCCCTTTGAAAGGGTTTCCAGCCATGCGGGTTTAATCATCGTCATGGCTCGTCCACCCTGCGACTTTAAAGTTGATCGTACACACAAAATTATCTCCATCATAAAAATTGACTTTGATTTTTTTCTTTCCGTATTCCCGACTCAAAAACTCTTCCGGATGGTCGATAAACTCCTGGTAGGTTCCCGCCTCATACCCTCCTAATTCCTTAAACGCAACAATCATCCCGACCTTGACCTCCTGTAGCATTTTGGTCGAACAGCGAGGAAAGATTTCCCAAAATTTTTCACGGATATCATCTTGAGTTGGCTCGAACCGTTCTCCGTCCTCCTGCCGATCTTTCCGGTCAAACTTCGCCTGCCGTCGGACATAGGGGTATTGATGGCCGGTAAACAACTTATAGAGCCAAGGTGGCACATCAGAGTGTGAAGGTAAACTGGTCATACATCTCCCATATCCGCTCATCTGGCCGTAAGCCGTTGATAAATTTTCGGCAACTTCATCGGAAGTGATTCGACTTCATCGACAACTACATACCCAATCTCCCCATACATCCGTTTCACATAATCGGTGGGCGCTTGGTCAATGGTAATGCAGAAGGGATGGACGCCTTGAAGACGAGCTTCACGAAGAGCCATTTTGGTGTCTTCCAGGGAATATTCATCCGCATAGTCATCATCTAATGGTTTCCCATCACTGATCAGAATGAGAAGCCGGACTTTCGCCGCTTGCTGTTTCAATCGCTGCAGCGCATGTCGTATCGCCGCGCCATCACGGTTCTGCTGTTTGGAAGTTACGCCGCTGATTTTCAAACCGACACGCCCTCCGGGTCGTTGGTCAAAATCTTTCAACACGTGAACGTCCACGGATTGCCGGGATTGCCCGGAAAAGCCATATATCGCGTATTGGTCGCCAATCGCAGACAACGCTTCTGAGAGCAGGAGCAACCCTTCCTTTTCAATGTCGATGACGGGACGCGCTCGAGTTCCGATCTGCCGTCCGGTCGACCCGCTCATATCCACCAGAAATGCCACCGCAACCTGACGATCACGTTTTTGTCTGGTGGCATACACCTGATCAGAAGAATCGTTTCCTTGCCGTCGATCCACCATCCAATTCACTAAGGCATCCAAATCAATGTCCTCCCCATGTGATTGGCGCCCCATTCGACGAAAAGCTTCCGGACGAATCGCTTCAAAATAACGGCGGATGAGTCGCACCATCGGGCCATACGTTTGAAACGTTTCATCGACAAAGTCTGGTGACCCATCACGGCCTGCCTGTTCGATCACACGACACCATTGGGGTCGATAGTCACGTACCGTCCCATCCCACTCTTCGTACAGATACTCTCCCTCCCGGAGACGAGCCCCCTGTTGGCCCTCGCTCGGACGAAACGTAGGTTGAAACCACTGCTGCATAGGTGATTCACCAAAGGTTGGTTTCTTCGGATCTTGCGAAGGATCGGGTTGGTGAGGAGATCGACGCTCAAATTGACTGGGTATGTCCCCCCCAGCCTTTTCCCCCATTATGGCGACTTGATCCTGTTGCCCTCCTGTCTGCCCTTTCGACACCTGTTCTCCCTCTTCCCCTCCTTTGACGTGGTCTGGATTGAGAATGCCCCGATATCCCCAGTTACTCAATGGCTGATACGCCTCTTCTAAGTGTTCAGCCGCTTCAGGTTGGCCGCCTGAGTCGGAAACCCCGGAAGTATTGGAAAAGGGTTCAAGTTCTTGTTCTTGATTGTGCTTTTCCAGGGTTCCAATCCGGCGCTCCAATTCCTGGTAGAGCCGGTCGGCAAGTTCAACAGATTCATCGACGGTCGCGGTGGGGTGTAAGATGGTTCGGGCAATCTGCCAGATTTCATCAATCACCTCTTGAAGTCCCGGACGAGTGAATTCCTCCTTGGTGAATCCTGCAAACAGCAACAACAATGCGTCCAGCACAATCTCACGAGCCGTCATCCCATGGGAAAGCGTGCGAAGCTCCATGGCTTCTTTTGTCAAAGACGTCAAATCCTCTTGTAATCCTGGGTATTCATGACGGAGCAAAAAGTCAATTCGAGCATCCTCCACAATTTCCCACAAATCCCGGATAATCTCGGGTTGAGGGTAGCGTTGAAAGAGATTTCCCAATGTGTGAATGGCTCTATTGGGGCTAAGAACTTCTTCGTGGTATCGGGTCTGCACCCTGGTGGCCACACGTTGCAACACTTCAGTCGAGAGCGCATACGTGCCAAATTCCACATGCCCAACTTCATGGGCGACCATGACCGTATACCATCGTCGGTTTCCTTCACGGGTTTCCGATCGCCTCATGACCAGAGGAAGATATACCGTTTTTCCGTCCGCGCTCACCTGAGCTTTCTCGGTGACGGGACTCGTTGACATATGACTGGCACCGAACGAACCTCCCCCCTCCGGGAGCCCCTCTATGGCCACATCCTCTCCACACAACGCCCTGGCAAACATTTTCAACGATCTGGCGACTTGACGAAGTGACACTCCACTCATTGCCTGCTCAACAGCTGAACAGGCCTGCCGCGTTTCCAGACCAAAAAAGGCGCGTCCAGCCTCAACACTATACTCAAGGGCCTCCATACCCTGGCCAAACCACGCATCAAACACACCGGAATGGTCTTCCTTGCCGGCCAAGACGACCACCTCGGGAACCTGAGTAAAATACGCGAGAGTAGCCTCGGCATCCCGATCCGCCACAAGAAGGCCGAATTTCAAGATTCGAATCTTCCACTCGACCGTCGAGACCCTAGCCAACACTTCTGGCGCCTTCGCCAAAAAAACTACCGCCTGTTCGGGAGAATGATCTGCGAGGTTCGTACCTAGATCAATGACCCCTTGCTTGACATTCTCATTAAGGATCTCAAGAAACAAACTTGGACTGGCTCGAAAAAACTCCAAGGTTCCAATGTAATCAGGCTTTCCAAGGCTGTTTTGAACCATGAGTTTCATGCCAAACCCAATCCAGGACTTTGCCGATCCCAACGGAATAGCTTTAGCAATGGAGGGACACTCCCGGAAAAATTCATTTCCTAATACATAATTCCAATCGGCCAGCTCCATCCCTAATCGAGCCCATTCCCGAATCTCAGGAAGGGCAATCTCCCCGCACAATTGGGGAAGTACCTTGAACCATTCATAGGCACATTGTGGAGCGGCCTCATTTGACCCATCGGCCAACTCCAAGACATGGGCCAACAATTCGGCCCGATTCGACTCTTTTTCCAGAAATCCGAGAATCATAGGGCTTTCTTTGAAGTACCGAAGACCGAGTGCGCCAGAGGCCTGAGCGAATGTTATCCCTAAATCCAACCATGGGATGGCACTGTCTAAGCATTTTTTTCGACACACCTCACCCATGGCCCATACGGCTTCACCCTGTATTTTTGACGAAATCTCTTTTAATTCAATGAGTAACTCTAGAACAGGCATCCGGAGACGAGGGTCCGCGAGTTGTTCATCGAGACCATGCGCCGTGGTCGCATCAAGTCGGTCGACCAATAACTCATGAAGTTCATCTTTTGGGGTAAAGGAAGACATGTAATTGATTAATAACCGAGGGAGTTAAACGGGTACAAGACGGGTTCTTCCCCAGCACATTCCCATACCGCATCCTAACCACAACTACGGCTGGGCATTATAAAAGTGGCTTCAAGGGTTGTAAACTCACCCAACAATCTTGCAGATTCTTCTCTTTAATCTCCGTAACTCATGAATGTTCAGAATTTTTCAAGGAAAGACTGTCCGTCAGGGCTGCTGCTACATCGGATAAGGTTTTCCCTTCAATAAAGATTCGCTTCTGTCTTGAGCTAACACCAGATTTCAGCTGCACATATTGGCGGGGAACACCAACATGTTGTGCCAAAAATCGACACAATTCTGCATTGGCCTGACCATCTACCGGCGGAGACGCTACGCGAATCTTCAAGGCTTCCCCATGGAACCCAACAATCTCCGTTTTTGATGCTCGTGGCTGAATATAAATTCGAATTTCTATACCTTTGGATTTTTCTATCACGCACCTGGCCCATTCCATGTAAAATTCCTATATCGGATACAAATTTTTGACCTTTTTTTGTCAGAAAAAAAGATCGATACGAGAGAGATAAACACAAAACATTATCACATAAATAGCAATAACATATTAATTTTCAATATCTTATGTCATGAACCAACATCTTGACATGAACCCAGATGGTGAGTAAAATATTTTTAGATTGATAACGGTTATCATTTTCGAAAGGAAGTTCATTCAGTAACGGCTTTTTTATGTTCATCTGTATCTGCAAAGGTATCAAAGAATCCGATGTCCGTGAACTTGGGCAAGCAGGTATCACCTGTCCCTTAAAGCTTGCGGACGCCCTCGAACTTAATGACAAACGGCAGTGCTGTGGCCGTTGCATCAAAAAGATTTCAAAATTTGTCGCACTCGCTAAAGAAGAAACCTCCTGCCAACACATCCCCATGGTCAGTTAGGGGTTTCCGTTCTTACAACCCCTCTCGATTCACCTCCATTCCTTCTCAGGTCTTTCACTTGACCTCTCCTCCATTATAAGGCATCTTTTTTAAAGCTTTTGGGGAGCCAATCTTTCCAGAGCCAACCTTATCCAATCCAGCCAACATTTGCCGCATTTCAAAAGGGATGAGAGGACTCAATTTGTTGCCTGCCTATGGGAAGAGCTGGTGGATACGCCAGGCGAAATGATGCAGACCACAAATTCTTAAAATCTCACATCAAGCGTTCCAATGCCCTGCCATCGCAACCAAATGCCTACAACGACCAAAATCAGCATCACACTCATAACCGCATAGTCTTGGAGACCCAATTTTCCCGTGGAGTAAAAATGCCGTGTCGCTAAGGGATGGAACCCTTTGGATTCTAAAGACATGGCCAGAAGATTTGTTTGACGAAGGGCATGCCCAATCAATGGGATCACGAGAGGCACATACTTACGAATGCGTTGCAGAATTCCGCCCGTCGACACATCTAATCCGCGTGAGCGCTGCGCTTGAACCACGCCCGCCCCTGCTCCCAACAACATTCCCACCCACCGGAATGCGAGGGAAAAGACAAACCCTGCCCGTGAAGGAAGTCCTAATTGCTGAGAGGCCTGCGCGAGTTCTTCAACCGACATCGTCGAAAGTAGCCAAATCCCAGCCCAGAGCATAATTAACAATCGCAAGCCCATGCCTAAGCCAACCATGATGCCTTCCCAGGTCACTCCAAGCCCATGCAAGAGGGGCACAGGTGTCACACCTTCGACAAAGAAAGGCCAGAGTGCCACGCTATAAACAAAAAGGAGAACCGTCAGCATCCACATTTTCCTCACATTGGCCCACGCGCCAGACAAGGCTAACCCGCTCATTACGAATCCAAAGAGTACCAGCAAGTAGAACGGATCCGAAAAACAGAGGGCTAGCCCAAACACCCCAAGCACCGTTAGAACTTTGGTGCGTCCATCTAACCAGTGCATCCACGAATTCCGGGAAAGATACAAGGAAACAATCATCAGTATTTACCAATTCCTACGAATCTCACGCACCCCAAACACGCTCTCCATTATCTGAAAAATATCGGCCACAAGTTTTATGGAAAACCTGGTCGGCAGGAAGCCTTCAGTTCTTCCACCGTTAGCAAGGTCTGTCCCCATCGTTGACTAAAGCGAGAAATGGCCGGAATCTCTAATGATGCTGATTGGATCAAGCCCGGATCAGCAAAAACTTCACGGGGGGTCCCATCAGCAAGAATTCTCCCGCTGTGAATTAACAAACAGCGCCGGGCATAGGCGGCAACAAGCCCCATCGAATGTGTGATCATCACAATCGTATGCCCCTGTTGGTTCAATCGACGAATCATGGCCATCATCCGGTCAGTTTCATCAGCATCAAGCCCTGTCGTCGGCTCATCAACAATCAACACAGCCGGTCTGGTAGCCAACACGGATGCGACCGCAATCCGCTGTCGCTCTCCTTTTCTTAGGGAAAACGGATCTAAGTTTCGACTTCCCTCAAAGGGCAAACCCACAGCAGCCAGCGATTCTTGCACCCGATCGACAATCTCATCCTGAGAGCAACCCATATTCTTCGCGCTGAAGGCAACTTCTTCCCAGACGGTATCCGCGAAAATTTGATGATCAGGATTCTGAAAGACTAATCCGACGCGCCTCGCCAATTCATTCATCGATGTGGTGCGGGTATCCATACCGTCCACAACGATGGTGCCGTGGGTCGGCATCAAGAGGCCATTGAGTAATCGTGCAAGCGTACTTTTCCCGGATCCATTCTGACCCAGCAAAGCCAGAAAATCTCCTGGACGGATGGTAAATGACACCTCATCCAGGACCGTCTGCTCTTCATACCGGAAAGAAACATTGTCAACCTGAATCAAGGGCAAAGCCATGGTTGATTTTCTCTCCGGCAGGTAACCCAAACGAAGCGAGTCATCCAGGACCGCCGCCGGAGGAGACAGACGAAGATTCAATACCTCAGCCTGGGTCCAGGCTTCCTCGACCGAAATTGGCAAGTGTTCCACGCCCCATTCTTCAAAACATTCTGTTAGGGCGAAGGGTCGAAGACCATAATTTCGCATCAACCGAGGCTGTCGCAACAAGACTTCAGGTTTTCCCTCCCAGACGATTTGCTCCTGATCTAAAACCAGAACCCGATCCGCTAGCAAAAGATAGCACTCATCATGCTCCGTCATAAGCACAGTAATCCCGTCTTGTCGAAGATTATGTAAAACCTTACGCAATTGTGCTCGTCCTGCCGGATCGTAATCTGAACCGGGTTCATCTAAGACCAATAGCGCCGGTTCCTGCACGAGCACAGAAGCCATCACCAGCCGCTGCCTCTGGCCACCGGACATTCTCATGGGATCACGGTGGGCACAATCGCCCAATCCGATTTGACTGAGGGCATGAACGATCCGCCGTCGGACCTCGTCCGAAGAAAGCAGGGGATCACGGTATTCCAATGGATGCAGCAGTTCCCCCTCAACAGTCGTCGCTACAAGTTGCGTATCAAAATCTTGAAACACCAAGCCGACTCGTCCGGCCTGTTTCCACACGGGATCATCCACGGTTCTACATCCCTTCACCCGGAATGTTCCGGAGAAAACCCCAGGGATCATATGAGGAATAAGACCATTACAGGCATAGCATATTGTGGATTTGCCACTTCCACTCCTGCCTAACAGAACGACGAGTTCCCCAGCAGCCAGGGAAAAGGAAACATTCCGGAGAACCGGCGCTGAACCCGAGGCATATTGGAAGGAAAGTCCACGACAGTCCACCATAGCGTCGTCGAGATGATCATTGGCCTTCTCGCCCTCCCTCGATTTATATGACCGCAGAGTTTGGGAAGGATGAATAGGGGAAGAATCTAATTCTCGAATATCTTCATATCGTAATCGCCACCGTTGCACCCTCGGATAGAGAAAACTCAATAATGGAGGACCGAGGAACAAGCCCATTACCACATTATTAAAAAAGATCGCTGGAGCGAGAATAACGAAGGGTAACAATCCCAACCACTCCACTCCCCACGCAATCATTCCGGCACAAGCAGCTGACGCAATCACACACACCACGCCATATTCCATCATCTGTCGCCAGGATTTCCCCAAAGGGGGCTGCCCAGAGGAAACCCACCCCAAATGCCCCCACAATACGTACGGAAGATACCCAAAAATAAAGTTGCCTAATAATCCAAAAAAACTTGCAGGCCCCAGGGTGCCGAAACAATCTCCGATGACATTGCCAATACCTGCACCCCAGGCCGCAGCGGGACCAAACAACAGCGATGCGACAATAGGAATAGCATTCGCCGGGCGTAATTCCACAAAACCAGGAACAATCGGAATGCCGACTTTAAAGGGAATAAGAATCGCCGCATAAATTGCGGCAATCTGAGCCGTTAGAACAATCTGCCTGGTATCCCGCCAGACAGCCAGCAAGTCAGCCCACCATCGTCGTGAATCGCGAGCATTTTGAGGAATAGACATGAATATATGAAAGGCCCTAGGACGGAAGGTATCCAGATGACTGATGAATCATGAATATTTTGATTGTCGTTCCAAATATGGCTTCCGAAGCGACATGTAAAAAGAACAAGAATGAGGCAACGCCTCAATCATCTAGACAGAAGGAGAAGTAGACGGGGACTTTGAGGTTGCCCAATGAGCTACGCCCTTACACGGCGAAGCGCTCGAGCGTGTAGACATGAAGCCGCTCAGCAAAGACAAGGAACGCCATTGACGTCATTTTTCTTCGTTCCCGTTCATGAATACCATACGATGATCAGCCTCCGCATAGAGCGGACCTTCAGCTAAGGCATTCAGCAACAAATCCCTCAGCGGGATTTGATGATCCGTTCGGGGTGTGACATGTGTCAACATGTCATAGCCATCCCCGCCGTCAGCCACAAATGCGTCCGTCGCCACGGTATAGGTTTTGGAAATATCCAACGGCACACCTCCAACCATAATACTGCTCACACGAGACCCGACAGGAGCCTTTCCTTGATACCTGACCTGGAGACCGGAAATCTGGAAGAACCGCCCAGAATGATTCGGCCATTGGCTCACACTATGCTCTAAAACCTCACGAAGCCTCGCTCCCGTCACCTGTAGGGTCACAAGAGCGGAATCAAAGGGCAGTACTGACAGCACATCGCCAAGTGTGACCGGACCCGGTTCCAGACTTCGGCGAATCTGTCCGGCATTAATCAAAGCGATATCCGTGCCCAACGTGTTTCGCATACGATCGGCCAACAAATTGCCTAGATTGGCTTCTTGGGTCCTGATAACCGGTCGATCGCCCTGGAGCCGCACCGCCGCCGCCCCCAACACCTGGGTGGCATGCCGGGCAAACCGCTGTCGATATTCATGTAAAAGTTGTTCAACCTTTGGCTCTACTGGAACCGCCACCGTCACTGGAATATTATAGGAACGCGCCTGGACCACCGATCCGCCTGAAATCGTCAGATCTAATCGCCCGATTGTTCGTCCCTGACGATGCGTCTTCACATACACCGATTGGGGTCGGGTCATGGTTTCAACGGGCTCCATCAACCCGGGAGCATACAATCCGTCAAACCCTTCGGTATGTCCACCGATGAGCACATCCACCCCCTCAACGGTTTCCAGAATTTTTAAGTCTTCTTCACTATCCTGATGCGTGAGGGCAATGATCAGATCAACATTGCCTTCCATTCGTAACCGCAGGGCCTCCGCTTGAAGAGAGACAATCGGATCCACCAACGATAATTCCTTTGCCACCTCCCGGTTAAAGGTACCAGGAAAATTACTTTTTCCGACAATACCTAAGACCCCGACGACCACATTCCCCAGGCGGGTGACAAACGAGCGCCGGCAAGGCAGGAGGGATCGCTCAGACTGAAGATTCGTGCATAAAATTGGGAAATCGGCCAATTCGACCAATGTGCGAAGATGGTCTATTCCATAATCAAAATCATGATTTCCAGCCACCATCGCGTCATAGCGGATCAGATTCATGGCCCGAATATCCGGTTCACCGCGAAACCAGGAAGACAAAGCCGTTCCAATAAGGATATCCCCGGAATCCACCAACAAAACCGGCCCGCCTTCTCGCCGAACTTCTTCGACAATTGTGCCTCGCCTGGCCAACCCCCCAATTTTCATCTCTCCGGCTTGATCAAGCGGAAGCGCAACCCCATGATGTTCACTCGAATGTAAAATCACCAACCTGTCAGTCGCGTGGGCTGAATTCACCCAGAGAATCAAGATAAGGAGGAAATGCCCCCAATACCCTGCGCTTTGTAGTATCTGTCGCATAGAAGGGTTCAATTCAAAACGCAACACGGTAGCTCCGCGTCATACATTAAGATTGCACACAACGAAACCCGATATGCGCATAGGGGTAACTTTGTCGAAACCAATTTCGAAATGACCGGCGCAAGAGCCGGCTCGGGGTATGAGGACCACCACCTTTCACGACATAATGATCCTGGTCAAAAAATCTGGCCGAATAGCCAGGGTAAGTGGGTAGGGGTGAAAAACCTTGAAAGGGGTGAAAAAGAGTCGATGTCCATTCCCAGCCGTTCCCCACCATCTGAGCCACTCCAAAACCATTGCGTTCATAAGACTGGCTGGTAACCGGAACGGAATCCCACGATTGAGAATCAACATTTACCTGTAGAACCATTGACGCCTCATCACCCCAGGAGAAAGGCCGTTCATTACCAGCCGGAGTGCCAAAGGCTGCGCGATGAAATTGCGCCTCGGTCGGGAGGGTCATCCCGACCCAATTTGCATACGCTTGCGCCTGTCGATGCGTCACATACACTGGCCAAGATTTCGGTAAAGGGATCTCTTGAAACATGGTTCGCATATACCAGTCATCCCCTCGTTTGACCCAAAAAGCCGAAGGCTCCCCACCATCCTGCACAAATCGCAAATATTGTTGGTTCGTCACTTTATACCGGCTGATTAAAAACCCAGGAACAGCCACTTCATGTTGGGCGAATTCATTGTCCCAGCCAAACCCCTCGTCCGGTTTCATCCCCAAGGTCGCTATCCCTTCCGGGACTTCTATCATCTCATCCTTGGCCGTTTCATCTGAGATTGAAAAAGATGAGACGGGAGAAATATCGGATGGGGGGTTCTTGTGCTTCGGATCCAAATGGTGCAGTAAATAGGCGTTGGTCTCAGCATGCATCAGACGATGTTCAACCACCATATGAACAATCCATTCTGGAACAGAGGTCAACAGGCGATCCACTTCTTCACGAGCACGCGCATTGTATCGATACACCTCATTGATGGTTGGCCAATCGGAGGGTTGGTCAACGGGAAAGCTTCCAAGAGAAGGATCAATACCGGCTTCAAATAATTGATCAAATGATTCATGAAATGATGGCATGCCCAAGGTCCACCGACCAATCTGATTCCAGTCAAAGGCCTCAAGATGTCCCAAATAAAAAATTAAGCGATTTCGCTCAGGAATGGGACGCTCATACATGGCCTCGGCACGCATAAACGAAAATAATTTATCAGTGCGTGACCTGGCCGAATCCAATTCTCTCTGCAATTGTGGCGATTGCGACATTGCGCCTCCTCAACCGAGATACAGCTAATAATGTCCCAGCAAATTAATTGACCCACCAAACTAACTATACCAAGTCGTCTCCCCCTATAAAAGTTCAATGAACGAGAATCAAAATTCCAACCAAAAGGGGGAAAAACCCTGTCACTAATAGAATAGCAGGCAATTTTATATCAAAGTGTATGATGATGGTTTCACCATCTAATGGCTGTTCTGTGCAAGGGAAAAGGCACCCCATAGGCATTAGGATAGATTTTAAACAATAACCTTTCTTTTTCCCAAGACTTCTTCAATGATGCACGCAGCCAAAAAAAAAGCAGAGGGTGACGACTGTCACCCCCTGCTCTTCGGGTTCCCCTCTGGGCTACCTGCTTACAGCCAGTTCACCCGCTCCGCCGGGCGGATGTAAATCGGCTCTTCCACTTGCTGCCGTACCGCTTCCTTGCCCGATTTGTTGAACCCCAACACCGTGTCGTTGTACATCTCAAACTTCCGCCCATGGATTTGGGTTTCAAACACTTTCGGCCCCGGAATCACGTCATACCGGAAGATGATCTGTTGGCTCGCCCGCCACAACTGCAGCACCGCCAACAACTCCCGGCTCGGCACCAGATACTTCTCAATCGCATTATCCACCCCCGGCCCGAACATCTGCCGGATGTAGCCTCGCGGCGCCTGCCGCGGGGGGATATAAAACCCGTTGGGTTCCGTGCCCCATTGCGGATACAACGGCAACGCCACTTGTTCCACCCGGATGGTATAGTACAACGGATTCCAGCGATCTTCCGCCCAGAGCCCGTCATCGCCCACCTTCACCAACCCTTGCAGCCGGATTTTGCCCACGCACGCCGCCATACACCGCGTCTCCATCGGCTCACCCCCCGTTAAGGGGTCTTTGCCTTCCACCCGCGGATAGCACGCAATACACTTCTCACTCACCCGCGTCGTGCCCCGGTACATCGGCTTTTTAAACGGACATTGCTCCACACACTTCTTGTACCCCCGGCACCGGTTCTGGTCGATCAACACAATCCCGTCTTCCGGCCGCTTGTAGATGGCCTTCCGCGGACACGCCGCCAGGCACCCCGGATACGTACAGTGATTACAGATGCGTTGCAGGTAGAAGAAGTACGTCTCATGCTCCGGCAAGCTGCTGCCTTGCATTTTCCACGGCTCTTCTTTCGTAAACCCCGTCTTATCGACCCCTTCCACGATCGCCCGCATCGAGGTCGCCGTATCTTCATAAATATTCACAAACCGCCATTCCTGGTCGGTCGGGATGTAGCCAATGGCCGCCTGCCCGATCTTGGCGCCCGCGTCAAAGATCGTCATCCCTTCAAACACTCCGTACGGCGCATGATGTTTGCGGCCCACCCGCACGTTCCACACCTGCCCGCCCGGATTGACCTGCTCAATCAACTGCGTGATCTTGACATCGTAGAACTGCGGATAGCCCCCGTACGGCTTCGTCTCCACGTTGTTCCACCACATGTATTCCTGCCCTTTGCTGAACAGCCACGTCGACTTGTCCGCCATCGAGCAGGTTTGACACGCCAAACACCGGTTGATGTTAAAGACAAACGCAAACTGCCATTTCGGATGCCGCTCCTCATAGGGATACAGCATCTTTCGTCCTAACTGCCAGTTATACACTTCAGGCATTGTCGTCCTCCGTTTCGGTGAAAATTTCGGGGCTGACCAGGCACCGCCAGCCAACCCTCAGGTTGGCAACCCCCCGGTATCAACCCAATTTAACTGTCGCATCTTTCTTACAGCCATCGCTTCATTCACGATAGAACCTAACACACTCAGATCTATCGTTTTGAGCAGGACTTCGCAGCGCCCGAGTTGTTTCACGGCCTGCAAGTCCACCAGGCCTTCATACGCCGTAAAAATTACAGTAGGAGTGGATGAAACCTTTCTCACTGCCCGCACGGTTTCCACCCCATTCATCCCACCCATTTTATAGTCCACCAAGATCACATCAGGCTCATCCCTATGATCTCTGATAAATTCCATCAAGGCCTCTCCCGAATCAAAGGCACGTACCGTGCAATGTAACCGAGAAAGTTTTTTCGCGATGTTTACACGAATCACCTCATCATCATCCACCACAAATACATAGGGTTTGCTCACCGACAGGTCCTGGTAATTGGTTGTGATTTACGTCGATCTCAACTGTCATAGCATCCTCCAAAGGACTAATCTCCGTAAGATTCGTCATGTAAGTAGGGAGGCTGGGGGAGGTATTCGCAATGTTTCTTTCTAGACGGCAATCAAGAAAAAAAACCCCCAGCCTCCAACTCACCTACACTTTGATCTTAATATGATCACCCTTCAGCCATTTGATCATGAACTCATTCTCCTGGCCTGGCGTGAACCCGGTCCGGACCGGTTCCCACGGCCCCCGACCACCGATGCCGCCATCCTCCGCTTTCGTGATCCGGATGAGACATTCCTTCGGCGTCGTATTGACCGCATGATGATCAATCGCAAAACCCCATTTGAATTTCCAGGCAACTGGATGTTTACCCGGTAACGAGTCGGTTTGATGCATCGGCATCAGCCAACTACGAGTAAAGGACTGCTGCGCTCCATACCGGAAGTTCGATTGATAGCCGGTATCCAGTGCAATCGCCCGTCCGTCCGGCCGGGTTTCATGCCCCTTTACCGACTTCGCCGTCGACACGAACGGCGCATGCTTGGCCATCGTGACATGGTACGGGAAGGCCGGGTTGTACTTCGCCCGGATCATCAATCGCGCTACCTTGTAATAGGGATCGCTGGGCTTCCAGCCACGATACGGCCGGTCCACCGGGTTCCCATCGACGTAGACATAGTCCCCGTCGTTGATCCCACGATCTTTGGCCGCTGATGGGTTGATATGGATTTGATGTTCACCCACCCCTGGCGTCCGCTTATCCATCCGATAGGCATCACCAAAGTTGGATTCATACATCTGCACCCAGTCATTCACCGACCATTGGCTATGCACCCGATGCCGGGTCTTCGGCGTTACGCAATAGAACTGATACCCCTTCTCCCAGAGCGGATTGGCGTATCGTTTAATTTCCGCCCAGGGCAACTTGATGTTGCGGACGGTTTTGTCGTCATGATGTTGCGCCGTGATCGGCACACCATAGTCATCCGGCCGGATATACGGATTGGATGACATAATCGCATTTGGCAAATAGGGAGTGGCCTCTGGCCCTTCACGATGCACGATGAAGTTTTCCCCATATTCAATGGCTTCCGGCTCCACCCGGTAGGTCTCCAGGCGACCGCTGCGGGTCCACATCGGTTTCGATTCGTTGGTCTCTTCCCAAAATGGATGTCGAGGATAGGTCCGGGTCATCACCATCCAACCCTTTTCCGATTTCAACATCGTGTCCGCGTTATACCCATAGGAACAGTTACCGGCATCCAACAATCGTTGGAGGTACACGTCCACGCGATTGTCATAGACAAATTTGAAGTAATCGCGGAACCGGCCATCACCGGTCATTTCGGTGAGTTTAGCCGCCACGCCCGCCACCGTATCCAAATCGTTCCGCGTGTCATACAACGGCCGGATGCCGCCTTTCCATACTTGGAACCATGGATTCGACACCGTCGCCGTATGCTCTGGATAGGTAAACTCCATCCAGGTATTCACGGCAAACGACACATCGAAATGGTTGACATCCGAGGTCATTTCCACTTCTTGATGCACGAGACATTCATTATGCGGATCCACGTTCTTGACCATGTCATAATGGTGCTTCGAATTATTCAACACATTCACGTTGGCCACCCACCGGAATTTACTCGGTGTCGGCATATGCGTCTTTCCGGTAAACACCCGACGACCATATTTGGGCGTATTCACAATCAACGCCGTATCGCCGTGATTCCAATATCCGACTTCTTCCCCATAGTAGTAACTTCTGGTTTTTATTTCTTTTCCATGAGCATTGGGGTCCGTCGTGATCTTGAATGGATCCTCTCCGGTATGCACAGCAAGACCGGATCCTGACCATGGTGTTGCCGCCCATGTACCCGCCTTGTAATTCCCGGACCAGGTATGGCAACCGCTCCCGAATTTCCCCATATTTCCGGAATAAATGAGCGTCAATGCCGCCGCACGACCGTTTTGCGTCATGTGGAAGTAATGGCACACACCCTCTCCGTTATGAATAGCCGCCGGTTTGACCGTACCCATATCTCGCGCCCACCGAACGATCAGATCCTTCGGCGACCGACAGATTTGATGGACCGTATCCAAATCATAGTCTTGCAGATGGACTTGATACATTTGGAAAATCGGCATCACGTCCACTTCCCGGCCGGTAAGCAACCGAACCCGATGCGTCCCCGTCAACGCCGGATCAATACCACTCTTCTTGAAATGCCAGCCTACCAATTCACGATGAATGGGTACCGCTTGATTTTTATTCAGATCCCAGACCATGATTCCCCCTAACCTGGCGATTTCCGCAGGTTTCAGGGTCTGCACTTTGCCCGAATAGGTACTGGTAAAATCAGGAAACTGGTAATCTTTAATGACATCACGCGGATCTAAATATTGAAGGGTATCGGTACGAACCAGCAGTGGCATATCGGTGTTGGCCCGCACGAAATCCGCATCGAACAAACCCTCATCCACGATCATTTTGCAGGCCCCTAAAAAGAAGGACCCATCTGACTCGGGACGGATGGGAATCCAGTAGTCGGCTCGATATGCCGTCGGATTGTATTCCGGGGTAATGACCGCAATTCGCGCACCCCGTTCAATCGACTCCAGTTTCCAGTGGGCTTCCGGCATCTTGTTTTCGACGAAGTTTTTACCCCAACTGGTGTTGAATTTACAGAACCGCATATCTGCCAAATCGATATCGCAATTTTGAGTCCCATTCCACCAGGGCTGGGAAGGGTCCTGGTCGCCGTGCCAGGTATAGTTATTCCAGTATCGTCCTCCTTGAGCATTTTCAGGCCCGACTTTTCTGACGTAGGAATCCAATAGAGCCCCGCAGCCGCCATTCATCCGGGTAATGCCCATTTTCCCAATGATACCCAAAACAGGCATACCGGCCCGGAATTTAAATGACCGGACTCCAGAGCCTTTCATCATTTCAATCATCTCCGGTGGATAGCCTTGCTCACGCAGTTTGCGCGCCCCATATTCTCCGCTATACCGGTTGGCAATGATGATCATAGCCTTAGCCAAATAGGTAAACGCCGTATCCCAGGACACCCGCAACATGTCGTCCAAATACCGCGCATTAAACTTGTATTTCGTCTGAATAGCAGGAGTGAATTCCGGGCTTCCGTCATCCATCCATTCCTTCCACCCTCGACGCATCAAGGGCCCCTTTAAACGGTATGGACCATACACCCGACGATGCATCGTAAAACCCTTCAAACACATACGGGGGTTGTGCGCGAACGTCCCACGGTTGCCATAGAGATCTTCATATGTTTGATGGTCATAATTTTGCTCAACCCGCATCACGACCCCGTTCCGCACAAACGCACGAATGCGGCAGGCATGGGTATCGTTGGGGGAACAAACCCAGGTAAACGAACTGTCATAGCGATATTGGTCGTGGTAGACCCGCTCCCATGAACGGTCAGGATATTCACCAAGGGGGTTACCCACTTCAATGACTGGCTGCAAGGCGGTTAAGGCCAGAGCCTTATCGGCAAGTGCGACTGCCGCCACAGTCCCGGCAGAAACTTTCAAGAATTGACGTCTAGAAAGAAACATTAAAAGACCTCCTTTTTTTAAAAAACTCATTACGGATAGCCATAATTAATTAAAGATTCCGTAATTGGACTTCAACCCAGACCTGCTTGCACCTCCTTTCTTACCATCCCGATTCAACCGATAATGAACGAACACTGGTCACCAGTGTCACCACATTCCTCCTCACTCCTGAATAGCAATCTTTAGTCCAAAAAATTGTTCTCCCCATATTTTCCTTAACTCCTTGAAAACGAGAGGTTAATTGAATTTACTGCTCGTTATGGAAGACTAATCAGGCCACGAAAAGCATCGCGAAATGTTCGCGAAACATCGAAATCTCAATGGCTGGAATTTCTGCGTATCCTTTTCAGGCGTCCTGTTTTTTTGGCAAAACAGGTAAATTTCATATATCTCAAATTGGAATTCTGGCAACCCGAACGCTCCTAGCAGATCTCACACTCAGCACAAAAGAGGACTTTGGTTTGGTGAATTAAAAAAAAGGTAGGACAAAAGGACGAAGGGATATACGGGATTTAATGACAAGGACATCTTTGGGAAACGAGGGGCTAAAAACAAATGAATCACGCCCGAAGAATAACGTAGAGGTTCTTAGTGAAAGGGGAGAAATCGAATTTATGCCCAGGGGAAAATTGGGTTCAATCGAGACTTAACCAATTGGCAACCAGATTCCGTACTGAAAATCCTATCGAGGATGGATAAGTAAGAACCTGCATCTCCCAAAGAACATGGATCGTTGAGGCAAACATTCACTGAATAAGATATTAACCATTCGGGGATTGGAAGAAGAAATCAGCGCGAATAAATGAATGACTCAGCTCAAAAGATTCTTACCCTCAAAAACAGGGCCATCACGCGAATCTATATGATAACCCCTTCATGGTGTTTGTTATGAGGGATGTTGGAGACGAAGTGAAGGGATGATAACTTCTTCCCCTAATAGCCCCAATCCAAAATGGGGATTTTCTTGAATTTCATGAACACTGCGACGACCCACGGGTGATTGATATTCGAAATTCACAGAAATTAACCCATTCGGTTCAATAGTCACCTCCCGAGTTAAGTATTTCTTCATTCCGGCATGCCAGACCGATAACGTATAGGCTCCTGGTGGAATGTCGGATATCTCAAACCGTCCATCCTCAGTTGTAATCGCATAATAGGGATTGTCAACCACCACCCCCCAGGAAAACATATATGGATGAAACCCGCATTGCATCACAAAGATATTCCGATCCTTCTGCAAATGAATTTTTTCGATCATTGGCTTGCCGGGTAAATGATCATGCCTGTGGATCAAATCTAATACTTTATGAAAAGGATTCATTGGAAGAGGGCGATTAAACAAGACCCTCGCACCACGATCACGAGCAGTCTCGTATCCCTGAATATCATGTTCCACTGGATCCATATTAATGACCGTCAGTTCATCCTGATCCCTCAACACATTGACAAATGGCAGAAAATCACAATCCTTCGCTTCGATTGTCACTTTTGGCAAATCAAAAGCTTTCCCTTTTTCAATACCCTTGAGCATCACAATCGCGTCCTTCAGCGAGCCCTGAGATCCCAGGATGAAATCTTCAACAATACGCCATCCTGTTCCGGTTGAAATTCGCCCACAAAAAACCGGATCAGGTATCGTGACCAAATTAAAGGCCATGGCTTTAGGCATCCCTCCAGCTAAAGTTACTAGTCCACGAATCGTTCCTCCTTGTTTAACCTGACTTTCTTCATAGGCCCAAACCGGGATGGCCCACATTCCCAGGATACCCAACGTCATCCCAATCAACTGTACCACCGTGCTTTTCATGTATTCCTCCGCCAGCAAAAACTCCAAATGTTTCTCACCATCTTGTCTTATGGGGTTGTGACCAGCACGGGGAAGCCGTGTATCGGCTTCCCCGTTCCCAAACCCGTCAACTAAAAATCATGCCGGCTCATTTCAGGTCGACGGGTTTAATATGGACTACTTGCTCGTGTGGCAACTTGGCTTCTTTAATGCCAGGAGCCTTTCCATCCAATGATAGGATTCGTTGGTCACTTCCTGGGAGTACGCGTAGATACCCCCATTGCCCTGATTGGGAATAGGGCAACCGCTGGTTGCTCCAGACGTAATCCCCGGTACGTTGATAAGGTCCGCCTGCGGCTGGAATGAAGGCATCCAACGCCTCTGACCCCGAAAACTCCACGACGTTGATTTGATCGGCTCCTCGCATAAATGGTTCGATGGGCCATTCATGACTTTCAACGCCGAACATGCCATTTTGTTCATTGCTGGCACCAAAGACATGAATGCGAACGGGATCACCGGCATGGGCCTCGATGATCGGTGTGATGGGGTCTTCCGGATTTTCCTCAGAACAGGGCTGGAATATCTTATCCAGCGTACATCCCTGTTCCTCACGGAACAAATACGGTTCCGCTCGATAATTCACCCCGACCAGCCCAGCCACGTTCTGCACGTAAGGCATGAAGCTCGTACCGATGATGTTGTCCTCGTCCTGGAAGAACAAGGCCGCATCCCGATAATTTGGTCGATTTTCGTATCCAGTCACTGTCCGGTCCACGATCACGTCGGCAATCCAACTGTTCTTATTGGAGATATCCTCACCTGTTTTGGGATCACGATACGTCGCGCCTTTCGGCCCGATAATGATCGCGCCGTAAAGCCCGTTCCGAGGATTGTGCATCACATTGCCCCAGTCCCAGACTAACGAGGCAATCTCACCTAAAAACGGATCGGCGTAATAGGTGTACGTCCGGCTCTCTCCAGGCGCAACCGTTTGATCACCTGCATTCTGCCCCACGTTGACTCCCAACGAATCCTTAGGATCGAAGGCGAGGGAAAGCGCGGAGAACGAGGCGCGGCTTTCCTTCATTTGATTCGTCAGGTGAATCTTAAGGCAGTCGCCGACATTGGCTCTCAGAGTCAGCGGCATCGGTTGAATGCCACTGGCCGTCTTTGCGACATCTTCTTCGAGCACATATATTTTTCCCTCCGGATTCTGGAGCAAAATATTCCGTTCGAAATCGACCTCTACGGCTTCGGGTGCCTTCGTGTTGAAATTCATGGAAGGAAAATCCATCGCCATAACCTTAAATGATTTAACCGGTGCGTCGGCAGGACAGACCGGCCCAGGCTCTGGAATTTCATTACGACCGGAATAACCGGCCGGCAGCTTTTGAAGATCAGGCACCTCCTTATCCAATACCCGCAGAATACCCCAGGCTCCTTCCGAGAACTTTGAAGAACGTCCGTTAAAATGGATGTAATCACCAGGCTGGAGCCGAGGCCCGCCTGCCTGCGGAACCACAAGATCGTATCGCTCTGCGATACCAATGTGGATGGAATTTTTACGGTTGGCATCACCGGCATACCGTTCAGTCAGAAAGGTATGCCCTGACAACGTCCACACCATTGATTCGTTTGTCATGGTCTCCAACAGCCGGAACACAACCGTATCGCCGAGATACGCCCTGACCATTGGCGTATAGGGATCCCCATGAACATGGCTATTGAAGAGGTTCGAGAAATCGGGGTTTGCCTTGAGTCTAGCCGCGATCGGTTCGGCCCTGAAGTTAAAACTGCCACCGGTGGTGTGGGTTCCCCCGTTGAGAAACGGCATCGGTGTCATGGGAATATGTTCAGGCATGGGAAATGAGATCGTCTTTCCCGCTTCCAGCGCGACCTCAATCGGTTGTCCCGGAGGATTACCTGCCGTGACGATGTTGACGGAATGCGGCACACTGTCGTTCAACTGCACCATCAGTTCACGAAAGCTCCCGTTCACTCCATACCCGACCGGCTCCGTCGTCCGGATATCGGCCACCGGTCCGCTTCGGATCGGTTCCCCGGTTGTGGGATCATGATAGGTCGAGCCCCAGGGCTCAACAATCATCGTCCCGAACCCTCCGTGTCCCCAAGTTACACGGCCGACCGCATGGTCATGCCAGAACACGGTGCCCACATCCGCATCCGCCCAGAACCGTTGCCGTACGAATTCCACGGTCACGATGTCATCCACCGGATGATCATGCTCTAACGGCCGATACAGCGTGATTTGATTCCCATCTATGGCCTTAATGCGCCCGATCTCGTTGTGCTTCACATTATCGGCACCGATCAGAATCTCGTTCTTCGGATGATATTGCGCGGCATTTTTCACCGTGATGGTCACGTCACCTTTCTTGCCCGGCTTGGTGAACACCGTATTCATTGGCAGTGGCAGGCCCTTGTCAGTCGTCTTCTCCATCATGGTAAAGGGTCGCACGGATTGTTCATACGAAAAACCGGTAATCACACCATCCGATGATTGATTGTCGAACTGCATGAAATGCCAATGGGTGTTGATCTTCGACGCATGCATGTTGAAATTGTCATCATCAACCCATTCGCTTGTCAGCATCCAGTCAATACAGTCGTACACGTTAGATCTCACGACCAACGGATGCCTCTTATCATTATTTTTTCGGACCTCTTCCTCCTCTTCATGCAGAACATAAATCGTCCCATCCGGATCGATGATTGCCGGTTCATCCCCTTGTTTATCTGCCACCATCATGGGGGTTTTAATGAAATGCACGTTAAACTTTTTGGAGCCGGCATTGGCTGGACACAGGCTCCACCGTCCGTTTTCTCCAGGCTTGGCCGGATAAGAACTCATCTGACCATCATCATCCAAATGGATCATTTCGAGCCATGGAGAAGGATTGTGATTTTGAGAGAATGGCACCCGTTTACCGAAATGCGGCCTTAAGTGTGGCCATGCGATCTTGCCGGTGGTGGGCTCGAACAAAATCGGCAAGCGTTCGCCGGGAGCCGGAGATTGATATCGTGGATTGGGGATCGTGTTTTCCCGCTCGGTCATCGCCCGGTTTCCGTTCCAAATCCAGTCCAACACCGTCGCATCATAGGAAAGGATCTGCTCTCTCTCATCATCTTTGTGACCGGGCTTGCCTTGAGGCGGCAACTGCATTTCCACCCAGTCCTTCACCGTGACGACAGCCGGATTGGCTTTCCAATCCGTTGTCCCCTTCTCGATAATTTTAAATTCTTTGCCGAACCAATCAACTTTCTTGTCGATCAGCTGGTCCGAAGTGACACCGGCCTTAATCCGTCCCTTGCGGTCCGGCAATTCGCGAAGGTCCGGCATCGTATCGTTGTGGACTTCTCCCTGCTGGATGGTATTGTAAACCCGCCAATAGCCCCACATCCCGGCGATGTAGTGATGTGCCACATGGCAATGAAACAAAAAATCACCAGCCAATTGCTGGCAGAGTCCCGATCCACATTCCGTTTCCAGGTCAAGGGCCTCGGAGGGCCCGATCACCTCCACGTCGACACGGTCCGTCTTTGTTCTGACGACGGGGTACTTCACCGGTCCATTTTTTGCGGTGTGCCACAGGGGCATCTCGTCGATCGCACGGGGACTCCTGGGCCAGCGAATTGATCCGCCATGGGGATGATGGGAATGGAAAACTTCCGATCCCCCATGCACCAGCCGGAACTTCGCCGGATCGCCCAAATAACTGCGCGGTACGGTGGTGGCCGGATCACCGAAGGTATAGGCGCTGTAGGCCATTGACTCGTCCTCAAAACCGAAATACTCATGCTGCGTTTGCATGTTGTCCACACCAAACGGTTCGCTTCGGTAGTTCAACGCCCGCGCGACGGGCCGGTACACATCGGTGATTGGATCCCGCTGCGGAATAAAGTCACCATGCTTATTAACCGGACGAAAGGCTTCATCGCCGACTTCATGATAAATGAGTACGAACTCGCGAAAATCCGGACCGGTTCCGTTTTTGATGATCGCCTGCCAACCACTGGTCATCGGTGTCGGTTCCCCTGCGCCAAGCGGATCCAGATACGTCGAACCCTTGGGTTCCACCACAAAAGTCCCCATCAGGCCCATCACCGTCAACTCACGATCATTGCTGTAACTATGAAACTGACGTCCGCCTTCCTGCATCGTCGGTGGAATGTACCACTCCATATCCACGCTTTGGCCTTCCATCGCGATCGCATCAGGGTTCGTGGTCGTCGCCGGTTGGCCGGTGGTGCTCACCATCATACTCGATCCCCCGATCTGCAAACTCACCCCTTCTCCGGTTATCAACTGATTGCGGAGAGTGAACCTCACGCAATCACCCTGATTGCCCCGGATTACCAATGGTTGAATCCAGTTATTCTGCAAACCGGTCTCAACCGCGCCTGGGTCATACCCCTCCTTCTCACGGGCCGCAGCATTCGCCGCTTCTTCCTCCCGCACCTTCTCGAGATTTTCAGTAAGGACATACATGTAGCCAACATAGTAGTCGAGCCATCTATTCAACGTGATTTCCACGTCGATGGCCGAAATATCGTAGTGTTTTTCGGGCACACCAGACGGGCACAGTCCAGGCTGACCCGAGACGGGTTCAATTTCATTGTCCGAAGCCAGAAGATAGTCTGCCGGGCCGGCTCCGTATTGATGGAGCATCGTGGCGGTGTCATAAACTCCACTACCCTCCATCAACTTCAAATCGGCCTGCATTTGATGTCCCATTTTCGACATTAACCGTTCATGCTGCCGATCCACGTTCGCCGCACGCTCAGGATTCCCCTCCATCGAATCCTCCACAATCGTCTGGCCTTTCAATCTCTCTACCCAATTATTCGTCTTTCCTGACGCTGCCGCCACGTGATGACCGGCATAGGAATCCGTTTCCTCCCGAATCTCCTCTCCCGCATGTCCCATGGCACTCATCATGAGCACCATCCCTATACACGCGACAATGCCTTTCACTGCGCCATACACCTTCTTCCCTGACAACATAAAACGTCCCCTCCTCATAGAAAATCGATCAAGGCCCTTTAAGTTATTCACGTCTCCGGGAATATGCACCCCTTCTATAGCGATAACATTCTCTTCTCTAATGTATTTCCTCGTTGATTCATGACAATACTTTTTCCCTTACTTTCCGATAAGCAAATAGCGAGCCGCCCAACGCTTCCTCCACTATCTACAAATTGGCTTTATTTTTCGTGGCCTCTTTGCGCACAAAAAAATTAATCCGCTGGAATGCCACGAAAGATCGCTGCCGTCCGCCACGATTCCACCACCACTTTTCGTGGGAAACAGTTTTACTGCAATGCTCAACGATTAACGAGCAGACTTGATTGAGGATTTCTTAAGAATTGAGAAAGGAACTTCAGAATGAGGACCAGGCTCATCCGGTTGGACAGGAAGAACGGAACAAAGGCCTTCAATATGCAAGCAGTGGAATGGGGGTACTTAAACCTTTATCAGCATATTACAAGAAAGATTGTGGACCGAAAGGAGAATGCTTTTGCCCTCCACCCTCACGTTGACTGCCTCCCGATACATAGGTTTTGAACCGACACGACTCCACCCCCTATGCCGGTTCGAGCCGATCGCGTTTCAAAACAAGATTCTCCATGATGATCTCTTGCGCCAAGAATTCTGCAACGGATGGGAAGAACGCATGATATCGGTCAAAGCGGCCCTCAAAAAAAAGAATGGTCTTACCGCACTTCTCATGCGAGCATTACAAAAAACACGTAAAGAAAATTTTCCTTTAGAGCCAAAAAACGAGGAAGAGCGCAAGAACGCGGAACATGTCCACGTCCTTGTGCTCTCAAACCACTGCCTCTCGATGTATTTTGAAAATTCTACGTTTTACACATTTTCCCCAACCACCTGTCTCGATGGTGAAAACGTTTTGAGGCGGGCTTTTCCTGCTTTAGGTCTGGTTTCACTTGAACGATTTTCTATAATCAAAGGATCGACAATTTCTCCACAATTAAAGCATTGCCAAGCCATGGACCATAACTGTCCTGAATCATTAAGATGATCTCCCATATTGAGCCAATGCATGAGACCAGCACAACGCCGACAATTCATAACATCCCCCCTTTCGGGCTTTTCCCCTGAACAGGGGAGAGACCGGGTGGCGATTTTTCCCTGACACTCATTTTACGTCGCCAGCCGGCCTCCAGCCTCACCGAAAATTGATGGTTCCGGTTGTCTCCCACTGCATAAATAGAATTTACAGCCAGTTCACCCGCTCCGCCGGGCGGATGTAAATCGGCTCTTCCACTTGCTGCCGTACCGCTTCCTTGCCCGATTTGTTGAACCCCAACACCGTGTCGTTGTACATCTCAAACTTCCGCCCATGGATTTGGGTTTCAAACACTTTCGGCCCCGGAATCACGTCATACCGGAAGATGATCTGTTGGCTCGCCCGCCACAACTGCAGCACCGCCAACAACTCCCGGCTCGGCACCAGATACTTCTCAATCGCATTATCCACCCCCGGCCCGAACATCTGCCGGATGTAGCCTCGCGGCGCCTGCCGCGGGGGGATATAAAACCCGTTGGGTTCCGTGCCCCATTGCGGATACAACGGCAACGCCACTTGTTCCACCCGGATGGTATAGTACAACGGATTCCAGCGATCTTCCGCCCAGAGCCCGTCATCGCCCACCTTCACCAACCCTTGCAGCCGGATTTTGCCCACGCACGCCGCCATACACCGCGTCTCCATCGGCTCACCCCCCGTTAAGGGGTCTTTGCCTTCCACCCGCGGATAGCACGCAATACACTTCTCACTCACCCGCGTCGTGCCCCGGTACATCGGCTTTTTAAACGGACATTGCTCCACACACTTCTTGTACCCCCGGCACCGGTTCTGGTCGATCAACACAATCCCGTCTTCCGGCCGCTTGTAGATGGCCTTCCGCGGACACGCCGCCAGGCACCCCGGATACGTACAGTGATTACAGATGCGTTGCAGGTAGAAGAAGTACGTCTCATGCTCCGGCAAGCTGCTGCCTTGCATTTTCCACGGCTCTTCTTTCGTAAACCCCGTCTTATCGACCCCTTCCACGATCGCCCGCATCGAGGTCGCCGTATCTTCATAAATATTCACAAACCGCCATTCCTGGTCGGTCGGGATGTAGCCAATGGCCGCCTGCCCGATCTTGGCGCCCGCGTCAAAGATCGTCATCCCTTCAAACACTCCGTACGGCGCATGATGTTTGCGGCCCACCCGCACGTTCCACACCTGCCCGCCCGGATTGACCTGCTCAATCAACTGCGTGATCTTGACATCGTAGAACTGCGGATAGCCCCCGTACGGCTTCGTCTCCACGTTGTTCCACCACATGTATTCCTGCCCTTTGCTGAACAGCCACGTCGACTTGTCCGCCATCGAGCAGGTTTGACACGCCAAACACCGGTTGATGTTAAAGACAAACGCAAACTGCCATTTCGGATGCCGCTCCTCATAGGGATACAGCATCTTTCGTCCTAACTGCCAGTTATACACTTCAGGCATTGTCGTCCTCCGTTTCGGTGAAAATTTCGGGGCTGACCAGGCACCGCCAGCCAACCCTTAGGTTGGCAACCCCCCGGTATCAACCCAACAATCAATTTTACGTAAATTCTTTAGGGCCATGACCCCGTTCACCATATGAATGAGATTGTGAAGATCTACGGTTTTGATCATGACCTCACAATTCCCAATTTCTTTTATTTCCTGCGGATCTATCCTACCTTCATATGCGGTAAAGATAATGGCTGGAACAGAAGAGAATTTTCGAATGGCATGCAGGGTTTCCACCCCATTCATCCCACCCATTTTATAATCCACCAAGATCACATCAGGCTCATCCCTATGATCTCTGAAAAATTCCATCAAGGCCTCTCCCGAATCAAAGGCACGTACCGTGCAATGTAACCGAGAAAGTTTTTTCGCAATATTTACACGAACCACCTCATCATCATCCACCACAAATACAGAGGGTATGTTCACCGACGGGTCCCATTACCTGTTTCATCTTACTTCCCCCAACAGTTTTCATGATAAAAGGCTTACAAGAAAATTGTTTAGATCCATCGTTCACTATAAAAAAAAGGAGGCTGGGGGGAGGTATTCATCATATTTCTTTCTAGACGTCAATATAGAAAAAATATCCCCAGCCTCCAACTCACCTACACTTTGATCTTAATATGATCACCCTTCAGCCATTTGATCATGAACTCATTCTCCTGGCCTGGCGTGAACCCGGTCCGGACCGGTTCCCACGGCCCACGTCCGCCAATGCCACCATCCTCCGCTTTCGTGATTCGGATGAGACATTCCTTCGGAACCGTGTTGACCGCATGATGGTCGATTTCAAAACCCCATTTGAATTTCCATTTATTCGCCATTTTGCCTGGCAACGAGTCCAATTGATGCATCGGCATCAGCCAACTGCGTGTAAACGACTGCTGCGCCCCATACCGGAAGTTCGATTGATAGCCGGTATCCAGTGCAATCGCCCGTCCGTCCGGTCGGGTTTCATGCCCCTTTACCGACTTCGCCGTCGACACGAACGGCGCATGTTTGGCCATCGTGACATGGTACGGGAAGGCCGGATTGTACTTCGCCCGGATCATCAACCGCGCCACCTTGTAATAGGGGTCGCTGGGCTTCCACCCACGATACGGCCGGTCCACCGGGTTCCCATCGACGTAGACATAGTCCCCGTCATTGATGCCACGATCTTTGGCCGCTGATGGGTTGATATGGATTTGATGTTCACCCACCCCTGGCGTCCGCTTATCCATTCGATAGGCATCGCCAAAGTTGGATTCATACATCTGCACCCAGTCATTCACCGACCATTGGCTATGCACCCGATGCCGGGTCTTCGGCGTCACGCAATAGAACTGATACCCCTTCTCCCAGAGTGGATTGGCGTATCGTTTAATTTCCGCCCATGGCAACTTGATGTTGCGGACGGTTTTGTCGTCATGATGTTGTGCCGTGATCGGAATCCCGTAGTCATCCGGCCGGATATACGGATTGGATGACATGATCGCATTCGGCAAATAGGGAGTGGCCTCCGTCCCTTCCCGATGCGAGATGAAGTTTTCCCCATATTCAATGGCTTCCGGCTCCACCCGGTAGGTCTCCAGGCGACCGCTACGGGTCCACATCGGCTTTGACTCGTTGACCTCTTCCCACAATGGGATACGAGGATAGGTCCGGGTCATCACCATCCAACCCTTTTCCGATTTCAACATCGTGTCAGCCGAATACCCGTAGGAGGTGCTACCGGCATCCAACAACCGTTGAACATACACGTCCACGCGGTTGTCATAGACAAATTTAAAGTAATCGCGGAACCGGCCATCACCCGTTATTTCGGTGAGTTTGGCCGCCACGCCCGCCACCGTATCCAAATCGTTCCGCGTGTCATACAACGGCCGGATGCCGCCTTTCCATACCTGCATCCAGGGGTTGGAGACGGTGGCGGTCATTTCAGGATAGGTAAACTCCATCCACCCGTTCACTGCAAATGACACATCGGCGTGATTCACATCTGATGTCATTTCAATGTCCTGAGTCACAATCGCTTCAATGTGGGGATCCACATTTTTGACCATGTCATAATGGTGTTTGGAATTATTGAGAATATTGACATTCGCCACCCATCGAAGCTTACTCGGCGTCGGCATATGCGTCTTTCCCGTAAATACCCGACGGCCATACTTGGGCGTATTCACAATCAACGCCGTATCGCCGTGGTTCCAGTACGTCGTTTCTTCACCATAATAGTATGGGCGGTAATTAATCTCTTTCCCATGGGCATTCGGATCTGTCGTGATCTTGAAAGGATTTTCCCCGGTGTGGATCCCAATGCCTTCCCCCGACCATGGCGTGGCCGCCCAAACACCAACCTTATAGTTTCCTGACCATGTATGACATCCCGTACCGAATTTCCCCATGTTTCCGGTCAGGGTCATCACCATGGCGGCCGCACGCCCCATCGACGTCATATGAAAATAATGGCAGACGCCTTCTCCATTATGAATGGCGGCCGGTTTGATGGTCCCGTTATCTCGAGCCCATCGCACAATAAGGTCTTTCGGGCATCGATTAATTTGGTGGACCGTATCCAGATCGTAATCCTGAAGATGGACCTGATACATCTGGAAAAGGGGCATGACATCTGCCTCCCTCCCACTCAGTAGTTTCACCCTGAACGATCCCGTCAACGCCGGATCGAGACCGCTGTTCTTAAAGTGCCAACCTACCAGTTCTCGGTGAAGCGGGACCGCCTTGTCCTGATTGAGATCCCACACCATAAACCCTCCAAGGCGAGCGATCTGAGAAGGCGAAAGCCCTTGCACTTTGCCCGAATACGTTTTGGAGAAATCCGGGAAGGCATAATCTTGAATGACATCACGCGGATCCAAATATTGCAGAGTATCCGTGCGAATCAACAAGGGGAAATCCGTGCTGGATCGAATAAAATCGCTGTCCTGAAGACCATCGTCTAAAATAATTTTGCAGGCCCCGAGGAATAACGCTCCATCTGTCTCGGGACGGACCGGCATCCAATAGTCGGCCCGTTGTGCCGTGGGATTGTATTCCGGGGTAATGACCACCACGCGACCACCCCGTTCAATCGACTCCAGTTTCCAATGGGCTTCGGGCATCTTGTTTTCAACGAAGTTTTTGCCCCAACTTGTATTCATCTTGCTGAATCGCATATCAGAAAGATCACAATCGATGGCTTGGGCTCCGGACCAGAATGGTTGCGAAGGATCCTGATCACCATGCCAGGTCAAATTATTAAAATACCGCCCACCCTGGGCATTTTCCGGTCCAACCTTTCTCACCCAACTATCCAACAGCGCTCCACATCCACCGTTCATCCGGGTAATGCCCATTTTGCCTATGACACCTAACACGGGCATACCGGCACGGAATTTCATGCTCCGGACTCCTGAGCCCTTCATCATCTCGATCATTTCCGGAGGATACCCTTGTTCCCGTAATCGCCTCGCACCGGCCTCGCCGCTATACCGGTTGGCGATCACGATCATGGCCTTGGCCAAATAGGTAAACGCGGTATCCCAGGAGACCCGCAACATATCATCCAAATAGCGTGCATTGAATTTATATTTCGTCATCACCGTTGGGTCTAATTCAGGACTTCCGTCATCCATCCAGGTTTTCCAGCCACGCCGCATCAGGGGCCCCTTTAAGCGGTATGGACCATACACCCGGCGATGGTAGGTATACCCCTTCAAACACATCCGGGGATTATGGGCAAAGGTTCCCCGATTCCCGTACATATCCTCATAAGTTTGATGATCGTAGTTTTGCTCTACGCGCATCACGACCCCGTTCCGGACAAACGCACGAATACGACAGGCATGGGTATCGTTGGGGGAACAAACCCAGGTAAAGGAACTGTCATACCGGTATTGATCGTGATAGACCCTCTCCCACGAGCGATCCGGGTAGTCACCCAATGGATTGCCTACCTCCACAACCGGTAGCAATGCCGTCAACGCCAGCGCATTATCCGCCAACGCCACTGCAGCCACAGTGCCTGCTGTCATTTTTAAAAATTGTCTTTTGGTTACCAACATCAAACGCTCCTCCATACAAAGGTTGACTGTTCCGGCTCACGACACAAACCCTTTATTCCTCCTTTCGTTGAGACTGCCTCAACCGATGTCTTTCCCAGACATTCAATTCGGCAGGTATGGCCACCGCGGTTTTTGGGGGATCGACCATAAGATTTGCCCATCCCAACAGTAAGACTCCCACGAAGCTGACTATCCCGAAGATCATTTCAATCAGAGGATTGGCAACCCAAAATTCCATCATCTCGCTCTCCTTCACGGTTCAACCACTCCATCATGCGCTTCACCTTGAATGCGTGAATGCGCCTTTCAATCAAAATCTGGCGCTGGTTTTATGAATTCATCCTTCATTCATCCTCCATAGATGCCCTATAAAACCTCTCAGGAGCGACTGGCCGGTTGAGGTGTGAACTGAGGCACTGCGGGTGATTCCGGCACCTTCGGCATCTCCGGTACCGGCGATTTTTTACCGGCAAATGCCGCCAGCCAGAACACGAATAGAATGGTCGACCAGAACAGCAGAACGTTAAAGGAGATCATATTTGCGGCAAACCCTATGGTATGGGTATAGGCCCAGGGCGAGTTATCCCGCATCACCTCGTTGACATGCCAGAAGAGACGGACTGATGAACGGATGTATCCCATCAATGCCATCATCCAGGTAAATTCGGTCGCCAGGGCGATCAGAGCATATTGCGACCGCGCCGGCATTTTTCCCCATTGAATGGGGCCCGCCATCCTGGCATTTTTCAGCATGGCCAAATTCATCGGCATCATTAACAGAAGGCACGACATGGTAGTGGCCACCTGGGGAACCGACAGACCAATCCGCACGTTCGCCGGAATGAAATACCCATAGATGGCTAACCAAATAATATTGAGGCTTCCGACCACGATAAAAGTGGTCATAAAAATATTCCCGAATTTTTTCCATTTCACTGCCGGAATCAAATTGCCTCGCTGATACCAAATGAAACTCACAATCGTCACAATGATAAGCATATTGATCCCGCCATTTTTGGCGGACATGACCCCATAGTTTCCTAAGACGGGATGCTGTTGACCTCCCATGGCTTTTAACTCAGCCGGGGTCATGACGATGGTATGGGGCGTGATAAACACCAGTAGGCCCACCACCGCAATGAACACCAGATATTTAATATATTTCTGGAATCGTTCAGCACCAGGCATCCTGCCAAAGCATTGCCACAAGTAATAACTCGTCGTCATGAAGAGGGCCCCGATCATGGTGGCCTGAATAATAAACAACCAGGCGAGAAGTCCCCCCATCAAGGTGATCCCCATTTGCTGACGATAGGCATACACCTCCCGCATGAGCCAATAGCCCGCAAACGGCAATGGAATGAGGAAAATGACCGCGATAAACATCGCGACATATCCCATCCAGTCGTAATGGGCACGTTCTTCATCGGTTTTAGCCGATAAAAACCGGTAGGCCGCGTAGGCCGCCACGACGCTGCCTCCGAATGCCATATTTCCTAAAATTCGATGAACATTCAGCGGATTCCACAACGCGCTATGAATCGCATGCCAGATATTCCCGAGATACCGTCCTTGTTCATCCACCCCTGCCGGGGACATCATAAAGGCGATCCACGAATTCGCTAAAAACATCAGCACGGTTCCAATAACATTCAGGACCACGGCGATACTGAGATGCACCCATTTCAGGACGCCTTCCCTCATCCTGTCCCATCCGTAGTAGTAGATATACAGCGTTCCGCTTTCGGCGACGAACAACAGAGCGTAGATGTGCATGACAGGACGGAAAATCCCTGAGAGGTAGCTAAAAAATGTGGGATAGAGCGTGAGAAAGGTGAAAAGGAGAATGCCCCCAAGGATTGCCGTCAACGAATAGGCCGTCAGACTGATTCGGATAAAATCATAGGCCAGCTGGTCGTATTTCTTCGCCATGGCCTTATCCTTGGTCACCATGCCGATGAACTCAATCACCATGCAGAAGATAGGAACCGCCAAGACAAAACTGCCGTAATACAAATGCTGCTGGTTCGCAACCCAAATCAGCACTCGACTTTCAAAATTGCCATAGCGGGGATAATCATGCGTATTGTCCGCGGTGACTGGAGCAGTTTCACTCGACACCACGCCCTCGGTCTTGTAATAAATATCCCGTCCCATTTCGACCGGCGCTGCGCCTTCCTCACCCTCGACAACCTCCTGAGCAGGCTGGGGACTTTGCCCTCCTCCCGAAGCGATGGCTTCGCCATTTCCAAATAGGATCGGCATTGCTACCCCGATCGGCAGCAGCAACATTCCCGCAATCATGCTGATCAGTAAAACTGCGGCATTCTTTTTAAGTTTCATTCCTCCACGCTTTCCACTCATTTCTCTCCCCCCAAAATCATTGGATTCATCCGACATCCATAAAAAATTTCTTCTGATAAATTTATCTCACAAGTTTTTCTGACATTGCTGAATTCTGGGTGCCACTGCTTTCATTCCGGTTGTTCATATATGTTGTTGAACGCTTTGCAGGGGCCATGCCCGATCAAAATAATTCAGTGTCCCAAAACAATCCCTTGTAATCTTAAAGTTTCCATTGTTTTTCTCTGAGAAACATCCGCAGACGGATCATTCACCCACGAAAGAACGTGGTGGGAGGTGGTGGCCAACCACCGCTTTACGTGGCTGGACTCAAGAAAATACGGGAAGGACAAAAGGGGGAAAAACAAGGAGCATGACGAAGAAAGATACGATACCCGCAAACTCGATCACGCTTCGAAAGGTCGGGGCTTCTGAAGAGCACAATCCGGATCGGAGGATGTGGTCAGAAAGGACAATTACACAGCAGGATCGAAAAGTTGCAGAAACATGGGGAATCGCATCGTACAAATATGCCCTCCCGCTAATGCTGCCTCAAGGACATCATGCGGAGAACGGATACCGGCAAGGAGCACCTGAGTGGAGAGACCATAGCTTCGAAAGACGGTGACAATGTTTCGAATAGTATCGTCACCCTTGGTTTGTTTGTCCCCGGTGCGATCAAGGCAAATGGACACACACCAGGCACCGGCTTTGGCGGCAATCAAGGCCTGCGTGAGGGAAAAACACAAAGACACATTCACCCGGATGCCTTCAGCTGTCAACCGCTTAGTCGCCTTGAGACCGGCAGGGGTCAAAGGACATTTCACCATGACATTTTTGTGGATTTTGGATAATTCTTTGCCTTCCTTGACGATGGCCTCTTCTTCAATACTCAACACGCCGACACTGATCGGACTATCCACATAACGACAGATTCCTCGAATTCCTTGATAGAAATTCAGCCCCTGCTCGGTAATCAACGTGGCGTTCATGGCTATGCCATCCAGAACCCCCAGTCTGCCAATCTCCTGAATCTCTGTGAGACTCACCGTGTCGAGATAGAATTTCATGAGCACTCATTACTCATGAACAGGGATTGACCTCCAAGCAGGAGAACTTCTACCAAAATCATGACCTACTGCTCCCGCCTCAGGACCGTGTATATAATCTGAACTCATGACCCACATTTCTTTAACGAATTGACAAAAAGTAACGGGCTCCATTTGTCGGTATGCATACACCGAGCCACAGCTGGATTGAGATGGAGTGAGACGAGAGACCATTGAAAATGCTGTAGATGGCATTGACAAGTACGCAGGTTAAAGAATTGGTCATAAAACCCCATGAGAGATCGTGGTGGTCTGGTGGCTCATACCACCACCCACCGTGGTTTCAGCATCTGGGATTTCAGAGAAAAGAGTGAGACCAGGTAGAAGGAAAGAGTGTGAAGTTGAAGAATTTAGGGTCGAGTCGGGCGTTGAAGACCTAATTTTTTAATCCGGCTCCTGAGCGTGCTCGGTGCCAATCCGAGTTGTTCCGCCGCGCCACCCTCTCCTTCAATTTGCCAATTGCTGGAGGCCAGGGTCTGAAGAATATGTTGCCGTTCAAAATCAACTAACCCGGCCGGAGCCTTGGGTTCATTCGTCGCACTCTGAAGTATCAAAAGCCGTTCATCGATGCGCAGAATCTTTTGATGTGAGAGAATCACCGCCCGTTCAATAACATTTTCAAGTTCTCGAATATTGCCAGGCCAGGAATACCGGATAAGCCGCTGCAGAGAATCCGGTTCAATGGTTTCGCAGGGCCGTTTGAGTTTAATAGCATAGTGCTCCAGAAAATGCTGTGCGAGTTCTGGAATATCTTCCGGTCGGGCTCGGAGGGGAGGGATGGTAATCGGAAACACATGAAGTCGATAAAAGAGGTCAGCACGAAAACGACCTTGTTCAATGGCTGATGGCAGATCGGCATTCGTTGAGGCCATCAACCGAATATCCACCGGGATAGACTGTTTCCCACCCACACGATCAACCATCCCGTCCTGGATTACTCGTAATAATTTCGCTTGGGTCTCCATAGGAATTTCCCCGATTTCGTCTAACAACAAGGTCCCGCCATGGGCGAACTCAAAACGCCCCTCACGCCTGGAATCGGCTCCAGTAAACGCTCCCTTTTCGTGACCAAATAATTCGCTTTCGACTAATCCTGCCGGAAGAGCCGCACAATTGACCCTAATGAACGGTTTGTTCGCACGCATGCTCCAATCATGAATGGCTTGTGCAAGGAGTTCCTTCCCGGTGCCCGTTTCCCCCGTGATCAGGACCGTCGCCGTCGTAGGAGCGACCTCGCGGGCAAGCTCCAATACATGCTGAAAAACCTGACTTCGTCCTATCATGGCCCCAAAGTGTTTTGTCAGCTTGAGTTCCTCGACCAGATAGATGTTTTCTCGTGCCAACTGCTGGCGCAGCAGATTAATTTCCTCATAAGCCTGTACATGATCTATGGCATAGGCAATTTGCATGGCCACTTGGGATAAAAACTCAATCGCATCTGGATCCGGGTTACCCGCATCAACGCTCCCAAGGTTCAACACCCCCACACACTTTCCTCTGACCAGCAGCGGAAGGTTAATCATGCGTCCTAGCCCTTCCTCCACATACCAATGATCTTCCAGAAAGACCTGCTCCTGTTTGAGATCAGGACGGACATGTAACGTCTTGTGATCGTACACCCACCCCATTGCACTCCCAACACGCGGTATCACGGTATCCCCTTGGACCACGACCCTCGCCAAATGAGTCGTCACAACATAAAATTGAAACCCATCTGACTTACGGTCATATAAAGTCACACTGACCCGGGCCCAGGGCATGACCTGTTCAATCTGCTCGATAATGGCCTGCCAGAGACTATTGGTATCCCGTTGTGAATTAAGCACAATCGCGACGTTCAGTAGCGCCCGGTAGTTTCTCTCAATTCGTTCCACAGTCCTTCAATCCTTTCTTGCGACAGATTCAAGCATAGAACCGAATGACCTGTCTAATAAGAGAAATGACCTTAAACTGACTCAAAATCTAAGAAGGCAATACGATTATTTTATGTTTAAGTCGTGAGGAAAAATGGATTTGTTTTAATCGGATAATGAAAACCATGAGCCAACAATTGACTCAACCCCGCATCAAAACGCTAGGATAATATGATTTCGAAATCATCTCATAACGTGTATGAGCATCACTAAGCGATCTCAATGGGAAAACTCCCTACGCTTTCCAGTTATCACGTGGCATTGAGAAAGCGTTAGGAAATCGCCAAAGGTACAATGGCGTTCTATCTTGATCGACCGGCTGGGTTCACCTTTACAGCTGGACAGTTTATCGATCTGTCATTACCGAATCTTTCCACATCCGATCCAGAAGGCCAAACACGGTCCCTGACCCTTGCCAGCGCTCCTTCCGAACAAAAGCTCATGGTCGCCACCCGCCTTCGGAACACACCCTTTAAACGTATGTTGGCAGAAATGCCTCTTGGGACGACAATTGATCTTGAAGGTCCATTCGGACAATTCACGCTACCGTCTGACGATTCCCGAACCATCGCTCTTCTCGCAGGAGGAATCGGTATTACACCGTTTTTTCGCATGCTGGGGCCTCTCACCAGGAGTGGCGCAAAGGAACGAACCTGCTTACATGGATTTTCGTTCTGGGAGTGTTGAATAAAACCAATTTCCAATGGCATATTGCCTCACAGGCACGTTGCATATTAGAGGCCTCGGGGCGGTTAAAAAAGTTCGTCCAGTCCTGCCCTGAGTCATGCCGAAGGGAAGGTCGCAGGCATATTTGCGGGCAGAGCGTACTTCCAGTACGTGAGCACGGAAAAATGCCGAGAACACCGTTGGCGCCTTTTTTCAACAGCCCCTTTCTGAATAATCGTCCTGTCGGGATGACCTGTTAATGGCATGATGGCAAAGAAATATCTTAGCGAAGCAGTGGGACAGGCCAAAATTTCCTGTTCTAAGCCGTTCGTATGCTCACATGTCAGTCAAGGTAGGTTTAGGATGGGAGAGCGGAAACGAGAGCATGGCCTAACTTAAATAGTTACCTCCGGACGAACCGGCTCTCAATCAGACAGACACTCCACGATTGGGTGTGTTATTCAGAGTGCGCTTGATCCCGAATTTTTTCAATCGGCTTCTCAGGGTGCTGGGATGTAACCCCAGATGCTTGGCTGCCCCTAATGGTCCATCAATTCTCCATTCACACGCCGCTAAGGCTTGGAGTATTCGAGTGCGTTCCACGTCTTTTAATTGAATGGGCGGCATGGCATCCATGTCGTTAGCCGGGGACTGCAACAGTGAGTCCTCCACATGCATGACGGACGATTGGCAAAGAATCATGGCTCGTTCAATCACATTTTTCAGTTCCCGTACATTACCCGGCCATGGATACTGAACCAACATTTCCATTGAACGATCATCGATCTCCTGACAGTTTCGTCTGAACTGCAACCGATTTTTTTCCATGAAATGTCGCACCAGCAGGGGAATATCATGCAAACGTTCCCGGAGAGGTGGCACCACAATCGGAAAGACATGCAGTCGGTAATATAAGTCGGAACGAAAACGCCCTTCGGCAATCGCCTTGCTTAAATCGCTATTGGTGGCGGCAATGATTCGCACATCGACGGCTTTCCCCTCGATACTGCCTACTCGTTCCACAATCCCATCTTGTAAAACCCTGAGGAGTTTTGCCTGCGCTTCAATCGGCATCTCCCCGATTTCATCAAGAAACAAGGTGCCACCATTGGCCAATTCAAATTTGCCGGGTCTTCCAGTCTCTGCACCGGTAAACGCGCCTTTCTCATGACCGAAGAGCTCACTTTCCACCAGACCTGAAGGTAACGCCGCACAATTGACTCGAACAAAAGGCTTTAAATTACGGGGGCTCAATTCATGAAGTAATCGCGCCAATAGTTCTTTTCCCGTTCCCGTTTCCCCCATGATGAGCACCGAGGTCGTGGTCGGGGCAACGGCCTGGGCCAGGTCCAGCACGTTCTTAAACTTTTGACTATTTCCAACCATCGCTCCAAAATCGTACGTAACTTTGATTTCTTCTAGAAGATAGGCATTTTCACGGGTGAGCTGTTCCTTCAGGTGATTGATCTGTTCATAGGCCCGCACATGATCAATGGCAAAGGCAATTTGGGTCGCCACTTGGCGTAGAAACAAGAGATTTTCCGGATCCGGATCCCCGGATTCAACACTGCCGATATTCAAAGATCCGATGCAATTTTCCCCAACAATCATGGGAATATTGATCATTCTTCCCAGACCCTCTTCGTGATAAAACGCATCTTCTAAAAATATGGGATTTTGTTGTAAATGGGGGCGTATATGAAGACGCCGATGATTATATACCCATCCCATTGCACTGCCTTCTCGAGGAATGACGGCATCACATTTCAACTTCACCACCGGCATACTCGTTTCCACCGCGTAAAACCGAAAAGCATCTATGTCAGAATGATACAGCGTAATACCCGCGCGTTCCCAAGAGATCACCTTTTTAATGTGTCCCGTAATGGCTTTCCACAGATCTTCCGTATTCCGTTGGGAATTTAAGATGTTTGTGACTTCCAACAGGGTTTGATAGAAATAACGGGCAAGGTGATCGGTTGAGTGAGTCATATCGACTATCATGATGCCCCTCACACTGAAAAATGAATACGAAGGATGGTGACCTTAACTAGAACTTTTGAACCAGAAAGAGTTTTCATGGGCAAAAATATTACGTTTGATTTTCTATAATTTTCTATAAATAAATGGACGCAATTACTGAGCCATTAACCGCTTTTTTGTGGTGTACAAAAATCCATTTTCCTTGTTAAAATTGTCTGGTCGCCTGAGCTAAATATGTTTTATATTTCAATAGCTTAATAGGTCAAGCCACCATCCATTTCATGGTGTCATTCAGGTTATACAAACAATCGTTTATTTAAGTAAACATTATTAAAAAAACTTCATTTTAATTTGTCACGATAGAGCAAAAACGCACGGAGACGACCGTGCTAAGTCGCACATGAATTCGACAGAGGCATCACCAAACTTTGGTTTTATCTTACCTTTTATAGACTATAGGCATTGTTTCGAATAAAGATCTCCAGAAGAAGGGCTCTTCTTCATGTGTGGAGGAAGTGATTTGGCTCACTCCTTTAATCAGGGAGAGGAATCTGTCGTCGATCCACATGGAGATCAAAAAAGGGTCTAAAAAAAAAAGCCTGACGCATAACGTCAGGCGCAAGAAAAACTCCTGGGATATTTTATTTTTCCATGGAAGGGTGGCTTAACCTTCCCCTTCCATGGAACCACTAACAGGCATTTATTAACATTGCTAACTAATCATACAGGGATCCACTACTCCGTAAGCTTAGCTTGATCAGCTTGCCTTATATGCCACGCAATCTTCTCATTCAGAAGATTCGTATCCCCTTTCAAGGTAGAAGAGATATGCTTCAAGGCATTTCTATGAAACCCCTTCGGGTCGAAGTGTGGCTTGCTCTCAAAATGGGCGATGCGCTTATCTATATCCTGAACACGACTTTCCAGGGACTGGACTTCCCCTTCTGATGCTTTTGCCGCAATCATATGATCTTGAATCGACCAACCCTGGGTCTCCACTTTCCAGGCCGAATTCTGGCCTTGCCCCTTATCACTCGCCAAAACAAATTGGGGAAGCCCTAGAAGTATCCCCACAAGAAAAGCTGAAATAAAAAATTTGTTATTCATAACTTCCTCCTTCCAGCGTTTATCAGTTTTAAAACCATCGTCGAACTTGGACTGCTAATGTAACGTTGTTTCCCGCACAACCTATTTCAATATCCAATTTATATGCCAACAAAAATTAAATTTTATTTACCTTTACATTCAATAACTTATCATTTTATGTACTTAAAAATTAGGTCATTAATGTAACATGCAAAGGTAACATAAGTGATTCATTAGGTTACATTAGGTTACATAATGTTACACTTTTTTGTATCATTAGGGACCTTCCTTCCGTTTTGTTGACCAGGGTGTTGACTGAGAAATGTGAAGATGGAAACGGCTATAGAAGGTGCCGCATGATTGAAAATGGCGACGTTCCTGTTTCTGCAAAGAAAAATCTAGTGGGGCACACACATGCAAGGATTAGGAAAACAACCAGCCGTAAAAGGCAGACTCTGCCCTCTACACTCCGTCCAAGCAAAAAAGGGTAAGGCCAAAATCATGTTTGAGTTCGATTTCAATTTCCCACATTGGCCCGGTGAACATTTTGTCGACAACCTGCACCGCCGGAAGGGTTTTTCACAAATACTTAATACCGGTAGCCAGGCAAGCCCACTCCCTCTTTTCCTTGAAGCTCCATTACTCCTACTCTGTCAGCTTGGCCTGGTCGGCCTGCCGAATATGCCAGGCAATCTTTTCATTCAGAAGTTTCTCTTGCTCTTCCAATGTACTGGAAAGAAGCCTTAAGGAACTTCTGGTAAACCCCTTCGGATCAAAGTATGGCTTTTCCTCCAATTTGCTTATGCGTTTATCCAATTGCTGAATGCGGTCCACTAAAGACTGAACTTCCTCTTCTTCAGAATACGCAGCAGCTATATGGTCTTGAATGGACCAACCCTGGGTTTCCAGTTTCCATTCAGAAACCTGTTCTTTCGTAATTTCACCAGCCAAAACAAATTGGGGAATGCCGAGGAGTATTCCCACGAGGAAAAATAACATCATTATTTTGTGATTCATGGCTTCCTCCCTTCTTGCTGACGGCTTCAAAAGAGCATCTATTGGTTCACTGCCCACTCTTTCTTCTCCTGTTTATGTCTATCCAATTTATAGACCAATACTTTTAAGGCAGTACTTACTTTTAAATTCAATAGTTTAAAATTTTGAAATAAAATGAACGCGGTGAACTGTTACATCTAAATGCATCAAAAGTGTAAATCCGTTGATACATTATGTAACATCAAGTCTGTCATGCCTTCAGATGCGTTTCTTATTTATCTGGATGCTAAATAAACAACGCCTTACTCTGTGGAAGATTAGGAAGATGCGGGATATTTGTAACTGTTCTAAAGGGATAGAGAACAAGGAAAGAAGTGCGGAGAAATCGCGTAAGCACGCAGACAGGAAACTTCTCGGCTACACTCGGCTATCAACCTGGGCATTCCGGCCATCCAGGTGATTGCGGCCTGGTCCATGGAAAGCCATGCCCTTATCCTGCCGGGGTTGAGGGGTTAGAAGCCGGACCTTCCGGGTCTGTTGAAAAAAGCCGCCAGCGGCGTTCTCGCCATTTTTCCGTGCTCACGTACTACGCGTACGCTCCGCGCGTAAAAACGGCTGCGGCCTTGCTGGACGGACTTTTTTGACCCGACCCGGAGCCTTGTTGAGTAATTTAATCCCAGGCAAATTTGCCTTTAAAAATATTTATTATTCAACACCCCTTCCTGAAATCTCCTTCACTCCGATTCGCTCAGGCTTGATAGTGGCAAATTGCGAGATTGAGAATCCATTATGCAACTGTCTCCCTAAAAAACTTCAAATAGAAGACGTTTTACGGCGAGCAGGAATTCCGAGGCGTGACATGCGACGATACAACGTGAGGCGTGCGATCCCAAGGAGCTTTGCGGCAGCTGAACGGTTCCCTCCCGTCTGCTTCAATGCAGCGAGAATCTTCTCCTTATCATCATCCTGGCTTGAAGGTATGTCTTCAGATTGTGCCACGAGAAGCCTTTCATCCTGATTAAGCACCTCTGGCGGTAAATCTTGAGGCCGAATAATCGTCTGAGGACATCGAATGACTGCAAATTCAATGGCATGCTTGAGTTCGCGAACATTTCCAGGCCAGCCATAGGCCATCAACAGCCGGAGCGCTTCATCACTCACGGCCTCAACAGGCCTTCCTGTTGTCGCCCGATATTGGTTCAGAAAATGGCTGATTAACAAAGGGATATCTTCCCGTCGTTCCCGCAGCGGAGGCAGTAACACTCTTCCAACCCGAATCCGATACAACAGGTCAGCCCGGAAGGTTCCCGCACTGACATCATTGGCAAGATTATGATGGGTGGCCGCAAGCACACGAACATTCACTTTCCGGAGCCGAGATTCTCCAAGACGGGTAATTTCCCATTCTTGCAGAACCCGAAGCAGACTGGTTTGGACGGTGAGCGGAATATCCCCGATTTCATCCAAAAACAACGTTCCTCCTTCTGCGGCTTCGATCAATCCCTGCTGATCTGATACGGCGCCTGTGAAGGCCCCACGCTTATGTCCAAATAATTGGCTGGCGACCAGTGATTCCGTCAACCCCGCACAATTCACCGCGATAAAAGGAAACTCATTGCGGTGGCTGGCTTGGTGAATGGCACGAGCAACCAGTTCCTTGCCTGTTCCGGTCTCTCCCTCAATAAGTATGGTGGAATCCACACGGGAAAAATCCTGAATCTGCTGGAAAACCAATTGCATTGAATGGCTGGTGCCAATGAGATCCTGATATTTGCCCGTCTCTCCCAATAGTTGACGAAGGGTCTGCACCTCCGAGGCATCGTACAGGAAAAACATTTTCCGTTCCGGGTCTCGTGGATCATCTCTGACATCCACATTGACCCACCGGGTGCACTCTCCACCAACCGTAGACATACGCACTAAGACCTCCTGCCGTTCACCAGGAGAACGATTCACCATGTCCTCTATTTGAGCATGATAGGCAGGATCGCTAAACAACCCTTGCCAGGACCCACCTGATTGAGGAAAATTTCCTTTTCCGCATAATTGTTGGGCCGCCTGACTCAGAAAGGTCACCTTTCCATCCCTGTCGGTCAGGGCAGTCCCGATATGCAATTGATTTAAAATAGCAATGAGGTCATCGTGATTCCGCTGGATCTCCGCAATCAAGTCCTCTAATTTCTCCTCGGCTTCTTTCCGTTGTGCCACTTCCCGCGACAGTAATTGATTGGCCGTCGTCAGGTCGGAAGTTCTATCCAGCACCCGCTGCTCCAGCACATCATGCGCCTCACGAAGGTCGGCTTGCGTCCGCTTCCGATCCAACTGCAGCCGGATCATCTCTCCAAGTGAGTGCAATAAATTTCGCTCTTCTTGCAGGAAGGGGCCTTCAACTTCCGTCGGGCGTTCCTCCAAATACACGACTTCAATTTCACCTGTCGTTCCATCTCGGCAAATAAACTCTTCCCGCTGGGTCCACGGGGATCCCACAAAATTAGGTGTCGTTATTTCCAGAGGACCAAACCGAATCCGGGCGGCTGTGACTTCCGGGTATTGCCAGGAAGGCGGAATGAGATCGGCAATGCGTTGAAGTAATTCCTGATTCGATAAATCTTCGTTGTGAAACAATTGCGTGGTGGAATGGAGTGCGGTCAGTTCCTTCACACGCTCCTGGAGATCGTGCAAGGTCCGCTTCAATTCTTGATCTGAATCCTTCGATACTTGACTATCGGTAGATGACAAGAACCCTTTGTCTTCCATGATGACTTCCTAGGGCAAAAAAAAGACATGTTCCCAAACGACCTGGCTTAGCGCTCTCGCATCTTCGGGACACTTCTCCGCATAGAACCAACGAAAAGGCCCATCAATCTCACACATATGGAAGGTCCAATTAATTACATGCGGGAGACTGCTCGCCCCGTCCTCATTATCCCGTCACAAACATGTGGCCTATGACCTGGCCATTCAATCTCCTCATTCACAGGAATCTACTCACTTCACAGAGTGCCTCCTCACCCGTCCTTTGATGAATTTTCTCCAAATACTCCACACCGTGAAACCTATCGTTAAACTTATAAATTCATTCTACCTGAATCGAGAGGGTGGAGTGACCAGGCTTTTCCATATTTTTTGTCCTTTTGCCATTGCTCTGTATTATGCCTAAATTGGATTTAGCTCGATAAGGCAACAGATGGAGGTTTCAAAACATCCATCCTTCATAAAGAATTTTGCCATCAAATTTAATTTCATCAGCCAAACAGGACATACATTGGGAATTGGATGACCGTCATCCTTCGAGTTGTGGTGTTTCCCTCGTCGGGCATACCTCACTCTTATGCCTGTTTGGCAAGGATGCATTCACACTCCAATTTCAAACGAGAATTAGGAAAAGAGAAAGGATGTTAAGAAAAGGACAAAACAGGGACAGGTTTCACAACCTAGACGGCAAAATTTTATTTTTAAGAAAATTATTCGACCAGAATGGTCATCATACGCTTCTCCCTACTCCCCACAATTTCCAATTCAATGGATCAAGAACCCACCACCCCATTTTCCAGGATGAAATGGATACACCTTCAATGATGTGCCTCTTGTTTGCGATGTGCGACTTCCCGAACCATTTTTAGAATCTTCCTAAGAGCAAATGGCTTTGAGAGGACGTTCAATGCCCCAGCATGGGTCGCTCTCATTCGCACAGAATTTATAAGGCTTCCCGTAACTATAGAGGGCTTTCCTTAGCCAGCATGGCATCTGGCGTCGAAACCGAGGCTAGTCTCTCCAGTTGAACCCTGTTATCCTGACCATGGGTCATTCTCCAAACGTTCATCACGACGATGACGCATCACCACACCATTTGGATCCTGTTATCCCCGTCCCAAAGGACCTCACCCACATGAATCCGTGGGCACTGGAAATCCAACATGTCAGCAAGCAATTCCCGGATGGCACCTATGCCCTTCAGAACATTGAATGGGGTGTGAAAGAAGGGGAAACCATGGCGCTGATTGGGGAAAGCGGATCAGGAAAAACCACCTTTTTGCGTCTTCTGAATCGGCTGATAGAACCAACGACCGGTACCGTCGTCATTCAAGGCGAGCCCGCCTCTGCACAGGATCCCATTCAACTTCGTCGACGCCTGGGATATGTCCCACAAGATGGCGGGCTTTTCCCTCACTGGACCATCAAGCAAAATGTCTGCCTCGTCCCTCATTTATTGGGATGGACATCGGAACAGCAACTCGAACGAGTCGACAGGCTCTTATCTCTCGTAAATCTGAATCCCTCGCAAATTGCCGAACGCTACCCCATTGAACTCTCGGGGGGACAGCGGCAACGCGTGGCTGTGGCACGTGCCCTGGCAGCCGATCCGCCCATCGTCCTGCTCGACGAACCATTTGGCGCATTAGATCCGCTTACCCGCCATGACCTGCAGGACCAATTTCTCTCCCTTCAAGCCCGATTGCAGAAAACCATGGTCCTGGTGACTCATGACATGTCAGAAGCCTTTAGGCTAGGCGACCGGATTACCATCCTCAAAGAAGGATGCATTCAGCAAGTCGGGACTCCACAACAAATTCTTCATTCACCGGCCACGCCCTATGTTCATTTGCTCGTTCAGCATTATCACGCTCATCGAGGCTAACAGGAAGGAGATGAACACCGATCGTATCAGACAACGCACACGGAGGGCCTCCAGAGGAATCGTGATCGGACTTCTTGGGCTGCTCTATTCTCTTTCTCTGCCAGTTTGGGCCTCTGACACCATTGTGGTGGGATCCAAGAATTTTATGGAAAGCCGGCTCCTGGCGGAAATGTTCGCTCAACTCATTGAGGCCCGTACGGAATTAACCGTCACGCGTCGCCTCGGACTCGCCGGCACTCAAGTCTGTTTTGAGGCTTTAAAAACGGGAGGGATTGATCTTTATCCCGAATACACAGGAACAGGGCTCGTCACCATTCTGGGTGAACCGCCGATGAACGATCGAGTGTCGGTTTTAAACCGCGTTCGCACGGAGTTTCTTCACCGATGGGATATTTGGTGGCTGGCACCACTCGGATTTGAAAATTCTTATGCGCTAGCCCTTCGCCGTGATCGAGCACAAACCCTAGGACTCCGATCGATTTCGGATCTCGTGCGTGTCGCCCCTCACATGAAAGCCGGCTTTGGGTATGAATTTATCCAGCGAGAAGATGGATTGGCGGGGTTGAAAAAATCCTACGGCTTACAGTTTCAGGAAGTGATCGGCATGCAACAAACGTTGAAATATCAAGCCACAGATAAGGGAGAGGTTGACCTCTTAGATGTCTACACCACAGACGGACGCTTAGCCGTGTATGACTTTGTTGTCCTGAAAGATGATCGTCAGTTCTTCCCACCGTATGAGGCCGCAGCACTCGTTCGAGGAGAAATTCTCAAACGCCATCCGGAATTGGGACGGGTAATCAGTTTGCTCACCAATGCCATAAACCCAACACGCATGCGTGAATTAAATCTCAGAATTCAGGAACAGGGAGAACCGGTTCCCCAAGTAGCACAGAACGCCTTACGGGCACTCGATCTTGTGGCCGACAATCACGGCCAACCAGCCGCCAGCACGGATTCTTCCGATTCCATTTTCTCCTACATGTGGACCAAACGTTCTAATCTTCTAATGCGCACAGGAGAACATCTTTGGCTTTCCGGACTAGGGTTGTTCCTGGGAATACTGGTCGCCATTCCATTGGGACTGGCTCTCGAACGGTGGCGAAGAGGAGCGGAAGCGATCATCCGAATAATCGGCATGTTGCAAACGATTCCATCCATCGCACTTCTGGCCTTTATGATTCCAATATTCGGCGTAGGAGCGCTTCCCGCCATCATGGCTTTATGGATGTATTCGTTATTCCCCATTCTCCGAAATACCTATTCGGGGTTACGAGACGCAGCTCCAAATGTAGTGGAGACCGGGCGAGCCCTTGGCATGACGGAATGGCAAATTCTCCGCACGATTCGCCTTCCACTCGCCGCGCCGACCATCATGGCGGGCATTCGCACCTCTGCCATCTGGACCGTCGGGACTGCCACGCTGGCCGCCTTTATCGGGGCCGGAGGCTTGGGTGTCCCCATCGTGGCAGGGCTCCAGCTTGCGGACGTCAATTTGATATTATCCGGCGCCCTCCCCGCAACAGTGTTGGCCCTGTCGGTTGATGCTCTCTTGGGTCGTGTAGAACAATGGGCCCGGCCACGCGGCCTGGAACCGGCTCGATAACCTTGCCGGATTGCCGTTTAATATATGCTAAAAGCACGCCAACCCAAGTGACTTTTTGACGGACAAAAGATCCATTTTTCATCTGATTTCGTCAATGCTTTTGTCTTGCCCGCAACCCTTTCTGCCGCTATAGTGGGGATATTGATGCCATTTCAAGGCATTCGCCATCATCCACAGCCCCTTTGTTTTTGCCTATAGAAGGCAGATCAGGAAACTTATCGGACGAATACTTTCTCTCATTCAGCAATACACGAGAAAAACGTAGGCGGAAGGATGTTCATTTTCTGAACGTTTTCTTTCCGTCTTATGCCAACGATGACGTCATCTGCCCTGACGTCTGAGGGAGAGGTTAAAATATTGTTCACGATAGACCCCCGAGGAGGGCTCATGCCATCGCAAACAGATCCATCAATCACCATTGATCTTCCATTAACCAGAGAAGATCAGGACTTAATCAAAACCCAAATCACCCGCGGTCTGCAAGCAAGCCCCAAAACTCTGCCTTCAAAACTCTTTTATGACGAACAGGGATCAACCCTGTTCGAACAAATATGCGAATTGCCGGAATATTATCAAACACGGACCGAGCATCAGCTGCTCACCAATTGCGCCGCCGAAATTGTGGCTCTCAGCGGAGCAGAAGAACTTGTGGAATTAGGATCCGGCGCAGCCACAAAAACACGGGTACTCCTCGATGCCATGGCCAAAGTTGACCAACTGCGCTATTTCGTCCCCTTTGATGTCGATGAAGCCATTGTCCGACGAGTCTCCGAAGAACTGGTACGCGAGTACCCCGGTCTCCACATACATGGTGTGGTAGGAGACTTTCTTGTCCATTTGGAGCATATTCCGGAAGGCGGCAAACGCCTGGTAGTCATCCTTGGAGGAACCATTGGCAACCTTCCTGCTCCTGCCGCTCAAGAGTTCCTTTCCTCAGTGAACTTCGAAATGGCATCCGGAGATTATTTCTTATTGGGAGTCCAGCTCATCACGGAACGAAGTCGCCTCGAAGCCGCATATAATGACAAACAGGGCATTACAGCAAAATTTAACAAAAATATTATTCGTGTTCTTGGTCATCATTTCGGATCTCAGGCTGATCTGGATTCGTTCGACCATATCGCCAGATACAACAATGATGAACATCGCATTGAAATGTGGCTCCGGTCACGAGAAGATCAAATTCTGGACATTCAGGACTTAGGATTACAAGTCCATCTCAAACAAGGGGAGGAAATCCGCACCGAAATCAGCACGAAATATGATCGCCCTTTGGCGGAAGCACTTCTCGCGGCTTCGGGTTTTGCCTTGGTCAAATGGTACTCGGACCCTGACAGCCTGATTGGCCTCGCACTCGCCAAAAAACCCTAAGCCGGATGGTTCGAGAGAGGCACGACTTTTTTCATCAGGATTCAGACCCGACGTAACCTCACAACCCCAGGGTACTCCGCCAACCTACTCCCATGATTTATCTCAATCCGGCTGGACTCGCTCCATTCCATCCTGACGTACAGCAGGTAATTTCCCGGACACTCGACACGTTCAGTCACTTGTTATATGCGGAAGCCGGCATTCAGTATTACCGGGACACGCTTCAGGAATGCCGACGGACCATTGCGGATTGGTTGAGGTTGAACGATGAACAACGGCTCGCCTTCATGCCCAATACCACAACTGCGTGCAGCCTGGTCCTTTCTCGGATCAATTGGAAACCTGGAAATGTCCTTCTGACCACCACTCATGAAAATGCCACGATTCTCAATGAAATTGACAAACTCAGTGACCGTGGAGTCCGCGTTATTAGACTCGATCCGGATGTCCCCTCCGGCTTCCTTCCCTCGCTTGAACGCATTCTAAATGAACAACACATTCAGGCCATCGTCATCAGTCACGTCTCTCATTTTGATGGGCGCATCTTTCCCCTCACCGCAATCCAGGAGCTGGCGGAGTCACACCATACGCGACTCATCGTAGACGGGGCGCAAGCCGTCGGACATATTCCGGTTTCTTTTCAGGAAATTTATCCCTATGCGTATTTTTTCCCTGGCCATAAATGGTGCACAGGCCCGATGGGAACCGGTGCGCTGATTGTCGGGAATGACGGTCACCAGGAGACGCAACCCTATTGGGCCGGATACGAATTGGGCACACAGAATATTGGCTTGATCGCCGGATTTGCCAAAGCCTGCCATCTCAAGGCTCAACAAGATCCACACAACCACATCCTTGAACAGGTGCGAGAAGAATGGAAAGTCTGCCTCGGACACTATCCTGGGATTCGGATTATCGAATGGGAGGGGGCGCATGCTCCCGGTATCTTATCGTTTGCCTGCCTTGACGAACACACGGAACAGGCTATGCACACCCTTTCCTCCTCTCATTCCATTGCCTGGAAAACCCTCACCCACCCCTCCTATCCCTCAAACCTTTCGATCCGTATTTCCTGGACTACCGACACATCAAATATCGACATCCGTTCGACTCTTGCATTGTTTTCCTCACGCTCAAAGGAATGAGTGCCCCTGCACATCCTAGAACACCTTGGGGTATTCCAGGATAAACAACTTCGGAGAATTTCTTAAAGACGCGATGACTTGGGACAAAGGAGCAATTGCCTATCCATTGGGCTTCGCAATGAACACCATAACTTGGTTAGAGCCCTCCTCGGAACCGGGAGCCAACCCGGTCAAATCGTGGCAGCGACACGTTTTACCGGAGAGAACGAACTGATTCAGCTGGGTTAAATTTAACGGGAAGAGTCCTGTGGAATGGTAAACGGCTTTTTCTTTCAATGGGGATGTCAATCGATAACATTCCAGAATTTTGTGGATCAATGGCCAAAAACTGTTGAAAATCAATGGAGAGTAGGATAGATACCAAATCAAAATGTGCTATAATCGGGCCCAAAATGTCCTTGAGCAAAAACATATTCTCACTTAGTCACCTAAGCTGTGAATTGCCTCAAGATACTGCTCAAACTTTCTATGACCATATTTTTACGTGCAACCATCTCCAATGGCTTCCCTGTCTACCAAGTCCAATGATAGAAAGCGATCAAGGGCTCTCGCTTTTTGGTTTTCCTACGATAAATTCCTCCTCTACCTTCAGTTTTTCATACCCTTATATAGTACAATTCACGATGGAACCCGGATCAGACAGGGGGACCATTTCCCTCTTAGCCAACGCAGAATAACCTTCCCCATTGAGCATTCCTTCTTAGGTTTTTTCTTCAGTGGGATTTTTTATATGGGTAGTTTTAGTTTCATTATCTTACTAAACGGGAGCGTCAGTGATGAGAATCTTGTTAGCTGGAATGGTCGCGATGTTCTTGATGTTCCCCCTGCATGTAGCAGCGGGCTTCACATTCGATCAGGTGGTTCAGAAAGCGAAAAATTTAGCGGATAAACCCTATGAGGCCCCTCCACTTGTCCCAAAAATTATGCGGGAAATTTCCTATGAGGCATATAAAGGGATCAGGTTTAACCCTGACCACAGTCTGTGGAAAGAGAGCCAATCAAATTTTCAAGTCATGTTTCTTACTCCGGGATTGCATTATACCCACCCGGTGACCATCAACGTCGTCGACGCCGAAGGTCCACGCCCGCTGGTTTTCAAGAAAAGCGACTTTGTGTTTGCCGACCCCGAAATCGAAAAACGGGTGCCGGCCGATGTAGGATTTGCCGGATTCAAGCTGACCTTTCCCTTGAAAAACAAAAATGAGCAAAATCAGTTTTTGGTTTTCGCGGGGGCGAGTTATTTTCGGGGGGTCGGAAAGGAAAACGTGTTCGGGTTAGCAGGACGAGGCCTGGCCATTGATACGGGACTCCCCAGCGGGGAAGTCTTTCCTTCATTCACGGAATTCTGGTTGGTACGCCCGTCTCCAGATGCCAAAGAAATGGTGGTCTATGGGTTACTGGACAGCATCAGTCTCACCGGAGCGTATCAAATTACCATTGTCCCCGGCAGCCAGACGAAGATGAAGGTACGCACCAAACTCTTCCCCAGAAAACCTATTCAGTTATTGGGTGTTGCCCCGCTGACCAGCATGTTTTTCTATGGAGAGAATACCCCACGACCAGCTGGAGAATGGCGCCGGGAAGTCCATGATTCTGACGGATTGCAGATTCATGACGGCCTCACCCGTGAGTGGTTGTGGCGTCCCTTGATGAATCCTGCCAACCTTGAAATGGATTTTTTCAGCACGGACAACGTACAAGGATTCGGTTTACTGCAACGTGAGGAAAAATTTTCTGGCTACGAAGATTTAGGGGCGCATTATGAACAACGTCCAAGCGCCTGGGTCGAACCACAGGGTGACTGGGGGCAAGGAAAAGTGGTGCTCGTCCAACTGCCAACCCCCAATGAAACGCATGACAACATCGTCGCATTTTGGACACCTGTAGCGCCCGTGACCCGCGAGACCCCTTTAGAAATGGCGTATGATGTGAGTTTTGGGAAGGCCACTCTCTCACAAAATCCGTTGGGAGCCGTGGTCAATACCTTTATCGGGGACGGTAATCGGATCGGGGGAGGAAATGTTCCGCAGGCGTATCGTATCATTATCGATTTTGCGGGTGGCCCACTGAGTAAAATGCCGCCCGATGCTCCCATCAGCGGCCAGGTCACGGTATTGGACAATAGCGACATCCTGGAGCATTTTGTGGAATATCATGAACAGATACAAGGATGGCGACTGTCCATCCTGGCCAAACCTCAAGATAAAAAGCCGCTTCATTTGCGGGCATTTCTCAAAACTGATTCGGCAACCTTAACGGAAACCTGGACGTACCGCCTACCAATGAATAACAACATTCTGGCACCAGAAAAAGAATGATGGCCCGATCGATTGCCGAACATACTCTCTCACGAGCCTGTGATTACCTGTCGGCCATGGGAGTGGAATTAACCCGCGAGGTCACGCTGCGGGCTCTCACTCTGGTTGAGGCCGGACTGGCTTCAAAGGAGGAAGATCCACTGCAATTTGTGATGACAAGAATCCATGACCACTTTGCCCTGCAGAATCCTCCTCTCCCAACCACCGCTCCACCGATTACCCGCGGCAGCATGAGTTTTAAACCATGAAAAGTCGTGAAGCCACAATTGCCGATGCCCGGCATTCGCTGGCTCCCCCCAGACGAATAAGCTGGAGAATTGCCGCAGGACTCCGGCGTGCCCTGCTGACCATATTAGTCCTCATTCAATCTTTCGTGGCCGCTTCGTATATGACGGCCATCCTTCCCTATCATGGGGGGAATTTTCTGGAGATGGCGATTATTGCCCTGTTTTTTGTGCTATTCGTCTGGATTTCCGTTGGATTTTGGATTGGCATGTTCGGCTTTGTCCTCCGGTGTTTCGGTGGGGATCGATTTTCCCCACTGGGACGCCATACCGCTGCAGAGTTAAGCACTCAACCCCTAGCACGGACAGCCGTGGTCATGCCGATCTACCACGAACCCATTCAGCGGACGTTCGGCGGCATCCGAGCAATGTATCGCTCCTTAGAACAGACCGGGCAGATTGACCATTTTGATTTTTTCATTCTTTCCGACAGCCGTAATCCGGATGTGTGGTTGGCTGAACAAGCCGCCTGGCATCGGTTATGTACCGAATTGGGAGCGGGAGGACATCTGTTTTATCGGCGCCGGTCCTTAAACCAGCATTATAAAAGTGGCAATATTGCCGACTTTCTTCGCCGGTGGGGTTCCGGCTATGAGTACATGATCGTCCTTGATGCAGATAGTCTCATGGGTGGATCCACCCTGGTCACGATGGTGCAACTCATGCAGGCTGAACCTCAAACAGGCATTCTGCAAACCAGCCCCACCTTGATCAATGCCCGTTCAATGTTTGCACGGGTCCAGCAATTTGCCAATCATATCTATGGCCCACTGTTTACAACAGGCCTTGCCTCCCTACAGCTTGGGGAAGCAGTCTACTGGGGCCATAACGCCATTCTTCGTACACAAGCGTTTATGGAACATGCCGGCCTGAAGCGGCTTCCCGGACCAGGACTTTTTCATGGCCCTATTCTCAGCCACGATTTTGTGGAAGCCTCATTTATGGGACGGGGCGGGTATGAAGTCTGGCTGGAACCGGAACTTTCTCATAGTTATGAAGAATCCCCTCCCACCCTTGTGGATGACCTGCAACGCGATAAACGATGGGCCAAGGGAAATTTACAGCACATCTGGCTCATGCTGTTTGAACCTGGGCTGCGGCCTGCGCATCGCATGGCCTTTTTGAACGGGATTATGTCCTACCTGGCCTCCCCGTTGTGGTTAATCTTTTTGGTATTAACAACGATCGAAGCCGCGCGTCTGGTCCTGTATCCCATCAATTACTTTCCAGAACCTCATAGTCTGTTTCCCCATTGGCCGGAATGGAATCCGGAATGGGCCATTATTCTGGCCAGCAGCACCTTGTTTCTGCTGTTTTTACCGAAATTTCTATCCGTAATCGATGTCATCCGATGTCGACGGGGCAGACAGCATGGTGGCATCATTCGACTGTTGATCAGTGTCTTCCTGGAAATAGTGGTTTCTACTCTTCTGGCGCCCATTCGCATGTTGGCCCATAGCCGTTTTGTGTTAGAAGCGCTGCTCAACACCACGTTACGGTGGGCCGGTCAGAATCGGACAGATGAAACCGGCTGGTCAGCCGCCATTTTAAATCAAGCCCCAGGGACGCTGATTGCCGGAGCCTGGGCCGCATTCGCTTTCTGGCTTGATCAGATGTTTTTTTTCTGGTCCCTTCCGGTCGCAGGACCACTCGTATTTGCCGCGCCCACCTCCGTCTTTCTCAGTCGGGTGGGACCAGGTGACCGACTGAAGCGCTGGGGATTTTTGCAAGTTCCTGAGGAAAGTCATGGCTCACCATTGCTGGATGATGTCTATGCCAGGACCTATCCTCAACTAGAAACCTACACTGAACGATCTTCTCCCGCCATTCAGGCTATTTTGGATCCGGTGCTAAACCAGGTTCATCAAGCCATGGCTCATGCGCATCGAGGTGGCAAAAAACAGGAAATGATCCTCGCACTCCGCAAACGGTGCTTTCAACATGGTCCACACTCTCTCACGCAAAAAGAGCTCTGTCACCTGGTACGCGACCGGGCCAGTTTACAATGGCTGCATGAGCAGGCCTGGCAGGCTCCACCTGATTCCTATTGGGGCAAAGCCCTTCAGCATCATTTTCAACACTGAACAGATTTGACTCAGACCTAATCATCTCTGGACTATCCATCACCGTGGCTTTTGCCTGATTCCTTATCATTTCCACTGGAATTAGGTGGACTGCAACGAACGAATGAGTAGTGCTCAATCTTTAAGCCTGGATTATTAACATTTTATCGTCTCACCGAATTACACAGATCACACACTGAAGTTGGGCTTCCACTCCCTCCCATGCCGTCCTATCTATTCTTGCCGGAATAGATTTGATCCGGACGATCAAGAAAGGCGCAGTGCAGCAATTGAGAGTTTGCCTTCAGGGCAGACATAAAGTTCTAGGCCCTGGCTTCCGTATCACTCGGCCAATGGTGGCTGATTCCTCCAATGCTGGTTCAAGCCATATTTGCGACTGATGCAGGCGGAATCTGTGGGTAAGAAAACAATCAATCCGACGGGGTTATGAAGGGTGGGAATACCGATACAGCGTTTTGATGGACTGAATTCCATCTCTCCAGCGGATTTTTTTTCCGTCCGCTTTACTTCTGGGTAAATAAGAAATCGGCACCTCTGCCACGCGCCAATTCTTCTGAGCCACTTTCAGTGTGAGCTCCAACTCCAATTCAAACCCTGATTCTTCGAGCGAGATATCGCTCAAGACTTCCTGTTTAAACACTTTGTAACCGGTCCATACATCCGTCAATGATAACCCAGTCGCAGCATTGGTTAAGGTGGTGAAAATCTTGTTCCCCATATAGGAGACCGGTGGCCAACTCCCTTTCCAGCCCCCCAAAAACCGGGATCCGTAGACAACATCGGCCCGGCCTGTTAACACCGGCTCCAACAGTCGATAATAATCCTCTGGACTATATTCCAAATCGGCATCCTGTACGATCACAATGCTCCCTCGAACCTGCCCAAATCCCGTTTTCAGGGCTGCGCCTTTTCCTTGATTGTGCTGATGAGCCAACACCAGGACTTGAGAACAATCGGCCCGTGACTCACAGATTAATTTCTGGCTTTGTTTATCCTCTGCATCCCCCTGACTAAACTGCTCGTAGAGCCATTCCCGAGTTCCATCCGTGGACCCGTCATCAACAATGATGAGTTCTTTTGGAATTTCCACCTTTTGCACCCGGCCGACAATCGTCTCAATCGTTTTCCGTTCGTTATAGACCGGAATAACAATACTCACCAATTGATTTTTTTTATTTATGGGATCTTGTAGCTTTTCCATATCTCTTTCGACCGCAGCGGGGCATAGCCGCCTGGAACCAATTGCTGAAGAGTTTTCGGGTAGCCTACCATGAACGGTCAGAAAACCCCTCTCATTATTTTGGGGGGGAAATTTACTCCCAAGGAAGTCTCTGGTTTCTGACGCGGAGATCTCACAATTATCTGCTGAAGTGACCAATCCGAACTAACGGATAGCGTCCATTTTTGAAAAAGTATCTCCTTCCAATTGCGGTTTTGGGATTGTCTCAAACTCCTTTCCTGTCCCATCTCTTTATCTCATGACACACCTCAGGACATCCGATCCCTTGAGACAAGTTGACTAAAAATAGCTCCATTTCAATGCGTTACAATGCCCAACCAATCCGGCACTCTCCTTGCGTAATTCACCGGTAATAACAATGAATGAAGCAACAGGACAAGGAATGGAGGGAGGCAGATGAACATGACGGTATCATCACAGACTTTTGAAAGGGTTTCCGGTATCGATTCCGTCACCATATTGCTCATTGATGATTCCCCGGATAATTTGATGATCCTGGGAGATGTCTTAGAACAAATGGGCTATCAGGTGATCGGTGCAGAAGATGGAGAGCAGGGACTTGATCTCGCTCAACGGATTCAACCCGACTTGATATTTATGGATGTGAAAATGCCCGGGCTTGAGGGGTTCCAGGTCTGTGTACGACTTCGAGCACGGGAGAACTTTCGGCGTACCCCCATTATTCTCATGAGCGCGCAATCAGAAATCACTCATCGAGAGCGAGCTTTCGCAGCTGGAGGCTCTGAATTTTGGCCTAAACCCATAACCCCCATGAAAATCCGGACCGAACTACATCGATTTTTGAAATAATACGGTTCAAGTAGAATCGGGTTTTACCTTAACTGCAAGCAGCATTCATTTGGGATGAGCCTCTAAGAGACAACCCTTCTTTAATTGATTATAGAAATTTTCCCATTCCAGGCCCTTGTTTATCTATATGGATACATGCATCCACCCCAAGTAAACCAAGCCCCACTCACATGAAAACCCCCTAACGCCCTCTGCCTATTGCTCAAATCATTGCTGATAGCCCTGATATAAAGACCGGATTTTGACATGGCATCTAAATTGCTATTTAATGCTAATTATGAGGATTCCTTCAAAATATCCCACTTAGGATACTTTTTTTGAAGGGAAAACCACACAGGAAGAGTCATTTACCAGACGCCTGTTTGGCCTATTTACCCTTTACAACATGGAGAAAGTACCCATGGTTACCGGTCTAAGAAAAAATTCCACTATTAACCTGTCCACTTGGGGCCAACGGGGAACAGCAGGGTTGGTCGAAGAATGGGAACCCCGAATACCCATTCCTGAAGAAAAGCAACAAACCCGTCGACGTTCATCCATCTCCAGTCCAGGACCAATCGAGTCGGACACCGAGGAAGAAACACTAAAAAAATAGGACTCTCCCCCCCTAAAGAGAACTCCCTCAATCTTCTTCGTAAGTGAAGTATGTGGCCATCTCCCATGGCCCTGACTTGGATTAACACAAGCCTCGAGCTTTTCACCAAAAGTTTACCCTCGAATAGTCATTCCTCACCTAGGATTTATCCTATTTAGTATTATCCCCTTTAAAATAGCTCACCATTCGTATCTGTTCCCTATGTTTACGGCATGTACCCCTTTCGCTACTTTCCCCATATGCCACCAACCGAAGATTCCCAGGACCAATGCTTTAACCTCTCTTTCCTTTTTTCTTTAAAATTAGTTGCTTAGCTTGCATTCCTGGTTGGCCAAAAGAAACAACCCGAACAGCGGCATCAAGGTTGCTTTTATTCGGAATCAGGAAAAGGTGACGGCCGACTGACCAACATAGAGAGGCAACACCATGGAAGGGATTTTACTCATCATCATCAGTTGCGTAAGTCTTGTGGGATTGGTTTCCTTGTATTGGTTATGGCGACCATAGTCATGAACTTGCATTTCATTGAATGTGAACATTTTATTCGGCTGATATTTTTTGGAACAAAGAAGTCTGTAGTTCCCATTGCGTCAATTGTTAGGAAATTTTGTGGCCTACGGATTTTCTAAAGGGGAGGCAAGCAATGAGCGACGCCATGACCATTAGTCGATCATGTGAAGAGGGAATGTTTCTACTTCGGGAAGGAGATTATGTGTGGAGAGTGAACGAAGACGGCAAGGTGGACTGTGCCGTCCTAGGTCATACCACTGTGTTCGAACTTCTCACCTTCATTCAGAATTGGGAAACCCAATCTCGTCGGATATTTCAAGAATACCCCTCCCAGGATTTTCTCACTGACTGACAGGACTTTTATGCCAGACCTTCAATTCTCATCACCCTGCGTTTGACTGCCTGATTCTCCAGGCACATGCCTAACACCGATCCCTTCGGACAAGCCAACGTGAACAATCTTAAACAGCCGAGGCCGTGCAAGATTCTTCGAATCCTGACGGCCCCGGCTACCAAGTCGATCTCCAAATTGAACATGCCCGGGGATCCGGTCGAGGCCCATTGCCTTATAGTGAATGAGAAACCACAAACCGTGTTGTCCCGGGATTCCTACATTTGCACATCCATTCTTTTCACTGAACCCGGATGGGTATATACGCCCGATTGTTCGAACCATTCACCTCATTGATATCGTTGTCCTCATCAACGATGATTCCCAGCCAGTAATTTTGCCCCGCATTCAGAAAATTGGGTATGATCACCGGAATCGTGGTAGTTAACACATCGGCAGGATGAATCGAGCCAAAGGATCCCCCACCAATACGGGTATCGCTGTAGCTAATAAAGTCATTCGTTGAGACATAGATTCCGAAGGTGACGTTGGCATGAGTCTGTTTCCCATTATTTTCGATCGTAAATTCAGGCCGCACCACATTTCCTCGATTCACCCGAAACCCGGGTTCCCCGGCAATCGTAATACCCGTCAACGTCCCGGTGTTGGCACTATTGCGAACTCGTACCCGGTCATGACTTGAATACTCACCGCTGGCTCCGGTTCTTCGCCAGTGCGAAGCGGACACATCGTTAAAGGAAGAGCTTTGCGAGCCATACAGCACCCGCGCCCCATGCGAAGCATCTTCTCCGAAATACGTGATAGCTGATCCCCCATTGGTGTGATGGTGGCGCCAGGAATCACCCATGACATTGTATTCCCAATTGACATGCATCAGGCCAAGGTAGTGTCCGGCCTCATGCACAATGACCGCATCGATGGGACGGCTTGAGCCGGTATAAGTAAAATTCGCGCTTTTGTTTTGGGAGGTCGTCCAGGACCGCCCTGTCGAATCCAACACAATATCCACTTCATCCAGCCCATAATGCCACCCGAATAACCAGTAGCAGTGATAGCGCATGCGGGCCTCTCCCGGTGGAGAAATACTTGCGGCCCATATTTCATTTTGTCCATTTCCACTTCCCACACCACCGGTTTCGGTCGTATGGTTAATTGAAAACGGCGAGGGATTCGTGTTCGTAATATTCACACCTCGTTGGGCCGCCTGCAGGACGCTCCCGGCTGGAAAACTTCCGGTATTGATCCGCGCTGTCGTGGAGTTTCCTCCCCAACGCAATTTCTTGCCACTGTCTCCATTACATTCCAGCCAGGATGCTGAAAATGCGGGAGAACTACATAACACCACGAACATCATGGATACGAAAATTTTTGTCATATTCATTATCGAAGTCCCTCCTTAGCATGAATGTCATAACGCTCTTCATCGCTTATTTTAAGTCCTGCCTCATCCTTGGCCTCGAGAGCCAAGACCTCTTGGTCAGACACTTCAAACCGTTCTTTCGCATTAGCCATCACGATTGGCGATCGAGGATCACCCACCTGTTTACTCCACTCGCGTATGGCGTCAAAAAATACGTCGGGGGTCAGCGGTTCTCCGTAGGTTTCCATTGGAATAGCCTCTGATTCTTCGGTGACATCTCTTTGAATTGGCAGAATCTGATTACCCAGATTGACCGTCGTGACCTTGGGAGCTTCACGCTCATAACGTGCCTGCAAATCTTTCAAGCTCTGTCGGCTCTCCCGGCTTATGCGATCGATATAGGCCTTCATCTCCGGTCGTTCCAACAAGGCTTTAAACGAAGGGCGGGGTATTTCCATGACATTGAGATCGAACCGTGGTTTTCCACCAAGGCGTAACGTTTTGTGGGCTTCCACAACCGGCACGCCCCAACCATTCAACACCTGATTTTCATGTATACGGAATCTTCCCTCGACACATTCCACCAGCTGACAATCATCGATTTCTCCTCCTTTGACGAACAACACATCGGTTTGTCCACGGGCAAACACGGGGGCTGTCGACACCATGTAGACACCACCCTGCCCATCAGCCCCACCGGGAATTCGAAGCGTGACTTTTTTGTCCGGGACATCACCTCTCAAAACTTCCAGAACCTGATACGTCACAAACGTATGAGGAAGACCCTGGGGTTGCTCTTTCGTGGGCTCTGAGTTTCGATATCGGATATCAACAACCTGGCCATACATAATCAAACCCGCTTCTCGAACTTTAGATTGTAGACCGTCTTCGCCGGCATCATTAGGACTATGTCCCCATGCTGATGAATTAATGGCCACCATGCCAAGCATTACGGCTACGTTGAACAATACATTGAGTTTCATAGAATGCCCTTTCTGTTTCCTTTGCGTGAATACAAAATTGCCGGAACCGTGACGAAGCAGTTTTCATTTACGGATCACCAAAAACATTGTGTGTCCATTTTCTGCGTGGCATCTGAACTTTGTGCGACTGCTTTCTGAGCATGCACCCTCCTTGGTTAATGAGAAAAAATATTTCTGCAGCCTGCTAAAGCAACCTCAATGCCAAAATCTACTATGAAAAAAAATCACCGTATTCATTGGCAATTTGAAGATATTTCAATTAAAATAGTTTTCGATCAACTCCTCTTTGCCGGGAAAAGCCAACAACAGAGATACGAAAGGTATCGATTCAGATACGCACACCATTTTCCAAACACGATCCCTCGCCCTATCGCAATCGTTCTCTTTTTCATTTCCATGCACCTATCAAAACAGGACGGCCAGGGTGGCAACCGGGCAGATGCCCAGAAACGATGCGGCGAAAAGGGCATGATCCGGCTCTGGATCACTGAGAACACTGTACTGACGGTTATAAAAGATTTGAATCAATACCAACGCGAGAGGGGAGCAGCATCGAAACAGTTGTACAACTTTGGCTTTCCATGAGGGAATGATGCCGGGAGTAGTTCGCTGAAGAAGAGATTGGGAAATATCACCGTGGATTTCACAGTATTTCGAACCGATGATATTCAGGAGCAACTGAAGGAATAAGACATCCAACCCTTATATGGAGGGGACCGGGTCAAAACCGGATCGGGAGGTCAGATGTTAACGGAAGTCACCAATGGCATCCAGGTGGCACTCAGCGTACATTTTGATTTTCTGATTCTCTCTCGCTGGGAAGACGGTAGAAGATTTACAAGGATATTACGTCTGGCGAACGGAGAGGTTTGGGTCAGTTCTGGGTATATTAACCTTTCTACACTTTCGATAGGGGTAGGACATTTTCTCCGGACATTCTTTCCAAGCGCTCCTCCAGGCGCTTGAGGGCTATTTGTGTTTCTCTCAAATCATTGAGTATCTCTTTTTGTGTGACCGGCCCCTGAAGTTCAGCCAGGCGTTCGGCTTTGGCCTCATCCAGGTTATTAATCACCACGGCAATAAACAGATTAATCACGACAAACGTCCCTAAAACCACAAAACTCACAAAACACATCCAAGACAGATAATGAAAATCCATGGCGGTATACATCACATCAGTCCAATCTTCCAGGGTCACGACGCGGAATAGGGTCAATAGCGAGATCCCCAATGATCGCCAATGCGTCGGATCGTGCTCATGAAACAACTGATAGCCCATGATGGCATAGACATAAAAGATCACGCCCATGAGAGTCATGACGTGAATCATGCTGGGAATAGATCTGACGAGGGTTGAAACGATAAGGCGGAGCTCAGGAATGGTCGAGATGAGACGAACCACCCGCAACAAGCGGGCTAACCGGGCAATCATGGCAAATTCGCCGGTAGCCGGAATCAAAGAAAACACGATGACGGAAAAATCAAAGAGGTTCCAGCCATCACGAAAATACCGATCAATCTGAGGTGCCACAGCGATCATTTTGATGAGAGCTTCCAAAATAAAAATCCCAAGGATGACGTGATTGCCCCAATGCATGAGGACACCATAATGTTCCACCAATGCCGGTGAGGTTTCCAGGCCCAGAATGACCCCGTTAATGAGAATAAAGGCAATGATCCCGTACTCAAACCATGGGGCGCGGACAATCTGATTCGCTTGATCTTTCATCGTTGTCAACTCACAGGCTCATGGCGCATTCTCACCCTGGAATCAGGGAGAGAACGTGCGCCGATTCATTAGTGTTGGAAAATGGGAGGGATAAACCCAGTGAAGGAAAGCCGTAGCACAACTCTCGGGGAGCTTCAACTCCCCGATGTTTGCAAATAGCCCCGCAGTAAATCTCTTCGCGCGACGATCCCGATTAATTTCCCCTTCGAATCCACAACAGGCACCCGAATCAGATGATTATTTTGCAGGACATCCATCAGAGTCAGCACATTGGTATCTTGCGTGACCGATACCGGATTAGCGGTCATAATATCACCTGCCGTCACCTCTTCCAGGTTTTTTCCTTTGCGCAAGGCCTTCAGTAAATCAAATTCGGAAACGATTCCCACCAATTTCGAGGATTCGTCAATGATGGGAACAGAACCAAATCCTTCCATCATATAAGAGGCCAGTAACTTGGCTTCCGAATCCTTCATGCCCGATTGCACTTCTTTCTCCATGAGACTGCCCACCGTTAAATGACCAAATTTACTGGCCCGCAAAGCTGCCACATCATCGCTCATATGGTTTTTTCCTTTTTTGAGTAAAAGTTCATGCCCACTTTGTTGCTCTTTCGAATAATTCCAGTCCGCCTGCTCACAATTCACTAGGACGGGGTATTCATCTTCACATTTCCCGGTTATTGTACCTGATGAGTTACAACGGGAAAAGATGGTATTTCCCACACGCCACTTCCAACACGCCTTCTGGATTCCAGTTCTTTAACTGAAGATCAGCAGCCAAATCCGCATCCCATGCCTCCTGCGGAATCAGGCCCACAATTTCACTTTCCTGAATTTTCACACCCAACCGATGTGACTCCCGTTCCACAGCCTGAAATGCCGCTCGAAGGGATGTTTCCCGAAAATTCATTAGATTCATGGACACCTGCACAAGCCCTTTTGATGCCAGGGGCACACCCATGGCCTTAAGCGCAGGCAAACCTCCACCTGAAGACCGGATCGTGTCGGCAATACGACGAGCCACTTGAATATCCTGACTTTTGAGGACCACATTAAAGGCAATCAGGAAGAACCGGGCTCCGATTGCGACCCCTCCAGCCGTAGGATGCAATACGTTTGGGCCAAAATCAGGCTTCCAATCCGCCTCTTGATCCATCCGTTTCTGTAACCCAGAAAGCCCTCCCCGCCGGATAATATCCAGCCGGGCCCGCAAAGGCACTAAGGCCGCCTGTTCATAGAGAAAGACGGGAATGCCCAGTTCTTGCCCGACTCGCCTGCCCAAATCTTTGGCATTTTCCGCACACTCCTCCATCGTCACGCCTCGTAAGGGAATCCAGGGCACCACATCAACCGCCCCGATGCGTGGATGCTGGCCCTGATGTCTGCGGAGATCGATGCGATGCTGTGCTTCTTGAATAAACTGAAAAAGCGCCGTGGCCATTGCCTCAGGCTCCCCTGCAAGAGTAAAAACCGACCGATGATGATCGGGATCCATATGGAGATCGAGTAAGTCTACATTGGGTACCGACTGAATGCGCTCAGTCAATAAAGCGAGTACGGCCTTGTCCAGGCCCTCACTTACATTCGGCACACATTCTACCAACCGATCCATGATCCCTTCCTTTCATCTGCCCACCGCTAAGAAGCCTGCCGTCCATTCCTCATGCAGGCACAATCCAGAACAGGCTTTTGTTGACACCGAAAAAAATACCATATTATAGTCGAATGAGCAGTAAGCCTCATTCTTGGATAATGCCTCCAAGCAAAATCAACTCGATCAAAGGCCAAGAACTGCTATACTCCGTAACAATCCGCCTATATCGAGGACTCTTTAAAAGGCGACCCATCATATTTCTGAGAAAGAAGGTGACATCATGAACGCCACCCACGTTGAACCAGCAACTGCCTTAGCCGAGCTCAAAGAAGCCAAACCCGATAAAGTGACACTTGTCGTCCTGAGTGGAGACATGGATCGCGTCATGGCGGCCCTGATTATCGCCACGGGCGCTGCAGCCATGGGCATGCAGGTGACGATGTTTTTTACCTTTTGGGGGTTGAATGCCATCCGGAAGGAAAATGTGAGTAGTTCCCCTAAGGATTGGCTTCGTCGAGCCTTTGGATGGCTGAACAAAGGGGGAGCCAGCCGCCTGCCCCTCTCACGATTTCATTTTGGAGGTCTCGGAACCACCATGATGAAAAAGGTGATGAAAGATAACCGCATGCCCGGCATACCCGAACTCATGGAAACCGCCAAAGACCTGGATGTGAAGATGATTGCCTGCACAACGACCCTGGGACTCATGGGCATTTCAAAGGATACGCTCATTGATGGTATCGACCAACTCGCCGGAGTCAGCACCTATTTGGCGGAAGCCCGGCACGGGTCCGTAAACTTATTTATCTAACGACCACTACAATAAGGATGAACCATGATACCAGCCGACGTTAAACTCGATACATTGGGGTATTTTTGCCCGATGCCCATCATTCTGACCTCAAAAAAAATCAAAGAACTCGCCTCAGGGCAAGTCCTTGAAGTAATTTCGGATGACGAAGGGATTAAAAAAGATATGCCGGCGTGGTGCGAGACAACCGGACACGCCATGGTGGGCATGGAAGAAGAAGGTGCTGCGGACAAAAAAGTGTACAAAGCCTATGTCAAAAAGGCCTGAGATTCTGCCCCTGTAGAATATTTCTTTGCCGGGTCTTAAACTTCATCAACTACCGAGTAGTTAGACGCTGGGGGAAAATCCATCCACTGAAATTTCCACAACGAATACCCTATTCAGATCCTCGTTTTTTATGGGATGACTCCCGCCTTCTCTTGCCCGCTCATTTCCTGAGGCGAGAAAATATACCTGGCTCCACGGCGACACGCCTCATTTGGGTAACGCCATGGTCAGAATAGAAAGTCGAACCGTTGACAAGAACTTGTTCTTTACACACTGATTAACTTGGCTCTTTTCATGCCCCACAGGTTCTTTATTATGGACATTCACGTTTTAGGCAAAGCATTGGAGGAGTGACCAGTGAGTGGGCTCTTCAACTAACCTTTAATACTACTCTGAACCTAGCTTCACCACTCATCATGCGATCATAGGCCTCAGCCGCGCGGTCAAGAGGATACTCCTCTATCATTGGCTGTATACCTGTCATCACATTGAGCTTTTGTTATTCACCTTCAACCCTTGCTGACGACACACCCATAGGACTTCCGGCATACCTTCCTGTAAACCAAAACGATGGTGAGCCAACATTGTTCGCACGTGCCGGTTAAAACAAGGGTTATATAGAGGTTAGTCTCACATTCATTACTGATACCATTAAGTTAGGTGTTTTCGTCTTTATCTTTCTCCGGCTTTCCTGTGCAATAATTTGGGGTGTTGGAGAAGCATAAAAGAAAAAGGGTGATAAAAGGAGAAAACTATGGCACGCTTTGTCATTGCCGGAAGTAAGGGAACGGATGATCCAACAATGGCCACTCTTCCGTTTATCGCCTCACAGGAGGCTCACAAACAAGGGCACGAGGTCGTGTTGTGGCTTCAGGCCGAGGCCGTCGTCTTAGCAAAAAAGGGTATGGTAGATGGTGTACAGGGAGTCGGGCTACCGGCATTGAAGGTGTTAGCCAACACCATTCTGTCCCAGGGTATTCCTCTGTGGGTCTGTTCAGCCTGTGCGATCGCCCGACAAATTAACCAATCTGATCTCGAGGTGGGTGCGGTCATGAAGGGCATGGAGGATTATGTCAAAGCTGTGGCCGAAAGAGATCGCAATCTTTCGTTTTAAATTCCTTCCCGGAAGGACCCAGAATGCTGTCGGTGACGTGGGGATTACTCTGGCCGAACCATCTGTTCCGGACGGATCAAGGTATTGAATTCTTCTTCAGTCACAAAACCGCTGGCGATAGCTTCTTCTCGCAGAGTCCGTCCATTTTTTAAGGCCCCTTGAGCAATTTTGGCAGCCTTATCGTAACCAATGTGAGGAACCAATGCCGTGACCAGCATCAGGGATTGTTCCATCAGCTCGGAAATTCGGCCGGTATTGGGCTCAATGCCCACAATGCATTTATCGGTCAGGCTCATGACGGCATCCCCGATGAGACGGATGGATTGAAGCACGTTGTACGCCATAACGGGTTTGAACACATTGAGTTCAAGATGCCCCTGTGCGCCGGAAATCGTGATTGTCGTGTGATTCCCGATAACCTGCGCACAGACCATGGTCATGGCTTCGCATTGAGTGGGATTCACCTTTCCCGGCATGATGGAAGAGCCCGGCTCATTTTCCGGCAGGGAGAGTTCTCCAAGACCGGACCGCGGACCGGAACTTAACAGGCGAATATCATTGGCAATTTTATTCAGACTGACAGCGAGAACATTGAGCGCACCGGAGATTTCCACTATGGCATCATGCGCGGCCAACGCTTCGAACTTATTGGAAGCCGAAAGAAAGGGCAGCTGCGTATACCTTGCAACTTCTTCAGCAAACTTCACACCAAACCCGGGCTTTGCATTCAATCCCGTACCTACAGCCGTACCGCCTTGCGCCAGGGGATACAGTCGTTTAAAACTATCCTGAATCCGATCAATCCCCAATTGCACCTGGGCGGCATATCCTGAAAATTCCTGACCCAACGTGAGAGGAGTGGCGTCCTGCAAATGGGTTCGTCCGATTTTGATAATGCCTTCCCAGGCTTGCGACTTATCCAACAAGACTTGGTGGAGATGGGCCAAGGATGGAATCAGGACATGGTGCAGTTGCTCAACCGTCGCAATATGCATCGCCGTTGGAAAGACATCATTGGAAGACTGGCTGCGATTGCAGTGATCATTCGGATGAACGGGCGTCTTTGATCCCAACGTCCCGCCCAGACGTTCGATAGCCAGATTGGCAATCACCTCATTAGCGTTCATATTGGACTGCGTGCCGGAACCGGTTTGCCAGATCACGAGGGGAAAGTGATCGTCCAACTTGCCGTCGATAACCTCCTGTGCCGCATCAGCAATAGCCTTGCCGGTTGTTTCATCAATGGTATTCAGGGTGACATTCGATAGGGCCGCGCAACGCTTGACGATACCCAACGCCCGGATCAGAGGGCGAGGCAAACGCTCCTGGCCAATTTGAAAATTCTCCAAGGAACGTTGGGTCTGTGCACCCCAATATTTGTCAGCGGGCACAGGAATCGAACCAAAGGAGTCGGTTTCAATGCGAACGTCATTTGCGTTATTTGTCATGGCTCCCCTAATCAGTATCGTTTAGCCAAGGTTGATTGTGGGTGGAATGCCCGAAGGTCGACTGACGCCTTTGAGGCTGGACTCTCCGGAACCCGTGCCGCTCCGGACGACGCTGAAGGAGCCGTCAGTCTCTAACACCACAGCGTGCACCTCATTCAACATCGCCACTCCTGCGCTCCGAACCGCAGCCCGCACCTCATCTTCAGTCACCCGTGTTTTGACCAATGCCTGAGACAGCAGGGTACCCTGGTATAACAATAATGTAGGCTCCCCTGTAGCCAGCTTGCGTATCCATCGAATGCGGACACTGGACCAGGTCACCAGAAATTGCATTCCGATCAGGAGAACCAATGCCAGAACCCCTTGAGACAACGTCACATTCTTGTTGAGCAAAATGGTTGCCAGTGTCGAGCCGAGAGCAACAGTTACGACCAAATCGAAGGCATTCATTTTTGACAAGGTTCGTTTGCCGAACAATCGGAGAAGAGCAAGAAGGCATAGGTAAGCCAACAGGCTCATGAGCCCTGTTCGGCCTAAGGCCTGCCAATTGTCAAAAAAGATATGTTCGACATTCATGTCCGGTGCACCGCACTCCCTCTCCGTGTCAGCAGCATTCAATAGACATCATGCACTTCACAGCGTATCTTCTTATCATGCATCTACCGATAGTTTATTTTCGGATGATCAAAACGGCTACCAGCATCCCGCTTATTACGATGATTTCCATGAGCCGGAATACCGCCTGACGCCCGCAACAAGCAACCCATAGGCATTACATTCCACGTCATAAAAGTAGTGTTGGATTGAGTGAAGTCAGGGCTCAACCCTCCTGAACATTTGTCGGCATAGGATGGTCCGGGAATGGGAGATGTGGTCAGCCCTCTCGTGGTCACATAGAGCGTGACATGCCAGGAATGATTGATCCAGGGACTCTGGGACAGGCGAACCATTCCGACAATCTGCGTCCACATATGCAAGATTGCATAGGTATCCTTCCACTCCTCGAAAGATAGGGACGGTCATGTTTCCGATTTCTGGGGAGTAGACATCAATCCTCCTTCCACATTACACCCCTTATACCTGATCAATGAAATTGATACATAAGCAGAAAGTTGAGAAGATTCTTGGTTAATTCTGACAATTAGTCAAGGTATATAATTTGAAAACCAGGCCTTCAGAAATACCAAAAAAAGCGGGGAAGAATATTTCGCCCAAACATTTTTTACGATAGGGTTGGAACGGAATGCACATTTACCATTCTGCCTTCCGAAAGATTCACAAGGCAAATCCATCCCTCCCCTATTCTCTAAAAGGGAGCCAACGTAAAATGGGCATTCTTTGTTTGAAGTAATTACGTGTGTAATTCCTAAAACGTTTCATTACATACAAATATCGTCTGTCAGTGAGATCGAACCCGTCACCACGAACCAGATGCACTCAACATGATTCCACACAAGCATATGAGCACGACACCGACATATCTTCTCCGGGCAATGCTGATTGCTGTGAGCGCCTTCTGTGCATCTTGCGATCTTTTGGGGGGCGCCTTCGATCATAAACCCAAGGATTTGGAAAAAGAGATTAGCGCCGGGGCACGCTCGCTGGTCGAACAGGCGTTCGAGGGCATACAGAGTGACGCACTTCGCGACTATCACGTTCATATGTTGGGCATGAACACGGCATTGAATGGCACATGGGTGAACGAAGAATGGCAATCGCCTTGGAGCGGATTAATCCATTATTTTCAATTTGAAATCTATAAGAGTGCCGCGGTGGTTACCGACGAACAAGAGGCCGACGCCCAATACCTTGCGCGCTTAAAAAACCTTATTCAGTTCATGCCCGAACGGGGAAAGTTCGGCATTATGGCATTTGATTTTTTTCATGACGAACAGGGACAACCTAATCGAGAACTCTCAACGTTTCATGTGCCCAATGAATATGTGATGACCCTTGCCAGGAAGAATCCCGATATCTTTTTCCCTATCATCTCCATTCATCCCTACCGGGAGGATGCCACGACCGCGCTTCGTCACTATGCACAACAAGGCGTTCGGTTTGTGAAATGGCTGCCCAATGCCATGGGTATGCACCCGGCGTCAGAGACCATGCAGGACCAACTCGTGCCGTATTACCGCATCATGAAAGAGTACGACATGGTACTGATTTCCCATACGGGTGTGGAGGTTGCCACGGAAGCGGAAGAACATCAACGGCTTGGAAACCCCTTGTTATTAATAAAACCCTTGGACATGGGAGTGAAAGTCGTGATGGCTCATGTCGCCAGTTTGGGGGAATGTGAAGAAGAGGAGTCTGACATCTGTGCACCCGGGACACCGTATGTTGATTTGGCCATACAAATGCTTGAAAATCCCGCTTATGCAGGTTTGGTGTTTGCTGATATTTCGGCCCTGACGCAATACAATCGGCATCACAACCTCGATAAGATCTTATCCAAGCCCTCCATTCACTCCAGATTGATTAATGGAAGCGATTATCCCCTGCCCGCAATCAATATCGTGATTCAGACGCGGTCCCTCGTGTCTTCCGGCCATATCACCTCTGAAGAACGAGACGCGCTCAATGAGATCTATGACTATAACCCCTTGTTGTATGATTTCGTCCTGAAACGCACTCTTCGCCAATCTAAAACCGGCCAAAAATTCCCACACTCTATTTTTATCGAACACCCTGACCTGCCCACCGGATAGAAACAGGACCGACGACATTGTACGATTAATCAACACAACCTGGTGTGTAACCGATAATGAGATTTGTTGGTTGTCTTCACCTGACAACTTCCGTTTTCTCAAGCGGGAAAAGAGCTGTGGAATTCACGGCCCCCAGGCATCGTGCCCGGTTTTGATTGAAATTATCGCATCCAATCCGGACATTTCTCAATCCAAAAGACAGAGTTTGCAGGGCAAAGCTGAACCTTCATGGATACACCGGCAATCTTCCATTCGAAATGCAGCTTTGCCTTCCTGAGAGGAAGACCTTTCCGGAAAATTGTGCTAATCTTCCCCTAAAGACGGTACCGCAGTGCTCCCTTCTCAACAAAAAAATATTTGGTCTTAGTTTTCGCCATACGACGCCCGATATAATAGAAAAACGGCAAACGCTCGGATCCCCCCTGTCCCCCTCTGCCGTTATCGTAGCAACAGAGAGGAGTCCTTTCGCGATGCTTTGGTGGCATTGGTCGATAATGGGTTTGATCTTAATAGGGTTGGAAATTCTCACCCTTGGAGGCCTGGGCAATTTTTATTTTCTGTTTTTCGGAGTAGCGGCGTTGATGGTGAGCGCCCTCACCTGGTTAAGCTTGACCGAAGCCGCCTGGCTGCAATGGTTGAGTTTCGTGGTCTTCGGCATCATCTCGCTCTTTGCCATGAAGAAACCCCTTCAAGGAACAGGCTTCATAAGGGAAAAGGATGAGGTTCCGGTGGATTCCATGGTTGGAGAATTTGCCACTGTTCTGGAAAATCTTGACGCCCAACGAATAGGAAAGGTGGAACTCCATGGAACAAGTTGGACTGCCCGCAATGCCGGAACATCAACCCTAGGCAAAGGATCGCAGGCCAAAGTTATCCGAGTTGAAGGGTTGACGCTCTGGATTCAGGCGGATCCGATGACACAGGAGGAATCTCATGTCGGGTGAATTGCTGGTCACATTGGTTTTAGCCTTGCTCGCATTTATCATTCTAGCAAAAACCGCTGTCGTGGTTCCTCAACAGAGCGCCTATGTCGTTGAAAGATTAGGACGCTATTCGACAACATTGAACGCCGGACTTCACATCCTCATCCCGTTTTTAGATGTGATTCGATACAAACATACCCTAAAAGAAATGGCCGTTGACGTCCCAGAACAAATTTGTATTACCAGGGATAATGTGCAGGTCGGAGTGGACGGGGTCTTGTATATCAAAGTCCTGGATGCCGAACGGGCTTCCTATGGCATTACCGATTACCGGTTCGCCATTTCTCAGCTCGCCCAAACTACGCTTCGTAGTGAGATCGGAAAAATTGACCTGGATAAGACCTTCGAAGAACGGACCACGATCAATATTTCCGTCGTGAACGAGTTAGACAAAGCTTCCTCTCCCTGGGGTGCCAAAGTCCTTCGATACGAAATTCGGAATATCAACCCGCCCAAAGATGTGCTCAGCGCGATGGAAAAGCAAATGCGGGCTGAACGGGAAAAACGTGCGGTGGTACTGGCGTCCGAAGGTCAACGGGATGCGGCCATTAACGAAGCCGAGGGAGACAAGCAGCAGGTCATCAAAGCCTCTGAAGCGAAACGACAGCAACAAATCAACGAAGCCGAAGGAGAAGCCTCAGCCATCCTCGCGATTGCGACAGCCACGTCCGAAGGGATTCGGAAGGTTGCCGAAGCGATTCAACTTCCAGGGGGATTTGAAGCGGTTCAGCTTCGTGTGGCAGAACAATATATCGGAGAATTTGGGGAATTGGCGAAAGCCAGTAACACCCTCGTGCTCCCCGCCTCAGTGTCCGATGTGGGTTCAATGATTGCGCTGGCCATGAATGTCATACATCAAAAACCAGCGGGTGCACCAAAGCTTTCATAACTTACCACAGACAACAGTGGTCTGAATTCCCTCATGGGACAATCCGTTATCGGTAAGGCCAAATGGCGTTCCTGACCGGTCCATGAAATTCCATTCCGTCCCATGACTCTAGCCGCCGAATATCTGTGCCCCCGCCTGGTTGACTGCACAGCATGCTTACGTCATGATTCTCCTCTTGTATGCTGAACATGCCAGTTTTTTCAATCCCAAACGCTGCAAGGAGTCAAGGCATGAAGAGGTCTTATTTGCTGAGTCTCGTCTCTCTGTTCGTCTTCCCGGCACTCGCCCATGCAGGCCCCTATGCTCCCCTGGCCGATTTTTCCGCTGTGAGCAAGAACCCTCAATGCCGCCTGACCGCCATGCAGGAATCATTTCTCAATAGCTGGACGCCTCCGGCACAATTTTTCTTGGTCCCTCCATATCCGAATGCCGTCCTGGCCAGTGCCATGCCTAGCGGGAATGCCCAAATTCATGGACACGCCTACCAGACCATTCCTTCAGCCGTGCTCCTCACCCCCGATCCACCTGAACAAATTTTGGAATTTTACCAGAGAAGTTTAGGCGCAACCTGGTTTCAAGCAGAAGATATCGACACGATCTATCTCTATCGCCTGCCACGTCCGGTGGCATCGGGCGAAGCACTCACCCGGCAACTGATGAGCAAGCCGGGCTCCATTCCCAATATTGCCATTGATACACAACTCAGCCCATGCGATCAAGCGATTGGACGAGGCGCACGGACTCGCATTACCGTGGTTTCTCCACCACGGTAACCACATTCGGTTGCCGCTTCCTGGGGCTTGGGTCCCGTTACTCCAAGATAAACTCTCGGAATGCCAGAGGTGTCCCATACACGGGATCGGTCCGATGACGAACCACTATCACCTGGGGACCATGTCCATCAAGAACGATTCGTTCCCCTACCTTTGAGTTCTTTCCCTGCTCGATCAAATGGTCGGCCACCCTGAGGATAGTGTCTTTCACCTCTCGACTCGATAGGCCCATGGATTGAAAGGTCTCGATTTCATCCAGGCCAAATTTCGTGAGGCCCCTGGTATGGAACCACATGCGCGCCCGCTGAACGTCTTCACGATGTTCCACCTGAATGTGGTCGGTGATTCGAAAGACCTCCAAACCCCGATCACGCCAATCCGAAGGATTGAGATACGTGCCGGTCGCCACATCATACGTCGTTCCGTCGGTGAGCAGGGTCACTCCCCTCGCCATTCTCGCCACATGCAACAGGGCATCCCGACGATCGGTCACGGAATTGGTTGGAGGAAACAGGATCGCCAATTGAGTCTGTTCCCATTGTAAGCGACCCTGCCACTGTTCCACGATTGCCGTTGAAGGCTCCATATTGACTTCGGCAGTCCAATTGGTGTGCGCCGCCTCAAAATGATGGTGTCCGTTCGAGGTGAGGAAACGTATGCGCAGTGGCCCGCCATACGCTTCATCGAACCAGGCAGCGATATAGCCCGGGGGAGGTGCATTTCCATGAGTCCACCCAACAAGAAAAGCCGGCACGACTTGAGAAGCCGACTTCTTTTTTTTAATTTTTTTCATGAGTTCGACAACAGATGAGTCTGACAGGAATAACAGGGCATGGGGAATAACGCAAGTGGACACTGAAGGGGAATTGCACGCACCGGCACACGTATAAGAACTATCGCTTTGCTTCCTCAGGTGGCCAATCCAACTCCTCCTGCCGCCCACAGAAAAAACACGTGATGCGATAGCGAGCCCGACGACGGGGATTCGGCAGCGAATGAAAATCCACGGGGGCCTGATCATATGGGCAAACCGGTTCTAAATGCAGAAGATGCTCCTCGGTAATTTCCATCAGGGACCCCTCGTCCCACGGGGGATCGACTTGCTCATCACCCGTTATCGTGTCGTGCCAATCACATTGCTCACAGTGCAATCTAAACGATTTCACCCGATCGGTGGACCGGGAACGCTCTTCCACAGCCACCGAACCGGAACAATCCGGCGTGGGACATGTCATGGGTTTTTTATGGATGGCGCGAATAAATGCCTCCGGCGCTTTAACCATTTTCATGGGACCTCTCCTTCTTCACACAGGTGACGTCATCGATTTTCTCTTCAAGAGACCGGCCGCATCCTGATTGACCAACCATACCAGGCGACCTGTGGGAGGATTCACGACTTGGGCGGGATAGCGAGCAGGATCTGCCGGCCCTTCCAACACGACCTGTAACGCCGTCGCTTTATCCACTCCACTGACCAAAAAGACCACGTGCTTCGCCGCATTAAGGACCGGTGGGGTCAACGTCACCCGGTGTGTCTGTAATTTCTCGACCCACAACGCCGACACCAGTTTTTCGGACTCTGTCACAGCCGAGGTTCCCGGAAACAATGACGCCGTATGCCCATCCGGACCCATGCCCAATAGGATCAGATCGAACTGTGGTATCTCACCTGATGCCAGATTGAATTGTTCCTGCAGAACGGTTTCATAGCGTGCCGCGGCTTCATCGGCGGGTACTTCTCCTTGAATCCGAAATACCTGACTGGCGGGGATGGGTACATGAGATAATAACGCCTCTTTGGCCATGCGGAAATTACTGTCCTGGTGATCCGGAGGGACTGTGCGCTCATCTCCCCAAAAAACGCGAAGATGGTCCCAAGAAATCTGAGTTCGGTAGGGGGCACCCGTCAAGAGCCGGTACAATCCTCGAGGTGTGGACCCACCCGCCAAAGCCACACGACAGTCGCGACCGGCTTTCCGACAGTCCAGCACCACCTGTACCACTTCCTTGGCTGCAGCGATAAACAACTCGTCGATTGTTGGTGTTATGATAATGGTCCGAGACAATCCAGACTCCTACATCCAAAGGACGGGCAGACAGCCTAAAGAAAGAAAACCCATTTGAAATGGCAAAGTCACCGGGATAATCTCCTCAACCCGGCAGGTGGAAGGGCACGAGAATCCTTAGCAATCCGTATAATCATAATCTTCCAGCTTGCCTTCTTTGTCGAAATCTAAATTAATGTGGCATTGATTCGGGGAAAAATTAAAGTAGGGAAATCTGGACTCACCCCCGGAAATACGTGAATACATCCAGGTTTCTCCTCCAAAAAATCGAGCGGATTTCCCGCTCGGCTTTCCCCAGTTTTCTTCGAACCAGGTTTTGTCTTTTCCTTCAAATTTGGCGGGATCAAGGGAGGCATCTAAATAGGGATTCCCTCCACAACCGGCACAGAGCCATCCCATTAGTCCTATCAGCAAATATTTGTAGAACACTCCCGTCTCCTTCCCCAACAATGGCTGAAACGCGGACACACTCTCTATGTCTGTGAAAATTCTAGCCTTCGATCCTCTACCAGTCAAACAACATGATCCATCGAAGTAAAAGAAAGCCCCGTCTTCTTCACCCCCGAATGAGAGGACCGCATGAGGGACCCGTCCTCCAGGAGTACTGGCACGCGCTCCCAGGGGACGACACGACAGGCAGGCTTTTCATATAAATTTTCCTTCCCGACCATGGATAAGAAAATTTGTACAAGACAGGGGTGTGGATTACAATGGGATACGAGACCACTCAGGGAACACCAGCTCAAAACCTAAAAAGGGGATTCGATATGAAGCTCTATCTCGATACCGGAAGTGTCAAAGAGATCCGTGAAGCGGCCAGTTATGGCCTGGTAGACGGCATCACCACCAACCCTTCGCTTGTCTCAAAAGAAGGGCGTGATTTCAAAGATCTCCTCCTGGAAATTTGCGGAATTGTGGATGGGCCCATCAGCGCCGAAGTTGTCAGCATTGAAGCAGCGGCCATGGTGAAGGAAGGAAAGGAATTAGCGAAGATCCACAAAAATATCGTGGTGAAATGTCCACTTATTCCGGAAGGGCTCAAGGCCACGAAGCAATTGTCCAGCGAAGGAATCCGGGTCAACGTGACATTATGTTTCTCTCCAACTCAAGCCTTATTGGCCGCGAAAGCAGGGGCATGGTGCGTTTCGCCATTCATCGGCCGATTGGACGACATCAGCTCCAATGGCATGGAGCTCATTCGACAAATCCTGACGATCTTCGAAAACTATAATTTCACCACACAGGTTCTCGTCGCCAGCGTTCGCCACCCCCAACATGTCGTCGAAGCGGCTCTCACCGGCGGACATATTTGCACGATGCCCTATAGCGTATTTCAACAGCTCGTCAAGCATCCGTTGACGGATAATGGTTTACAAAAATTTCTCTCGGATTGGGAAGCCAGACCCTCCACCAATGCCTAATCGGATCATCATGGTCAAAGGAGCCCGCAAAGGTCAGGATTGTGCGAGCAGCTTGCGGACGGTGCTAAATATCCCGTGAAACATCGGACGGGTGAGGGTACCCGTAAAAGTATTTTGCTGACTGGGATGGTAAGACCCGACCAAGGTCACACCCCAGTCTAAGGCATATTGAGCCCCATGGCTAAATTTCGGTCTGGGTGAAGGCACCTGCCAACCCAGGCTCTGGCAGGTCCGCAAGTATTCATCAAAGGCGATCTTCCCAAGCGCCACAACAACTTTGACCCGCCGCAATAATCGTAATTCTTCCTGTAAATAGGGACGGCAGGCGGCGAATTCGGCCTTTGTGGGTTTATTGGCCGGAGGGGCACACCGTACCACCGCCGCGATATAACAATCCTTCAGCGTGAGCCCATCCTCCCGATGGGTCGACTCCGGCTGGTTGGCAAACCCGAAAGCGTGCAGCGCTTCATACAACCAGTCTCCGCTCCGATCACCGGTAAATACCCGTCCCGTGCGGTTTCCTCCATGGGCCGCAGGGGCCAAACCCACCACGAAGACCTGAGCCCTGGGATCGCCGAATCCGGAAATGGGCCTTCCCCAGTATTCCCAATCACGAAAACGTTTGACCTTTTCCTTAGCAATGGCCTGACGATATGTCGTCAATCGTTGACAGGTCGTACAGTCCGTTATGGTCTTCTGAAGAAGCGTGAACGGGGTCATCGTATAGTGATCCTATCATAGACAGACATGATTCAGCCCGAATCCGGGAAATCCCGATTAAGGCTCTTGGCACCAATTGGGACTTCCTTCCTATCCGCTTTTCCCATGTTCCTTTCTTTATCCCGACCCCTCAATAGTCTTGACATAGTCCTTGATGAAAGGCAGGCTATAGGGTAGGAGGAGGGGTGGTTCCGTCCCGAGTATCCCTTCTTCATCAGGGTGACGGTATGAACGGTCCACGCCGGGGTGCTGTCTATGCCTGGACTCCTGACATATTGGAATAGCATTGATGCTCACTCGGCCGGATCCGACCCCCATGAGATCCTTAGGAACCCCTTCCTCTTCTCATTCGTTCATCGAACTTCGTCGTCAACAAGTTCATCAACTGTTTTCCCTAGTCCCGATGGCCATTCTGGCCTCCATCATTAATTGTGGGCTGGTTGCATTTATTCTCCTGGATGTCATTCCGACCAAGATCGTGTCGGGATGGATCATCGGCATTGTGGGGATTAATGTTCTCTGGTCAGGTTTGGTCCTGGCCTATCGCCGCGCATCGAAACCTCTGGCACATCCCCGTACATGGTTGGCCTGGTTTGTTGCCGGCAATGGTGCCTCCGGACTGATCTGGGGCATGGCCGGCATTGCACTCTACCCCCCTTCTTCACCAAGTCACCAAATGTTTTTAGCCCTGGTGCTGGGAGGAATGGCGGCGGGCTCAACCGCCGTCCATGCAGCCTATTTCCCTGCTTTTTTGGCCTATAGTCTTCCCACGACCTTGCCTCTCACATACCAATTTTTCGCGCAGGGTGACCCTCCCCATCAAGCCGTGGGAATCATGGGTTTCACCTTTCTCGCGGTAATTACGGTCACCGCCTACCGAAATTTTTTCCTGGTAAAAAATACTCTCACATTGGAAAAAGAGAATTTTCAATTAATCCACCAATTGGAACAGGCCCACTCTCAGGCCGAAACGCTCAATCGTTCATTAAGTCAGGAAATCCAAACTCGCAAGGAAATCGAAAAGGAACTCCTTCATCACAAAGACCATCTTGAATCGCTTGTGGGAATTCGGACTGCCGATTTACAAAAGTCCGAAGCCAGGTATCGAATGGTGGTCGAAAAAATATCGGATGTCATTTGGGTCATGGACTTGGAGGCATCGAGGTTTTCCTACATCAGCCCCTCTCTGGAACGGTTGTTGGGATATTCAGGATATGCCCTGAACACGCTTTCGCCAGAGACCATTCTGACCCCGGCTTCCATGGTCACTCTGAGGGAGGCCATTCAACACGAACGCGCTCATCACCAATCCCCCACTCATGAGCCAAATCAGTCGTTCTTGCTCATCTTGGAACATCAACATCACAATGGATCTTCAGTCTGGGCGGAAGTGCGGGGAAGCCTCCTGCTCGACAAAAACAATCTCCCTATAGGCATTACGGGAGTCACCAGAGATGTGACAGAACGCAAACAAATTGAAGAGGAAAAACAGCGCCTGGAAGCCCAATTACTTCGTTCCCAAAAATTGGAATCGGTGGGGAATCTCGCCGGGGGCATCGCCCATGATTTCAACAATTTCCTGACGACGATCCTGGGGAATATTACTCTGACCAAACAAATCCTGCCTTTTTCCAAGGAACGCCAGTCCTACTTAGAACGAGCTGAACGTGCGGCTCTCCACGCCAAACACCTCACGCACCAATTGCTCACCTTCTCGAAGGGCGGCGATCCCATTAAGAAACCGGTGGCCTTATCCGAATTGATGAAGGAATCTTCCGAACTGGCTCTTTCCGGGTCATCGCTTATTTGCCAAACTTGGGCTGATCCAAACCTTTGGATCGTTGAAGCCGACCCAGGGCAAATCAATCAGGTGATGCAAAATCTCCTCATGAATGCCATCCATGCGATGCCTCACGGAGGATCCATCACCATTCGCGCCGAAAACATCCAATTGTCCGATCCGGACGTCAGAAGTCCTCTGCCTCTTTCTGCCGGTCCGTATGTGAAAGTCTCCATCACCGACGAGGGGATCGGGATCGCCGAAGATCATTTGCCAAAAATCTTTGAGCCATACTTTACGACAAAGTCGGCGGGACAGGGATTGGGCTTGGCTTCCACCTATGCCATTATAAAAAAACATGCCGGTCATGTGACCGTGGAATCCCAGGTCGGCGGAGGCACCACCTTCACACTCTACTTTCCTGCATCTCCCCAGGCCACCTCATCGCCCAAATCCTTGAACCTGGGCATTCGTCGGGGACAAGGAAAAATTTTAGTCATGGATGATGAAGAATCTATTCGAGTCATGGCACGGGAAATGTTATCGCATTGTGGATATGAAGTGATGATCGCAAAGGATGGAGAGGAAGCGGTGGCCCTTTATCAAGAAGCCATGGAGACTCAAACGCCTTTTCTCCTGGTGATCTTAGACTTAACGGTGCCGGGAAAACTTGGCGGTATGGGAACCTTGGCACGGTTGCAAAAACTTGACTCACAGGTCAAGGCACTCGTCTCCAGCGGATATTCCAATGATCCAATCATGGCCAATTATGCCTCCCATGGATTCGTCGGGGTCATAACCAAGCCCTATTCGCTGATCGAACTGAGCAACATGGTGCACCAAAGACTCTGGCGTCAGTCTCCCCTCGCAACCGGACAAACCCCTTCCGGCCCCCCAGGGCGGATGTCCTCTATCTCCCCTTCCTCTCATTAATTTGTGTTCCGGGAAATTCCTTCATACACCCGGTGAAGGACCCCTCACCTCTTTGGAAAGACTCCTTGTTTTGACTAAGGGTGGAGAAGTTCATCCTGCATTTCTCAAACTCATTTCTATTGAAAATATGCTACATTGCAGACAATGTTTTCAGAAAAGCCCATCACGCTCTTCCCAATAAATTCTTGATCAACTACCTCCATGTCATTATCACACCTTAAAAAAACACGCGTCATCGTCCAACAGGCCAATCCGGCTGCGAAACGAATATTGAAATCTCTTATTGATGCGGCCATGGAGGCGTGCGATCCTGCTCTCGCCATCGCAAATACCCTCCATCTCACCAAGAATCGGCTTCAGGCTCATGATCTCCACTACGATCTGACTCACTATGGTCGCATCGTCTGCGTCGGAGCGGGAAAAGCCTCTGCACGGATGGCGATAGCCCTGGAACACATGCTCGGAGATCGGCTTGAAGGCGGAATGGTCATTGTCCCGGACGGACACGATACCCCATGCGACAAAATTCGCATGTGTAATGCCGCACATCCG